>CAVSSL010000010.1:0-791023 GCA_963730585.1 uncultured Actinomycetota bacterium | reverse complement strand
GTGCCTGGCTGCCGCAAGCCCCAGCCCTCACGTTCCGGCCCGGCTGGCTCCTCATACCCGTGGGCCTGGCTTCCGTGCCGGCATCGCAGCCGCTCACCGCCCAGCGTCCCCCTTCACGGTCACTGCGCAGACCCGCGTGGAGACGACCAGCCCCGCCCAAGGTCTTCGTGGTCACCCTTTGGCGGGAGGCAAGGCCCTCGTCGCTGGCGAACACTGAAGTTGGATCTGTTCTGCCGGCCTCAGGAGGTAGGCCATGCTCGACGAGAAGGACCTGCTGCTGGCCCTGCGTCGTCACTGGGAGTACGAGGGCAAGGACTACGACACCTCCCACGAGATCTACCACGACGACGCGGTACTGGAGTTCCCCCAGTCCGGTGAACGGTTCGAAGGCGTGGAGAACTTCAAAACATGGCGCAAGCAGTACCCAGCCGCCCTCAAGTTCCACACCCGACGAATCACCCACCGCGACGACTTGGTGGTTGTGGAGAACCTCATCAGCTACGACGGAAAACCCTGGACCTACACCGTGAACCTGTTGGAGTTCAGGGGCGACAAGGTCGCCCACGAGCGGATCTACATCATGGACGGCTGGGAAGCCGCGGAGTGGCGCGCCCCCTGGCGGGCAGAAGACCCCTGCGGATCCGCCGCCACCACCACCGTAGGCATGGCAGCGGCCCAGATGTTGTATGCGCTTCCATCGGTGCCGTAGCATGGGCGCCGCAGCGCGAGGCATACGCCCGTAGGGGTCCCCCCACCCCGGTCCGCTGCGCACCGAGCGCCCTCCGACTGTCCCCCCTGCCGGAGGGCGCTCGCTCTTTGCCGCAGATCCTCAGACCCATGCGCCTGCCTTGCGTACCGGCAACGCAGCCGGTCACGACCCAGCGGGGCAAAGCCCGATCACTGCCTAGGCCCGCGCCGGGAGCAATGCCTCCAAGACGCCGACGCCAGGCGATCCCAGGGCCTTGCAATCTTTGGTATTTACGTTGGATCATATATTCATGGATCCTGGCACTGAACTTCTGGCCATCCGCGCACAAATGGTGTCCATCCTTGACCAGCTCGACAGACTCATCTGGGACTCCCAGGGCACCCCCCAGGGCGATACCAATGGCGTCAAGTCCCTCGAACGCACCAAGGCGATCGAGTGGGTGTTGCGCCAGAGTGGAAGTCCTATGCGCCCCGTCCAGATCTGGGCCGAGCTTCAGAAACTCGGCAGGGAAGACCCCAAGATGGAAGTCCAAGTGACGACGTACGACCTCTGGCAGAGGGGCCGGATCGACAGGGTTGGACGCGGCCTGTACGTCACCAAGCCTGACGCCTAACAAGACCGGCGACAGCCACACGAGGCCAAACCCGTACAGGTACCCGAGAGGTGCCCGCAGGCCTGAAAACAGCCGCAACCACCTCGCATAGAGCAGATCGCCGAAACCATTGCGGCACAATGGAATCCGAGCGACGTCCGGGGCAAAGGTCGGACTCCTAAAGCGGGTGTCGCAGGTTCGAATCCTGCCGGGGGCACCACACGTTTGACCCCGCCGGACCGGTCGACTGGGGCGACCTCGTCGGTGGCGCAGGGTACTTCGACCAGGCCCACTTCGGCCACGAGTTCCGAGCGTTCACCGGGCTCGCGCCGACCCGGTACGTCGAAGTCCGGCGGCGGTTCCTGCGCGAACATCCCGGCCACGTGCTGGACAGCTGCCCGCTGCCGGCCGATTGATTTCCACAAGGGCGACAGCTCACGAAGCTCTAACCTGAAGGCATCCCAAGGCAGAGGAGCGTCCGATGGGCAGAGTAGTCATGTACAGCTCGGTGTCGGTGGACGGCTTCATCGCGGACGAGCATGACCAGCCCGGACCGCTGTTCGACTGGTTGTCCAACGGTGACGTCCCGTTGGACGAGAGCGGCGAGGTGAAGGTGTCGCAGACGTCCTACGACTACACCCGGCCGTACTGGGACCAGATCGGGGCGACACTCGTCGGCCGCCACGTCTTCGACCTGACGGACGGCTGGGGCGGGAAGCCTCCGAGCGGGATCGACCACGTGGTCGTCGTGTCGCACCGGCCGCAGCCCGAGGGCTGGGACCCCGAGGCGCCGTTTCACTTCGTCGACGGCGTCGAGGCAGCCATGGCCAAGGCGCAAGGGCTTGCGGGTGACCGCATCGTCGAGGTCGCCGCTGGTGACGTCGGTGGCCAAATGCTTGCCGCGGGTCTGGTCGACGAGGTGCGCATGGACGTCGTACCCGTCGTGTTCGGATCCGGCAAGCGCTACTTCGGGTCGGTCCACGCACAGCACCTGTTGGAGGATCCCGACGTGGTGATTCAGGGCAACCGGGTGCTTCACCTGCGCTATCGGGTGCGCCGTTGACCGATCTGGATCTTTAGACCACGAGCAGCCCATGGCAGGCTCATGCCGCATGATCGATGAATTCGCGAAAGACAACCTGCACGGGAGACTGCGGCGGGACCGCAAGGCGCTGCTCTGGAAACTCGACGGCTTGTCCGAATACGACGCCCGCCGACCTTTGACAGCGACCGGGACCAACCTCCTCGGCCTGGTCAAACACGTGGCCACCGTCGAGGCCAGGTACTTCGGCGAGGTCTTCGACCGCCCTTCCCCGGAACCGCTGCCCCGTTGGCAGGACTACAACGGCAGCGATCTGTGGGCGACCGAGGACGAGACCCGCGATCAGATCATCGGGTTCTACCGGCGCACGTGGGAACACTCGGACGCGACGATCAACGAGCTTCCCCTCGACGCCCCCGGCCACGTGCCGTGGTGGCCGGAGCCGTATCCCAACACGAACCTGTTCGCCATCATGGTCCATGTCCTCGGCGAGTCCATCCGGCATGCCGGGCACGCCGATATCCTGCGCGAGGGCGTCGACGGCCGGACCGGGGTGCGCGCCGAAAACGAGAAGCCGATCGACGAGGAAGCCCGTGCAACCTACTGCGCGAAGATCGAGCAGGCCGCCAGGTCGGCCGCACCAACCAAGTCTTAACCTGTGGGGCTCCGCCGCCGACCCTGCGCTCCACTCCCCGCCCGGCTAGGTGTGGCCATCTCGAGGGTGCTGGCCTCGTCGAAAACGGACAGGGTCCAATGAGGTGTCCCGGATACTGACATCGTGGCGGACAAGGGCGGCAGACGACAGGAGCTCAATGAGTGGGCGCTTCTGGGCGCCAACCTGCTGCTCATCATTGTCAGCCTGGTCAGCTTGCGAAGAGACGGGGTGAACCTCACCACGATGGCCGCAGTGGCCGCAGCCGTCGTCACCTTCACCTTGCTCATGTATTGGCGTCGCCACATGCGTGAGCGCAACCAGCCAGACTGAGTAGTCAGGTACCTGAGAGGTGCCCGCAGGGTCTGAAACAGCCAGAACCGCCCGGCATACAGCAGGACAAAAAGCCTTGCGCCACAATCATATTCGTGCCGCAGCCGAGCCCAGGTCGGACCCCGCAAAGCGCGGTGTCGCAGGTTCGACATCCTGCCGGGGGCACCACCGCGATGACCCGAGACACCGTTGACAGGCGTCTGCGCGTCAGTAAGAGGTCAGCCCTGATATCCGATGAGCCAACGCACGCCGAACCGGTCTGTGACCTGCCCGTCGTGGTCGCCCCACGGCCTCAGTTGCAGCGGATCGATGTCGACGCCACCCTCACTCAGCCCGGCAAACCATGCTTCGAGCGTCGCCGGGTCGGCGGTGCCCAACAGGGAGAACAACACCCCTTCGAGGCGCACGGTGGGCTGGCCGTCGGCTGCGTCGGAGGCGAACAGCTCCACGGGGCCTTGCAGCATTCCGTGCGCGATGGCCTCGGCCGGTCCGTCGTCACGTCCGAAGTCGGCCAGCGTGTTCAGCACCAGCTCGCCACCGAACACCTCCTGGTAGAAGGTCAGCGCCTGTCGCGCTGTACCCGGGAAGGAGAGGTAGGGCGTCAGTCTGGTCATTGCTGTGCCTCCAATGTTGGGCGGAGCTGAGCGGGAGAGCCGGTTCTCTTACTTGCGGATGGACTGGTGGGGACGCGATTTCTCATCGGTTCAACTCGCCTCACTTGATGCCGATGACGGAGACCGCGTCCCGTCAGTCAAGGGCCTCTCCACGATTTCCGCGCCCTGAGGGGACAACCCCAAGGGCTTCACGGTCCGCGGCACGCGAGAAGGATGCCGTCCCGCACGACTTTGACTTCAAGTACTTGAAGTTCCTACCGTCGTAGAGGTGAGTGCACGGACGACCCAACAGAGCTACACGATCAAGGAAGCGGCCGCGCTGACCGGGCTACCGGCCAGCACGCTGCGCTACTACGAGACCATCGGGGTCATCGCGCCGATCAGCCGCGGTGCCAGCAGCAGGCACCGCGTCTACGACGAGGCCGACCTCGACCAGCTCATGTGGGTCGCGTGTCTCGCCGCCACGGGCATGTCTGTCAGTGACATGCGTCAGTACGTGGCGAACGGGCAGCTCGGTCCCTCTGCTGCAGCCGACCAGATCGAGCTGCTCGCAGAGCAGGAACGTCGGCTGGCACTCGAGGCAAAGCACCTCGCTGTGCGCCAGCGGTACGTCCGGCTCAAGATCGACTACTGGCACGCGGTGGACGCCGGCGATGCCGAACGAGCCGACCTGTTGTCCCAGGAGGCCCGCGTCCTGGCCGACGAGCTCAAGCAGGCCAAGAAGCAGTAACCCCACGATGCCGTGCGGCGGAGCCGAAGAGGTCCGCAGGTCAGGCACGCCACGAGACAGGCCGAAGGGCCTGTCAGGAAGGAAGAACCCGTGCAGATCACTCGCAGCTCGGCGGACACCGTCAAGGGACCAGCCGACTGGTTCACCGGAGACGTCTACATCGACGCCGTGGCCGCTGCCCCGTCGCCCTCCCGGGTGACCGCCAACCTCGTGCACTTCATGCCCGGTGCCCGCACCCACTGGCACCGTCACCCGCTGAGCCAGACCGTGTTCGTCACCGAGGGCCTCGGGCTGTGCCAGCGTCGGGGCGGACCCATCGAGGTCATCCGCCCCGGCGACCGCGTGCTGTTCGAGGCCGACGAGGAGCACTGGCACGGCGCCGCACCCAACCGGCTCATGGTCCACCTCGCCATCAACGAGGGCGACGAGGACCACGACGTCGTGCACTGGCTGACGCCGGTGACCGACGAGGAGTATGCCGCGGCGCCGCCAGTGAGCTGACCGCGTCACCACCACCAGCCCAGACCAACGACCTGAACACCCACTCCCCCAACCCAAGGAGAACCTCCCCCATGCGCGTGAACGCCTACGCCGCCCCTGCCGCCGGTCAGCCCCTGGCCCCGACCACCATCGAGCGACGAGACGTCGGACCGAACGACGTCCTCATCGAGATCCAGTACGCCGGCATCTGCCACTCCGACATCCACACGGTCAACGGCGACTGGGGCCCGCAGCCGTTCCCGGTCGTCCCGGGCCACGAGATCGTCGGCGTCGTCACCGAGGTGGGGCCCGACGTGAGCCGCCACCAGGTCGGTGACCGCGTCGGAGTCGGCTGCATGGTCAACTCGTGCGGCGAGTGCACCAACTGCCGCAACGGTGACGAGCAGTACTGCGCCGACGGCATGGTCGGCACGTACGCCGGCACCGACCGCGACGGCACCACCACCCAGGGCGGCTACTCCACCCACGTCGTCGTGGACGCCGACTACGTCCTCTCCGTCCCGGAGAGCATCGACCCGGCCGCCGCAGCGCCGCTGCTGTGCGCCGGCATCACCACCTACGCGCCGCTGCGCAAGTGGAACGCCGGCCCCGGCAAGAAGGTGGCCATCGTCGGGCTCGGCGGCCTGGGCCACATGGCCGTCAAGATCGCCCACGCCCTCGGCGCCGAGGTGACGGTGCTGTCGCAGTCGCTGAAGAAGCAGGAGGACGGCCTGCGGCTCGGGGCCGACCACTACTTCGCGACCTCGGACCCGGGCACCTTCGAGCAGCTCGCCGGCCGGTTCGACCTCATCGTCAACACGGTCAGCGCCAAGATCGACGTCGATGCCTACCTCGGCCTCCTCGCCGTCGACGGCACGCTCGTCAACGTCGGCGCCCCTGCCGAGCCGCTGAGCCTGAACGTGTTCTCGCTCATCGGCGCCCGGCGCTCCTACGCCGGCTCGATGATCGGCGGCATCGCCCTCACGCAGGAGATGCTCGACTTCTGCGCCCAGCACGACATCGGTGCCGAGGTCGAGGTCATCTCGGCCGACAAGGTGAACGAGGCCTACGAGCGCGTGCTCGCCTCCGACGTGCGCTACCGCTTCGTCATCGACACCGCGACGCTCGCCTGAGCATCCAGCGAGCGCCTCGCCGACCAGAGTGGCGGCGAGGCGCTCGCTGGCGCCTACCCGGGTGAGGAGGCTCACGGCATACACGCAGAGACCCCGGTTGTTGCGCAAACGGAACCACTCCCCCGAACCAACCCAGGAGGTCACCCATGACCGACGCCCCGACCACCAC
Organism: uncultured Actinomycetota bacterium; assembly: GCA_963730585.1. GTDB lineage: Bacteria > Actinomycetota > Actinomycetes > Actinomycetales > Dermatophilaceae > Pedococcus_A. The sequence continues at coordinate 784,569 of CAVSSL010000010.1, read as the reverse complement.
CACCGCACCCCGCGAGTGGCGGCTCGCCGCCCGCCCGACCGGCTGGCCGACGCCGGAGAACTTCGAGCTCGCCGCGAGCGACGTGCCCGACCTGGCTGACGGCCAGATCCGGGTGCGCAACGAGGTGCTCTCCGTCGACCCGTACATGCGCGGTCGGATGAGCGCGGCCAAGTCGTATGCCGCGCCCTACGCCGTGGGCGAGGCGATGACCGGTGGCGCAGTGGGTGTCGTCGAGGAGTCACGCGCCGATGGCTTCGAGAAAGGTGACCACGTCCTGCACGCCCTCGGCTGGCGGGAGGTCGCCGTGGTCGAGGCCAAGCACGCCCGGCTCGTCGACGTCGACGCCGCCCCCGCCTCCGCCTACCTGGGCGTGCTCGGCATGACCGGCCTCACGGCATACGCCGGTCTGAAGCGGGTCGCCGACCTGCGCGAGGGCGACGTCGTCTTCGTCTCGGGTGCGGCGGGCGCAGTCGGTGGCGCCGTCGGACAGATCGCCAAGGCGCTGGGCGCCAGCAGGGTCATCGGCAGCGCCGGCTCCCCCGAGAAGGTGCGCCACCTGACCGACGAGCTCGGGTTCGACGCGGCCTTCTCGTACCGCGAACAGCGACCGTCCGAGGCGCTGCGCGAGCTCGCCCCCGACGGCATCGACGTCTACTTCGACAACGTCGGCGGCGACCACCTCGAGGCGGCCATCGGGTCGCTGCGCCTGGGCGGGCGCGTCGCCGTGTGCGGGATGATCTCGGTCTACAACAACACCGAGCCGGCGCCCGGCCCGCGCAACCTCGCACGCCTCATCCAGACCCGTGGCCGCATCGAGGGCTTCCTCGTGGGCGACCACTACGACCTCGCAGGCGAGTATGCCGAGCGTGCGGCCGAGTGGCTCGCGGACGGTGCGCTGTCGCTGCGGGAGACGACGGTCGACGGGTTCGAGAACGCGGTCGACGCGTTCCTCGGAGTCCTGCGTGGCGACAACACGGGGAAGATGGTCGTCCGCCTCTGAGCGCCCGCTGAGTCCTGCCGCGAGACCTCGCTAGTGCCGAAGCTCGCGGTCAGGCACGGGCAGCTGACCGCTGTGGGTGAACCCGACGGCGGTGACGGACGCCGAGGATCCCGACGGCGCGGACAGCTCGAGTCGGTACTGCAGGAAGCGGCCCCCGCCTCCCACCGACGCGCCGTCCCCGGCGACCGCGCGCCAGTTCGACCAGGAGCCATCGGGTTCGGGGGTGCTGCCGGATCGGACCCGCAGGGTCATCGTCGCGCCGGCTGGCAGCTCGGGCCGGACGACGGCCCTGAGCCAGTCGACCTTCTGCCGCGCGTCGAGCACCGGCGAGATGTACCCACCGGAGCCACCCCGCGGCAGGGTCAGGGCGCCGAACCCGTTGTCGCTGACCGTGAGGCGTCCACTGACCGAGCCCGTGCGGTACTCCTGCGCGGTCTGCATGGCAACCCCCGGCAGTGCCGTCTGGAGCCGGACCGGCACGTTGCCCACAGCTCGGTTGCCGGCGCCGTCCTCGGAGGAGACCCGCAGCCAGTAGGTGCTGCCCGCGGCCAGTCCGGTCAGGACCACGTCGTGCTTGCGGACCAGCGCGTCGTCGAGGCGCGCCTCGGTGAGGTTTCCCTGGCTTCGTCCGAACTCGACACGCGAGCTGGCCGGCTCGCTCGTCGTCCACGTGACGCGGGCGGTGCCGTCGGGAAGGGAGAACGCCCGAGCCCCCGTGATGGCCGGCGCTGCGGCGTCCGCCGCAGGGGTTCGGAAGCTCTGCACTCCCCCGCCGCCCGACGGTGTGCCTCCGGGCGAACCGGCCGGCGATGCCGACCCGACCCGCACGTAGTAGGTCGTGCCCGGCCTCAGGTCGTCGAGCTCGACTCGGTGGCTCGTCGTGCGGCCCGCCACGGTGCTCACCGGCTGAAGGGCGTCCGGTGCGGTCCCCAGCTCGACCGTGGATGTGGCGGGGGTCGCCGTCGACCAGGTCAGCACCGCCGATTCCTCCGTGACCGAGGCGATCTGGGTCGAGGTGGGCTGCGCCGGGGCGGCGGCCGCCACGTACGTGGCTTGGTGAGCACCCGCCCTGGCCGGGAACACGGCATACTCCTGGCCCTTGACCGTCATCCGGGTGAAGGTCACCGGGGTGCCACCGGCACTGATGGCATTGAGTACCCGCCCTCCGGGGCCCGTGGTCGGCAGCATCGCGGTCAGCCCGGACGACCCTGCCCCCGTGGCGATCGTGAACGACATGGTGTCGCCCGACCAGGACAGACCACTGAACGAGGAGCCGTTCCGCCCGTCCAACCAGGTGAGGAGCTGGCGGCCCGTGATGACGGGCACTCCCCTGCTCTGCGCCGAGGCGAGCAGCTGGGTGTCCTCGAAGGTGGTCGCGTTGTCGGTGTGCACGTTCGCCGTGAAGGCCCCGTAGTAGCCGTCCGTCCCGAGGGCGCCGTCGAGCAGGCTGTCCGGGGTGAAGGGGTAGCTCTGCTCGGACTCGTCGGTCATCTGGGTGGCGGCCTGGTAGACGTCGATCATCGAGCCGTCGGTGTCCGTGAACCGCATGGGCATGCCGGAGCCCGTCATGAAGCCCGGCCGGTCCGCGACCCACGACCCCGGGTAGAAGTAGTAGTTCGTGTCGAGCCGGATGCCGTTCGCGAGCTCCGCCTTGGGCTGGGAGACCCAGTCGCTCCACACGATGCAGTGGAACCGGCTGGTCTTCGGCGAGGCGAGGCTCGAGTACTTCGCGCGCCAGTCGGCCAGGTCTGAGCTGTAGGACCCCAACAGGGCGTTCAGGGACGTGAAGTTCGAGCACCCGTTCTGCGGGTGCAGGCCGACTTCGAAGCCCTGCTGGTCGTACGACGCGGCCTGGGAGTTGCTCAACGGAGTGGACGGGTAGATGTACGAGCTGAAGCGTGGGCACTCCCACGCTGCGACGGAGCACCCGGTCGCACTCGCCGAGCGGTACCGGTCGAAGCGCCCCGCCGTGCCGCCGTTGCCGTGGTCGTCACCGGTCGCCACCACGACCGCCTTGTGTCGGTCGGGGAAGTACCAAAAACGTGGCACGGGGAACCGGTCCTGGGTCATCACCGTGATCAGGTTCGCCAGCAGGCGCTGCTGCTCGTCGGCCTGCGGGACCCGCACCTTGTTCAGGTTGACCCAGTCGGTGGCCGAGCCGCCGAAGAAGAGGTCGTTGCTGCGGTTCGGCGAGAGCCCGTCGCGGTTCTGCCCAGCCCATGCCGGATTCCCTTGGCGTGTCTGGATCACCGACCGGGCGAGGTCGTAGGCGAAGACGGCCACCTGACCGCCGTTCGTGCCCACGGACGTCCACGTCACGGCCGGCTGCCCCGTGGACGCGGTGGCCGAGGAGTACAGGCCGGCGATGGCGGTGGCACCCGACAGCGAGTAGCGGTTCGCGGCACCGTGGAACTGCATGGTCTCGGTCGTGATGCCGGCGCCGGGCGCCGTGGCGGCATTCACCGCGATGTAGCCCTCACTCACGGTGCCGGTCTGGGCGGTGAGTCCGGCCAAGCCGTTGAAGCGGCTGTCCGGCTTCATCAGGATGAGGTTTCCACCCGCGGTGACCCAGTCCCGGAGAGCCGTGACGTGGGCGTCCGTCACCGGGACATCGCCGAGCACGATGACCGCGTAGCCGGACAGCCCGGAGGCCGTCAGCGCCGTCGTCGTGAGCGTCGAGAACTCGTTGAGGCCCTCGGCCCGCAGGATCTCGGCGAGGTAGGTCGACGACGGGTTGGTGCTGCTGGTCACCACGCCGATCGGACCGCCCGGCCCCTGGTCGGGCGGCGGGGGCGGCGGTGCAGCCGTCTGGAAGGACCACGTGACCGGGGCCGCCACGTTGCCGGCGGCATCGGCTGCACCCTCCACCCGGACGCTGTAGGTCGTCGTCGCCTGCAGCGCGGAGCTCGGGGTGAAGACGACCCGGCTCGACCCCTGGTCGTATGCCGTGGTGCCCGCCACGAGCGCCCCGCCGGGACCGCGCAGCTCCACGGTCGCCGAACCGGACTTGACGGCTTCGCTGTACGTGACCGTCACGGTCGTCCCCGTGGGCACCCCCACCGCGTCAGGAGCCGGCGAACGGTCCATCACCGCAGGTGCGGTGTTGTCCTCGGCCGACTCCTGGAAGACGACGTCGACCCAGTAGTTCTCGCTGTTGTACGAGCCATTGGGGAAGGTGCTCGGCGTCGAACCGTACCGGTACAGCCCGTTCCCGCCATCGGTTCCGTCGCGCAGCGCGGTCAACGGGCCACGGGTCGTGGCCGCCGTGGCGAAGTACGCCGAGCTCACCGCATACCGCGACGGGGTGAAGTACGACGCCACGTACGTCGTGTTCGCCGTCACCGGCACCGGCGACGTGAACAACGCCTGCTGCCAGCCACTGGCCGACTCGTTGGTGAACGTCACCTGTGCCAACCGTGTCCCGGTGTTCGTCCACAACGACCCCACATGCGTCCCCGTCGACACACTCGGCTTGTAGTACCGGATCCCGGTGATGAACCCATCCTGCGAAGCGCGGAACCGCACCCCCAGCTCCACGGAGTTGGTGTCCGCGTCGGTGCGATCCGGCACCGCCGTACCTGCCCAGATGGTGCACGGGCAGCCGTTCGCGCTGGCCGCGGCGGTCGTGAAGCTCCAGCTCGCCGGGTCCATCACGTTTCCGGCCCCGTCCACGGCCTCACTGACCGTGGCCGTGTACGTCGTCGACGCGGCCAATGCCGCGGACGGGGTCAACGTCAGCGTCCTGGTCGCGGCCGCGTATGCCGTGGCCGCCGGCACCAGGGTGCCTGCGGCGTTGCGCAGCTCCCCCTTCGCAGCGGTGACCGCCTCGTCGAACACCGCCGTCACCGTCGTCGACGTGGGCACCCCGGTCGCTCCGGACGCCGGGGTCCGGCTGGTCACCGTCGGTTTGGTCGTGTCCGCCGCCGCGGTGGTGAAGCTCCAGCTGACCGGGTCCATCACGTTCCCGGTCCCGTCCACGGCATCACTGACCGTGGCGGTGTAGCTGGTCGACGCGGCCAACGCCGCGGACGGGGTCAACGTCAGCGTCCTGGTCGCGGCCGCGTATGCCGTGGTCGCCGGCACCAGGGTCCCGGCTGCGGTGCGCAGCTCGGCCTTCGCACTGGTGACCGCCTCGTCGAACACCGCCGTCACCGTCGTCGTGGTCGGGACACCGGTGGCCCCGGACGCCGGGGTCCGGCTGGTCAGCGTCGGCTTGGTCGTGTCCGCCGCCGCCGTCGTGAAGCTCCAGCTGACCGGGACCATCACGTTCCCCGCCGCATCCGCCGCATCACTGACCGTCGCGGTGTAGCTGGTCGACGCGGCCAACGCCGCGCTCGGGGTCAGGGTCAACGTCCGCGTCGCCGCGGCATACGCCGTCGTCGCCGGCACCACGGTGCCGGCTGCGGTGCGCAACTCCGCCTTCGCACCGGTGACCGCCTCGTCGAACACCGCCGTCACCGTCGTGGTCGTGGGCACCCCGGTCGCCCCGGCGGCCGGGGTCCGGCTGGTCAGCGTCGGCTTCGAGGTGTCACTGTCCTGGTAGACGACGTCGACCCAGTAGTTCTCACTGTCGTACGTCCCGGTCGGGAAGGTGCTCGGGGTCGAGCCGTACCGGTACAACCCGTTCCCACCATCGGTGCCGTTGCGCAACGCAGTCAACGGGCCCCGCGTCGTCGCCGCGGTCGCGAAGTACGCCGAGCTCACCGCATACCGCGACGGGGTGAAGTACGACGCCACATACGTCGTGTTCGCGGTGACCGGGACCGGACTGGTGAACAACGCCTGCTGCCACCCACTGGCGGACTCGTTGGTGAAGGTGACGGTGGCCAGCCGGGTTCCGGTGTTGGTCCACAGCGACCCCACATGCGTCCCCGTCGACACACTCGGCTTGTAGTACCGGATCCCGGTGATGTACCCGTCCTGCGTGGCGCGGAACCGCACCCCCAGCTCCACGGAGTTGGTGTCCGCGTCGGTGCGATCCGGCACCGCCGTACCTGCCCAGATGGTGCACGGGCAGCCGTTCGCGCTGGCCGCGGCGGTCGTGAAGCTCCAGCTCGCCGGGTCCATCACGTTGCTGGCCGCGTCCACCGCTTCGCTGACCGTGGCGGTGTAGGTCGTGGATGCCGCCAACGCCGCCGACGGGGTCAACGTCAGCGTGCGGGTCGCCGCCGCGTATGCCGTGGTCGCCGGCACCAGGGTCCCGGTCGCGGTACGCAGCTCGGCCTTGGCTGCGGTGACCGCCTCGTCGAACACCGCGGTCACCGTCGTGGTGGCCGGGACACCGGTGGCCCCGGACGCCGGGGTGCGGCTGGTCACCGTCGGTTTGGTCGTGTCGGCCGCCGCCGTCGTGAAGCTCCAAGTCACCGGGTCCATCACGTTCCCCGCCGCATCCACGGCCTCGCTGACCGTGGCGGTGTAGGTGGTGGATGCCGCCAACGCCGCCGACGGGGTCAACGTCAGGGTGCGGGTCGCCGCCGCGTATGCCGTGGTCGCCGGCACCAGGGTCCCGGTCGCGGTACGCAGCTCGGCCTTGGCTGCGGTGACCGCCTCGTCGAACACCGCGGTCACCGTCGTGGTGGCCGGGACACCGGTGGCCCCGGACGCCGGGGTGCGGCTGGTCACCGTCGGTTTGGTGGTGTCCGCCGCGGCGGTGGTGAAGCTCCAGCTGGCCGGGTCCATCACATTCCCGGCGCCGTCGACCGCCTCACTGACCGTGGCCGTGTACGTCGTCGACGCGGCCAGCGCCGCGCTCGGGGTCAACGTCAGGGTGCGGGTGGTCGTGTTGTAAGCGGTGGTGGCCGGGACCAGCGTCCCGGCCGCGGTGCGCAGCTCGGCCTTGGCCGCGCTGACCGCCTCGTCAAACACGCCGGTGACCGTCGTCGTGGTCGCCACCCCGCTCGCCCCCGCCGCCGGCGACCGGCTCGACAGAGTCGGCTTGGTGGTGTCGTTGTCCTGGAAGACGACGTCGACCCAGTAGTTCTCGCTGTTGTACGTCCCGCTCGGGAACGTGGACGGCGTCGAGCCGTACCGGTACAGGCCGTTGCCGCCGTCGGTGCCATCCCGCAACGCGGTCAACGGGCCACGGGTCGTCGCCGCCGCAGCGAAGTAGGCCGAGCTCACGGCATACCGCGACGGGGTGAAGTACGACGCCACATAGGTGGTGTTCGCCGTCACCGGCACCGGGCTGGTGAACAACGCCTGCTGCCACCCACTGGCCGACTCGTTCGTGAACGTCACCGACGCCAACCGCGTCCCGGTGTTCGTCCACAACGACCCGACATGCGTACCGGTCGACACACTCGGCTTGTAGTACCGGATCCCGGTGATGAACCCATCCTGCGCGGCACGGAACCGCACCCCCAGCTCCACCGACGCCGTGTCCGGATCGGTCCGCTCCGGCACCGCCGTCGCAGCCCAGATCGAGCACGGGCACGTCGTCGGACCCGTCCCAGCCGTGACCGTGATCCCGGCGGAGGCAGCCTCCAGGTTTCCGCTGTCGTCGGCTGCCCGGCTACGGATGCGCAGGGTGGTGGAGGCGGACGGCGTGAACGAGTAGCTCCACGTCTCGCGCCCGGTTGCGCGGCGCCACGTGGCGCCGTTGTCGGTGGACACCTCGACGCCGCCCACCCGACCGCCACCGCTGTCGGCGGCCGTGCCCGTGACGGTGACTGGGTTGCCGACGGGGACGACCGCGTTGTTGGCCGGCGCAGTGATCGTCGATGTCGGGGCGGTCGCGTCAGTCGAGGCAGTGGCCGCCGTGAGGCCGGCCTGCCGCGTAGTCGGCTGAGACCCCATGTCGGCCAGGAGGTTCATCGTGGCCTGCTGAGCCGCTGTGTCGACGGCCGCGGATCCACGGTCGTGGTTCGAGTCCAGCGCCCACGGCCACTGAATCGTCCCCGCCCCGAACACAAGCGCACCGCTGGCATGCCGGTACTGGGTCATGGCGTGCGTGGCGCTGCCAGCGGCATAGGTGCTTCCGTAGTCCTGGAGCATCTCACCGCTGCCCGTGGTCTCGGACAGCCGGATCGCGCCGGGCGGCCGGTGGCCGTTGTCGCTGTCCTCGTCCCACTCGTAGCCGATGATGTCATTGCCGATGGTCGTGGTCGCTCCGGTGGCCAGGGACGCGACCCGGGTGTTGCGCCAGAAGCGCATCTTCCCGTCGGCGGCTCCGACCCGCATGTCGATGGCGCAGCAGTTGGCCTTGAAGATCGTTCCGGTCAGCGCGTTCTCGGGTCGGCCCCCGTCACCCGGCGGGCTGAACCGCGGATCCCGCCACGTCCCGGTCCACGTCGGGGCGGCAGGGTCGATGACCGCGTTGGCATGGGTCTCCTTGTAGCTGACCAGAGTCCGGTACGGCGCGCCGCTGCCGTCAATGCTGTTCTCCCAGCGGGTCTTCCAGAAGACCTCGTTGCCGCTGAAGAAGGCGAGGTTCACCCCGGCGGCCCGTGCGGCCTCGACGTTGCCTCGCTGCTGACCGGACCAGTACTCGTCGTGTCCCACGGAGAGAAACGTCTGGTGCTCGAGCAGCTCGGCACCGCGCCGGTCGGTGTCGATCCCGGACGTGTAGCTGACGTCGTAGCCGTTGGACTCGAGCCAGCGAACCATCGGGTACTCAGCGTTGAAGACCCAGTCCTCGGGGGCATCGCCCCGCGTCGTGAAGGGCCGGTTGTAACTCACCTTGTAGGCACGTCCTGCGGGCGAGCCCGTGTAGAGACTGTTGCCGCCGTACTGGTTGTACGCCTGCCAGGTCGTGTCCGACGTCTGGAAGAGCAGCTCCGACCTGCCGTCGTCGTCGCGGACCACGAAGAACACGTGGCTCGAGCCGGCAGTGCCGTCGGTACGGACCAGCTTGGCGAAGTAGATCCCGGACACCGCATCGGATGGCACCGTCCACGAGGCGTTGCGCGTCCAGTTCCCACAGTCGACCAGCCCGGTCGTGGACTGGGTCACGCAGTTCGGCTGGTTGTTCAGCGTGGTGGGGGTGACTGTCGCAACCTTGCGGGCGCCGTTGCCCCCGTAGTAGCCCATCCGGTAGATGTCCAGGCGGTACGACGACGCCGACGTGTCCACCTTGAACCCGACGGTCTCTCCCTGGTCGACACTCATCTCGGTGGCAAAGCCCTGGATGGAGCTGCTGCCGGCACCCGTCACGTCCCACTCGCTCTGGGGGTTGCCGGGCTTGGTGTTCTCGCAGGCCACAGGGCTGACGACCGGCACGTCGCAAGGGGCCGCGCTGGCTGGCCGCGCCGGAAGCACGCTCAGACCCGCGGTCACCAACGCAACGACGACAAGGAAGAGGAGACTCTTCGGTCGGGACCTGCGACCGGATGCGACAGCGCCCATGACAATCCCCCTGCTCGGCTCGGCCCCCGCTGCAGACGTTCACCGACCGCACCGGGAGGCCGTGGGTGCACGCTAGGACCGTCCACCGCTTGGGGCATAGGAGCTGGGGAGAAGATGGCCCCTGATGGGCTCGACGGGCTAATACATTCCGATGAGTGGCTTGACCCGAGCGGCTGACACGCAGAGAGCGGGGGCCTCGGTTGGTCCGAGGCGCCCCTATGTCATCCCAGGCCGGTGGGTCAGCTCGTCTGGTCGTCCACCGTCGCCTTGCCGGCGTTCTTCTTCACGGACTCGATTCCACTCATGGCGGCCGCCTTGCTGTCGTAGGCCTCGCCCACCGCGATCACCTGACCGTTGCTCGCCTTGAGCCTGAAGCGGAACTTGCCCCCGGAATCCTTGTAGAGCTCGAACTTCCCTGCCATTGCCTTGCCCTGCTGCTGGACCAGCACGACCTGGCAACTCGAAGGTAGAGGAGCGCGAACCGCACCACGAGGCATTCGTGCAATGCCACCCACAGGCCGAGGCCCAGCGCACTCGCCGTCTGCACTGCTAGCCTGCAACCCGAAGGCAAGCCTCCCTGTCCGCGACTACGCGGCACGCGGAGGCTTTTTTCATGCCTGATTCCACGCCCACCCCGTCCCCTTCCCTTCAGACACTGACCGTCCGTCGCGCCGCCGCTGCGGACCGCCCAGTGCTCGAGCGCCTGTGGCTGCTCTTCCGCCACGACCTCTCGCGGTTCAGCGGTGACCTGCCACGCACCGACGGCACCTTCCGCTCCGAGCGGTTGGAGGCGGCCCTGACCGATCCGGGATGGGCAGCGTTCCTGGCGTCCTGCGGGGACTCGCCCGTGGGCTTCGCTTTCGTCCGCAGCCTGGAGCGTCAGCCGTTCGTCCTCAACAGCTTCTTCGTCGTGGCCGCGGCGCGCGGGACGGGAGTAGGTTCCGCCCTGGCCCACCACGTAGTGACCACCTTCCGCGGTACTTGGGAGGTGGCCTTCCAGGAGACCAACAGCGTCGCGACGCACTTCTGGCGCAAGGTGGCGGCAGCCCACGGCCCGGGTTGGACCGAGGAACGCCGAGCGGTGCCCGGCCACCCGCACCTGCCAGCGGACTCGTGGATCACCTTCGAGGTGAAGAACAACTGAGCGTGCCCGTTGGACGCCAGAAGACAACGACGCGGGAAAGCACCAACGAAAGGACACCATGGATCTCGGGCTGCACTACTGGAACTTCTCGAGGCCGGCAGAGCCGGAGCTCATCGCGCCGACGCTGGCGGAGACCGCTCGCCTCGCCGACGAGGGAGGGCTCTCCTCGTTCACTCCGATGGACCACTACTTCCAGATGGAACACCGCAACGGCGGGCCGCACGAGCCCATGCTCGAGGGCTACACCACCCTCGGCTACGTCGCGGCGATCACCCAACGGATCTCCCTTGGCCTGCTCGTCACCGGGGTGACGTACCGGCACCCCGGTCTGCTGGCCAAGATCGTCGCGACCCTGGACGTCCTCTCCGGCGGCCGTGCCTTCTTCGGCATCGGCGCCGGCTGGTACGAGCGTGAGCACCTCGGCCTGGGTGTGCCGTTGGTACCAGTGGCAGAACGCTTCGAGCGACTGGAGGAGGCCGTCCAGATCTGCCTCCAGATGTGGAGCGACGACAACGGCCCCCTACACCGGGCGGCACTACCAGCTCGAGGAGACCCTCTGCATGCCAGCGCCGCTCGGCGGCAGACGGCCGATGGTCATGATCGGGGGCGGCGGGGAGAAGACCCTGCGGCTCGTGGCCCGCTACGGCGACGCCTGCAACCTCTTCGCGCGCAGCGTCGAGGAGGTCGCCCACAAGCTCGAGGTGCTGAGGGCGCACTGCGACACCGAAGGCACCGACTTCGACGCCATCCGCAAGACCGTCATGTACAGCCGAGGACCGCTCCGGGACACGAACACCTTCCTCACCGAGGCCGAGACCTACGCCCGGCTCGGGGTCGCCGAGATCCAGATCCTTCCCGACCGCCACCCCGTCGAGTTCACCGAGCAGGTCCTCAGCCAGTTGGCGCCGCGGATCGCGACTCTGCCCTGAGACCACGGGCGAGCTGGGCGTAGACGCTGTGCGCGGGGCACCGCGTCGGCACGCAGGGGTGAGGTGCCCGCGACCTGGCTCGGCGGCATACCGGAGCTGTTGTCATGGCGACCAACTCCGCTTCGCTCCAGTGTTCTGCTGCCGTCGCCGTGGCAACTAGTCCGTCGGGGTGAGGCTCGGGGGGTGTTGCGGCAAAGGACCTCGCTGGCTCACGCACGTGGATAGGTTCGGGGCACAGGGCGGCTCTGCCCGCGTCGACAAGGAGGCGCACGGTGCTCAGGTCCGGCCCGCTGTGGCGCCAGTCCCTCCCGCTGGCGGTCCTGCTCCTCGTCGTGCTGCTCGACTTCTCCCTCGGGCCGGACGTGGTGCTCAGCGGCTCGTTCGCCATGGCTGCAGTCGTCGCCAGCGTGTACGCGAGTGTGCGCATGACCACCGTCACCGCCGTGGTCGCGATCGCCACGGCGGCGCTCTCCGGCTTCTGGAACCACAACCTGGGCACGCTCGAGTGGTCGGTCCGGCTGTGGCTGGGCGCCCTGCTCGGTGCGCTGGCAGTGCTCACCGCCCACATCCGGGTGCGCCGTGAGCGGGACCTCTCCCGGATGACCGTGATCGCCGACGCCGCCCAGCAGGCGCTGCTGCGGGCCATGCCGCAGTCCGTCGGCTCCGTGGGGTTCGCGGCGCGGTACGTCTCGGCGAGCGAGGCCGCCAAGGTGGGCGGCGACCTGTACGAGGTCACCGAGACGCCGTTCGGCGTGCGGGTGGTGCTCGGCGACGTACGAGGCAAGGGACTGGAGGCGGTGCAGCTGGCTGCCACGGTGCTGGCCGCCTTCCGTCGCGCGGCGTTCGTGCAGGAGTCGTTGAGCGGGGTCGCCGCCGACCTCGACGCGGTGGTGACGGCGGTCGCCGGGCCCGAGGACTTCGTCACCGCGGTGCTCGCCGAGTTCCACGACGACGGCACGGTCACCTTCGTCAACTGCGGCCACCCGGCACCCCTGCTGGTGTCGGCGGGCGAAGCCGCGAGCCAGCTGGACACCGGCGAGCCGCAGCTGCCCCTGGGCCTCGGCACGTCGGGCACGGCCGTGACGGTCACCTGGCCTGCCAGCGCCCGCCTGCTGCTCTTCACCGACGGGCTCGTCGAGACCCGCGACCTGAGCGGCACGTTCTTCCCACTGTCCGACCACGCCACGATCCTGGCCGGCGGCTCTCTGGATGAGGCCCTCGACAACCTGCTGACGCGGTTGCGTGCCTACGCCCGCCAGCACCTCAGCGACGACATCGCCCTCGTCCTCGCTGAGCAGCGCCCCCGCCCCGCGGCTGGTTGAGCCCCGCGGCTTGGTTGGGCCCGCGCCGAGCCAGCCCCGCTGTCAGGTCGACAGGCGCCCGCCCACGCTGAAGCGGGACGCGCGGCGCTGCAGTCGACGATGGGGGCGGACGCTCGGGCGAGGACGCGCGGTGTCGAGCTCGGCGTAGAAGAGGCGCTTGGCCAGCTCGACGAGGACGAGGTAGGCGAGGACCAGGCCGGCCAGCATGGCGTAGAAAGTCGCTGGCGGAGAGGCGAACCCGAGCAGGTCGGCCAGGGGCGACAGCGGGATCCACGCGCCGACGAGCACCACCGTCACGGCCGCGACGACCAGGGTTGTGCTCGGACGGCTCCTGAACATCGGACGCCGGGTGCGGATCGCGAAGATGATCAGCGTCTGGGTGGCAAGGGACTCGACGAACCAGCCGGCCCGGAACAGCGACGGCCCGGCGTGGAACGGACCGAGCATGATGGCGAAGGTCAAGAAGTCGAAGAGGCTGCTGATCGGCCCGAAGAACAGCATGAACCGCCGGATCAGCCCGATGTCCCAGTGCGACGGCGCCCGCAGCTGCTCCGGGTCCACCCGGTCGGTCGGGATCGCGAGCTGGCTGGAGTCGTAGAGCAGGTTGTTGAGCAGGATCTGCGAGGGCAGCATCGGCAGGAAGCTCAGCGCGCCCGAGGCGGCCGCCGCGCTGAACATGTTGCCGAAGTTGCTGCTCGTCCCCATCAGCACGTACTTGATGGTGTTGGCGAAGATGCCGCGTCCCTCGGTGATGCCGTCGGCGAGGACGCCGAGGTCCTTCTCGAGGAGGATGACGTCGGCGGCGTCCTTGGCCACGTCGACGGCCGTGTCGACGCTGATGCCGATGTCGGCGCTGTGCAGGGCGAGCGCGTCGTTGACCCCGTCGCCGAGGAAGCCGACCCCGCGGCCCTGGTGGCGCAGCACCCGCAGCACCGCCGCCTTCTGCTCCGGGTTCACCCGCGCGAAGATCGTGGTGGCCTGCGCCGCGGCGGCGAGCCCCTCCTCGTCGAGCCGAGCGAGGTCGCTGCCGGTGAGGGTGCCCGTCACCGGCAGCCCGAGCTCGTCGCAGACCTTCTGTGCCACGAGCGCGTTGTCACCTGTGCACACCTTGACCGCCACCCCGAGCCCGCGCAGCCGCTCGAGCGACTCCGCGGCCCCCTGCTTCGGCTGGTCGAGGAACACCAGGAAGCCCTCGAGCGAGAGCCCGCTCTCGTCGGCCGGGGTGACCTGACGAAGACCCGGAGCCGGCCGGGTGGCGACGGCGATGACCCGCCCTCCGGCGGAGAAGAGGTCCTCGAGAGTGCCGTGCGCACCCGCCGGCACGGCGGCGCACCGCGCCAGCACCACCTCCGGCGCACCTTTCACGACCAGCAGCGGTATGCCGTCGGGCCCCCGCACGAGGGCGGACGACAGCTGCCGGTCGTGGTCGAAGGGAGCGACCGAGAGGCGAGGCGGGTCCACCCCGCGAGGTGCGATGGGCGACACCCACATGGCCTGCTCGAGGGGGTCGTCGAACGGTGCGTCGCCCACCGGCGCCTCCCCGGCGAGCCGCCCCAGGGCCAGCACGTCGGCCACCTCGCGGCCCGCAGGGTCCAGGGCCGCCGTCAGGGAGATGCGCCCCTCGGTGAGGGTCCCGGTCTTGTCGGTCACGAGGATGTCCATGTCGCCGAGGTCCTCGATGCAGACGAGCCGCTTGACCAGCACCTTCTTGCGGGCCAGTGCCCGTGACCCGATGGCCAGGCTCGTGCTGACGACCGCGGGGAGCAGCTGCGGCGTGATGCCCACGGCGATCGCGAGGGCGAAGAGCAGCGACTGCACCAGGGGCCGCTGCAGCACGACGTTGGCCACGACGATGACCGACATGAGCGTGACCGCCACGCGCAGCAGCAGTCCCGAGAAGCGGCGCAGCCCCGCCTGGAACTCCGTCTCGGGCTGCCGCTCTCCCAGCTGCGCGGCCACCCGGCCGAACTCGGTGTGACCGCCGGTGCCCACGACCACCCCGACGGCGGTGCCCCGCCGCACCACCGTGCCCATGAGGGCACAGCAGGTCAGGTCACCGAGCGCGGCGCCGGGGCTGACGGCTGCCGTGTCCTTGTCGACCGGCACCGACTCCCCGGTGAGCACGCCCTCGTCGCACTGCAACCCGGTGGCCTCGAGCAGCCTGATGTCGGCCGGCACCACCTCGCCCCTCACCAGCCGCACGACGTCACCCGGCACGAGCGAGACGACATCCACCGGGACCGGGACTCCGCCGCGGAGCACGGTCACCCGGTGGCTGATCTGCGCGTGCAGCTGGGCGGTGGCGCGTTCGGCGCGGTACTCGTTCCCGAAGCTCAGCCCCACGCTGGCGACCAGGATGGTGCCGATCACGACGGCATCGGTCTGCTCACCGAGGAAGAACGAGACCAGGGCGGTGCCGGCCAGCAGCACCAGCAGCGGCGAGCGCAGCTGGCGCACCAGCACCGTCCAGGCCCGGGCGTGGTGGGTGCGCACCGCGTTCGGGCCGGTGCCGGCCAGGCGGCGGGCCGCCTCACCCTCGTCGAGACCGGAGTCGCTGCTGCCCATCCGGCGCAGCACCTCAGCGGCCGGCAGGGAGGCGACCTCGCTGACCGGCACACTCCGCTGGCCGTCCGCCTCGGTCGGCGCCAGCCCGCGCACGCTCACGCAGCCAGCATGCGGCGGTCGCGAGCTCGGCGGCACGGGTCGAAGGTCATTGCGAAGGTCACGCCCCCCGTCGTTCGGCGCCCCGGCGGCATACCCTCAGCTCTGCCGCTGGAAAACCGCTCCTCGCCCACCTGGAGGTGCCACCATCGGCGGCATGGGGTGGCGTTGGGGGTGGCGCAGGGCGACGGCCGTCGCGGGAGCGACGAGTGTCGTGCTGGGCTTCGCCGGCCCCATCGTCCTGGCGGGGATCCTGTCCGCCGATGCCGGCTCGGGCCTCGCGGCAGTGCTGGTGGCTCATGCTGCTCGTGCCGCTCGGCTTTGTCCTGATGTGGGAGTCCGTGGTCACCGTGCCGGAGGACGACTCCCCCTACCCGTGGAGGCGCCGCATCCAGGGAGCGATAGCCGTGCTGGCCGCGTTCGGCGTCGTGGTCCTGACCCACAGCCTGACCGCGGACCTGCTGCCGCACACCTGGTGGGTGGGTTTGCTGGTCTCGGGCCTCCTCGGCTGGATGGGGCTCGAGGTCTTCAGACGGCTACGACCCAGATCAGCCGTTGTCGACACCCAGGATGACGCCTGACGGTCAGCGCCCCTGCTCGGCGCGCTCTGCCTCACGGGCCAGCCGGGCGGCCCGGGCGGCCGCGACCTTGGCCTCGCGCTCCCGCTTGAGCTTCATGTGCGGGTCGTCGTGCTCACCGAGCTGGGCCGGCCCGTAGAGGTGCCAGCCGAAGTACTTGATGCGGTAGAGGATCCGGTACGCGAGCGAGAGTCCCTCGCGGTCGGCCTTGATACCCATGCGCGCTCCAGATAGTTAGTGCCCTAAACGTTCGCGCACTCACGGTACCTGCTCCCCCTCTAGACTGGAAATCGTGACCAGCCGCAGCCGTACCGGACAGAGGACCGCCCCGGACCTCCTCGCCCTGGACCGCCAGGTCTGCTTCGCGCTCGCCGTCGCCTCCCGCAACGTCATCGGGCTCTACCGCCCGCTGCTCGAGCCGATGGGGCTGACCCACCCGCAGTACCTCGTCATGCTCGCGCTCTGGGAGCAGGCCCCGCTCAAGGTCACCGAACTGGCCCATCGGCTCAGCCTGGAGCCGGCCACCCTCTCCCCCCTCCTGAAGCGGCTCGAGGCCAACGGGATGGTGACCCGTCAGCGGGACCCCAGGGACGACCGAGCTCTTGCCGTGTCGTTGACCCCGAAGGGTGCCGCGGCCCGGTCGCAGGCCGAGCAGATCCCCCCGGCGATCATGGAGCGGCTCGGCATGGGGCTCGGCGAGCTCGAGGACCTTCGCGACAGCCTCAACCGGGTCATCGAGGCCACTCGTCACGCCGCGCCGCCGACCGGCCCTGACCGGTGCTGACCCGTGCTGACCGGCGCTGACCGGCGCTGACCGGCGCCCACGGGGCGCCGCCCCGCGGCGGGGCTGCGCACGGCATACCGCGTTCTCGCCCGGTCGCCGGCCCCCACACCCTCCTGTACTGTGCGCTTACACCGTAAACATCTGCCCGATGTCTCCACCCGAACGCGACGCGATCGCCTGCTGCGCGCAAGTGGACCACCCCGTGGCGCACCAGCAGGAGACATCATCGTGGCCGCAGCCACCGCAGGGCCGGAGTCGAGCCCCCCAACAGCGCGCATCGCGCTGAGGCCACCCGAGCGCCCCGGCCGCACACCGGTCGGTTCGGGCGGATTCGGGCATTCAGGGTGTATCAGCGCCAAACGGCACCTACCCTCGTCCCTTGGGGGACTGTGCTGCGTCACTGACGCGCGCCCCGGGGCGGCGGACTGTGGGGTGACGACATCGTGAATCGACTGCACGAGGGCTTCGTGCTGGGGGGTCGGTACACCCTGACCTCGCGCGTGGCGTCCGGCGGCATGGCGGACGTGTGGGCCGCGACCGACGGGGTGCTGCGCCGCCAGGTCGCCGTCAAGGTCATGCGCCCCGACCCGGACCACGAGGAGGTCTTCGCGGTTCGCTTCCGCGACGAGGCGGTCAACTCGGCCTCGCTGCTGCACGCGAACATCGCCACGGTCTTCGACTACGGCGAGGACGACCACCTCGCCTACCTCGTCATGGAGCTGGTGCCGGGCAAGCCGCTCTCCGCACTGCTCCGCGAGCGCGGCCCGCTGCCCCATCCGGAGGTGCGCTCCATCATGGGACAGGCAGCCCTGGCCCTCGGCGTCGCCCACGAGGCCCGCGTCGTGCACCGCGACGTCAAGCCGCCCAACATCCTGATCCGCCCCGACGGCATCGTGAAGCTGACCGACTTCGGGATCGCCCGGGCCCTCGACGCGTCCGGGCACACCCGCCACGGCGAGCTGCTGGGCACGCCCAACTACATCAGCCCCGAGCAGGCCATGGGGTCCCCCGCCACCGGTGCCAGCGACCTCTACGCCCTCGGCGTCGTCGCCCACGAGATGCTCTCCGGCCGGCGACCCTTCGAGCGGGAGACGCCGATCGCCACAGCGCTGTCCCACGTGCAGGAGCCGCCGCCGCCGCTGCCCGACGACGTGCCGGAGGACATCGCCCTGGTGGTCGAGGACTGCCTGTCCAAGGACCCGGCGCAGCGCCCGCCGAACGCCCGGGCCGTCGCCCTCCGGCTGGGGCTCGGCGACCACGAGATCATGGGGCTCGGCCTGGGCCTCGCGTGGTACGTCAACGAGAGCGACCGGGACCCCTCCGCCGGGGCCGCCGACGGCGGCCAAGCCGACACGGCCGTGCTCGGTATGCCGTGAACGTCCCCTCCCGGGGAACGCCCCACCGGGCGTACATTCACAGGTATGGCCGACAAGGCCCACCACTGGACACCTGACGAGGTCCGCGCGTTCATGAGCGGCGAGAGTCCCGAGTTCGCCCGGGAGCGCCGCCGGTTCATGCGGATCCCCGCCAACCCGCGCTGCAAGCTGTGCCTCGCACCGTTCGGGGGCGTCGGCGGCGTGATGTTCAAGGCCGCCGGGTTCGGCCGCTCCGCCCGGCAACCCCCGCATGTGCATGAAGTGCGAGACGGTGCTGCGGGACCAGGGCCTGACGGGGGTGGAGATCCCGGTCAGCCTGCTCTTCTCGGACATCCGCGGGTCCACCGGCCTGGGCGAGCGGATGCGACCCAGCGAGTTCAAGGACTTCCTCGACCGCTTCTACCGGCTCGCGACCGACGCGATCGTCCACCACAACGGCCTCGTCGACAAGATCGTCGGTGACGAGGTGATCGGGCTGTTCTTCGGCGGCATCAGCGGGCCGAACCACGCGGGCGCCGCGATAGCCGCGGCCACCGAGCTGGCCGACCGGACGAGCCGTCCCCACGCCTCACCCTCGGGGCCGATCCCGGCCGGCACCGCCGTGCACACCGGCGACGCGTTCGTGGGGTCCACCGGCCCGGAGGGAACGGTCCACGACTTCACCGCCCTCGGCGACCCCGTCAACACCACCGCCCGCCTGGCGTCGCTGGCGGGCGCCGGTGAGGTGATCGTCAGCGTGGCCGCCGCCGAGGCGTCCGGGACCAGCATCGAGGGACTCGAGCGCCGCAGCCTGGAGATCCGCGGCCGGTCCGCACCGCTCGAGGTCGTCGTGCTCCGCGCAACCCAGGCGGGCATGGCGGCCCGCTAGGAGCGAGCGGCGCGCTAGGAGCCGACAGGCCGGGCGGGGAAGGTCAGGACCCGGGCTTCTCGTGCGCGCGGCGCTCCCGCTCGAGACGAGCCCGGCGAGCGGCGGCGACCTTCTCCGCGCGCTCGTGCTCGAGCCGCTGGAGCGGGTCGTGCTCCTCGTCGAGCTGCGCCGGGCCGTACAGCTGGTAGCCGAAGTGCTTGATCCGGTAGAGGACCCGGTACCCCAGCGACAGCCCCTCGCGGTCCGCTCTCGTAGCCACGTCTGCTCCCTGGCCGACCCTGCTCCGTACACCTCAACGATAGGTCGCGGGGATGCCGAAGGGCACCGCGTGCGAGCGCGTCGCACACGGTGCCCTCCGGCAGCGCCGGGGTGGGTGACGAGGGTCAGCGCACCCGGCCGAACTTCACGGCCGAGGTCCAGAGCTTGACCTTCGAGACCCGCTTGCCGGGTCGCGGCGCGTGCCAGATGTAGCCACCGCCGGCGTAGACCCCGACGTGGTAGATGCTGCGCGAGCCGCCGAAGAACACCAGGTCGCCGGGGCGGGCGCTGCTGCGGGAGATCTTGTAGGCGGCGTTGTACTGGGCCTGGGCGGTGCGCGGGAGGCGCTTGCCGACCTTGGCGTAGGCGTACTTGGTCAGGCCCGAGCAGTCGAAGCCGGTGCGGGGGCTGGCACCGCCCTAGACATAGCGAATCCCCTTCTGCGCCGAGGCGACTCGGACAGCCTGGTAGCTGGTCGAGGCCGAGACGACAGCGTCGGCGCGCTGCGCTGACGAGGGGGCGACGAGCAGGCCGACTGCGAGGAACAGGGCCATGAGGAGGGAAGCGGCCCGTGCGGGCCCGGGGAGGCGAAGGGTGGATGCGAGCATGAAGCGGCCTATCTTTCGGGTCCGCCTGCGAAGAGTGACCTGTCGGGTTCGGGCGCCGAAAGATGGCCCGGCCGCAATGCGGCTTCACCCCAAGGGAGCTCGCGGCCTGAGGAGGCCGGAGCGCCCGTACTGCCTGGGTTCTCCGTCCCCACCACCAGGAAAGGGGGATCTGCCTGCCGCCCGCGCGCGTGGTGGGGTTCGGCGTCCGCGCGGACCGCCCCACCTTCTGGCGGGGACTCGGTGATGCCCTCAGCGGGGCGAGCCTGCGGTCCTCCTGCCAGGCGACTTCATGGTCGGGCGGTGCGGTCCGGGCTTGTCGAGGAAGACTAGTTCCAAGTAACTAGTCATTTCCAGAGCTGAATGTCCCATTGGTCCCGCTATCGCCCTCTTCCGCAGCGAATTTCAGCCATATGGCGTAGCCGGGTTCGAACAGGGTGCGTAGCCGGGTTCACAGGGAGCGTCGCACCGCTCAACAGGGAGCGTCAGCAGGCCTCAGGCGGGGAAGGCCACCCGCCCCAGGCCCCGCGGCAGCCTGCTCAGCTGCCACTGCCGCTCCTCCGCGGCGGCTGCGGGCTCGTCCGGCAGCGACGTGCTCGCCGCGGTGGCGGCGTAGGTGGCCGCGTGCGCCGCGTGCCCGGCGACGTGCGCGGTGGCGGCAGCGTGTCCGGCCGACTGCGCTGCGGCCCGCGCGGCAGGGTCCGTGGTCTGCCTGGCCGCGGCGTGCGCGGCGAAGGCGGCATCACGTGCCATGCCCGCCGACAGGTCGCCCGCAGCCCAGGCGCGAGCCGCCTCCACCGCCCGGCGGGGGCGGCTGTCATCGGGGCAGGCCTGCTCGAACAGTGGCAGGACGTGCTCGGCACAGTCCGCGGCCCACCGGGCCAGCGACCGATGCTGTTCGACGTCCAGCTGCACCACGACCCTTCCCATGACGACTCCTAGTGCGCGAACTGGCTTGGGCGAGAGGCGGACTGGCGACCATTGCCCGCGCGGCCGGCCAGCAGGAAGAGCGTGCCGGAGGCGAGCACCGGGGCGAACACCAGAGCGATCGAGAGCGGCCTGCCCCAGTCGCTGCCTGCGCCGACGACCTCGAGCAGCAGTGGCACCAGGACGATGGCGAGCATCATGACGCCAGCCTCGACTGGCCGCGCCAGGCCCAACACGGCGAGCGGCAGGCCCACCGCGAGCAGGAGCACCAACGAGACCGGGCCGTGCTGGTCCTCCCACGAAGACCACCGCTCGTAGTCGAGCAGCAGGAGCGCGCCGAAGGCGACGGGCGCCAGGCAGGCCACCGCCAGCACGGGCACCGCCACCGACGGTCGCCACCAGGCGAGCAGGCAGAGCAACACGACGGGCACTCCCACGGCCGCGATGAGGCCCAAGGCCTCCCAGCCGCCCACGTCCGTCACCGTGTAGCCCACCAGCATCAGCGTCACGAAACCTCCGAACGCCGCCATCACGGCGAACCCAGCCCACCTCAGAGCAGCCATCGATGCCACCTCCTCCAACCATGCTGGGCGTGCGGTCAGCTTCCCTGCCAGAGCCCTTGGTCCCCGCTCGGAGGCCACCCGCGGGACCGGCTCCCGCCCAGGCCCCGAGGGACCAATGCCTCTGACCCCCGCGACCCACCGGTCGCACGCTGGGGTGTGGAGGCACCGGCCACCACCGGCCGGGCGCCCACCCGGAGGGAAAGCTCGATGACCGACCACGCGATGGCCACCACCACGCACACCACCGAGATGCGTCAGATCGAGGAGATGAACGCCGCCCTGGCTCGTGGCGGGCGGCCGACGGCGGCGACGCTGGGCATCCACCACGGCGTCCCCGGCGACGCCGTGCTGTGCCGGATCAGGGCCGCTGGACCGCCGTCGTACCCGTACGTCTTCGGCGTCTTCGCCCGCGACGGCGGGCCTGCCGTCGCGAGCCGCCCCGTGCCGGTCGAGCTGCACACCACGCAGCTGCGCGCGATCAGCACCCGGCTCCACCTGCGCGGCCACATCTGGGGCGTCTGACGCCGCCCCTCGAGTGACGCCGCCCCTCGAGTGACGCCGCTCCTCCCCTGACGCTGCCCCTCTACTGTGGGCGGCATGCCCAACGCACCGCTCGAGCGCCGCCCCGCCCCGGGGAGGCTCCGCCGCTGGTGGCTCCCGGGCTGGGTCGCCGCCGCGGCTGTCGTCCCTCTCGCGCTGACCGCACCACCGTCCCCCTCCGACCTGGCGGTGTCAGCGGCCATGCTGCTCGCGGCCTGGGTGCTCTCCCCCTGGTTCTTCCCGAGATCCCCCACTGACCTCGAGGCACGCCGTCTGGCCAACGCCTCAGGTGCGCCGGTCATCTACTGGCGCACGGGTTGCAGCTACTGCCTGCGTCTGCGCTTCGCCCTCGGTCGGGCGGGCAGCCGCGCCATCTGGGTCGACACCACCCGCGACCCGGCCGCCTCCGCGCGCGTCCGCGCAGCCAACGCGGGCAACGAGACCGTCCCCACCGTCTTCGTGGGCGGCGCCCCGACGACGAACCCCGAGCCCGCCTGGGTGCGGGAACGCCTGCCCCGGCCGACGAAACCCCGCTGACGACGCCCGCGCCCGACTACGGGCGCACAGGTGTGCCGCGCGGCACTGAGGGGACCGCGCGGCATACCGTCGCCGCACCGAGGGGACGAGTTCTCTTGCTGCTCAGATGCTGTGTTACTCAAATGAAGAGCAGCTGGGCGCCCTCGGTCTTCTCGATGAAGTCGCTGGCACTGATGATGCCCTCGACCTCGTCGTAGAGGTCCTCCTCGGTGAGGTGGTTCATGTCGGCCGACATCCGGCAGGCCCACAGGTGGCCGCCGGAGGCGACGATCTGCTCGAGGAACTCGGGCACCTCCGGCACGTCGAGCTCGGCGATCGACTTCTTCAGCTTGGACGTGGCCATGTGGGTGATGCCCGGCAGGCCACCGAGCCCCTGCGGCATGTGCGTCGCGGGGTTGCCCAGCGGCGTGAACTTCAGGTCACCCATCGTCTTCTTGTTGATCATGTCGAAGCCCCAGAACGTGAAGAACAGGTGCGTCTCCACGCCCTCGCCCAGGGCGGCGTTGGCCAGGATCAGGCCCGGGTAGGCCATGTCGAGGCTGCCCTTGGAGCAGATGATCGCGAGCTTGCGGCCCTGCGAGGCCTCGGTGTCGAAGTTGGGCACGAGGGCCGGTGCCGTGTCCATGCTCGTCATGGCGAACCTTCTTCTTTCTGTGTGGTGGTGAGGCTCTGGCGGGGTGAGGTCAGACGCAGCCGTGCGGCTTGGGCAGGCCGGCGATGTAGGCCATCTTCTTGGCGGGCTTCTGCGGGAAGAGCTGGAACAGCTGCTTCGTCGGGATCCCGCCCGCGACGGTGACCCGGCGCAGCGTCGGGGTCTCGCCCTGGGCCGCGAAGTCCTCGCGCAGGAAGCGGATCGCCTTCCAGTGCTCGTCGCCCATCTCGATGCCGATCTGGGTGGCCAGGACCTTGCCGAGCGCCTCGTCCCACTCGCCGGGCTCGGTCAGGAAGCCCTCTTCGTTGACGTGCACCTGGCGGCCGTCGATGGTCGTGACAGGCATCGTGTTCACTCCTTGTCTGTGGTGGTGGACGCTGTGGTGGTGGACGCTGTGGTGTCGGGCGTGACCTTGCCGGCCATGGACATGTGGACCGGAAGGGGAAGCGGTCGGCCGGGGAGCAGGACGTTCCAGTAGATCCACCGGAACGCGAGCTTCCCGAGGTGGTTGGCCCGGGTCTCCTTGAGCAGGCTCATCGGTCCGACGACCGGCACGGGGAACTTGCCCGGCAGGGGCTGGGTGTCGTAGTTGAAGTCGATGAGCAGGCCCTTGCCGCCTCCCGACTCGACGAAGCAGTTGGCGTGCCCGTCGAACGCCCCGGTCATCGGCCGGCCGGCGATGTGCTCGAGGAAGTTGTCGACGAAGACGTCGACGGCGAAGTGCGCGACCGAGCCGGCCTTGGAGGCGGGGATGTCGGAGGCGTCGCCGAGGGCGAAGATCGTGTCGTACTTCGTCGAGAGCAGCGTGCGCTTGTCGACCGGCACGTAGTTCAGCTCGTCGCCGAGCCCGGACCGTGTGACGAAGTCGGCGCCCATGTTCAGGGGAATCGTCACCAGCAGGTCGAAGGGCACCTCGCGCTCGTCGTAGGACACCAGCGCCTTGGACTCGTTGTCGATCCGCTCGACCATGAAGTCGGGCTCGACGAGGATCTTGCGCTCCTCGAGCATCGAGCCGAGCTGGGCCGACGCGATGGGCTGGGTGAAGGCCCCGGACAGCGGCGTCACGTAGACCAGCTCGACACGGTCGCGGATGCCACGCTCACGCAGGTAGGAGTCGGCCAGGAAGGTGAACTCCAGCGGCGCCACCGGGCACTTGATCGGCATCTCGGTGATGTGGACGACGAGCCGTCCGTGGTCGAAGTCCTCCAGCGCCCCGGCGAGCGCCTTGGACCCCTCGAAGGAGTAGAAGTCGAAGACGCTCTTGCGCCACTGCTCGCCGAGCATGCCCTCCGTCTGGTCGGGGCGCGGCGAGGTGCCGGTCGCGATGACCAGGTAGTCATAGGCGAGGGTGCGCCCGTCCTTGAGGGCCACCGTGCGGGCCTCCGGGTCGACGCGGTCGATCTCACCGAGGACGAGGTCGACCCCATCGGTGATGAGGGTGTGGCGCTTGCGCACGACCTGCTCCGGCCGGTAGGTGCCGAAGGGCATGAACAGGTAGCCGGGCTGGTAGAGGTGGTCGTCGTCCCTGTCGACGACGCTGATCTCCCACTCGCTGCGCGGCAGCTTCCGCCTCAGCTTGTTGACCACCATCGTGCCGGCCGTGCCGCCACCGAGGACCACCAGGCGCCTCATCTGAACCACTCCTTGTGCGTGCTCGTCTGTGCTCGTCATCGACGCTAGGAGGGGGGTCCGTGGGTCAATAGTGCCGAAGGTCCCTATTACCCCTAGGGGTATCCGTGGTGGTCTGGGGTTGGAGCTGGATGAGCCCCCTCGCCCGCGACCCCGCAGGCGTCACAAACATGGACAGATCGGAAGGACCTCGTCGTGACCGCCCCCTCAGCCACCGCCGTACGCGTCGACCACCTGGGCGGCGACCAGTTCGAGATCGGCGTGCGTGGGCACCGGCTCACGGTCGACCAGCCCGTCGACGCGGGCGGCCAGGACACCGCGCCCACGCCGACCGAGCTCTTCGTCGCCGGCCTCGCCTCCTGCGTCGCGTTCTACGCCCGTCGCTACCTGGCCCGGCACGGGCTTCCCACCGAGGGCCTGGCCGTCGACGCCGTCTACGAGATGGGCTCGCGGCCCGCCCGGGTGTCGGCGGTCGACCTCCAGCTCCAGCTGCCCCCGGGCGTGCCCGAGTCCCGCCGCGAACCGCTGCTGGCCGTCGCCGGCCACTGCACCGTGCACAACTCGATCACCAGCGCGCCCGACATCGTGGTGCGCCTCGCCGAGCCGGAGGCTGCGGAGGTCGCCTGAGGATGCTCGCGGCCGCAGCCTTCGCGCGGCGCCACTGGCCGGTCACGCTGACGCTGGTGGTCGGCGTCGCCGGTGGCGTGCTCATGGCCTTCGACCTCCCGGAAGCAGCGCGCTGGACCGTGTCGGCCTACACCCTGGGCTTCGCGGCAGTGCGGGCCGGACACATGGTGGCCGACCTGCGCCGAGGTCGTTACGGGGTCGACGTCCTCGCCGTCACCGCGATCGTGGCGACCGTCGCCGTCGACGAATACTGGGCCTCGCTGGTCATCGTGCTGATGATGACCACGGGCAGGACACTCGAGACGCTCGCCGCCGGCCGTGCCGAACGCGAGCTGTCGGCCCTGCTGGAGCGCGCTCCTCGCACCGCCCACCTCCTCACCCGCGGAGGCAGCGGCCACACGACCGACGTGCCCGTCGACCGGGTGCGGCCGGGTGAGGAGCTGCTGGTCAAACCCGGCGAGGTGCTGCCGGTCGACGCGGCGCTCCTCAGCACCTCGGCCGCCTTCGACGAGTCCTCGCTCACCGGCGAGCCCCTGCCGGTGGAGCACACGCAGGGCGAGCTGTTGATGTCGGGCTCCGTCAACGGCTCACGCCCCATCCACATCCGGGCCACCGCGTCGGCCGCCGACTCGCAGTACCAGCAGATCATCGCCCTCGTGGGAGAGGCACAGCGCTCGCGGGCGCCGTTCGTGCGCCTCGCCGACCGGGTCGCCGTGCCCTTCACCCTGGTGTCGTTCGCGATCGCCGGCAGTGCGTGGTGGCTGAGCGGCGAGGCGTCGCGGTTCGCCGAGGTGCTCGTCGTCGCCACCCCCTGCCCCCTGCTCATCGCCGCGCCCGTCGCCTTCATGGCGGGCATGTCGCGAGCCGCCCGCCACGGCATCATCGTCAAGAACGGCGGGACCCTCGAGCAGCTCGCCCACGTGCGCACCGCGGCGTTCGACAAGACGGGCACCCTGACCCGGGGCGCGCCCGAGCTGTCCGCGGTCGACGTCAGCGACGGGATCGGCACCGACGAGCTGCTGGCCCTGGCGGCCGGCGTCGAGCGGCTGTCGAGCCACCCGCTCGCCGAGGCCATCGTCGCCGGAGCCCGCGAGCGCGGCCTGCCCGTCCTCGCCGCCCACGACGCCCACGAGTCCACGGCCCAGGGCATGAGCGCAAGCGTCGATGGCCACGACGTGGTCGTCGGCAAGGAGGGCTTCGTCGCCGAGCACGTCCGCGGCATACCCCAGCGGCCCCTCACGCCCGGGCACAGTGGTGTGCACGTCGCCGTCGACGGCCGGTATGCCGGTCGGCTGGCGCTCGCCGACCACGTGCGCCACGACACCGCCCGCACCATCGCGGCGCTGCGCGCCGCCGGGGTGCCCCACGTGCTCATGCTCACCGGTGACGCGCCGGCCGCCGCCGCCCACATCGGTGCGGAGATCGGCATCGACGACGTGCGGGCCGGACTGCTGCCCCAGGACAAGGTCGACATCGTCGCGCGGCTTCCCGAGCGCCCCGTGATGATGGTCGGCGACGGCGTGAACGACGCACCCGTGCTGGCGGCGGCCGACGTCGGGGTGGCCATGGGCGCCCGCGGCTCGACGGCGGCGAGCGAGTCGGCCGACGTGGTCGTGCTGCTGGACGACCTCTACCGGGCGGTGCAGGCGGTGCGCATCGGGCGACGCACGATGGACGTCGCGTGGCAGGCGATCGGACTCGGGGTCGGGCTGTCCGTGGCGCTCATGCTCGTGGCCTCCGCCGGGCTGCTGCCGGCGATCGTCGGGGCCTGGACGCAGGAGGCGGTCGACCTCGCCTGCATCCTGTGGGCGCTGCTGGCCCGGCAGCCCGGCCGCGAGGAGCGCGAGGAGCTGGTGACGGCCGCCGCCGCGCGGCGGAACTCTGGATAGGCTCCCCCGGTGCGCGTGGCCATCAGACAGCTTCGAACCGACCAGTGGCAGACCTACCGCGACCTCCGACTCGCATCCCTGCGCGACGCACCTGAGGCCTTTGCCACGTCGTACGAGGACGCGTTGCGCTGGGACGAGTCGGACTGGCTCGACGGCTTCGCACTGCCGTGCTGGTTCGCGTTCATCGGCGACGCGCCGGTGGGCATGGTGCGCGTGGGCCGCTGCGATGAGGACGTGCCCCACCTGATCTCGATGTGGGTCGCTCCGTCAGCCCGAGGCTCTTCTGCGGCGGGACAGCTCGTGGAGTCGGTGCTCGCGTGGGCTCGTGCCGCAGGCAAGTCCGGAGTCGCGCTGGGCGTCGTCGCGGACAATGCCCGAGCCCTCGGTCTCTACCGGCGCTGTGGGTTCGTGCCAACCGGCGTCACGAGCACCCTGCCCGATGGGCGGGCCGAGATCGAGATGGAGCACCGGTTCGACGCGCCGCAGGGGTCGCGCGCGGCGGGGACCCACCACTGAGACCACACCCCACGGCCTGAGACAGGGCTCGCGCTACGGGCGCCCGGTTCGGAAGACTCCTGCCCATGCCTGCCGACCGCCCGTGGTTCCACTCCGCCGTCGTCTACCAGATCTACCCGCGCAGCTTCCAGGACTCCAACGGTGACGGGATCGGCGACCTCCGCGGCATCATCAGCCGCCTCGACCACCTCGCCACCCTCGGGGTCGACGTGCTGTGGCTCTCACCGATCTACACCTCGCCGCAGGACGACAACGGCTACGACATCAGCGACTACCAGGACATCGACCCGACCTTCGGCACGCTCGAGGACTTCGACGAGCTGGTCGAGCAGGCGCACGCGCGCGGCATACGGATCGTCATGGACCTCGTGGTCAACCACACCTCCGACGAGCACCCGTGGTTCGTCGAGTCGCGCTCGTCGAAGGACTCCCCCAAGCGCGACTGGTACTGGTGGCAGCCGCCGCGCGAGGGCTTCGAGCCCGGGCAGCCCGGCGCCGAGCCGACCAACTGGCACTCGTTCTTCAGCGGCTCGGCCTGGCAGCTCGACGAGGCCAGTGGCGAGTACTACCTGCACCTGTTCTCCCGCAAGCAGCCCGACCTCAACTGGGAGAACCCGGAGGTGCGCGAGGCGGTCTACGCGATGATGCGTTGGTGGCTCGACCGCGGCGTCGACGGCTTCCGCATGGACGTCATCAACATGATCTCCAAGGACCTGCCGCTGCGTGACGGCGAGCCGATCGCGGGCGGGCCGTGGGGCGACGGGTCGCCGTTCTACATCTGCGGGCCGCGCATCCACGAGTTCCTCCAGGAGATGCACCGCGAGGTGTTCGAGGGTCGCGCCGAAAAGCTGCTCACCGTCGGCGAGATGCCCGCCGTCACGGTGGAGGACGCCATTCTCTTCACCGACCCCGCCCGGCGTGAGGTCGACATGGTGTTCCAGTTCGAGCACGTCGGCCTCGACCACGGCGAGCACAAGTGGGACCGCAAGCCGCTGCAGCTCGTCGAGCTCAAGGCCTCCCTCGGTCGCTGGCAGGAGGGCCTCGCCGAGGTCGGCTGGAACAGCCTCTACTGGAACAACCACGACCAGCCCCGGGCCGTCTCCCGCTTCGGGGACGACGGGGAGTTCCGCGTCGAGTCCGCCAAGCTGCTCGCAACCGTGCTGCACCTGCACCGCGGGACGCCCTACGTCTACCAGGGCGAGGAGCTCGGCATGACCAACGTGCCGTTCGTGGACGCGAGCTCGTTCCAGGACATCGAGTCGGTCAACTACTACCAGGCGGCCACCGGGCAGGGCCTGCTCGTCGAGGAGGTGCTCGACGCGCTGCGGCTCGGCAGCCGCGACAACGCCCGCTCCCCCGTCCAGTGGGACCGCTCCCCGCACGCCGGGTTCACCACCGGGGTCCCGTGGTTCCCGGTGCACCCCAACCACGTCGAGGTCAACGCCGAACGCGCGGTCGCCGACCCAGACTCGGTGTTCCACCACTACCGGCGGCTCATCGAGCTGCGCCACAGCGAGCCGGTCGTGGCTGAGGGCGACTTCACGATGCTGCTGCCCGACGACCCGGTGGTCTACGCGTTCACCCGCTCGCTCGGCGCCACCACCCTGCTCGTGGTGGCCAACTTCAGTGCCGCGGAGCACACGGTCGACGGGCTGCCCGAGGCCGAGCAGTGGTCCGCGGCCGAGCTCGTGCTCGGCTCCTACCCGGAGACCGCCCCGACCCCGACGTCGGCGTCGATCGTGCTGCGCCCGTGGGAGGCCCGCATCCTGCGCCGCACCACCTGACCCTCCACGACCTTGTATGCCGCGGGAGCGGTTCCGGTGACAGCGCGCCCGGTGAGCCGCTCCTGCGGCATACAAAGTCCGACACGGTGTCGGTCGCCACGCCTACGGTGAGGTCATGGCGACGCTGGTGACCCGTGAGCAGGTCCTCTCCTTCCGCGTGCACACCCAACAGCTCGACCGCGCGGCGGGAACCATCGGTGACACCGCCCTGCTCGACATGGGGGCGCAGGACACCGGACCCGACGGGTCGCTGTGGGCGCTCGCCGTGCGCGGGGTCGACACCTCCGCCGTCGACCCTGCCGACCTCGTCACCGTGTGGACCCTGCGCGCGGCTCCCCACGCCTACCGGCGGGCCGACCTGCCCTCGGTCGCCGCCGCGGTGCAGCCGTTCTCGGAGGCCGACGCGGCCAAGCGCATCCTCGACGCCTCGAAGCCGCTCAAGGCCGCCGGCATCAGCCCCCTGCAGGCGCTCGACACCGTGGCGGAGCAGATGCGCGCCATCGTCACCGAGCCCATGGTCAAGGGCGACGTCTCCACCGCGCTGACCCAGCGGCTCGACGAGCCGTACCTCCGGTGGTGCCGCCCATGCCAGGCCACGCACGCCCACGAGATGCCGTTCCGCCTCGGGGCGCTGCGTGGCGGGCTCGAGCTGCAGCCCGGCACCTCGCCGCCGGTGCTGCAGCGCGCTGACGGCCTCACCCCGCCCTTCGAGGAGGTCGCGACAGTTGAAGCCCCGCAGGACGTCGTGCGCGCCACCCTCCACCTGCTGGGCCCGGCCACCCCGGCGCAGGTCGCCGGCTACCTCGACGCGACCCTGGCCGACGTGCGGGCGCGCTGGCCCGACGACGCCACCCCGGTCGAGATCGACGGTGAGCAGCGGTGGGTGCTCGCCGGCGACCTCGACGCCCTGGTGGGTGCGGACGCCACGGCCGACCGCCTGCTCGGGCCCTATGACCTCTTCCTCCAGGGCCTCGACCGCGACCTGCTCGTGCCCGACCCGGCGCACGCCAAGGCGCTGCGGCCGGTGCTGGGGCGGCCGGGTGCGGTGCTCCTCGGCCGCGAGGTCGCCGGGTTGTGGCGCCCGCGCAAGAGCGGGGCGAAGCTCACCGTCAGCGTCGACCTGTGGACTCGCCGGACCCGCGCTGTGGAGCGTGCGGTCGAGTCCGGCGCCGAGGCGCTGGCCTCGTTCCGGGGCCTGCGGCTGGCGGCGGTGGACTACGGAGGATGACGGTATGCCGCGCCCCACGGTCGGCGCGCACAGGTCGACGACCTACCCTGTGGAGCCATGCGTGCCTCCCGTCTGACCACCCTCTTCCGTGTCGTCGCCTTCGCCGAGGCGGTCTCCTGGGCAGGGCTGCTGGCGGGGATGTACGCCAAGTACCTCACTGACGCGGGCGACCTCGGCGTGAAGGTGTTCGGCCCGATCCACGGCACCGTCTTCATCGCCTACGGGCTGCTGACCCTGCTCGTGGCACGGGCCCGGCGCTGGTCGTGGGCGACGCTCCTGCTCGGGCTCGCTGCGGCCGTGCCGCCCTTCGCCACCGCGGTCTTCGAGGTCTGGGCCGCGCGCACCGGACGCCTCGGGCCCAGCACCCGCCACCCCCTGCGCGGCACCGGCTACCAGCGCGGGGTGTAGCCCTCACGCCCGTCGGCCGGTGCGCGGGCCCACACGGCCGGCCGACCGGCATACCGGTCTCGTCTGAAATGCTGAGGCATGGCCGCCGCGCGAACGACCAGCCCCCTGCTGACCTGGACCACGCTCGCCCCCGCGGGCGCCGTCATCGCGCTGGCCCTCACCTGGGGACGCGACCTGAACACCCTGCTGGTGGTCGTGGTCGCCCTGCTGTTGGCGGGCTCCGTGCTGGCCTCCGTGCACCACGCGGAGGTGGTCGCCCACCGGGTCGGTGAGCCCTACGGCTCGCTCGTGCTGGCGGTGGCGGTGACCGTGATCGAGGTGGCGCTGATCGTCACGCTGATGGCCTCCGGCGGCAAGGACACCTCGTCACTGGCGCGAGACACCGTGTTCGCCGCGGTGATGATCACCTGCAACGGCATCGTGGGGCTGAGCCTGTTCGTCGGCGCCCGGCGCCACGGCCTCGTCTCGTTCAACGCCGAAGGGGCCGGCGCCGCCCTGGCCACGGTGACCACGCTCGCCGTCATGACGATGGTGGTCCCGACGTTCACCACCAGTGCTCCCGGCCCGGAGTTCTCCGGGGTCCAGCTGGTCTTCGCGGCCGTGGCGTCGCTCGCGCTCTACGGCATGTTCGTCTCCACCCAGACCGTGCGGCACCGCGACTTCTTCCTGCCCGTCTCCAGCGAGGGGACGCTGCTCGAGGAGGAGCACGCCGAGCCGCCCACCCAGCGGGCAGCCCTCACCAGCCTCGGCCTCCTGCTGCTCTCGCTCGTCGCCGTGGTCGGCCTGGCCAAGGTCGAGTCCCCGGCGATCGAGTCGGGCGTCGCTGCGGCCGGCCTGCCCCAGTCGTTCGTCGGTGTCGTCATCGCCCTGCTCGTGCTGCTGCCGGAGACGCTGGCCGCAGTGCGGGCCGCCCGGCGCAACCGGCTCCAGATCAGCCTCAACCTCGGGCTCGGCTCGGCCATGGCCAGCATCGGCCTGACCATTCCCGCCATCACGATCGCGACCATCTGGCTCGACCAGCCGCTGCTGCTCGGCCTCGGCCCCACCCAGATGGTCCTGCTCGCGCTGACCGTCGTCGTGAGCGTGCTCACCGTCGTGCCCGGACGGGCGACGCGCTTGCAGGGCGGCGTCCACCTGGTGCTGATGGCCGCCTTCATCTTCCTCGCCATCGCCCCCTGAGCCCGCTCAGACGGTGGACTGGCCGACCGGCTCGGGCTCACCCTCGAGGGCGACGGTGATGAGCTTGCCGAGCACCTGCACCGAGTGCACGCCGGTGAGGGCCACCTGGCGGTTGGCCACGAAGAAGGGCACCGCCGTCACACCCAGCTGCGCCGCCTCGGCCTGGTCGGCACGCACCGTGTCGGCATAGTCGCGGCTCGCCAGCACGGCGGCCACCCGCCGCCCGTCGAGCCCCGCCTCGGCCCCGAGGCGCTGGAGGGACTCGTGGTCGTCGATCGACTTCCCCTCGGCGAAGTGGGCGGAGAAGAGCCGTTCGAGCACGGCGCCCTGGAGCGCGGTGCCGCCCTGCACGAGGCCGAGCGCGATGAGCCGGTGCGCGTCGAAGGAGTTCGCGTCGACCTGGGCGTCGATGTCCATGTCGATGCCGTCCGGGCGGCCGATGATGGCGGCGCGCTCGACCATCTGCCGAGCGTCGTCGAGGCTGGTGCTGTGCCGGTGGGCCATCCGTTCGACGACCGGGACCCCGTTGCCCGCCGGCTTCTTCGGGTCGAGCTCGAAGGCCCGGTAGGTCACGGTCACCTCGGAGGGCTGCGAGCTCTCGGCGATCGCCTGCTCGAGCCGCCGCTTGCCGATGTAGCACCACGGGCAGACGACGTCCACCCACACCTCGATCTCGACCTCGCTCATGCGCCCCATCCTCACACGGACGGGCGGGTCCGTCCCGGGGCCAAAGGTCGCTCCTGCCTACGATGACGGCATGACGCCACCCCACTGGTCCCACCCGCCACAGCCGAGTGTGGCGCGCCGCCTCACTGGACCCGCGGTCGTCGCGGTCGCCGCCGCCGCGCTGCTCACCGCCTGCGGGGACGCCACGACGCCGACGGCCGACCACGGTGGGATGACCTCGTCAGGCACGACCTCGGCGTCGACGACCACCGGGTCGCCGAGCAGCCCCCCGACGAGCCAGACGGGCGCACCCACCACGACAACGGCTTCCGCCACCTCCTCGGCCACCACGACCGGCACCCCGGCGGCCGGCGCCCACAACGAGGCGGACGTCGAGTTCGCCGCGGGGATGGTGCCGCACCACCAGCAGGCCCTGGTGATGGCCGACATGGCGCTCGCCCACGGCGGCACCGACGACTTCGTCGCCCTCGCCAAGGCCATCAAGGCGGCGCAGGAGCCCGAGATCGAGCAGATGTCGGGATGGCTCACGGGGTGGGGCGAGCCCGTGCCCGACCTGGGCGGCCACATGGGCCACTCGGACATGGGCATGATGAGCCAGCAGGACCTCGACGACCTCGACGCCATGACGGGCAGCGGGTTCGAGGGCATGTGGCTGACCATGATGGTCGAGCACCACGAGGGTGCCGTCGACATGGGCCGCGCCGAGCTGGCCAAGGGCGAGAACCCCGAGGTCAGGAAGCTGGCCCAGTCGATCATCACGAGCCAGACCGCCGAGATCGCCACGATGAAGGCGATGGCGGACGCCCGCGCCGGCTGACGCCGCCGTCAGGCGGTCAACCCGCCGGCGAACGCATGGGCCCGGGCAGGGCGACGGCCCCCGACCGAGATGGTCGAGGGCCGTCGAGGTTCCGCGGTACGCCGGTGGCGTCAGATCTCAGCTGACCCGACCGTAGGTGACGTCGGAGGACCAGATGTCGCGCAGGTCCACGGCCTTGCCCGTGCGCGGGGAGTCCCACATCTTGCCGTCACCGGCGTAGATGCCCATGTGGAAGGCCGGCGCTCCGAAGAAGACCAGGTCGCCGGGCTGCGGGTCGGAGACCGGGGTCGCCATCTGGCGCTGCTCCTCGGCGGTGCGGGGCAGGCTGATCCCGATCTGCTTGAACACGTACTGCGTGTAGCCGGAGCAGTCGAAGCCGGTCTCCGGGCTCGTGCCGCCGTACTTGTACATGATGCCCTTGTACTGCGCGGCGATACCCAGGATGCCGCCGGCAGCCGGCTTGAGCGGCGCACGCTCGACCGAGCGGCTGGCGGCCTGCTCGGTGCGCTGCGGCTCAGGCTCAGGCTCGGGAGCCGGCGCCGGGCGCGGGGCCGGCTTGGGCTTCGGCTTGGCCGTGGCCTGGAAGCCGATGACGCCGAAGGCGTTCTGGGCGGCCGGGGCGGCGGCCTCGGGCGCCTTGACGGCGACCGGGGCGGCAGCCGTGCCGCTCGCGGGCTTCTGGGCCGGCGCGGCCTGGGCCGGGATGGCGAAGGCTGCGACGAGACCGCCGGAAGCGGCGAGGACGGCCGACGTCTTGACGGCCGGCTCGGCGGCCTTCGCCGCGATGTCGGACAGCTCGGACAGGGGGTTGAAGCGACCTGGCGCGCGATGGCGCCCAGCGTTGTGAGCCACGGAATGAACCTCCAACGCCTACGAGGTGAGCTGTCGGGTTCGGGTGGAGGTTGGTTTCACCCGGCCCTCCCGTCCGCGACCCGTCCTAGCGGGCGCTCGCGGTGAGGGCTTCACCCCAAGGACGGCACCAGGGCCGCCCAGAAGTGGGTCCCCCGCTCCTGCCAGCGGTGTCATCTGAGACTCATGGGCGGTGACAGGACTAGGCGATCCGCTTCGAGCCGCCCTCCCAGGGGGGTGAGAGGACCTCGACACGGTACACAACGGGCGAACCGAATGTCACACCGCGGTCACGGCGAGTCCACGAAAAGGCAGGAAAACGTGCAAAACAGCCCACAACGGCATACGAAAAGCGCGTGCCGCTGGACGGCGGTGCCGGTCAGACGAGGGCGGCGAAGACGTGCTGCGCGACGTCCTGCGGCAGCGAGACGCCCGTCGCCTCCTCGGCACCCTCACGGAAGGCGATGACCCGGCCGTCCTCACGCCGCACGTCGAC
This sequence comes from uncultured Actinomycetota bacterium, assembly GCA_963730585.1. Classification (GTDB taxonomy): domain Bacteria; phylum Actinomycetota; class Actinomycetes; order Actinomycetales; family Dermatophilaceae; genus Pedococcus_A. The sequence continues at coordinate 749,373 of CAVSSL010000010.1, read as the reverse complement.
GCGCTGGCCCGGGAGCAGGCCCGCCGAGGTGAGCAGGCTCAGCGCCTCGTGGTCGACCTGCACCGGCTCGCCGATGCGGCGCACCACGACCGTTGCGGTGGCGGGCAGCGCCAGCTCGGCCAGGCTCTTCACGCCGACCCGGAACTCCTCGTTGGGCGTCTCGCCCAGCTCGTCCAGGCCGGGGATCGGGTTGCCGTAGGGCGACTCGCGGTGGTCGCCGATCATGGCGAGGATCTTGCGCTCGACCCGCTCGGACATGACGTGCTCCCAGCGGCACGCCTCCTCGTGGACGTACTCCCACTCCAGCCCGATGACGTCGACGAGCAGTCGCTCGGCGAGGCGGTGCTTGCGCATCACGCGGGTCGCGATGAGCCGGCCCTCGTCGGTGAGCTCGAGGTGGCGGTCGCCCGAGAGGGTGAGCAGCCCGTCGCGCTGCATGCGGGCCACGGTCTGCGACACGGTCGGACCCGAGTGGCCGAGACGCTCGGCGATCCGGGCACGCAGGGGGACGATCCCCTCCTCGACGAGCTCGTAGATCGTCCGCAGGTACATCTCGGTCGTGTCGATCAGGTCCGTCACAACCCCTAGCCTCTCATCCATGGCCGTCACCGTCGTCTGGCTGAGACGCGATCTTCGCATGCGCGACCACCCCGCCCTGACCGAGGCGGCGCACGCCGGTGACACCGTGCTTCCGCTGTTCGTGCTGGACCCGCGGCTCATCGACGAGGACACCCCACGGCGCGACCACCTGCTCGCCTCGCTGCGGGCCCTCGACGACGCGATGGACGGGCACCTCGTGGTGCGGCGCGGCCGGCCCGAGCGGGTCGTCGCGGCCGTCGCCGACGAGGTGGGCGCCGAGACGGTGCACGTCAGCGCGGAGACCACGCCCTACGGGCGCCGCCGCGACGACCGGGTGCGGCAACGGCTCGAGCGCGACGGCCGCTCGCTGGTGGCCACCGGCACCCCGTATGCCGTGGGGCCGGGCACGCTGACCAAGGCGGACGGCACGGCATACCAGGTCTTCACCCCGTTCTCGAAGGCCTGGCGCGCGCACGGCTGGCCCGCCCCCGCGCCCATGCCGCGCGGGCTGCGCTGGGCGCGAGCCGACTCCGAGGACATCCCGGACGGCCCCGAGGTGGACGGTGCGGGCGAGGAGTCGGCACGCCGCCGCTGGCGGTCGTGGCTCGACCGGCACCTCGGTGGCTACGACAGCGAGCGCGACCGGCCCGACCTCGACTCGACCAGCCGGATGTCGGTGCCGCTGAAGTACGGCGAGCTGCACCCGCGCACCCTGCTGGCCGACATCGCCGCCCACGAGGGCGCGCGCTCGACGGCGGCGAAGACCTACACCGACGAGCTGTGCTGGCGGGAGTTCTACGCCGACGTGCTGTGGCACCACCCCGAGTCGGCCTGGCACGACCTCAAGCCGGCGCTGTCGTCGATGACCTACTCGCGGGCGCGCAAGCCCCTCGAGGCGTGGCAGCGGGGCGAGACCGGCTACCCCATGGTCGACGCCGGCATGCGGCAGCTGCTCGCCGAGGGGTGGATGCACAACCGGGTGCGCATGATCACGGCCAGCTTCCTCGTCAAGGACCTGCACATCTGGTGGCCCGAGGGCGCCCGGCACTTCCTGGCCCACCTGCGAGACGGCGACGTCGCGAGCAACAACCACGGCTGGCAGTGGGTGGCGGGCACGGGCACCGACGCGGCGCCGTACTTCCGCGTGTTCAACCCCGTCAGCCAGGGCCTGAAGTTCGACCCCGACGGCGAGTACGTGCGGCGGTGGGTGCCCGAGCTGCGCCACCTCGCCGGCAAGGCCGCCCACGAGCCGTGGGCCCACGACGACGGCTACGCGCACGGGTACCCGGAGCGGATCGTCGACCACAAGGCCGAGCGCGAGGAGGCGCTGCGCCGCTACGAGGAGGCGCGCCGCGTCGGGTCGTAGCGCGGCACCCAGCGCGCGAGCCACGCCCCGCCCGACGAAGGAGATGCCGCCGAGCACCACGCACGCCGTGGCCAGCGGCGCCACGACCGTGATGGCACTGACGAGCAGCGGGCCGCCCGAGATGCCGCAGTCGACGAACAGCCGCCAGCCGCCGAGGAACTGCGGCCGAGCGTCGGCCGGGGCGGCGTCGGCACCGAGCGTCATCACGATGCCCGAGCCGAGGCCGTTGCCGAGGGCCATGAGCAGCGCCACCACGGTCAGGGTCGGCATCGACGCGGTGAGCGGCAGCGCCGCCATGCCGAGGCCGAGCACCACGACGGTGGGCACCGCCACCCACGCGCGACCGAAGCGGTCCATCACCGCACCGGCCGGGTAGAAGAGGAGCATGTCGAGCGCCCCCGCGATGCCGAAGACCAGGGCGGTGTCGGTGGCGCTGAGCCCGATGTGCTCGGCCCACAACGGCAGCAGCGAGGTCCGGGCACCGCGGGCAGCCGCGATGGCGAGCACGCCGGTGCCCAGGGTGAACAGGGTGCGGCGGTGCTCGACCAGCACCGATCCCACCGAGCGGCGCGGCGCCGTCGCAGCGGCCCGTTCGTGCCCTGCGGTCAGGTCCGGCAGGAGCAGCACGAGGAGGAACGCGCCGATGCTGGTCGACGACGGCCACGGCATACGCACCCCTGATGTCCCACCACGACACCACCGCCGCGCCCACGAAAGGCCCGAGGAACAGGCCGATGCGGTGCACGCCACCCAGGGTCGAGAGCGCCCGCGCACGCATGGACACCGGCACCACCTCGGTGAGGTAGGCCTGCCGTGCCAGGTTGAACAGCGCCCCCGCCAGGCCCATCGCGAAGACGGCCACGCCGAGCACCCACACCTCGTGGGCGAACAGGGCGCCGGCCATCGCGACCGCGTCGACCACCCCGGCCACCATGAGCGCCCGCCGCTCGCCGATCCGGGCGGCGAGGGCCCCCGAGGGCAGCGAGGCGGCGAGCTGTCCGATGCCGAGCAGCGCCACCGTGAGGGCGGCGACGCCGACCGAGGCGCCCAGCTCGCGCGCGCTGAGCGCGAGCACCGGCAGCACCGCGCCGTGGCCGAGCGAGGCCAGCACGGTCGGGCCGTAGGCCGGGAGCGCGATGCGGCGCAGCAGGAAGGGCTCGGCCTGCGCCGGTGCCGGGGTCTGGGACATTCCGCCCATTGTGTCGCGCTAGCGTCAGCAGCGTGACGGAGACCTTCACGATTCCCGCGCGGTTCTGCGGCCCGCCCGAGTCGGGCAACGGCGGGTGGACCAGCGGCCACCTCGCGGCGCTGGTGCCCACCGGACCCGACCTCCCTGCCGTCACCGTGCGGCTGCGCACGCCTCCCCCGCTCGACCACGCCCTGGCGGTGCGCCGCAGCGAGGCCGGCGTCGTCGAGGTCGTCGACGGCGACGTGCTGGTGGCCTCGGGCCAGCCGGCGCCCGCCCTGGCCCGCTCGGGACTGCCCTCCCCCGTCACCTTCGCCGAGGCGGTCGCTGTCGCCGACTCGTATGCCGGGCTGCACGACCACCCCTTCCCCACCTGCTTCTCCTGCGGCACCGAGCGCGACCCCGGCGACGCTCTCTGCCTGCGCCCCGGCCCGCTGCCCGGCCGCGAGGGGGTGCACGCCGCCGCCTGGGTGCCCACCGAGGCGACCACCGAGATCGTGTGGGCCGCCCTGGACTGCCCCGGCGCGTGGGCCCTCGGGGTCGGTGGCCGGCCCATGGTGCTCGGCACCATGACCGCCGAGGTCGACCGACTCCCCGTGGTGGGCGAGGAGCACGTCGTCATGGCGTGGGCGCGCGGCAGCGAGGGCCGCAAGCACTGGTGCGGCACGGCCCTGTATGCCGGCGACGGCAGCCTGCTCGCGCACGCCGACGCCACCTGGATCGCCATCGACCCGACCACCGTCCGTCCGGTCAGGGACAACCCGAGGAGCACCCCGTGAGCACCAGCCCCAGGAAGACCGCCGTCGTCACCGGCGCCAGCAGCGGCATCGGCGAGGCCACCGCCCGCCAGCTCGCCGCCGCCGGCTACGAGGTCGTCTGCGCCGCCCGGCGGCCGCAGCGCATCGAGAAGCTCGCCGACGAGATCGGGGGCGTCGCGGTGGTGTGCGACGTGACCGACCCCGACGACGTGCGGCGCCTCGCTGAAGCGGTCGGCGACCGGCTCGACGTGCTGGTCAACAACGCCGGCGGCGCCTTCGGCCTCGAGTCCGTCGAGGAAGCCCGCGTCGAGGACTGGCGGGCGATGTACGAGGTCAACGTCATCGGCACCCTGCAGGTCACCCAGGCCCTGCTGCCGGCCCTCAAGGCCAGCGGCGAGGGGATCATCGTCAACGTCGGCAGCATCGCCGGCCGCACGGCCTACGAGGGAGGCGGTGGCTACACCGCCGCCAAGCACGCCCTGGCCGTGATGACCGAGACGCTGCGCCTCGAGCTCGTCGACCAGCCGGTGCGCATCACCGAGATCGCGCCCGGCATGGTGCGCACCGAGGGCTTCTCCCTCACCCGGTTCCGCGGCGACCAGGAACGCGCCGAGAAGGTGTATGCCGGTGTGCCCCAGCCCCTCGTGGCCGACGACATCGCCGACGCGATCGTGTGGATGGCAACCCGCCCGGCCCACGTCAACGTCGACCTGCTCGTCATCAAGCCGCGGGTGCAGGCGGCGCCGCACAAGGTGCACCGGGAGCCCTGACCGCACAGCCGGGGTGGGAGCTTCCGGCGCCCCCACCCCGAGCGGTCGTCACGCGAAGCGGATGACCAGCCGGTCGGGCGCCGAGCCGGGCACGGTGCGCACGACCTGCCGTCCGCCGTCCTGCTCCACCACGTAGGCCGGGTCTGGCCGCACCGGCGTACTGCCGGAGAGCACGACCACGGTGCCGGCCTCGTCCTCCTCGTGCCCGAGGCCGGGGTGGAAGCCCAGCCGGTCGTCGCCGACCTCGGCGAGCTCGGCGCTGGCCCACTCGATGCGGCCGAGGTCGGTGTCGAGCCCGAGGGCGAGCATGTGGCCGCTGCGCGGCGGCACCCGGAGCGGCACGCCGTGGTTGAGTGGCTCGCCGTCCAGGGCGAGGTCGACCACCGGCCGGTGCCCCGTGGTGTTGGTGACGTGCAGCAGCCGCTGGCCGTCCGCGGTCGAGGTCGTCGTCGCGAAAACCCCTGGCACGTCAGCCTGCACGCTCAACCCAGGCTGCACCCCGAGCCGGCGCAGCGCCCGGCCGAACAGCACCGGGCTGCGACGGCAGCTCGGCAGTGAGCAGCACGGCCCGGCCGTCACCGAGGGGCACGTCGACACCGCACACCGCCCCCGTGACGTCGGTCAGCACGACCTCGCCGGAGGAAGGCACGAGCTCCTGGCGCCAGCCGACCCGAGTCTCCGGCCAGGGCGACGCCCAGCCGTGGGCGACCGCGGAGGGGTAGTAGTGGCCGCTGTCGCGGACGACCTCGCCGGCCTTGATCCCGAGGGCGTCGGCGAGCACCGTGCAGGGTCGGCCCAGCAGGTCGCGGTCCGGCAGCCGGCCGAGGAGCAGCAGGCCGCCGCCGCCCCGCAGGTGCCGCACCAGCCGTTGCTGCACCTCCTCGCCGAGGTGGCGGCCCGTCGCCAGCAGCACCACACCGTCGGGCTCGTCGCGCTGGAGGTGCACGGCCGGGAAGCGGTAGCCGTCGAGCAGCAGTGACCGCACCAGCGCCCGACGCTGGCCGGCGCCCCGGTGGGCGCGCAGGTCGGACACCACCTCCTCCATCAGCGGGCTGCCGGGGTGGTGGTACTCCGTGGCGTAGTGGTCGAGCACGAACCCGAGCTGCACGGGGTCGTGGTCCTCACGCATGCGCGCCAGCCAGCGTTCGTGGACGTTCACCGCGTGGACCGCGGCCGAGGTGCTGGCGTAGGTCATGCCGCGCTGGCCCTCGGGCCCCACCGGCGCTGCGGTTCCGTGCCGCTCCCCCGTGAAGCTGATCCGGTCGTTGCCGTCGCCGACCGGCTCGTCGAGGTGCGGGTTGATGCCGCCGGCGAACAGGTAGTAGTTGATGAGCCGGTTCCCCTGCGCCACAGAGCGTCTCGTCTTGAGGTCGACCGCCGCCGGGTCGTACTGCTGGTCGAGCCCGCCGCCGTAGTCACCCGAGCCCGCCTCGAACTCCAGGGACGTCGTGGGCTGGTCGGCGTCGTGCACGGCGTCCATGAAGGCGTTGATGACGTAGAGGTCCGTCGTCGTGGCCATGGTCATGTCACCCATGTAGTGGTCGGAGCCGGAGAGCACGCCGGGCACACCGGCATACGTGTCGACCAGCTGGCTGATGCCGATGGGGAACGACTCCCCGCTGCCGCCCTCGGTGCCGTGGATGTTGACGAGGAAGGGAACCCCGTCCACGCCGCTGCGCTCGGCCATGGCGCGCAGGGCCTCGACGTAGCGACGGAACCGGTCGCGCATGAAGTGTGCGAGGTCGACCCGCAGTGCGCCGGCCCAGGCCTCCTGCGGTGACCGGACCGCACTCGGCCAGGCTTCGCTGCCGGGCTCCACCGGGTATGCCGCGGGCTCGCTGCTCCCGGCCTGCCCGCGCCGGGCGCGCACCCAAGCGCCGAAGTCGGCGACCAGGTGGTCGGTCAGGTCAGGAGTGTTGGTGACCCAGGCCAGCATGCCGACCTCGTTGTCGAGCTGGACGGCGATGACGTTGCCGCCTCGGGGCTGGAGGCGCTCGGCGAGCAGCGGCACGACGGCGGCATACCAGCGCTCGCACTCGGCGAGGTAGGCCGGCGCGAGGTAGTCGACCGTGCGCGAGGGTGCGGGTGCGCCGTCCCAGCCAGAGGGCACGATCTCGGGGTGCTCGGTGTAGAGCCGGTAGGGCAGGCCCTCGTTCTTGAGCTCCGCCATCACGAACGGACCGGGCCGGGCGATGAACCACAGGCCGTGGTCGCGGCACAGGTCGATGAAGGCAGCCACGTCGCGCTCGGGCCGGGTGGCGCCGGTGACGTCGATGGAGCCGTCGGGCAGCTCGTGGAAGAGCCAGGGGATGTAGGAGGCGACGGCGTTGCAGCCGGCGTCCTTGAGCAGCAGGATCCGCTGTTCCCACTCCTCGCGGGCGACGCGGAAGTAGTGGATCTCGCCGGCCATGACCACGCGGGGCTCGCCGTCGATGAGGAGCTGCTTGTCGCGGTACTCGATCACGAGGACCTTCTCTCAGTCGGTGATGGTCAGGCTGGTGCGGGCACCGGTGAGGGCGTCGGGCCCCACCTGCAGGACGATCTCGCCGGCGTCGACCCGCGCGGTGTTGTCGCGCCCGAAGTAGGCGAACTGCTCTGCGGTGACGCTGAACTCGGCCGTGCCCTTCTCGCCCGGGGCGAGGTCGAGCACGGCCCAGTCGGTCAGCTCGACGAGCGGCCGCGTGACCTCGGCGACCGGGTCGCGGAAGTACAGCTGCACGACCTCGCGGCCGGGCGCGGTCGCCGGTGTTCGTCACCTCGACCTGCAGCTCGACCGAGCCGCCCGACCGGCTCAGGCTGCGAGCCCGACAGGCGCGGCTCGGCGTAGTCGAACGTCGTGTAGGAGAGCCCGTGCCCGAACGGCAGCCTCGGGAAGACGAGGTCGTCGAGGTAGCGGCCGAGCCGCTGGTCCTCGTGCCGCTCGATGAGGCGACCGGTGGGGCGCTGGTGCGTGCTCGTCGGGATGTGACCGGTGGTGAGCGGGAACGTCATCGGCAGGCGCCCGTGGGGGCTGACGTCGCCGAAGACGATGTCCGCCAACGCGTTTCCTGCCTCGACCCCCGGGTGCCAGACCACCAGCACCGCGTCGGCGACGTCCATCACCTCACCGAGCTCGAGTGGCCGGCCGGTGTAGACCGCCGCGACGAGGGGCTTGCCGAGCCGGGCGAGCTGGCGCAGGGCGTCGAGCTGTCCGGCCGGCAGGCCGATGTCGCTGACCGAGTTGGCCTCCCCCGAGCGCCACGAGTGCTCGCCGATGACCGCCACGGTGACGTCGGCGTTGCGGGTCTGCTGCACCGAGCGGTCGCTGAACCGTCCGTCGCTGACCAGCAACCGCTCCGCCCCGAGCCGCTCGCGGAAGGCCGTCGCCGGGCTGACGACGTCCTCGCCCCTGCCGTCGAGCGTCCAGGTGCCGAGCAGCGCCTCGCCCTCCTCGGCGAAGGGGCCGCTGAGGTGCACGGTGCCGCAGTCCGGGCCGAGCGGCAGCACCCCGTTGTTCGACACGAGCACGTGCGCCGCCCGCGCGGCGGCGCGTGCGACCTCGCGGGTCTTCGCGGTGGGTGCGTTGCTGCGCGTCGGCTCGCCGGCGTAGGGCCGCTCGAACAGGCCGAGACGGAACTTCAGCGCCAGGACCCGCCGCACCGCGTCGTCGAGCACGTCCTGGGCGACCTCGCCCTCGCGGACGAGGTCGGCCAGGTGGGTCGGAGTACCCGCCGGAGCACATGTCGAGGTCGACCCCGGCCTCGATCGCCTGCCGGGTCGCGTCCCGGAGGTCCGCGGCCACGCCCTGGTTGACCAGCTGGCCGACGCCGTTCCAGTCGGCGACCACGACACCCTCGAAACCCCACTCCCCCTTCAGGACGTCGCGCAGGAGGTGGCGGTGGGCGTGCATGGGGATGCCGTCGACGTCGTTGAACGCGGCCATGACCGTCGTCACGCCGGCGTCGACGGCTGCCTTGAAGGGACGCAGGTGCAGGTTGCGCAGGGTGTTCTCACCCACCGACACCGTGTCGTAGTCACGGCCGCCGGCGGCGAGTCCGTAGCCCGCGAAGTGCTTGGCGCACGCGGCGATCCGGTCGGGATGACCGGGGTCGTCGCCCTGGAACCCGCGCACCATCGCGGCGGCGAGGCGGCCACTCAGCACGGGTGTCTCCCCGAGCGACTCGGCGACCCGACCCCAGCGGGGCTCCTCCGAGATGTCGACCATCGGCGCGAAGGTCCAGGCGACACCGTCGACGACGGCCTCGTGGGCCGCGATCGTCGCAGCGCGCTCGGCCAGCTGCTCGTCCCAGGCCGCCGCGATCCCGAGCGGGATGGGGAACACGGTGCGGTGGCCGTGGATGACGTCGCGGCCGAACAGCACCGGGATGCCGAGCCGACTGCCCTCGACGGCGTGCCGCTGGGCGGCGTCGATGTTGTAGGCCAGCACGCCCTCGTCGCGCTCGTTGCCCCCGGTGGCGCCGCTGGCGAAGAGGCTGGAGCCGATGCTCCCGCTGCGGAGCAGCTGCGCATCGTCGTCCGGGTGGATGTTCGCGACCTGGTGGGTCTGGCCCACCTTCTCCTCCAAGGTCATCTGACCCATGAGCGACTCGACGCGCTCGGCGACGGGGAGGGCGGCGTCGAGCCAGGGGCGGTGCTGGGATGTCATGCGGTCTCCACGGTGAGGGCCACGACGGCGCCGTCGGAGGTGCCGTCGGCGGGCGGTCACGTCAGCGAGGGCGACAGAGACGCCGGCCTCCCGGTAGGGGTTCTCCAAAGGGGTCAGACGGAGGTCGCGCCCGTCTGCGACGACGCGCGACACCCCGTGGCCCCGGCGCCCGACCCGGAAGGTGACCTCGAGGCGCCTGTCTCCCAACGGCATACGGACGGTGAGGCCGTCGAGCCGGGGGTCGAGCACCGGGTCGAGCTCGACCCGGTCGCCGCGGAGGCGGACGCCGAGCAGCGTCTCGGTGACGAGCCGGAGGAACAGGCCAGGCCCCGAGGAGTAGACGCGCCACCCACCCTCCAGCGGCACCTGGCCGCGCATGAGGGCGTCGTAACGCTCCGAGGCGTCGTGACGGTCGGCGAAGACCCCGTCGGAGGAGGAGAAGTAGGTGGTGCTCTGCCGCGGCCTCGCCTGGGCGATGCGGTCGGTGACGCCGACCGGGTTGGCCAGCTGCAAGGCTTCGAACAGCCGTTCCGCCTCGCCCACCCGTGCCAGCGCCTCGGCATACCGCAGGTGCGCGTGCATGTACATCAGGCCGATCTCCCTGCCCCAGAACGTGCTCGACTCCGCCCGCTGGAAGACGGTCATGGGGCCGCCCGCGTAGGCGACGGGGCGGTCGAAGAGCCGTGCGCCGTCGGGGCCGAGCAGGTGCTGGTGGAGCAGGTCGAGGTGGTGCCGGGCGTCCTGCGGCGAGAGCAGGTCGCTGCTGATGGCGTGGATCCACGGCAGCACGCCGTAGGTGAGGCCGGTGCGCCGGTCGCTGGGGTGCACGAGCGGCTCGCGGCTGTCGCCGTCGATGACGACGTAGCCGGGCAGCACCCCGTCGACCAGCAGCTCGGACGTGAGCGCCTCGTGGGCGGCACCGGCCAGGGCTGCGGCCTCGTCCGCGACGTCACCGCCGGCCCCGCACGTGCGGAGCCCCGCGGCCAGAGAACGCAGCGACTGGACGAGCAGCACGGTTGTCCACGTCGAGACCATCTGCGCCGCCAGCCGTGGGTCGGCTGGTTGCAGCGAGTCGTTCCAGTCGCCGTGACCGTAGGCCGGGAGCGCGGTGCCGGGCACGCGCATGTCACGGATGCGGGCGAGGGCCCGGGCGAGGTGCTCGAACACCGTCGCGGGCGCGGCCAGGCCGTCATCCCCGACGAAGGGCAGCAGCTCCCCCAGGAGCGAGGCGTCGGCGGTGGTCTGGAGGTAGTCACCCACGGCGAGCACCGGCCAGAAGACCACGTCGCCGTGGGAGTCGTGCTGGCCCGAGACCGGCAGGGGCGGCAGGAACTCGAAGGCCTGCGGCCAGTCACCCCGGGCGTTCTGGGCCCGCAGGACGCGCAGCAGCACCTCCCGCAGCTCGTCGGTCCGCCCCAGCGCCGTGAGGATCCCGACGGGCCCCTGGCACACGTCGCGGGTCCCCCAGGCGCCGCCGGAGTACTGCTCCAGCCCGCGCGGGGACAGGTAGTGCACCAGCGCGTTCTGCGCGAACCACGGGAGCACGGCGTCGAGGCGCCCGACCTCCTCCTCGAGCGCCGAGCCGGCGGCAGGCGTGATCCGTATGCCGCGGGGCACGGCTGCGTGCCACGAGTCGCCGAGGTGCCGGTGGCCCGCCGCGCGGTCCTCCTGCTCGGCCGGCCGGGCGGGCACGGTGAGGGTGAGATCGAGGAGGTCGGCGGGTGACGTCGTCAGGCAGACCCAGGGCAGTCCGCGGGACTCCCCGTCGGTGAACAGCGGCCGGTCCCCGTCGGCGGACTCGAGGTCGCCCTGCCGGACGCGGAGGGTCAGGGCCAGCCCTTCGCCGCGCACCTCCACCAGGCCGTTCTCCACCGAACCGCTGCCCGGGGTGAGGTCCAGGGGCACAGGCGCCTGGCCGTCGTCGCCGACAGCGACGTTGAGGGCGACGAGGAGCCGCCGCGGGCGGCCGTCCAGCCAGCGCACGCCGAGCCCGAGCTCGTCGGCCGTGGTGGGCGCAGAAGCGGTGACCTCGAGGCTGCCCCACGCCGCGTCGTAGAGCCAGCGGCACTCCTGCGGGGAGACGGCCCACGCGCTCGGGGTCGCCAGCAGGGCCCAGCCGGTCGGCGAGTCGGCGTCCTCGACGAACACGCGCAGGCCCTGGGCGCGGTGCAGGCCGAGGTAGCTCCGTCGCGTCGACAGCAGCCGGTCACGGCCGACGTGCCCACGGGTCACCTGTGAGTGGAAGGTGCCGCCCATCCAGGCCGTCGACGTGAGGCCGCCGGTGTCGGGCACGAGGGTGTCGCCGGTGCGCAGGACGTGGCCGTGGGGGCGCAGCACGACGCGCTCCTTGGCGGCGGTGACCACGTGGGCGCCGTCCGGCGTGAACCAGGCCAGGGCCCGCCCCTCGCCGTCGTGCTCGAGGTGCAGGCGGCGGGCGTCGCCGGCGAACGCGCTGAGCCGGTCGTCGTCGAGCTCGCGTGGGGGGACCACCGGTGAGTGGGTGAACAGCGAAAGGCCGCCCGCCCCTGCCTCTCGCTCGCCCTCGTCCTCGCGGTCGAAGACGTCGCGGGTGAGGTCGAGCAGGGCGGTGACAGGGTCGGCAGCCAGTGCCGTCGCGGCCGCCTGCTCGGCCACGGCGGCGTCCTCAGGCCCGGTGGCCGCGGGGTGGTCGGGAAGGAAGGCACCGGCGAACCCCGTCGCGAGGCGTTCTCCAGGTGCCAGCACGGCCTGCGCGTCCTGGAGCGCGACGAGGGTGTGCTCGTGCTGGAGCCGCGTCGCCGGGAGCCGCATCGACTCGAGCCCGCTGAACCGCCCACCGGCGGTCCGGTCGCCGACGAGCTGCAGGGCGTCGGTGGCCCACGAGGCACCCTCCCTCAGCGAGCAGAACACCATCCAGGGCACCACGGGTCCGGGCATGTTCTGGCGAACCGCCAGGGCGGTGCCGTGGCGCGCGGTCTCCACCGGCGTGATGTCGAGGTACTGGCTGACGTAGAACTCGTTGATGCGCAGGGCCCCGTACGGCGCCAGCGCGGGGTCGAGGGTCGCGACCACGTCGACGGTCGCCTCCTGACCGGTCGTGTTCTCGACCTCGACCGTCCACCACCAGCAGGGGGCGATCGGACGCCATGCGGAACGCCGCGGCATACCGCAGTCCCTCCCACACGCCGCTGACCACGGGGCCCTCTGCGCTCCAGCCCACCCTGCTCGGGCTCTCGGGACCGAGCAGCGGCACGTACTGGGCGCGACCCTCCTCGAGGCGACGCAGGAACAGGTTGGCCGGACCAGCTTCGAGCTCGCCCGAGGGGTACATCAGCAGGCTGACCTCGCCGGCGTCGAGTCGGGCGAGACCGGCGCTGTCGGTGAAGACCGCGCGCATCTCGGCGTCGTTGGAGAAGGTGTGTCGGGAGCCCGTCATGGATGCTGTCTGGAGGGTGGCCACCGGAGTTGTATAGCAGCGGCCACGACGTAGGGGCATACCGGAAAGCCTTGTAAATAAATGAAACTCGACGCCGAGCACGAATATGAACCATGAAAGTACTTTCATGGTCAAGACCATTGACAGCGCTTTCATCGGCGCTCCTAGGGTGGCGGGAAATTCCCACTTCGGAGGTCAAGTCAATGGTGACTAAGCGCTTTTCGGTTGTCGCGGTGGCGGTGTGCGCATCGTTCGGTCTCGCGGCCTGTCAGGGCGGCTCGAACGCCCAGGAGGCAGGAGCCGGTGGAGGCGGCGGCATGATCAAGCAGCTGACCTTCCCGTCCGACGCGCCGAACACGATCGGTGGTCTCGTCGACTACAACCCCTACTCCCCCAACGCGCTGACGAAGACGTGGCTCTACGAGCCGCTCATGATCCGCAACGGGCTGTCGTGCGAGATCACCCCGTGGCTCGCCACCGACTTCGAGTGGACCGACGGCGCCAAGGGCCTGACCTTCACGATCCGCGACGGCGTGAAGTGGAGTGACGGAAAGCCGTTCACCGCCAAGGACGTCGCCTTCACCCTGAACCTCGGCAAGCAGTACCCGAGCATCGACCGGGCCGGCCTGTGGACCGACACGTTCGGCGCTGCAGCCACCTCGGTCACCGCCGAGGGCAACAAGGTCGTGATCGCCTTTGGGGGCAACGCGGCCCCGAAGTTCGACGAGCTCGTGAAGCTGCAGATCCTCCCCGAGCACGTCTACGCCTCGGTCGGCGACCCGTCGAAGTACATCGACAAGAAGCCCGTCGGCACCGGACCCTTCACGGTCGGCAGCTACAACGGACGCCGCCTGGTGCTGCAGCGCAACCCGCAGTACTGGCAGGCCGACAAGGTCAAGGTCCAGCAGCTCGTCCTCGAGGGCCAGTACGACGCCGCGCAGGCCTCGCTCAAGCTGCGCTCCGGCCAGCTCGACGCCTACTGGGGCGAGATCCCCAACCCGAAGCGCTCGTTCGTCGACGCCGACCCGAAGCACAACCACTTCTACTACGCCCCGAACGGCACCACGGTCCTGAGCCCCAACGTCGAGAAGAAGCCCTTCGACGACGCGAAGTTCCGTGAGGCGATCGCGCCCGCCATCAACCGCCAGGAGATCTCCGACAAGGCGACCTACGGGATCATGAAGCCGGCCAGCCAGACGGGCCTCAAGCTGCCGATGGCCTCCAAGCTGCTCCCCGAGGAGCTGGCCAAGCAGGAGACCGTCACGAAGTTCGACGCGGCCAAGGCCAACCAGATGCTGGACGCCGCCGGCTACAAGAAGGGCGCGAACGGCAAGCGGACGACCCCCGACGGCCAGCCGCTCAACCTCACCTTCACCGTGCAGGCCGGCTGGATCGACTACCAGGCCGCTGCCGACGTCATCGTGCGCAACCTCAACGAGGTCGGCGTCACGTCGAAGGTCCTTGCGACCGCACCGGAGTCCGTTGACGCCCAGAAGAAGTCGGGCGACTACCAGATGATGCTCGAGTACCTGCACGGCGGCTGCGAGGTGGCCAAGAACCTCGGCGCCAAGCTGGCCTCGAACCAGATCCCCACCAAGACCGAGATCCTGCCCAACGTCGAGCGCTGGAGCGACCCGCAGACCGACGCCACGGTCAAGGAGCTGAGCGCCGCCATCGACCCCGAGGAGCAGAAGCGCCTGGTGGGCGACCTCGTCCAGACGATGATGACGAAGTACCCCGTCACGTCCCTGATCTACGCACCCGCTCGCATCATCTACCGCAGCGACAAGGCCGTCGGCTGGCCCAGCGAGGAGGACCCCTACGCCCAGCCCGCCGATGACCGCCTGCTGATCCTGACCCGGTTGCGCGCGCCGGGCTCGGACAGCTGACGGGCGGCCCGCATGAGGTACTTCATCCGTCGGATCGGGTTCTTCCTCGCCACGCTCTGGGCTGCGATCACCCTGAACTTCATCATCCCCAGGATGCAGCCGGGCGACCCGGCCGAGGTCATGGTGCAGAAGCTCGCGGGGCGTGACACCCAGCTCAACCCGGCCGCGGTCGAAGCCATGCGGGCCATGCTCGGGGCTCCTGACGGAAGCCTGTTCGAGCAGTACGTCGCCTACCTGAAGGCGTTGGTACACGGGGACTTCGGTCTCTCGTACACCTACTACCCCTACCCGGTGACGGAGGTCATCGGCCAGGCGGTCCCGTGGACGCTGGTCCTCGTGGGCGTGACCCAGACCCTGGCCTTCGTCATCGGGGTGACCCTCGGCGCCTACGCCGCCTGGCGGCGCAACAGCCGGTTCGACAGCCTGGTGACGCTCGGCTCGACGTTCGTCGGGACGCTCCCGTCGTTCTGGATCGCGCTGCTGCTGCTGTTCGGGTTCGGCTACACGCTGGGCTGGTTCCCCACCGCGGGGGGCTACGGCACATCGCAGCCGGGGTGGAACGCCGGCTTCGTCGCCGACGCGGCATACCACTCCTTCCTCCCCGCACTGGCGCTGCTGGTGACCGCCCCGATCGGCTGGATCCTGGGCATGCGCAACACGATGGTCATGAACCTGGGTGAGGACTACATCCGCCTCGCGAAGGCCAAGGGCCTGCCCGACCGTGTCGTGGCGCTGCGGTATGCCGCGCGAAATGCGTTGCTGCCCAGCGTCACCGGCTTCGCGATCGCCCTCGGTGGGGTCCTCGGCGGGTCGATCCTCGTGGAGACCATCTTCGACTACCCGGGCATGGGCCGGCTGATGGGCGAGGCCATCGGCAACCGCGACTTCCCGCTGCTGCAGACCCTGCTGCTGTTCATCATCGTCGGCGTCCTCGTGGCCAACCTCATCGCCGACATGCTCTACGGCGTGCTGGACCCGCGCGCGAGAAAGGCTCAGTCATGACCGCAGGAGTCGTCCAGACCGGCACCGACGAGCTGCCGGTCAGCACCGAGGAGCCGGAGTTCGTCGCCCCGGACACGAGCTGGTACCGGCTCATCTGGAGCAGCACCAAGGCGCGGGTGGGCATCCTCCTGCTGCTGGGCTTCGTGCTGGTGGCGGTCTGCGCACCCGTGATCGCGCCGTACGAGGGCAGCCGCACCGACTTCGGTCCGCTGCTGCCACCGAGCGGCGAGCACCTGCTCGGCACCACCAGCCAGGGCGGAGACATCTTCTCCCAGCTGGTCTACGGCACCCGTGTCTCGCTGATGGTCGGGCTCTTCGGCGGCCTCTTCGCCACGCTGATCGCGCTCGTCATCGGGATGGTCTCCGGCTACAAGGAGGGGACGTTCACCGACGACGTGCTCTCGTTCTTCACCAACGTCGCCCTCGTCGTGCCGGTGCTGCCGCTCATGATCGTGCTGGTCGCCTACTCCGAGGTGCGGGGCGTGCCGCTGATCGTGTTCGTCATCGGCATCACCTCGTGGGCCGGGCACGCCCGGGCCAAGCGAGCGCAGATCATCACGCTGCGCAACCGCGACTTCGTCACCGCCGCCAAGTTCGCCGGCGAGGGCACCTGGCGCATCATCTTCCGCGAGATCATGCCGAGCATGACGTCGCTGGTGGCGGCCGGCTTCGTCGGGGCAGCGACCGGCGCGATCGGCGCCGAGGCCGGCCTGTCGTTCCTCGGGCTCGGCGACCCGGCCTCCATCTCGTGGGGGACGATGCTCTACCAGGCAGATGCGCAAGGCGCTGTGGCACAGGGACTGTGGCTCTGGGTGCTCGTGCCGGGCCTCACCCTCGCCCTCCTCATCACGAGCCTGACGTTCATCAACTTCGGCGTCGACCTGCTGAGCAACCCGCACCTGCGAGAGGACTGACCGTCATGACCCTGCTCCAGGTGCGCGACCTCAGCGTCCGCTACGAGCCCAAGAGCCAGCCGTCCCTGACCGCGGTCGACCGGGTCAGCTTCGACATCGCGGACGGGGAGTTCGTCGGCCTGATCGGCGAGTCGGGCAGCGGAAAGAGCACCCTGGCCATGGCCCTGCTCCGACTGCTGGAACGGCCCGGCCGGATCAGTGGCGGCTCCATCACCTTCGACGGCGACGACATCACCACCGCCCCCGAGAGCGACCTGCGGGTGCGGCGCTGGCGTGACATCGCCACGGTGTTCCAGAGCAGCATGAACTCGCTCAACCCGGTGATGCGGGTGGAGGCGCAGTTCCGCGACGCCATCGAGCAGCACAGCGACCTGCGCGGTGACGCGGTGCGGGCGCGGGTCCGCGAGCTGTTCGAGATGGTCATGATCGACCCGAAGTTCATGAGCGCCTACCCGCACGAGCTGTCCGGCGGCATGAAGCAGCGGGTCAACCTCGCCCTCGCCCTGGTCAACCGACCGCGCTTCGTCCTGCTCGACGAGCCCACCACCGGGCTCGACGTGGTCGTGCAGCGCTCCATCCTCGACGCCGTGCGCCGGCTCCAGAAGGAGCTCGGCTTCGCGGTGCTGTTCATCAGCCATGACATCGGCACGGTGATGGAGCTCTCCGACCGGATCCTGGTGATGTATGCCGGCCGGCTGGCCGAGGAGCAGCCGGCGTCCGGCCTGGTGGCCGACCCGCTGCACCCCTACTCCAAGGGGTTGCTCGGCTCCTACAGCAACCCCCGGGCCGACACCGTGCGGGTCACCTACATCCCGGGCCGTCCGCCGGACCTGAGCCGGCCGCTCGCCGGCTGCCGGTTCGCGCCACGCTGCCCGGAGGCGATCGAGCGCTGCACCAGCGTCGAGCCGGAGTTCGCCCCGCTCGGCCAGGGCAGCGCCGCCTGCCACGTGGCGCGGCTGCAGCGACAGCCCGGGGCAGACACGGTGGCAGAGCTGCCCGAGCCCACCCGGCGCTTCGCCGGACCGGAGTTCGTCAAGACGAGCGCGGACTCCGAGCGGGCCCTCCAGGCACCGGTGTTCCTCACCGTCGACAACGTGTCCAAGGTGTTCGAGCGTCGCCGCGGGCTCCGGGTCGAGCGCACCGACGCCGTGAGCGACGTCAGCTTCGAGCTGCGCCGGGGCGAGGTCACGGCGCTCGTCGGCCAGAGCGGGAGCGGCAAGACGACGCTGGCCCGCATGATCACCGGTGTCGAGCGTCCCACCGCCGGAGGCATCCGGTTCACCGGCACCGACGGCGGCCAGACGGCGGTCGAGCGGCTCCGCACCCGAGCCCTGCGGGACTACCGACGCCACGTGCAGATGGTCTTCCAGGACCCCTACTCCTCGCTCAACCCGGCACTCACCCTGCGCTACACGCTGACCCGTCCGCTGCGGAACCACCGGGGCCTCAGCGCCAAGGACGCCGATGCGGCTGCCGCGGAGCTGCTCGAGACGGTGGCGCTGACGCCGAGCAGCCGGTTCCTCGACCGCTACCCCTACGAGCTCTCCGGCGGCCAGCGCCAGCGCGTGGTCATCGCCCGGGCCCTGGCGGCCGACCCCGAGCTCATCGTCGCCGACGAGCCGATCTCCAGCCTCGACGTGTCGATCCGCGCCGAGATCCTCGAGCTCCTCCACGAGCTGGTGCGCGGCCGCGACCTCGGCGTCCTCTACATCACCCACGACCTGCTGAGCGCCCGGCTGCTCGCCGACGAGATCATCGTGCTCAACGGTGGCCGGGTGGTCGAGCAGGGCCCTGCCCTCGACGTCATCCGCAACCCCACCGACAGCTACACCCGCACCCTCCTGGAGGCCATCCCCAACCCCTTCGAGCAGGTGTCCTGACGGTGTACCCCAGGCCGGGTCCGGCGCTGCCCTTGTGCTTTGTCGGCCTCCCCGGCATGGTGACCTCCCATGGAGGCACGGGCGTGAGCCAGGGCGACGACCGCCCGGTCACGATCTACAGCGTGGCCGAGCGTGCCGGGGTCTCGATCGCCACCGTCTCGCGGGTGCTCCAGGGGTCGGCCCGCACCTCGCCGGTGACCCGCCAGAAGGTCCTGCGGGCCGTCGAGGAGCTCGACTACGTGCCCCTGCGCGCGTCCCGGGCGGTCGACGCCTCGCGGCACGAGGCCCATGGGCTGGTGCTGCCCGGCCTCACCGGTCCCTACTTCGCCGAGCTGCTCGCCGGGTTCGAGTCGACGGCGTCGCAGTACGGGCAGTCGGTGGTGGTCGTGCTGTCCGGGTCGGCCGCCGACCTCGAGGCGACGCTGCGCTCGCTCACGGCACGCGTCGACGGCCTGGTGCTCACGCATGGCACCGCCAGCGACGCGGTGGTCCGCTCCCTGGCGCGCAGCACCCCCACGGTGCTCCTCGGCCGCGCCCCGCTCGAGGGGTGCGACAGCGTCGTCACCGAGAACCGGGAGAGCGCGGCGGCGCTGACCGAGCACCTCATCGGCCACGGACGGACCCGCCTGCTCTTCGCGGGCGACCCCGACGCGTCCTACGACATCCACGAGCGGTATGCCGGGTTCACCGCGGCGCTGACCGCGGCCGGTCTGGGCGAGGCGCTGCCGCCCGTGCCCGCCTGGTTCGACGAGGAGTCCGCACCGCAGACGGTCGACGTGCTGCTCGCCCACCCCGGCCGCGTGGACGCCCTCGTCTGCGCCAACGACGAGCTGGCCCTGGCGACCATGGCCCACCTGGCCCGCCGCGGCGTGCGGGTGCCCGACGACGTGGCCCTCGTGGGCTTCGACGACCTGATGGCCTCGCGGTACGTCGCGCCCGGCCTGACGACCGTGCAGCAGCCGACTGCCGAGCTGGGCCGCTGGGGCGCGATCCGGCTGCACGAGCGGATCCAGGGCCGCACCCGTGACGTCGAGCCGCAGATCCTGCCGACCCGGGTCGTGGTGCGGGGGTCGTGTGGCTGCCCGTGGGACGGCCCGACCCTGCCGGCGGCTAGGGTGGGGACGGAACGGACATCTCAGGGCATCTAGCCCCTGAAGAAAGTCCCCGCGGCCCGGAATAGCGTCATCTCATTGAACGTTCAACGAGACATGACGCAGATCTCCCCCGACACCCTGACCGACTACGAGGCCGAGTTCGACGCCCCGCTCGAGCTCGACCCCGAGGCCCAGGACCTGCTCTTCCGCGAGGCCCGCACCGCCAACACCTTCGCCGACGAGCCCGTCACCGACGAGCAGGTCAAGGCGATCTACCACCTGGTGAAGTGGGCCCCGACCTCGATGAACAACCAGCCGCTGCGCATCGTGCTGGTCCGCACCCCCGAGGCCCGCGAGCGCCTCATCGGCCTCATGGCCGACGGCAACAAGGCCAAGACCGAGGCCGCCCCGCTCGTCGCGATCCTCGCCGCCGACCTCGACTTCCACGACGAGCTGCCCAAGGTGTTCCCCCACTTCCCCGGCGCCCGCGACCTCTTCGCCGGCAACGAGGAGGGCCGCGAGCAGGCAGCCAAGCTCAACGCCGCCCTCCAGATCGGCTACTTCACCATGGGCGTGCGCGCCGCCGGCCTCGCCGCGGGCCCGATGACCGGCCTCGACGCCGCCGCGGTCGACCGCGAGTTCTTCCCCGACGGCCGCCACCGCACCATGGTCGTCATGAACATCGGCAAGCCGGGCGAGAACGCCTGGATGGACCGCCTGCCGCGCCTGGACTACGACGAGGTCGTCGCCTCCGTCTGAGCGCCCGCCCGGACCCCTCGATCTTGGTGCCCGAAATGTGTTGCCTCGGCACCGAACCCCGGCTTACCGTCGTGGCACACGGAAGGGAGGTGGTCCAACAAGTGAGTTCTCATTGGACGCGTGAGGTGACTGGGCGCTAGAGCGCACGGCAACTGCGCTGACGCGCAATCCCACCAGCATCACCGCAGCCCGCGGGCCGTGCAGGTCGTCCCCTGCACAACGCCAGCCGCTCGTCTCGGCAGGCAGGGCCCGCGGGCTGGCCCATGCCCGCAGCGACGTTGTATGCCGGAGGAGCGGCTGGGAGCCGCAGGCGGCCTCGGAGCCGCTCCCGCGGCATACAAAGTCGCAGGTCTGTCAGGCGGGGCGCAGCGTGTCAGGGGCGCAGGGCGGCGGCTTCGGCTGCCAGCGCCTCGATGCGAGCCCAGTCGCCCTGGGCCACGGCGTCCTTAGGGGTCAGCCAGGAGCCGCCGACGCAACCGACGTTGGGCAGCGCCAGGTAGTCGCGGGCGTTGTCGGGGGTGACGCCTCCGGTCGGGCAGAAACGCAGGTGCGGGCACGGCCCGGCCACGGACGACAGGTAGGGCCGCCCACCGCTGGCCTCGGCCGGGAAGAACTTCATCGCCGTCAGCCCGGCCTCGGCCAGGGTCAGCATCTCGGTGAGGGTGCCGGCCCCCGCCAACAGCGGCAGGCCCGAGCCCACGGCCGCCTCGAGCAGCCGCGGCGGCGAACCGGGGGTCACGAGGAACTGCGCCCCGGCGTCGCGCACCTGGTCGACCTGCGCCGGCGTCAGCACCGTGCCGGCGCCGACGACCATGCCGTCGACCTCGTTGGCCACGGCCTCGATCGCCGCCAACCCGGCCTCCGAGCGCAGCGTGATCTCGATGATCGGTATGCCGCCGCGCAGCAGCGCCTGCGCCAGCGGCACCGCCTGCTCGGCGGACTCCACGACCACGACGGGGATGACGGGCGAGACGTCGAGGACGTCGGCGCCGCTGCGGATCTCGCGGTGCTGGGCGACAGGGCTCACAGGGTCTGCTCCATGTTCGTCTGCATGTTCGGCTGCATGGTCGGGGTCAGCGTGTGCTCACCGAGCTCGGCGGTGCGAGCCAGTGTGGCAAAGACGTGGGCGCCCTCGTCGGCTCGCCCCACGGCGGTGCGCAGGGCGTGGAAGAGCTCGCGCCCGGTGCCGTACTCGTCCGGCGCGGCCCGCAGGGCCGGCGGACGGGACGGCGAGCTCCTCGGGCTCGACGAGCACGTCGATCGTGCCGGCGTTGGCGTCGAGGCGGACCACGTCTCCGTCGCGCACGCGGCTGATCGGCCCGGCGTGCACCGACTCGGGCGTCACGTGGATGGCCGCGGGGATGGCGCCCGAGGCGCCGCTCATGCGTCCGTCGGTGACCAGCGCCACGGCATACCCGCGCTTCTGCAGCACGCCGAGGGAAGGCGTGAGGGTGTGGAGCTCGGGCATGCCGTTGGCCGAGGGGCCCTGCTCACGGATCACCACGACGACGTCACGGTCGAGCTCACGACGCGAGAACGCGGTGAGGAAGCCGACCTGGTCGGTGAACACCCGCACGGGCGCCTCGACGACCCGGTGCTCCTCGGCGACCGCCGACACCTTGATGACGGCGTTGCCGAGGGTGCCGCGCAGCACGCGCAGGCCACCGTCGGGCGAGAACGGGTCGGTCGCCGGGCGCAGCACGTCGAGGTCGCCCGACTCGGCCGGGGCGTCCTCCCAGACGAGGGCGCCGGCGGCGTCGAGCACGGGCCGCTGGGCGTAGCGCGACAGGCCCGGGCCGGCAAGGGTCTGCACGTCCTCGTGCAGCAGCCCGGCCTCGAGGAGGGTGCCCACCAGGAAGGAGGTGCCGCCGGCGGCGTGGAAGTGGTTCACGTCGGCCGGGCCGTTGGGGTAGATGCGGGCCAGCAGCGGCACCACCGCAGACAGCTCGTCGAAGTCGTCCCACGTCAGGTGGATGCCGGCCGCGGCAGCCATCGCCACGAGGTGCATGGTGTGGTTCGTCGAGCCGCCGGTGGCCAGCAGGGCGACGACCCCGTTGACGACCGCCTTCTCGTCGACGACCTCGCCGATGCCGTAGACCCGCTCGGAGGCGGCGATCTCGGCGACCCGCCGGGTGGCGGCGTCGGTGAGGGCCGCGCGCAGCGGGTCGTCGGGGTGCACGAACGCGGCGCCGGGCAGGTGCAGCCCCATGACGTCCATGAGCAGCTGGTTGGAGTTGGCGGTGCCGTAGAAGGTGCAGGTGCCCGGCGAGTGGTAGCTCGCGACCTCCGACTCGAGCAGCTCCTCGCGCCCGGCCTTGCCGTCGGCGAACGCCTTTCGCACCTCGGCCTTCTCGGCGTTCGACCGGCCCGAGGCCATCGGGCCGGCGGGCACGAACGCGGTGGGCAGGTGCCCGAACGTGAGAGCGCCCTCCACCAGGCCGGGCACGATCTTGTCGCAGACGCCCAGCATCAGCGCGGCGTCGAAGACGTCGTGCGACAGGGCGATCGCGGTCGACATGGCGATGACGTCGCGGCTGAAGAGGCTGAGCTCCATGCCCGCTCGGCCCTGGGTGATGCCGTCGCACATCGCGGGCACGCCACCGGCCACCCGCGCCACGGCGCCGAGCTCACGAGCGGTCGTCTTGATGGCCTGCGGGTAGTGCTCGTAGGGCGCGTGCGCCGAGAGCATGTCGTTGTAGGACGTGACGATGCCGATGCTGACCGCGCTGTCACCGGTCATCGCGATGCGGTCGGAGCCACCGCACGCCGCCACGGCATGCGCGAGGTTGCTGCACCCGAGGTCGGTGCGGGCGGGACGCAGCCCGCGCTCGGCCGCTGCGGCCGAGATGCGCGAGAGGTATGCCGCGCGGCTGGCCCGGCTGCGCTCGGCCACCTTCGCAGTGACGTCGGCGACGACAGGGTGGATCGACTGGGCAGGACGGGGCACGGTGTTCTCCTCGCGGTTCGCAGGCGGCCCGGAAAGGGCCACGGGCGAACGGCGACGGTGGCGCTCGCGTCTCGTGTGGCGGGCATCACACTAGGGGGAGGGCCGACGTCGGTTCCAGCCTTGTCGCAAGGAGTCCCGCGATACGGACAAGTAGACACGTCAGGGCTGGCGGCGGTGCAGCCGCCAGGCATCGGGCTCGTCGAGCGAGCCCTCCCCCACCCGCGAGAACACCAGGCGGTCGTGCAGCCGGTTGCGCCGACCGCCCCAGAACTCCACCTCGTCGCACAACACCCGGTAGCCGCCCCAGAAGTCGGGGACGGGCACGTCGTCGACGTTCCCGCGGTCCGGCCACTGCGCGGCATACCGCTCGTAGGCCTCTTCGAGGTCGGCCCGACCCCCGATCGGCCGCGACTGCTGCGAGGCCCAGGCGCTGATGCGCGAGGCCCACGGCCGCGAGCCGAAGTAGCCCGCGACCTCCTCGCGGGAGAGCGGCTCGGCGAACCCGCGGAAGCGGATGGCGCGGAACATCGACGGCCAGGTCAGCGAGGCGGCGATGCCGCCGGTCGCGGCGATCTCCAGGCCCTTGGTCGACTCCGTGTTGGTGACGAACCCCGGTCCACGCTCGTCGAAGAAGCGCATGAGCACGGTGCGCACGTTGGGCCGGCCGTCGGGGTCGACGGTGGCCACGGACAGGGCGAGCGGCTCGGGCACGTCGCCGAGCTCACGCGACCGCGCCTGGGCCTCGGCCACCCACTTCTGGGCCTGCTGCCAGGGCGTCGGGGCGACATCGAGCTCGGAGAGGCCCTCGCCGCTGTAGTCCACACGGTGCGCATCGGTCATGGCACGAGATTAGGGTGAGAGCCCGGCAGGACACCGGAAGCACGGCGAGACCTGAGCACGACAGTGGAGGCGCGATGCCAGACAGGGGCAAGGCGGTCGGCAACATCGTCAAGTGGGGCGTGAAGTACGGGCCCCACGTCGTCGTGATCGCCCAGCAGGCCAAGGACCCGGCCATGGCGGCCGCGAAGAAGGCGCTGGACCGCCAGAAGTTCCGGCGCCGGGCGGTCGAGCACGCGGCGACGGTGCGAGAGGGCACCGTGCTCAAGACGTTCGACCCGCAGCGCGAGTCCGACGAGCCGGTCTGGGTGGTCTTCTCCGGCGAGGAGCCGATCGCGGCCCACCCGGCCACCACCACCACCCTCGCCGAGCTGGTGGCGCGCAGCGACCTCAGCATGCGCAAGCGACCGCACGAGATGCCCTCGACCTCCGAGCGGGTGCGGCAGCTCCCTCGCCAGCTGCCCAAGCGCCGGCCCCGGTAGGCCCTCCAACTCGAACGTCCCACGGACACAAAGGCGCCCGCCCTCCGTCAACGTGGAGGGCGGGCGCCGTCGTGTCTGCTCCTACGACGACAGGCGGCTGCGCTGCAGGAGCCGAAGGCCGATGAAGGCGAAGGGCGAGAACCCGATGAGCACCATCACGGCGACCAGCACGGGCGACCCCGCACCGAAGGCCATCAGTCCGGCGACCCCGCCCAGGAAGGGCGCGATCGTCCACCAGCCGAGGACTCCCGCGCGGGCCAGACCGGCCAGCAGCAGGAGCGGCCCGAGGAGGCTGAACGGCTCGGTGCCGTCCCACATCCACAGCAGCGAGGCCTCCTTGACGCCGCGGAAGACCTCGACGGCCTGGTCGCTGCTCAGGACGCTCCCGGTGGAGGCGTTCCACCAGTCGCTGAGGACCATGCCCGAGACGTTGGCGAACCCGATGGTGGTCAGGATCGCGCCGACGACGGTCAGCCAGGCGCCACGGGCGCGGCGCACGAGAGACGGAGCGGCCAGCACGCCGAGGGCGATGGTGAGGTTGCCGTAGTGCAGGGCGAGCGCCGAGACCTGCGTCATCGTCGTGTCGCGGGCCAGCGAGGCGATGTAGTCGGCGTCGGCCATGGAGTCGGCCGGCGGCGAGGTGAACATGCCCAGCGACCAGAGCAGCGGCCCGGCGATCAGTGCCCCGGCGGCGACGACGGGCAGGGCTCGCGACGAGGCGCGGCGGGCGTCCTCGGCCGCGACGGCGGAGGCGTTCGGCGTGGCGTGGGTGGTCGCGCCGAGTGCGGTGGTGTTGGCGGTCATGGTGGTTCCTTCTCGAGTTCGTTCTCGTGGGCCCGGACCGTCCGGGCCTGCGCCGGTGCTCGGCGACAGCAGGACTCTCCGACCGGCACGCCTCACCGCGGCTCCCCCGAGCCGCACCGAGCCGGCCTCCCCCGGGAGGCGGAGGCGGGCCGGCGCGGGTCCTCCTCAAGAGGGATACGGCGGGCCGCGCGCCGCCCTAGGGTTTCGGCCATGCCGACCGCAGCCCGCCTCCGCGACCCGCGCCTCGTGCCGTATGCCGCGGCCGTCGCCATGGGGCTGCTGGGCCTCAACGAGGCGTGGTTCGACCCCGAGTTCCACGTCCACTTCGCCGAGCTGGCGCTCGCCTCGGCGTGGATCTCGGCGGGCTTCCTGGTCGCCGCGCGGTGGCCGGCGGCCGGCGCCGTGGTCGTCGCCTGCTTCTACCCGTTCAGCACCCTGCTCGGCGCACCGGGCCCCGGGGGCACCGGGCTGATCTCGATGCTCATCGCCGTGGCGTGGGCGGGGTATGCCGGTGAGCCGGCCCGGTCCCGCATCGCGGTGGGGGCGAGCATCGCCGTCTTCGTGGTCACCGACGCGGTGCAGCACGGCGCCACCTGGGACACCATCTTCTTCCCCGCCATCTTCGTGCCCGCCTGGTGGACCGGCACCCTCGTGCGCCGCGAGCAGCAGCGCAGCCGCCAGCTGACGGCGATGGCAGCCGAGATCGACGCGCAGCGCGAGGCCACCGCCCACGCCGCCGTCGTCGAGGAGCGGGCCCGGATCGCCCGTGAGGTGCACGACTCGGTGGCCCACTCGGTGAGCGTGATGACGCTGCAGATCGGGGGCCTGCGCCGCCAGCTCGACGACGTGCTGCGCGACCGGCCGGACGAGCGCGAGGTGATGCTCGGCCTGGAGCGGCTCGGCCGCCAGTCGGTCGAGGAGCTGCGCGCGACCGTCGGCATCCTGCGGGACGCCGACGGGACCCGCCCACCGGTGACCCCGGCCTCGCTGGCCCGCGCCGACGAGCTGGTCGCCGACGTGCGGGCAGCCGGGCTCGACGTCAGCCTCGAGGTGACCGGCGACCTCGGCGAGCTGCCCCGGGCGCTCGACGTCGCGGCATACCGGGTGGTGCAGGAGGCGCTGACCAACGTGCTCCGACACTCTCCCCGGGCCTGCGCCCGCGTGCGGATCGAGCGGCAGGACAACGACATCCGCGTCGTGGTCGCCGACGACGGGCGTGGTGCCGGGCGCTCGGGAATGACGTCTCGTGACGGCGTCGACGCCGACGCCGCTGTGGTCGGCGGACACGGCCTCGTGGGGCTGCGGGAGCGGACCGCGATGTTCGGCGGCTCCCTGGATGCCGGGCCGTTGCCGGGCGGCGGCTTCGAGGTCGACGCCCGGTTCCCGCTCGACCGGAGGTGGTCATGACGATCCGGGTGGCGCTCGTCGACGACGAGGCGATGGTGCGGGTCGGGCTGCGCATGGTGCTCTCGGCCGAGCGCGACATCGAGGTGGTCGGTGAGGCCGCGGACGGCGCGGCCGCCGTCGACGTCGTGTCGCAGACCGGTCCGGACGTCGTGCTCATGGACGTGCGGATGCCCCACGTCGACGGCATCGAGGGGTCGAGGCGGGTGCTGGCCGCCAGCCCGCAGACGAAGGTCGTCATCCTCACGACGTTCGGCGAGGACGAGTACCTCGAAGGCGCACTGCGCGCCGGGGTGAGCGGCTTCCTGCTCAAGGTGTCGCCGCCGGAGCAGCTCATCGACGCGGTGCGGGCGGTCGCCGGTGGCGGGGGCCTGCTCGACCCGTCGGTGACGCTGCGGGTGATCGAGTCGTTCGCCGCGGCGCCGCCCGGGCGGACCCAGCGGTCGGCCGTGCTCGACACGCTGACCGCCCGCGAGCGCGACGTGCTCGCCCGGCTCGCCCGCGGCCTGTCCAACGCGGAGATCGCCGCCGACCTCTACCTCGGCGAGGCGACGGTGAAGACCCACGTGTCGAGCGTGCTGATGAAGCTGGGCCTGCGCGACCGGGTGCAGGCCGTCGTGGCCGCCTACGAGACCGGCCTGGTGCGTCCCGGCGAGGCCTGACGCGCGGAACCTCGCCCGCGCCTGCCCCGTTGGACGTTGACGTGAGCCCTCTCGACCCCGTGGTGTCCTCGGCCCGCGCCCAGCTGCTCGCAGCGCTGCGGTCCCGGGTGGCCGGTGAGGACGCGCAGACCAAGGCGGCCGCCATCTGGCTCACCGAGGGCCCTCGGTGGTTCACGCCCGACGACCCCGTCTGGCGGGTGCACGCCGACGCCTCGATGTTCCCGGCCGGGATCCGCGCCCTGCTGCTGCAGTCGCTGCACCCGCTGGCCATGGCCGGAGTCGCGGCCCACTCCGGCTACAAGGGTGACCCGTGGGGACGCCTGCAGCGCACCAGCGAGTTCCTCGCCACGACGACGTTCGGCACGATCGAGCACGCCGAGCGGCAGATCGCCCGCGTGCGCGGCATCCACCGTCGGGTGCGGGGTGTGACGCCGGACGGGCGCGCCTACGCCGCCGACGACCCGCACCTGCTCCGGTGGGTGCACCTCACCGAGGCCGACAGCTTCCTGGCCTCGTACCAGCGCTACGCCGAGCAGCCCCTCACCCCCGAGGAGGCCGACACCTACGTCGAGCAGACCGCCGTGGTCGCCGGCCGGCTCGGGGTGCTCGACCCGCCGACCACCGTGGCTCAGCTGCGTGAGGGCATCGCGTCCTACCGGCCCGAGCTCGCCAGCACGCCCGAGGCGCGCGCCGCGGCCCGTTTCCTGCTCGTGCACCCTCCGCTGCCGCTCGCCGCACGACCCGGGTATGCCGCGCTCGCGGCCGGTGCCGTGGCGATGCTCCCGCGCTGGGCCAGGGGCCCGCTGCGGCTGCCGTGGCTGCCGGTCACCGAGCACCTGGTGGGCCGGCCGCTCGGTGGTGCGGCGACCTCCGTCGTGCGCTGGGCCATGCGCACCGACGAGGACGTGCGCCACCGCCGCTCCGCCTGACCTCTCGCGGTCAGGTCTCGGGGCGCCACCAGACCGGGCCGTGACGCAGCAGGTGGCCGAGCTCGTCGCCGGCCGTGCGTGTCCGCAACGGCGGGTAAGGCCCACCCGCGCGCTCGGCCATGCCGGCGACCACCTCGTCGAGCACCTGTCGGGCACTGTGGCGTGGCTGCCACCCGAGGACGTCGCGAGCTCGGGAAGTGTCCATGAACGGCACCCGGAACGCCATCTCGAGCCACCCGGGGTCGAGCGGCGCCACCCCCGCCTGCCAGAGCGCTCCGACCAACCGGAGCGCCACCGGTCGGGGCATGTGCAGAGGTTTCGCGCCGAAGGCGTCCGCGATCTCGGGCTGGTGCAGGACGCCGTCGGCGGCGAGGTTGAACGCCCCGCCCGCCCGCGACTCGAGGATGCGCACCATGGCATCGGCCACGTCATCGGCGTGCACGAACTGCAGGGCGAAGCTGCGGTCGAGCGGCATCAGGCCGACGTGGCGCAACAGCGGGGCCGGGAGCAGGAACGGGAAGCCGAGCCGCAGCATGGCGCTGCCCGCCGCGCGCTGGCCGACGAGGGAGGGTCGCGTGCGCGCCACGACCAGCTCGTCGCCGGCCTCCTCCTCGACGCGGTCGAGGGCGCGCTCGACGAACGCCTTGTGCCGGCTGTAGACCGAGCCCGGCACGCCCGTGAATGGCCAGTCCTCGCCCACCGGGGCGTCGCTGGTGCGGGGCGCGTAGCCACCGACCGACGACCCGAACAGCAGGTGCGGCACCCGCTCGACCCGCACGGCGCGCAGGACCGCGAGCGAGCCGCCGAGATCGACCCGGCGCAGGTGGCCCCGGTTGTGCATCGGCTGCAGCCCCCACGCCAGGTGCACCACGCTGTCGGCCCCGCGGACCAGCTGTGGGAGACGGCCGTCGCCCGACCGTTCGGCGAGGTCGTGCGACGCCCACGTCACGCCCTCAGCGCGCCCGGGTGCGCCTGACGCGACCGGGAGGCGGCGGCATACAGCCGTGACCTCGTGGCCGCGTCCGGTCAGGGCACGCAGGAAGGCGCTGCCCACGATGCCGCTCGCCCCGGTGACGACCACGCGCACGCTGCCTCCCTCCGCCGACCGTTCATCGAAACACGGATCGTCGGGGGCCGCCTGCGGGCGTCAGGGCGTCGGGTGGTGCGAGTCGTAGCGCACGAAACCCGGCTGGAGGCGGGCCAGTACGCGATGGCCGCGACGCAGAGGAGACCCACCGACCACGGCGGTCCACCCCTCCCCCAGCACCTTCGTCGCGAGGCCGCCGGCGAGCTCACCGAGCCGCGGGCCGCCCGCCACGACGACGATGAAGACGCCCTGGAGGCGGCCGCGCAGGTGGTCGGGCGTGGCCGACTGCAGGATCGTCGTGCGGAAGACGGCGCTGACCGAGTCGGAGGCCCCGGCCACGGCCATGCACGCCAGAGCCGGCCCACAGGGCCTGCTGCTGGGTGAGCGCGCCGCCGCTGGCGAGCATCGCCACGCCGAACCCCGCGATGGCGAAGCCCCACCCGACGATGCTGACGAGGATGGCCACGCCCTGGCGACGCACGTGGCCGAGCCGTCCCGAGAACGCCATCGCCACGATCCCGCCCACCGCCGCGGCGGCGCTGAGGGCACCGACGGTCTTGGCGCCCCCGCCGAAGATGACGGCACCGGCAGCCGGGAACAGCACCCGTGGCTGGGCGAGCAGCATCGCCGCGATGTCGGCCACGAAGGTCATGCGCACGTTGGGCCGTGTGCGGAGGAACCGGAACCCGTCGAGCACCGAGCGCAGCCCGGGCCGGGTCGCGGCGGTGCGCGTCATCGTGCGGCTCGGGAGGCAGCGCGCGCAGGCGCCACAGCCCCCACAGCGCCGCCGTCGTGATGACGGCGTCGAGCGCGTATGCCGTGCGGAAGCCTCCCCAGTCGACCAGCACGCCGGCGAGCAGGGGCCCGACGGTCAGCGAGGCGTTCATCGCGAAGACCGACAACGCGTTGGCCGCCGGCAGCAGGCGAGTCTCGAGGATGCGCGGGTAGATCGAGGTCCGCGACGGTGAGGCCACGGCGAACGAGCCGTTCCACATCGCGACGAGGGCGTAGAGCACCCAGACGTTGGTGTTGCCGAGGAACGCCTGCACCGCGCAGAGGATGCTGGTGACCCAGCTGGCTCCCTGGGCCGCGAGCGCGACCAGCCGGCGGTCGTGGTGGTCGGCGAGCGACCCGCCGTAGAGCCCGAGCCCGACGAGCGGCACGAGCGCGAACAGCCCGACGAGACCGACCGCCGCCGTGGACCCGGTGAGGGCGTAGACCTGCAGCCCGATGGTCACGGTCGCCATCTGCGAGCCGACGTTGCTGAACGTGAAACCGGTGTACAGCCGCCGGTACTCGGGGCTGACGCGCAGCGGCGTCAGGTCCAGCAGCAGGGGCACAT
The DNA here is from genome assembly GCA_963730585.1 of uncultured Actinomycetota bacterium. GTDB lineage: Bacteria > Actinomycetota > Actinomycetes > Actinomycetales > Dermatophilaceae > Pedococcus_A. The sequence continues at coordinate 718,622 of CAVSSL010000010.1, read as the reverse complement.
CAGCAGACCCTAGGCCCCCGCCTCGACTAGCGTGCAGCAGCATGGAACCCAAGGCGCGCATCGCCATGCTCATCGACGCGGACAACGTGTCGGCCCGGAGGATCGACCTGATCCTCAACGAGCTCTCCGGCTACGGCGAGACCAGCATCCGCCGCGCCTACGGCAACTGGACCAAGTCTGAGCTCAAGGGCTGGGCGGGTGTCCTGCACGAGAACGCCATCAGGCCGATGCAGCAGTACGACTACACCAGTGGCAAGAACGCCAGCGACATGGCACTCGTCGTCGACGCCATGGCCCTGCTCTACACCGACCGGCCCGAGGCCTACGCGATCGTCTCCTCCGACGGCGACTTCACGCCGCTCGTCATGCACCTGCGCGAGAAGGGCGCGGCCGTCTACGGGTTCGGCGAGCGAAAGACCCCGGAGCCGTTCAAGAGCGCCTGCTCGCGGTTCCTCGTGCTCGACCAGCTCGACGTCGACGAGGAGGACACCGTGGCGGTGGGCACGAGCGAGGCCGAGGCCGGGACCCAGCCGGCCCGGCTGCGGGTGCCCACCCCCGAGCTCAAGAAGGACGCCAAGCTCGTCACCCTGCTCCGCCGGGCCGTGCAGGGGGCCGCCGACGACGACGGCTGGGCACTCGTCGGAACCGTCGGGCAGCACATCGCGAACCAGTCGTCGTTCGACCCGCGCAACTACGGGTACGCCAAGCTCAGCAAGCTGCTCGAGGCGACCGACCTGTTCGACATGAAGGACGAGGGCAAGCCCACCCTCGCGGTGCGGGACAAGCGCCGGGCCAAGGGCGCCAAGCGGTAACCGGTCGGCCGGCCGTGTCAGTCGGCCACGGTGATGCCGAGCTGGTCTGCCAGCACGGGGGCCAGGTCGAACAGCTGGAGACGGGAGATGGTCGCGCCCGAGAGGCTGGCCAACCCGCGCGGCGCCGCCAGGTGCGCGCCGCTGAGGTCGACCGCCTTCATCTGGGCCTGGTTGAAGTCCGCCCCCACCAGCCGGCAGCCCTCGAACGTGACCTGCTCCAGGGCCGCGCCACCGAAGTCGGGCTCGGTCAGCATGCAGTCGACGAATGCCACCTCCCGGAGCTTCGCGCCCCGCAGGTTGAGGAAGTCGATCTTGCCTCCCTCGAACCGCACCCGGCGCAGCTCGGCCCCGTGGAGCTGCACCGCCCCCAGCCGCGCGCCCGCGACGACGCAGTCCAGCCACTCGCTCTCGGCGAGGTCGACGCCTGCTCCCCGCACGGCATACAGGGTGGTGTCCGCGAAGCGGGCCCGCGGCGCCCGCAGCTCGGTGAGGTCGCACTCCTCGAACCGGCACTCGAGGAAGTGCGCGGACCCGGCGTCCTGGCCGGTCAGGTCGCCGGCAAAGACCTCGGAGTCGAAGTCGCCGTCAGGGGTCAGGCTCGGGGTCACCACGTGGTCACCAGGAACCGGGTCGCAGACATGTGCATGGGCGCCATGTTGGCCCATGGCACCGACGGTGCAGAATGGCACCGCCGACAACGTCGCCGAGCAAGGGATGGTTCTCCGATGTCCGACAGTGACTTCAAGCCAGGACTCGAGGGAGTCATCGCCTTCGAGTCGGAGATCGCCGAGCCCGACAAGGAGGGCGGCGCGCTCCGCTACCGCGGCGTCGACATCAACGACCTCGTCGGCCGGGTGTCGTTCGGCCAGGTGTGGGGGTTGCTCGTCGACAACGAGTTCGACCCGGGTCTGCCCCCGGCCGAGCCGTTTCCCCTGCCGATCCACTCCGGCGACGTGCGCGTCGACGTCCAGGCCGCACTGGCGACCCTGGCACCGCTGTGGGGCTTCCGCCCGCTGCTCGACATCGACCCCGAGACTGCCCGTGACAACCTCGCCCGTGCCTCGGTGACCGCGCTGTCGTTCGTGGCCCAGTCGGCTCGCGGACTGCAGCAGCCGATGATCCCGCAGCGCGAGGTCGACAAGGGCCGGACCATCGTCGAGCGGTTCATGATCCGCTGGCGCGGCGAGCCCGACCCGCGCCACGTCGAGGCCGTCGACGCCTACTGGGTGTCGGCCGCCGAGCACGGCATGAACGCCTCGACCTTCACCGCCCGGGTCATCGCCTCCACCGGCGCCGACGTCGCCGCGTGCCTGTCGGGTGCGGTCGGCGCGATGAGCGGCCCGCTGCACGGCGGCGCCCCCTCGCGCGTGCTGCACATGATCGAGGGCGTCGAGCAGACCGGCGACGCCACCGCCTACGTCAAGGACGTGCTCGACAAGGGCGAGCGGCTGATGGGCTTCGGCCACCGGGTCTACCGCGCCGAGGACCCCCGCGCCCGGGTGCTGCGGGCGACCTGCGAGCGGCTCGGCGCACCCCGCTTCGAGGTGGCCGCCGCCCTCGAGAAGGCTGCGCTCGACGAGCTGCACGCCCGACGCCCCGACAGGGTGCTGGCGACCAACGTGGAGTTCTGGGCCGCCGTGCTGCTCGACTTCGCCGAGGTGCCGGCGTCGATGTTCACGCCCATGTTCACCTGTGCGCGCTCGGCCGGCTGGTCGGCGCACATCCTCGAGCAGAAGAAGACCGGGCGCCTGATCCGCCCGAGCTCGCGCTACATCGGCCCCGGCCCCCGACCTGTGGAGTCAGTCGCCGGCTGGCGCGGCTGACCCCTCACCCCCCGGCGTTTCGGCTCTGCCCACCTGCTGTCGCCCTGCCCACGGAACTTCGTGGGTACGGCGACGCCAGGTGGGCAGAGTCATGTCCGGCTCAGTCGCTGTGGACAACGCCGGCGGACGTTGAGCCCGGTTGGCCATAGTGGCCGGTCATGCAGATCCCCCCGGAGCTGGTCGAGGTGTGCCGAGGCGGCGTCTTCAGCAGCGCTGATGCGCTGGTCGTCGGTGCCTCGACGGCACGGCTCGGCGTCTGGGCCAAGGCAGGTCTGTGCGCGTCGCTCACCCGGGGCTGGTGGGCGCTGGGCGTGCCGGCCGATGCCGAGTCCCGACACCGCCTGACGACCACGGCGTTGCTACGCCACTTCGGCGGCAAGGCCTTCGCCAGCCACCAGTCGGCGCTGGTCATGGCACGCCTGCCCCTCGTGGATGTCGACCTGACCCGCGCCCACCTGACCCGCGTGGACGACCGGCAGAGCCGACACCAACCCGCCTTCACCCTTCATCCGACCCTCGGCGTCGCGCTCTCCGAGAAGCAGCGGCTGGCGGTGGCGATCGTGCAGGCCGGGGCGGCCAACCGCCCGATCTCGGCCCTCGTGGCGGCGGACGCGGCCCTGTCCCGCAAGCTCCTCACCCCCGCCGACCTCGCGCACGCGCGCTCGCTGATGACCCGCCACCCCCGGACGGCAACCACCCGCGCCGCACTCGCGCACGCGGACGCTCGTCACGAATCGCCCGGCGAGACTCGACTGGCTCAGGTGCTGCGCCACCTCGGGGTGGCCGCGACGCCCCAGGTCGTGCTGGAGCGTGACGGAACGCGGTACCGCGTCGACTTCCTCCTCGACGACGCGCCGGTGGTGATCGAGTTCGACGGCAAGGTCAAGTACGAGAACCGCGACGACCTGTTCGCCGAGAAGCGACGCGAGGACACCCTGCGCAGCTGGGGGTACGAGGTCGTCCGGATCACGTGGGCTGACCTGAGCCATCCAGAGCGAGTTGCGAAGCTGATCGAGGCGGCCCGGCGCCGCAGCCGCCGGGAACTGGCCTGACGCCGGCGCACTGTGCACGTCAGGCGTCGCTGTGCCCACCGAGCTCGGCGGGCCAAGCGACGCCTCGTGGGCAGAGTGCGAAACGGGTATGCCGCGGGGCCGGCCTGGACCTCCGCCACCTCCCGTGCGTCCGGGTGGTGGACCTCACGTCCCACAGGTCGGACAGCGGTGCCAGACTGGAGGCCGACAACGGCGTCGCCAGACCACCCACCCAGCCCCTGCCGACCGCACACCGCGGCCACCGACGACGAAGGTGACTTGACGTGACCGAGAGCGCCCCGCTGACCCTCCCCGCCGACCTGCTCCCCAAGGACGGGCGGTTCGGCTCCGGTCCGTCCAAGGTCCGCCCCGAGCAGGTCGACTACCTCGCCTCCCTCGGCACCACCGTGTTGGGCACGTCGCACCGCCAAGCCCCGGTGAAGAACCTGGTCGGCGCGGTCCGCGAGGGCATCAGCGAGCTGTTCAAGCTGCCCGAGGGCTACGAGGTCGTGCTCGGCAACGGCGGCTCGACCGCGTTCTGGGACATCGCCGCCTTCGGCCTGGTCCGCGAGCGCGCCCAGCACCTCAGCTTCGGTGAGTTCTCGTCCAAGTTCGCCAGCGTCACCCACAACGCCCCCTTCCTCGGCGACTCGACGATCATCAAGGCCGAGCCGGGCACCCTGGCCGCGCCGCGGGCCGAGGCCGGTGTCGACGTCTACGCGTGGCCGCACAACGAGACCTCCACCGGCGTCATGGCCCCGGTCAAGCGGGTCGAGGGTGCCGACGACGGCTCCCTCGTGCTCATCGACGCGACCTCGGGCGCCGGTGGCCTGCCCGTCGACGTGAGCGAGTCCGACGTCTACTACTTCGGCCCGCAGAAGTGCTTCGCGGCCGACGGCGGCCTGTGGCTGGCCGTCTTCTCCCCCGCCGCCCTGGCCCGCGTGGACGAGATCGCCGCGACCGGTCGCTGGGTCCCGGACTTCTTCTCGCTGCCGACCGCGATCGACAACTCCCGCAAGAACCAGACCTACAACACCCCGGCCGTCGGCACCCTGGCCCTGCTCAAGGCCCAGCTCGAGTGGCTGAACGGCCAGGGCGGCCTCGAGTGGGCGGTCAAGCGCACCGCCGACTCCAGCGGCCGCCTGTACGACTGGGCCGAGCGCACGGCGTACACGACCCCCTACGTGGCCGACCCGGCCGCGCGCTCCCAGGTCGTGGCGACCATCGACTTCGCCGACGACGTCGACGCATCGGCCGTGGCCAAGACGCTGCGCGCCAACGGCGTCGTGGACGTCGAGCCCTACCGCAAGCTGGGCCGCAACCAGCTGCGCGTGGCGACCTTCCCGGCGGTCGAGCCCGGCGACGTGTCGGCCCTGATCGCCTGCGTGGAGCACATCGTCGAGCGCCTCTGACCTGCGGAGCAGCGCCTCCCGGCGTAACCTTCGCGCGAGCTCCTCGTTGACCCGGGTGAACGACCCCGGGGATGGGGCACGCGGACACGAGGAGAACGCACGCGATGACGCGGGATGTGCGACTGACCTGGCGCACCGTGGCCGGCGCCCTGCCGGCGGTGGCCCTCATCGGCAGCGGATCGATGCTGCTCAGCACCGGCGGGGCAGCGGCCGAGGACGCCGCCGCCCAGTCGAAGCCGGTGGTCACGGTGCCGGCCACCCCCTTGACCCGCCCGGGCGCTCCGGTGCTGCCGCCGCTGCCGCCGATCCCCGGTGAGGTCGCCTCGAGCCTGCCCGCCACCGCGCCCAGCCCGGAGATCGCCCCCGCCGTCGCCGCAGCCGGTATCCCCACGCGGGCGCTCGAGGCCTACAAGCGAGCCGCCACCCTCGTCGACGCCGCCGACCCCGCCTGTGGGATCGACTGGGCGCTCGTCGCCGCCATCGGCAAGGTCGAGAGCGACCACGGACGGTATGCCGGGAACGGCCTCGACGAGTCCGGCACCGTCCGTCCGGGCATCTACGGGCTGCCGCTGAACGGCAGCAACAACACCGCCGTCATCCGTGACAGCGACGGCGGCAGCCTCGACCGCGACACCCAGTGGGACCGTGCGGTGGGGCCCATGCAGTTCATCCCCGGCACGTGGCGCTCGGTCGGCGTCGACGCCGACGGCGACGGCAGCAAGAACCCCCAGAACATGGCGGACGCGGCCACCGCGACCGCCGTCTACCTCTGCTCCGGTCCGGGCGACCTGACCCAGCCGGGCGATCTGCGTTCGGCGATCCTGCGCTACAACTACAGCGACGCCTACGTCGCCCAGGTGGTCGCGCTCGCCGACGGCTACCGCCGCGGCGTCACCGTGCTCCCGAGCCACGACCTCACCGACGACCAGCTCACCGCCGCGCCCTACCTGCCCTCGGGTGCCGCCAGCCCGGCCGCCGGCACCGCCGGGACGGCCACCGGCACGGCGACCCCCACGCCCCGCTCGACGACCACCGCGGGCGCGTCCAGCGGCGGCTCGGGCTCGGGCACCGGCACGGGGAGCAGCGGGGGCACGGGAGGCAGCGGCGGCACCGGCTCCACGCCGAGGCCGACGACGACCACCTCCGCCACCACCAGCATCACCGACGTCGTCACGGGCGTGGTGGGGGGCGTCACCAAGCCGCTCCAGCCGTCGCCCACGTCGACCTCCTCCACGACGACCTCCCCCACCTCGACGTCGAGTCCGTCGCCGACGGCCACCTCGGTGCTCGAGCCCGTCAAGCCGGTCACGAACTCCCTGGGGCAGCTCGTCTGCCCGGCGGGCTACGAGCTGCGGCTCACCGTCCCGCCGATGTGCTACCCGAAGTAACAGGCGTCCCCTGCCCAGCGGCCGCCATGACGGCCATCCGGGCGCAGCGGCCGCGCTAGTTGACGAGCGCGGCGACCACGGCCACGGCGACCACGACGACCAGCACCGCGATGGTGAGCCGGCGCCGGAAGGTCGGCGTCACCGGGCGGCCTCGGGCACGGCCTCGGAGACCGGCGCGGTGGTGACCCGGAAGCGGGGACGTCGCTGCGACTCGTAGCTCACGCGGACATTCTCGTGGCGAGCCAGCCAGACCGAAACACCGCCCAGGGCCAGCGCGACGGCCACGGTGCCGATGGCGATGGTCCAGCGGGGGCCGAACACGTCACCGATCCAGCCGATGATGGGCGCACCGACGGGGGTGCCGCCCATGAAGATCGCCATGTAGAGGGCCATGACGCGTCCGCGCATGTAGGGCTCGACCCGGAGCTGGACCATCGCGTTGGCCGTGGTCAGCGCGGTCAGGGCGGACAGGCCGACCGGCACCAGGGCGACGGCGAACAGCGTGTACGTCGGTGCGAGCGAGGCAGCCAGCGTGGCCCCGACGAACCCGACCAGCGCCGTGAGCAGGATGCGCAGCCGCGGCTGCGGACGACGGGCGGACAGCAGCGCCGCCGCGAGCGAACCGATCGCCATGATCGAGCCGAGCAGGCCGTACTCCTCGGGCCCCTTGCCGAACTCGTTGGTGGCCATCAGGGCAGTCGTGATCTGGAAGTTCATGCCGAAGGTGCCGAGCACGAACACGAGCCCCATCACGAGGATGAGGTCGGGGCGGTTCCGCACGTAGCGCACGCCGTCCTTGATGGCGCCCTTGCCGCGGGTGACCGGGGCGGGCCGCAGCTCCCTCGGCCGCAGCAGCACGAGCGCGACGAGGACCGCCACGAAGGTGAGGGTGTTGAGCAGCAGCGCCACGCCGGTGTTGAACCAGGCGATGGTGAGGCCGGCGATGCCCGGGCCGATGAGCCGACCGGCGTTGAACGACGCGCTGTTGAGGGCGACGGCGTTCGCGAGGCGGTCGCGCGGCACCATCTCGGAGACGAACGACTGGCGGGCGGGGTTGTCGATGGCGGTGGCGACACCGGTGAACAGCGCGATGGCGTAGACCATCCACAGCGTGGCGGTGCCGGTGACGACCAGCAGGCCGAGCAGCAGGCTCGACGCCGCCAGCCCGGTCTGGGTCACCACGAGCGTGCGGCGCTTGGGGAACCGGTCGGCGATCATCCCGGCCCACGGCGCCAGCAGCAGGAAGGGAAGGAACTGCAGGCCGGTGACGATGCCGAGCGCCTGCGAGGAGTGGTCGGTGAGCTCGGTGAGCACCAGCCAGTCCTGGGCGACCCGGCCCATCCAGGTGCCGATGTTGGAGATGAAGGCGCCGGTGGCGTAGATGCGGTAGTTGCGGACCTGGAGCGACGAGAAGGTCGGGCTCATTCGCCGGCCACTTTCGACAGGATGGCCGAGGCCTGCCGCAGGATCTCCTGCTCCTCGGGCGGAAGTGCCTTGACCCGCACGGTCATCCACTGGTCGCGGCGACGACGGATCTCCTTGAGCAGCCGTCGCCCCTCCGGCGTGAGCGACAGGATGACCTGCCGCCCGTCGGACGGGTCGGCCGTCCGCTCGACCAGGCCGCGGTCGACGATCGCGGCCACGGTGCGGGTCATGCTCGGGGCGCTCACCCGCTCGATGTCGGCGAGCTCCCCGGGCGTGCGGGGGGTCTCCTCCAGGCGCACCAGCACACTGAACTGGTGCGGGGGCACCTCGTGGGTGCTCTCGAAGCGGATGCGGCGCGAGATGCGCATGCAGGCCAGGCGCAGCTCGCCGCCGAGGGCGGACACGGCGGACGGCGACAGCCCGGCGCTGGTGGAGCGGCGGCTGGGTGGCGTCATGAGGTCCTCTCAGGTCAGATAGTTAGCCTAACTCATTACCTCTGCTAACTATTCCTGAGCAGCAAAGACAGGGGGGACGCAGACAAGTGGCGCGCAGACAGGTATGCCGCGGGGCCCCGTGAGGTGGCCCCGCGGCATACGCGGTGGTGGGGCTGCGTCAGATGCCGACGGCGTTGCGCAGCGGGTCGATCGCGAAGTAGATGACGAACAGCGCCGAGACGCCCCAGAGGATGGGGTGGATCGCGCTGGTCTTGCCGCGGACGACCTTGAGCAGCGTGTAGACGATGAAACCGGCGCCGATGCCCACGGTGATCGAGTAGGTGAACGGCATCAGCACGATCGTCAGGAACGCCGGGATCGCGATCTCGAGGTCGTCCCAGTCGATGCCCTTGACCTGCTGCATCATCAGGAAGCCCACGACGATGAGCGCCGGGGTGGCCGCCTCGTAGGGCACCACGTTGACCAGCGGTGACAGGAAGGTCGCCAGCAGGAACAGCACACCGGTCACAACCGACGCGAGACCGGTGCGGGCGCCCTCGCCGACACCGGAGGCCGACTCGATGTAGGACGTGTTCGAGGAGACCGAGGCGGCGCCACCAGCCATCGCGGCGACGGAGTCGACGATGAGGATCTTCTCGGCGTTGGGCGGGTTGCCCTCCTTGTCGAGCAGGTCGGCCTCGGAGCCGATGGCCACCATCGTGCCCATGGTGTCGAAGAAGTCCGCGAGCAGCAGGGTGAAGACCAGCAGCATGGCCGCGACGAGGCCGATCTTGGAGAACGACCCGAGCAGGCTGAACTGCCCCAGCAGCCCGAAGTCGGGGAGGCTGGCGATCGTGTCGGGGATGGCGGGGACGTTCAGGCCCCAGCCGGCCGGGTTGACGACCTCGCCCTTGGCGTTGGTCTGCCCCCCGATGTTGGCGATGGTCTCGACGAGGACCGCCAGCACGGTGGCGCCCACGATGCCGTAGAGGATGGCGCCCTTCACGCCCTTGACCATCATGACGATGATCGCGAGCAGCCCGGCCACGAAGACCAGCAGCGGCCACCCGGTGAGGAAGCCGCCGATGCCGAGCTCGACCGGCACCGGACCGCCGGCGGGCTTGCGGACGAAGCCGGCGTCGACCAGGCCGATGATGGTGATGAAGAGGCCGATGCCGACGCTGATCGCGGTCTTCAGCTGCGCCGGGATGGCCTTGAAGACCGCCTGGCGGAAGCCGGTGAGCACCAGCACCGTGATGATGATGCCCTCGAGCACCACCAGTCCCATGGCGTCGGCCCAGGTCATCTCCGGGAGCTTGGCCACGCCGAAGGTGACGAAGGCGTTGAGGCCCAGGCCGGTGGCGAGCGCCAGCGGGTAGTTGGCGACGACACCCATGAGCAGGGTCATCACGCCGGCGACCAAGGCGGTGGCGGCCGCGACCATGTGCAGGTTCGGGGTGGTGCCACCACCGAGGAACTGCCCGGTGGAGTCGGCCTGGGTGCCGATGATGAGCGGGTTGAGCACGACGATGTAGGCCATCGTGAAGAAGGTGGCCAGGCCGCCGCGGATCTCGCGGCCGACCGTCGAGCCACGCTCGGTGATCTGGAAGAACGAGTCGAGGGCGCTGGTGGAGACGGCCTCGCGCGTCGCGGTGGAGGACTTCGACATGGGCAGAAGAGTACGGCCTGAGAGGGTTTGTCCTGGAGATAGGCTGCCGGCGTGAGACAGCCCCCCTCGAACCGGCCCGACCGTGGGCCGGCGACCCCGCAGGCCGGGCAGTCCCAGCAGCCCCAGCAGTCCCAGGAGACCCGCTCGCCCCGGTCGATCGCCCAGATCACCGAGCCGCAGCCGCTGCCCTGGCGCACGACGCGGGTCGTGCTGTGGGGCATCGCCGTGTGGGCCGTCGCGCTCGTGGTCACGCTCGCCGTGCCCGCGCTGCACGCCGGCGACCGCTCGTGGTGGCCGTGGTCGTGTGCAGCCGGGATCGTGCTGGGGTTCCTCGGCTACACCTACGTGCGCCGCGGGCGCGGCAACGCCTTCGACGCCCACTGAGGGCGCCGGCCGTCAGCCCACACCAACGGCATGGCGTCAGCCCACACAGCGGGCCCGGCCGTCAGACCGCCCGAACGACTCGGCCGTCAGACCAGGTCGTAGGCCTCTTCGTCGAGCAGGGGCTCGCCGGTGACCGACACGGGCGGCTGCTTGTCGACGTCGACCTCGGAGTGGGCGCCGCAGCCGTGGTCAAGACTCACGACGCGACCGTCGCTCGGTGACCAGGCGTTGGCGCACACGCCGAAAAAAGACCTCAACGCTCCCGCCATGGGCAGGAAGAAGCCGCACGACGAGCACGGGGCCGGGGCCTTCTCGGCCACCTCGGAGTGCGGCCCGCCCTCGCCGTCGTACCAGCGCTGGGCCGCGGCCTCGCGACCCTCGGCCGACAGCACGCGCTTGCGGCCGAGGCCGAGCTCCCAGAGGGCCATCTGGTCGACGTCCTCGTCGCCGGTCGCCTCGAAGCCGGGCTCGAGCTGGGGGTCCTCCTCCTTGTAGGGGAGGACGTCACCCGCGCCGAGGTCACCGGGGGCCAGCCGCTCGGCATACGGCACCCACTCGGGGGCCAGCAGGGCACCCTCCCCCGGCACGAGGTTGGTCTCGCACACCGTGGCGACCTTGCCGCGCGGCACCCGGGCGACCGTGATCGCCCAGCGCCACCCGGGGTAGGCCTTGGCGGTGCAGGCGAAGTAGTGCGTCGCGAGGCGCTCGTCGAGCATCTCCATGCCGAGGTGGTCACCGACCGTGCCGGCCTCGGCGATCGACTCGGCGGCCTCCCGCGCCACCGGCACCGAGGCCTTGAGCACGAGGTCGTCCTTGGGCACCGGCACCTCAGGACTCCAGCTGGTCGGCGAGGAAGCGCAGCACGGCGGCGAGCTTGTCGCCGTGGGCCTTGTCGGGACGGCGTCCGCGGCGCAGGGAGTTCGAGGCGTCGTCGAGCAGCTTGATGCTGTCCTCGATCAGGACGACGAGCTCCTCGGGCTTCTTGCGGGTCTGCTCGCGCTTGCCGGCGCTGACGCTGGGAGCCGGCTCGAGCACGCGCACCGACAGGGCCTGGGCACCGCGACGGCCCTCGACGATGCCGAACTCGACGCGGGCGCCCTTCTTCAGCGTCGTGACGCCCTCAGGCAGCGCGCTGGCGTGCAGGAACACGTCCTCGCCCTCGTCGCCGGCAATGAAGCCGAAGCCCTTGTCCGCGTCGTAGAACCTGACCTTGCCTGTAGGCACTGCCCACCTCTGCCTGTGAATGAACGTCTCCGCCGGGGAGAGCGCGAAAGTTCGTGTGTGACGGCGCCTCAGCTGTGCGCCTCACGCAAGGCTAACGTGTCGGGCCAAATCACCGAGCCGGTATGCCGGTTGCCCGGCCCCGCCGCGGCCCGCCCCTTCCAGGTGGGGCCCGGAGCAATAACCGGTTGAAGTGCTGTCGGTGGGGTGCGGGACCATGGCGGGCATGAGCACGCGCGGGGGGATCCGGGACTTCTGGGCCCAGCTGCCGACCGAGGGCAGGTGGCTGCTGTCGACGGTGGCCGTCCAGACGCTCGGCCGCGGCCTGACCCTGCCGTTCACGGTGATCTACCTCAACGAGGTGCGCGGCATCGAGCTCGGGCTGTCGGGTTTCCTCATGTCGCTCATCGCGGTCTTCGCCCTGGCCGTCACCGCTCCGGGCGGGAGCCTGACCGACCGGCTCGGGGCCCGCGTGATGCTGCTGATGGCGACGGCCGCCCAGCTCGTCGGCTGCGTCATCCTGGCCTTCGCGACGACCCCGCTGACGGTGGCCCTGGCCTTCCTCTTCATCGGGTTCAACTTCGGCATCTCGTGGCCCGCGTTCAACGCGCTCATCGCCGCGGTCGTCGACGGCCCCGCGCGCCAGCAGTACTTCGGCATCAACTTCGCGCTGGTCAACCTCGGCATCGGCCTCGGCGGCGTGATCGGCGGCATCGTCGTCGATGTCGACCGTCCGGCCACCTTCACGGCGATCTTCCTGGCCGACGCCGCGTCGATGCTCGTCCCGATCGCCCTGCTGCTCGGCCCGCTGCGGCACGTCCACGGCCGCGCCGAGGCACCAGAGCACGCCTCGGACGAGCCCGGCTCCTACGCCGCCATCCTGCGCCAGCCGTCCGTGCTGTGGCTGACGCTGCTGACCTTCGTGGCGACCTTCGTCGGCTACGGCCAGATCGAGGCCGGTATGCCGGCGTTCGCCCGGGGCGTCGCCGAGGTCTCCACGGGGGTGATCGGCTTCGCGTTCGCCGTGAACACGGCCGTCATCGTGGGCCTGCAGTTCTTCGTGCTCGGCCGCATCAGCGGCAAGCGCCGCACCCGCGTCTTCATGGTCATGGCGGCGCTGTGGGCGGTCTCCTGGCTGGCGCTGGGCGTCGGCGGGGTCGTGCCCGGCTCGGTGGCGGCGAGCGCGGCGGTGCTCGTGTTCATGGGCCTCTTCGCCCTCGGCGAGACCATGCTGCAGCCGACCATCCCGGCCATCACCAACGACCTCGCACCCGACCACCTGCGCGGGCGGTACAACGCCATCAGCGCGGGCGCGTTCCAGGGCGGCACCATCCTCGGCCCGGTGGTCGCCGGCGTGCTGCTGCAGCACGGGCTCGCCGGGGCCTACATCGCCCTGCTGGTGGGCGGCTGCGTCGGGATGATGTGGCTCGCGCGGCTGCTCGAGCGCCGCATCACGCCCGCCGTCAACGGCCTCCAGGGCGAGGACGAGCCGGTGCCGCAGCCCTCAGCCGTGCAGCACCAAGCCCCACTGGCCTGACCACTGCTGGCCGGGCTCGAGCACGAGGAGGCCCTCGCCGGAGTTGAAGGCGTCGGCGGGGCAGGTGAGCGGCTCGACCGCGACGCCGCGCACACCGTCGACGCCCTCGTCCTCGCCCTTGTCGGTGAAGACCTGCACCCAGTCGAAGGCCCGGTCGCCCCACACGGAGACGTCCGGCCGGTCGACCAGGCCGCCGAGCGTGACCTGCCAGCGGCCTTCGCCGTCACGGTCGAGGCCGGTGAAGGCGGTGTCCAGACGGGTGGAGCCCAGCGGCCGGGCCTGCCGGAAGTCTCGGCCGCCCTGCTCGACGGGTGCCGTCCCGGTGGGCAGCTTCCGCTCGTCGTCGACCAGCACCTGCTCGGAGGCGGGCACGGTGAGCACGACGTCGGAGAGCCTGGTCTCGCCGAGCGCGAGGTAGGGGTGCGCGCCGTAGCCGAACGGCACCCGGTTGCGGCCCACGTTCGTCGCCGTCGTGGTGACCGTCAGCCCGTGGTCCGACAGCTCGTAGCGCACGGTGAGGTCGAGGCGGCCCGACCACCCCTGCTGCGGGTGCAGCCGGTAGCCGACCGTCAGGGCGGAGTCGGAGCGCTCCAGCAGCGACCACAGCGCCCAGCGCACCAGCCCGTGGCTGGCGTTGCCGCGGGCCGGTTCGCTGAGCGCGAGCTGCTGCTCCCGGCCGTCGAACCGGTAGCGGCCGTCGCGCAGCCGGTTCGGCCACGGCATGAGCAGCTGTCCCCGGCCGGCGCTGGCCATCTCGTCGATGTCGTAGCCGGCGAGCACGTCGCGCCCGCCGGACGTCAGGGTCCGCAGGCCTCCACCGACCTCGACGACCGTCGCCCGGAGGTCACCGTGGCGAAGGGTCCACTGCTCGCCACTGGGGTGCTCGTGCCGCGCCGTTGCCTCGCTCATGGCGGCAACCTACTGGCAGCCCCACCCCGGTGGCAGGGGGTGAGTCCCGGCGAGGGGTGTCAGCGGATCACCGCGCGGATCTGCACCGCCACCTTGTCGGCCTTGCGGGCCAGCACCACGACCTGGGCGTCCTTCTGCAGCTGCGCCGCGGAACCCCCGGTCACCCGGGTGGCCGCGTTCACGGCATACGTCTGGGAGAAGCCGTCGGTGCTGCGCACCGAGACCGAGGTGGCGCTGGCGGCGGTCACGACACCGCGCTGGAGCGTCATGACGACGGCCTTGCCGTCGCTGCCGGTGACGGTGAACTCGCCGTGCTGCACGCCGCCGAGCCGGCCGAGCAGGCCGTTGCCGCGCATCATGCCGCCGTCACCCTGGCCGTTGCCCGAGCGGGGCCCCATCCCCGGCCCCATGCCCCGACCGCCCTCGTCGTCGTCGAACCGGCTGCCCGGCCCCCACCCGTCACGCTGCGACACCCGCTCGTCGCGGTCACCCCAGAGGTGGGCCGCCCGCGCGATGCCGAACACACCCACGCCGAGCACGCCGAGCAGCATCAGACCTGTCAGGGCGAGGGCCACGCCGGTCGCGATCCGGCCACCGGTGGTCGAGGTGGCCTGGCGCCAGAGGCCGGGCTTGCGGGCCGGCGGCTGGCCGTAGGGCTGCGCGGGCCAGCCGCCCTGCGGCGGTGGCGGTCCAGCAGGTGCGCCCGGTCCCCCGGGCCCAGGCCCGCCGGGTCCCGACGGTGGCTGGCCCGGGCCCCCGGCGGGACCTCGAGGTGGCTGGGCCGGCGGCATCGGCTGGGTCTGGTCCGACATGGCGACTCCTCTCGTCGTCGCCAGCATGCCGCACCTGGCTGTGAGGTCGATGGGAGGCGGCTGGGAGTCCGCCACGAGGTGCGCCCGGCGGCGCCCGACTACCGTTGGTCGGGTGCCCACCTCGTCCGACGCCCGTATGCCGCGTGTGCCGGCTGCGCCCGACCCCGCGGACCCGGGGGCGGCGGCGCAGCCGGTGCGCTCACTGGCCGACGACATCCGGGGACGTACGGACGACGAGCTGGGCGAGCTGCTCCGGCGCCGTCCCGACCTGGCCCGGCCGGCTCCGACCGACCTGACGTCTCTGGCGGCCCGGGCCAGCACCCGCGCCAGCGTCCAGCGAGCCCTCGACTCCCTCGACCGAGCCCACCTCCAGGTGCTGGAGGCCGCCAGCCTCCAGCAGGGGGCGCTCGACGAGCGCCTGCTCCTGGAGCACCTCGGCGCACCAGCCGACGACCGTGTGCCCGGCCTGCTGCACCGCCTGTGGTCGACCGCGCTCCTCTGGCGCGGCGCCGACGGGCTGCACGTCACGCGGACCGCCGTCGAGGCGCTCGGCCCGCACGTCGCGGGCCTGGGCCCCACCGCGGCGGAGGTCCGCGGCACCACGCCGGCCGCCCTGGCCGACCCGGCACGCCTCGACGCCCTCCTCGAGGCAGCGCCCGAGCCGGCCCGGGCCATCCTCGACCGGCTGGCCTGGGGCCCGCCGCTGGCCGTGCCGCCGGCCGAGGGCACCCCGGGCAAGGTGGCCGAGGGAGCCCGCTGGCTGCTCACCGAGGGCCTCGTGCTGTCGGTGTCGTCGGAGCAGGTCGTGCTGCCCCGCGAGGTGGGCCTGCGCCTGCGGGGTGGGCGCGTGCACCGCGAGCTGCTGCTCGAGCCACCCGTCGTGGCCGGCCGGGAGCACGAGCCGGCGGTGGTGGACGCGGCGGCCGGGCAGCAGGTGAGCGACCTGCTCGTGCTGGTCGACGAGGTCGCCGCCGAGTGGGGCCCCCGACCGCCCCGCGTCCTGCGGGCCGGTGGCCTCGCCGTGCGCGACCTGCGCCGCCTGGCGCAGGTCCTCGACGTGCCCGAGCGTCGCGCGGCCTTCGTGGCCGAGCTCGCCCTGGCCGCCGGGCTCGTGGGTGACGACGGCTCGCTGGAGCCGGTGTGGGCCCCGACGCCGGCCTACGACGACTGGCAGCAGCTGCCCGGGGCGTCCCGCTGGGCGACGCTCGCGCAGGCCTGGCTGGGCTCGACCCGCGCCCCGCACCTCGTCGGCGGCACCCCGCCGGGCGGCTCCGGCACCGTGAACGCGCTCGGCCCCGAGGTGTCGTGGCCCCCGGCGCGTGGCCTGCGCCGCGACGTCCTCGAGGAGCTCGAGCGGCTGCCGCAGGGCACGGCGCCCGATCCCGGTGCGGTCGTGGAGGCGCTGCGCTGGCGGCGCCCCCGCCGGCTGCCGCAGACCATCGACGCCGTGGTGGCCGCCGTGGCCGAGGAGGCCGAGTGGGTGGGCGCCACCGGTCGCGGCGCCCTCTCGCGCGGCGGCCGCGCCCTGCTCGGCGAGGCAGACCCCGAGCGGCTCGCCGAGGCCATGCACCCGCACCTGCCGGCCCCCGTCGAGCACGTGCTGCTCCAGGCCGACCTGACGGCCGTCGCCCCCGGCCCGCTCGAAGGTGGCCTGGCCCAGTTCATGCGCCTCGTGGCCGACGTCGAGTCCCGCGGCGGGGCGACCGTCTACCGGTTCACCACCGCCTCGGTGCGCCGCTGCCTCGACGCAGGCTGGTCGGTCGACCAGGTGCTGTCGGCCCTGACCGACGCCAGCCACACCCCGGTCCCCCAGCCGCTGGACTACCTCGTCCGCGACGTCGCCCGACGGCACGGCCAGACCCGGGTCGGCTCGGTCGGCTCCTACGTGCGCTGCGACGACGAGGCCACCCTCGGCGCCATGCTCGCCGACCGGGCGCTCAGCCCCCTGCAGCTGCGCCGGATCGCCCCCACCGTGCTGGTCTCCCCGGTCGGCGCGCCGACCGCGCTCGACTTCCTCCGCGACGCCGGCTACGCCCCGGCGGCCGAGTCCGCCGAGGGCGGCCTGCTCGTCCCGACGACCGGGCACCACCGCACCCCGCCGCGGCGGACGCAGCCGGGCCCGACGATCCACACCGTCGACGACGAGCTCGCCCGCACGCTCATCGGTGCCCTGCGAGCAGGAGAGGAGGCGGCGGCATACCAGCGCGCGGAACGCGCCGCCCGGCCCGGGCCGCAGCTGCCGAGCACCGACCCGACCACCACCCTGGCCGTGCTCCGCGAGGCCGCCGCCGACCGGCAGGGCGTCTGGATCGGCTACTCCGACGCGGCCGGTGGCGTGCAGCGGATGCTGTTCTACCCCGAGCGGGTCGAGGGCGGACGGGTGCACGGCACGGCCGACGGCACGGCCCGCACGCTGTCGATCCACCGGGTGACGGGGGCGTCGGCCGGCTAGGGCCGTCCCGCCGCCCCCTGCTACTCCGGCGAGCCCGCGAGCGCCCGCACCACCCGCGACGGCGAGGGCCGGCCCAGCTGGCCGGCCATCCAGACGCTGGTCTCCACCAGCGCCTCGAGGTCGACGCCGGTGTCGACGCCCGCACCGTGCAGCGCCCAGACGAGGTCCTCGGTGGCGAGGTTGCCGGTGGCGCTCTTGGCGTAGGGGCAGCCGCCCAGCCCGCCGGTGGAGGCGTCGACGACGGTGACGCCGTGCCGCAGGGCGGTCAGGGTGTTGGCGAGCGCCTGGCCGTAGGTGTCGTGGAAGTGCACGCCCACCTGGTCGGCTCCGATGCCCGCACCCTCCAGGGCGTCGAGCAGTCGGCTGACGTGGCCGGTGGTCCCCACGCCGATGGTGTCGCCGAGCGAGAGCTGGTCGCAGCCGAGGTCCATCAGGCGCCGGCTGACGTCGACGACCTGCTCCACCGGCACCGGCCCCTCCCACGGGTCCCCGAAGCACATGGACACGTAGGCGCGCACCCACAGGCCGGCCTCGCGGGCCCGCGCCACGACGGGGGCGAACATCTCGACCGACTCGGCGACGGTGCGGTTGAGGTTCTTGCGGGCGAAGGTCTCGGTGGCGCTGCCGAAGATGGCCACCGCACCCACGCCGGCCTCGAGGGCCCGGTCGAGCCCGCGCTCGTTGGGCACGAGCACCGGCCGGCGCGGGCCGAGCCCGGTCTCGCCGAGCAGCTCGAGCACCTCGGAGGCGTCGGCGAGCTGCGGCACCCACGAGGGCGGCACGAACGACGTGGTCTCGATCGTCTCGAGCCCGGCCGCCGCCAACCGCCGGATGAACTCTGCCTTCACAGCCGTGGGCACGACGGCCTTCTCGTTCTGGAGACCGTCGCGGGGGCCGACCTCGTAGATCGTGACGTGCTGCGGCAGGTCTGCGGCGGGCTCGCGCTGCGGGGCTCTCATGCTCACGGGGCCGATCCTGCCACCACGGACCCCAACCCCCGGCACGGGCGGCAGTTATACGCTGGCCCCATGAGCGACACGCCCAAGGACCCGGGCGCCGGCTCGGGCGAGACCCCCGAGTACCGCGACCCCACCTCACCGGCCTGGGACGAGGGCGAGCGCTCGGACCAGACCGAGGCCCTCGAGCCGCCGTCCGCTACGCAGCCCTTGGAGCCCGAGCCCGGTCCCTCCGGCCAGGGCGCCTCCCAGCCGCAGGGCCCGTACGGCCAGCCCGGTCCCTACGGCCAACCGCCGAACCCCTACGGCCAGGCCCAGAACCCGTATGCCGCAGGCGCACCGGGCGGGTACCCCTCCCGGCCTGGCCCGCCGCCGGCGCCCGGGGCACCCGGCACGGTCGGCGCCGGCTTCCCACCGGGACCCCCTGCCCAGTACGGCCAGCCCGGCTACGGGCCGCCGGCCCCCGGGCAGCCCGGGCAGGGCCCCGGGTACGCGCCCTCCCCCTACGGCCGGCCGCAGCAGGGCACGACCAACACCTCGGCGATCGTGCTGCTGGTGGTGTCGGGCCTGTCGACCCTCGTCGGCTGCTTCTTCGCCATCCCCGCCCTGATCCTCGGGATCATGGCGGTGGTCAAGCAGGGCGAGTCGCCCGCCGACTCGGCGAAGTTCACCCGCTGGGGCTGGATCGCCTACGCCATCGCGGTGGCGTTCGTGGTGATCGGCGGCATCATCGCGCTCGCCATCTTCGCCACCGGCTTCGACAACTCGGGGTACTGAACCGCGTGCCCGACGGACCCCTGATCGTCCAGAGCGACAAGACGCTCCTGCTCGAGGTCGACCACCCGCGCGCCGAGGAGGCGCGGCGCGCCATCGCCCCGTTCGCCGAGCTCGAGCGGGCCCCCGAGCACATGCACACCTACCGGGTGACCCCGCTCGGCCTGTGGAACGCACGCGCCGCCGGCCACGACGCCGAGCAGGTGGTCAACGCGCTCATCACCTACAGCCGGTATGCCGTGCCGCACGCGCTGCTCGTCGACGTCGCCGACACGATGGACCGGTACGGCCGCCTGACCCTCGAGAAGGACGACGAGCACGGCCTGGTGCTGCGCACCACCGACCGGCCCGTGCTCGAGGAGGTGCTGCGGCACAAGAAGATCAAGCCGCTCGTGGGCGCGCGCATCGACGACGACCGGGTGGTGGTGCACCCCTCGGAGCGCGGCCACCTCAAGCAGGAGCTGCTCAAGGTCGGGTGGCCGGCCGAGGACGAGGCGGGCTACGTCGACGGCGAGGCGCACCCGATCGACCTGGCCGAGGACGGCTGGTCGCTGCGGCCCTACCAGCAGCAGGCCGTCGACGGGTTCTGGCACGGCGGCTCCGGCGTCGTCGTGCTGCCCTGTGGGGCCGGCAAGACCCTGGTCGGTGCCGGTGCCATGGCCCACGCGAAGGCGACCACCCTCATCCTCGTCACCAACACGGTCTCG
This sequence comes from uncultured Actinomycetota bacterium, assembly GCA_963730585.1. Lineage (GTDB taxonomy): Bacteria > Actinomycetota > Actinomycetes > Actinomycetales > Dermatophilaceae > Pedococcus_A. The sequence continues at coordinate 698,876 of CAVSSL010000010.1, read as the reverse complement.
GCCCGGCAGTGGCGCGACGAGCTGGTCAAGCGCACCTCGCTCACCGAGGACGAGATCGGCGAGTACTCGGGTGCCCGCAAGGAGATCCGGCCGGTCACCATCGCGACCTACCAGGTGCTGACGACGAAGAGGAAGGGCGCCTACACCCACCTCGACCTGCTCGACGCCCGCGACTGGGGCCTCATCGTCTACGACGAGGTGCACCTGCTGCCGGCGCCGATCTTCCGGATGACCGCCGACCTGCAGGCCCGCCGGCGCCTCGGCCTGACGGCCACGCTGGTGCGCGAGGACGGGCGGGAGGCCGACGTCTTCTCGCTCATCGGACCGAAGCGCTACGACGCCCCGTGGAAGGACATCGAGGCGCAGGGCTACATCGCGCCGGCCGACTGCGTCGAGGTGCGGGTCACCCTGCCCGACTCCGAGCGCCTGGCCTACGCGACGGCCGAGCCCGACGACCGCTACCGGCTGGCCTCGTGCACCCCGGCGAAGAACCCGGTGATCGAGCGGATCGTCAAGCAGCACCAGGGCGAGCCGACGCTGGTCATCGGCCAGTACCTCGACCAGCTCGACGAGCTCGCCAGCCGGCTCGGCGCGGAGGTCATCACGGGCCAGACGAGCGTGACCGAGCGGCAGAAGCTCTTCCAGGCGTTCCGCACCGGCGAGATCGACCTGCTCGTGGTCTCGAAGGTCGCCAACTTCTCGATCGACCTGCCCGAGGCGTCCGTGGCGATCCAGGTGTCGGGCACCTTCGGGTCACGCCAGGAGGAGGCCCAGCGCCTCGGCCGGGTGCTGCGGCCCAAGGGCGACGGGCGCACCGCGCACTTCTACACGGTGGTCTCACGCGACACGGTCGACGCCGAGTTCGCCGCGCACCGGCAGCGGTTCCTCGCCGAACAGGGCTACGCCTACCGGATCGTCGACGCCGACGACCTGCCGTAGCAGCCCTGGACGAGAGCCCTCAAGGCCTCAGGCCAGGGAGAGGAAGAGCTTCTCCAGCTTCTCCTTGTCGAGCGCCGCCTCGTCACCGGCGACGATGCACTGCTGCAGGTTGGTCGCGATGATGGCGAAGCCCGCCTTGTCGAGCGCCCGCGAGACCGCGGCGAGCTGGGTGACCACGTCGGTGCACTCCCGGCCCTCCTCGATCATCCGGATCACCCCGCCGAGCTGGCCCTGGGCGCGGCGGAGCCGGTTCAGGGCGGCGGTGAGGGTGTCGGGGTCGACGTTCATGGGTTCTCCTTCATCGGGCAGGCGACAACGATTAAACCCCGACCGGGCGTGTGGGCATTCCTCCCACCTCGGACAGGGCGCGCCCACCGACCCACAAGTGCGTCACGGCTCCCAGCGCCCTGTCAGGAAACTCCCAGACTGCAGGGAGAGACTGGTCGCGTGAACACCACCCCGGAGGCCCGCCTGCTCGTCGTGGAGGACGAGCCGAACATCCGTGAGCTGCTGGCGACCTCGCTGCGCTTCGCCGGGTTCGAGGTCGCGGTGGCCGGCGACGGCGGCACCGCGATCCGCCTCGCATCGGAGAACCACCCCGACCTCGTGGTGCTCGACGTCATGCTCCCCGACATGGACGGCTTCACCGTCACCCGACGGCTGCGCGAGGCGGGGCGCCAGCTGCCGATCGTGTTCGTGACCGCCCGCGACTCCGTCGACGACAAGATCAAGGGCCTGACCGTCGGCGGCGACGACTACGTCACCAAGCCGTTCAGCCTCGAGGAGGTCGTCGCGCGCATCCGGGCCGTCCTGCGCCGCACCCGCGGCGAGGTCGACGAGAGCGCGTCGCTGCGCTTCGAGGACCTCGAGCTCGACGAGGACAGCCACGAGGTGCGGCGCGGCAGCCGCGTCATCGACGTCTCCCCCACCGAGTTCAAGCTCCTGCGCTACCTCATGCTCAACCCCAACCGGGTGCTGTCCAAGGCGCAGATCCTCGACCACGTCTGGGACTACGACTTCCGCGGCGAGTCCGGCATCGTCGAGTCCTACATCTCGTACCTGCGCCGCAAGATCGATGTCGAGGGCGTCCCTCCGCTGATCCACACCAAGCGCGGCGTCGGCTACGTGCTGCGCCGCCTGCCGGAGTCCTGAGGTGGCCCCCGAGGCGCCCGTGCAGACGGCGGCCGGTCCCGACGCCGCCGGGGTCACCGCCCCGCACACCCCACGGAAGCGGGGCTCGGTGCCGGCCCGGGTCACCCGGCGGCTTGAGGCGCTGCCACTGCGGGTGCGGCTCGTCGCCATCCTCATGGTGCTGCTGGTGCTCGCGCTGGTGCTCACCGCCTCGGCGACCACCGTCCTCATGCGCCGCGACCTCCTCGCCCGCGTCGACCAGGACCTGCAGCGCGCCAAGATCCCCGTCGCGCAGCAGGCGGCCGGGATCATCGCAAGCCCGCGCGCGCGGAGCCTGCCCGGGACCTATGCCGTGGTGTTCCTGCCGACCGACGGCGACGAGGCGGTGGGCATCTACCCCGGCAACGAGCCGCTGCGCCCCGCCATCCCACCGCTGCCGCTGAACGACCCGCGCGTGCGCACCGGCGAGCCGTTCACCGTCGGATCCACCAACGGTGCGATGACCTGGCGGGTCGTCGCCGGGCGCACGGGTGATGACGCTTTCACCTTCGCGGTGGCCACGCCCCTGCGCACGGTCGACCGCACCGTCCGCCGGCTGGTGCTCGTCGAGCTGCTCATCGGGCTCGCCGTGACCGTCGCCGTCGGCGTCCTCGGCTGGTATGCCGTGCGGCGGGCCTTCCGCCCGCTCTCCCAGATCGAGGACACCGCTGCCGCCATCGCCGCCGGGGACCTCGGGCGGCGCATCCCCACCCGGGCGGCCAAGGACGAGGTGACCTCGCTCTCGCGCTCCCTGAACTCGATGCTGTCGCAGATCGAGCAGTCCTTCGCGGTGCGGGAGGCCTCCGAGGAGCGGATGCGCCAGTTCGTCGCGGACGCGTCCCACGAGCTGCGCACACCGCTGGCCACGGTCCGGGGCTACGCCGAGCTCTACCGCCAGGGCGCGGTCAGCAAGCCGGAGGACGTCGCCAGCGCCATGGGGCGCATCGAGGGCGAGGCGAGCCGGATGAGCGGACTCGTCGAGGACCTCCTCATGCTCGCCCGGCTCGACGACCACCGGCCCATGCAGATCACCGACGTCGACCTCACCGTGCTGGCGGCCGATGCCGCGCAGGATGCCCGCGCGCTCGACCCGTCGCGACGGGTCTCGCTGACGGGCCTCGGCGGGCACCTCGAGCCGACAGTGGTGCCCGGCGACGAGGCCAAGCTGCGGCAGGTGCTCAGCAACCTCGTGGGCAACGCCCTCAGCCACACGCCCGCCGGCACCCCGGTCGAGCTGGTCGTCGGGGTGCGGCCGGGCACCAACCGTGCTGTCCTTGAGGTGAGGGACCACGGCCCGGGTGTCGACCCGGCCTCGGCACGCAGGGTGTTCGAGCGGTTCTACCGGGCCGATCCCTCACGGACGCGGGGATCAGGGGGCGGCAATGGACTGGGGCTGGCGATCGTCGCAGCCATCGTCGGCGCGCACCGGGGGAAAGGTCGGCGTCGCCCAGACGTCCGGCGGCGGTGCCACGTTCGTCGTGGAGCTGCCCACAGGAAACTCCCAGCAAGCGCCCAGAGGCCTCTGACGTTGCCCGGGTTCACTGGTTGCAGTCGATCAAGGAGTGCAGACCAGATGAGCCAGACCCACCACGACCAGCAGCGCGGCACGACCCCCTCCGGCGCCGCGCCGGACGACGCACAGTCCTACGAGCGCACCGCCGAGATCCCTCGCGACGACACCCAGCCGGTCTGGTACGGCGCCTCCGCCCCGACGCCCCCGGCCCACGACCCCCAGGCGTCCTGGGCCAGCCCCACCGGCTACCCCGTCGGACCCCGGGAGCACCCAGGGTGACCACTCCCCCTATGGCGCCGGCACGGCATACGGCGCCCCACAGACCCCGGCTGGACCGCCCCCGCCCGCGACACCGCGGGAAGGGGCAGAGCACGCCCAGCCGGCCAAGCCCCGCCGCTGGGCCGAGCTGACCGCGGTGGCGGCCCTCGCCGCCGTCCTGGCCAGCGGCGGCACGTATGCCGCGACCCAGCTGGACGGGAGCACGCAGACGTCCTCCACTGCGAGCTCCTCGTCCAGCCTGGGTCGCGGCACCGACCAGGCCCCGGTCCAGCAGGCCGACCCCAACAACCCCAACTGGACCGCCACCGCCTCGGCCGTGTCGCCGAGCGTCGTCGCCATCACGGTGCAGGCCCAGGGCGGCAGCGGGCAGGGCTCCGGGGTGGTCATCGACGGCAAGGGCCACGTCCTCACCAACAACCACGTGGTCACCGGTGGCGGCGACGCCAGCCAGATCAGCGTCACGCTGAGCGACGGGCGCGCCTACGACGCCACGGTGGCCGGCACCGACCCCAGCACCGACCTGGCGGTGCTCACCCTGAAGAACCCGCCGGACAACCTCGAGGCCATGGCCCTCGGCGACTCCGACGCCCTCAAGGTGGGCGACCCCGTCATGGCGGTCGGCAACCCGCTCGGGCTCGCCGGCACCGTGACGACCGGCATCGTCAGCGCCCTCGACCGGCCGGTCACGACGAGCGGCGACGAGAGTCCCACCGGGTCGACGGAGCCGGTCGTGACCAACGCCATCCAGACGTCGGCTGCGATCAACCCGGGCAACAGCGGTGGCGCCCTCGTCAACGCCAGCGGCCAGCTGGTCGGCATCAACAGCTCGATCGCCACGCTCGGCGCCTCGCAGGGGTCGCAGGGCGGGAGCATCGGCATCGGCTTCGCGATCCCCGTCAACGAGGCCAAGGCGATCGCCACCCAGCTGATCGACAAGGGCTCGGCGCAGCATGCGCTGCTCGGTGTCACCTCCCGTGACGGCGCCGCCTCCGACGGCAGCGCCAAGCGGGCCGGCGCCAGCATCGCCGAGGTGCAGCCGGGCACTCCGGCGGCCGAGGCCGGGCTGCGCAGCGGTGACACGGTCGTCGCCGTCGACGGCGAGCGCGTCGACTCCTCCCTGTCGCTGGTCGCGCAGATCCGCGAGCGCACCGTCGGCGACAAGGTCTCCCTGACCGTGCTGCGCGACGGCAAGGAGCTCACGCTCACCGCGACCCTGACGGCCAAGAGCAGCAGCCAGTAACCGACAGCCAGTCGACCAGCGGTGCGGCCCCACCCCCTCACCCCTTGGGGCCGCACCGCTCTGCTGTGCGCGCGCCGCTGGTCGACTGGATCCTTCGCGCGGCGAAAGCCGGTCGCGCCCGGGCGGCCCCACGTGGCAGGGTGGGTCCTTGTGTCTGTCGCGCCGGAGCTGAGAAGAGAGCAGGAGTACCTGGCCACCGCGAGGGAGGCGCTGCGGCGGATGCGCGAGCAGACGCTGTCGCTCCAGGTGCAGGCCCACGACCCGATCTCGGCGGAGCACCTCGCCCGCACCCTGCACCTGCGCGCCGCCTCCCTGGCCGACGACCCGAGCACCACCCTCTTCTTCGGGCGGGTCGACACCGACGAGGACGAGCGGTGGTACATCGGCCGGCGCCACGTGGCCGACGCAGCCGGCGACCCGCTCGTCATCGACTGGCGGGCGCAGATGTCCACCGCGTTCTACCGCGCCTCGCGGGCCGAGCCGATGCACGTCACGCTGCGCCGGCGCTTCGGCCTCGACCGGGGCGCCATCACCGCCTACGAGGACGAGCACCTCCAGGACCGCGCCGAGCACGAGGTGCGCAGCCAGATCCTGGCCGAGGAGATCGAGCGGCCCCGCGTGGGACCGATGCGCGACATCGTCGCCACCATCCAGCCCGAGCAGGACGAGATCGTCCGGGCGGGCGCCGAGCAGACCATCTGCGTCCAGGGCGCCCCGGGCACGGGGAAGACCGCCGTAGGCCTCCACCGGGCGGCGTGGCTGCTCTACGCCTTCCGCGACCGCCTGGCCCGCGCAGGAGTGCTCGTCATCGGGCCCAACCGCGCGTTCCTCGAGCACATCGGCGCGGTGCTGCCCGCCCTCGGCGAGGTGGCCGTCGGTCACACCACCATCGAGGAGCTGGTCGCGAGCGTGCCGGTTCGCGCCACCGACAGCACCGAAACGGCTGTGCTGAAAGGCGACCCGCGTCTGGCCGAGGTGCTGCACCGAGCGGTGTGGGCGGGCGTCGGCACCGCCACCGAGGCGCTCGTGGTGCCGCGCGGATCGCGGAAGTGGCGCGTGCCGGCCTACGAGGTCAACGAGATCCTCGCCGAGCTGGCCTCGCGCGGCGTGCGCTACGACGCGGCCCGGCAGATGCTGCCGCAGCGCCTCGCCCACGCGGTGCTGCTGCAGATGGAGCGAGCCGGTGACAGCCCCGACGACCGCGTTCAGGACAGCGTCGCGCGCTCGGCGGTCGTGAAGCGGTACGCGCAGTCGCTCTGGCCGGCACTGGAACCCAGGGCGGTGCTCTTCGAGCTCTTCTCCGACCCCACCGTCCTGGCGACCCACGCGGACGGCCTGCTCACCGAGGAGGAGCAGTCACTCCTGTTGTGGGAGAAGGCTCCTCGCAGCAAGGGTTCGGCCCGGTGGACCGCGGCCGACGCCGTGCTGCTCGACGAGCTGGGCGACCACCTCGAACGCACGCCGAGCCTCGGACACGTCGTGCTCGACGAGGCACAGGACCTCTCCCCCATGCAGCTGCGGGCCGTCGGGCGACGCTGCACCACCGGGGCCGCGACCGTGCTCGGCGACATCGCGCAGGGCACCACGCCGTGGGCGACCGCGTCGTGGGAGGAGTCGCTGCAGCACCTCGGCAAGCCGGGCAGCCACGTCGAGGTGCTCGACCGCGGCTTCCGCGTGCCGGCCAGCGTCATCGAGTATGCCGCGCGGCTGCTGCCGCACATGGCCGCCGGCCTGGGGGCGCCGGTGTCGGTGCGTGACAACCCGGGGCGTCTCACCATCCAGAACACCGAGCCCGGCGATGCCCTGACCCGCCTCGTGGAGGTGGTGATGGCTGAGACCGCCGAGCCGGGCTCCGTCGGCGTGATCGTCCCCGACGCCCAGGTGACCGAGGTGTCGCAGGCGTTGCAGCACAAGGGAGTCGAGCACGGCGTGCTCGGCAGCGACCACGGTGACGTCGAGCACCAGGTCGACGTCGTGCCGGCCAGCGTGGCCAAGGGCCTGGAGTTCGACCGCGTGGTCGTGCTCGAGCCGTCGGCCATCGCGGCAGCCGAGCCCGACGAGCGCACCGGGCTGCGCCGCCTCTACGTCGTGCTCACCCGAGCGGTGTCGGCGCTGACCGTCGTGCACAGCGAGCCCCTGCCGGTCGCGCTCGCCCACAGGAGCCCTGAGGTCTGAGAGACTCCGCCCGTGCCCGCACTCCTCACGTGGTGGAAGCTCGACATCGCCCGGCTGGCGCCCGGGGCACACTCCGACGCCGTCGAGGCGATCGGGCGCGACCTGCTGCGCCGCCTCGAGGAGCCGCACCGCAGCTACCACACGGCCCGGCACATCGTGGAGATGTACTCCGCCCTCGAGGAGCTCGAGCGTGAGGGTGTCGTCACCGAACGTGAAGCGGCCGTGGCCGGCGTGGCGGCCTGCCTCCACGACGCGGTCTACGACCCGGCGGCGCCGCCCGGTGGCAACGAGGCGGACAGCGCCCACCTCGCGGTGCGTTCCCTGACCTCGCTCGGCCTGGACGCCGACGACATCGAGCAGGTGCGCCGCCTGGTGCTGGCGACCGCGGAGCACCAGGCGCCTGGCGACGACGGCCTCGACGCCGCCTTCCACGACGCGGACCTGTGGATCCTCGCCGCACCGCAGGAGCGCTTCGACGAGTACTGCGCACAGGTGCGCGAGGAGTATGCCGCCGTGCCCGACACCGCCTACGCCGCCGGGCGGACCGCGGTGCTCGAGCCGTTCCTGCGCCGCGACACCGTCTACGCGACGCGCCACGGCCGACGGACCTGGGGCCAGCGCGCCCGGGTCAACGTGGCGCGCGAGCTGACCCGGCTCAGCGGCTGACGCACCAGGTCGGGGGCGTCAGCGGGTCTCGGAGGTCAGCGCCCGAACAGGGCGGCGGCCATCGGCCACCAGAAGGCCGACCCGCAGAGCTCCTCGAATGCGGGAAAGGTGACCCAGCGCCAGCCGGTCACGTCGTCGGCCTCGGCCTCCAGCGGCGGCGCGTCCGCGTCGATACGGGTGCGGAACACCTGGAGGCAGCCGCCGCGGCTCGGCCAGCGGCCGGGCGTGAGGGGGGTGAAGCGCTCGAAGCCGCAGGGGCGCAGCGCCTCCCCGTCGAGGGCGAGTCCCGGTCTCCTCGCCGCACCTCGCGGACCACGGCCTGCCGGGCGCTCTCCCCCTCCTCCCGGCCACCGCCGGGTGAGGCCCACTCCTGCCGGCGCGGGCTGTAGACCACCGCGAACCGGCCCGACCGGTCCTGGAGGAAGACCAGCGCGGCGAAGACCTCCTCGTCGGGCACCGCGGCACCCGAGAGCACGAGCTCGACGGTCGCGCGGCTGCCGTCGGCGAAGACCACCTCCGGCACGGTGGTGAGGGCCCGCTCGCTCACCCGTGCCGGCCCGGGTGGCTGAAGAACTCGGGCAGCAGCGGCCACCAGTGCCGCTCCGCCAGGTGGTCGGCGGCCTCGTTGAGGCTGAGCCAGTGCCCGCCGCCGAACGGCACCCCGGGGTCGAGGTCGCGGTGGAAGACGGCGAAGCAGGCGCGCGGCGCCGGCCACGGGTAGTCGGGCCCCGGCGAAGGCACGGTGTTGCGCACGTAGCCGACCAGGGTGGTCTCCGCCACCTCGCCCACCGCCTGCGCCTGCACCTCGCGCACCGCCGCCCCGACGGCGGCCGACGTGGTGGCGGCGAGGGCCCCGTCGACCGCACGGCTGGGCAGGTCGAGGCCGCCGTCGGGGCGCTGCACCACCAGGACGGACCCCGCCGCGTGCGCGAGCAGGCGCACCACCACCGTGTCGGCCGGGGGCTCCTGCTGCCGCGAGGCGATGACGTCGGCCCGGCTTCCCGGCGGCAGCCACGACGGCTCGGGGTGACTGACGAGCACGCGCTCGTGCCGGCGCTTGGGGATCCGCAGGCCGCTGGCCTGGAGGCGCCGCACCAGCTCGCGTCCGTCGGCGGGGCGGGCGCCCGCGGCGACGAGCGCGGCATACCGCTCCTCGGGCACGTCGTAGTGGTCGCCCTCGAACCCGCGGCGCGGCAGCCCGGCGGCCTCGGCGAAGGCGTGCAGCTCCTCGAAGGAGGTGTCGCTGACCAGGTGCGACCACAGCCGGCCGTGCGCGGGCCACGCCGGCGGGTCGATCCAGATCGTCACGCTGCGACGGTAGCCGCTCCACACCTCCCGAGCATCCCTGTGGACAACCCCACGGGAGGTTTCCGGCGTCGGCCTACCGTCGGGAGGCAGTCGGCCTGATCCGCGGGCCGCGCCAGCAGGAGGCACCCATGGCAACGCAGTTCCAGGTCGACACCGACCGCATCCAGGCCGCCTCGGCCGACATCAGCCGCATCTCCAGCGAGATCGACGGGCAGGTCACCGCGATGATGGCCCGGCTGGTCGGCCTCCAGGACGCCTGGACGGGCACGGCCTCGGCGCGGTTCCAGGGCGTGGTGGCGGAGTGGCAGGGCACCCAGCGCCAGGTGCGGGCCTCCCTCGACAGCATCGGGGCCGTGCTTGCGGCGGCCGGGGCGCAGTACGCCGAGACCGAGGCCCATGCCGTGCGGCTGTTCACCTGAGACGCCGGTGCCCGGCACCGCGGTCGCGGCGCCGGGCACCGGCGGTTGGGCAGGGTGGTGGGGCAGGGTGGTTGGGCAGGCGGCGGGTTCGGCTACTCGGTGGTGATGGCCCGCAGCACGTCGAGGCGTGCGGCGCGTCGTCCCGGCCAGAGCGCGGCCAGCACCCCGACCAGCCCGGCGAGCACCACGAACACGGCCAGCTGCGTGCCGGGGACGGCCAGGACGTCGATGCCGTCGTCGGCCAGGGCCCGCTGGAGCGCCCAGCCGGCGCCGAGCCCGAGCACCACGCCGAGCACCGCGCCCAGCAGCGCGATCGCGACCGACTCCAGCCGGAGCATGGTCCGCAGCTGGCGTCGACTCAGGCCGACGGCGCGCAGCAGGCCGATCTCGCGGGTCCGCTCGATCACCGACAGGGCCAGGGTGTTGACGATGCCGAGCACCGCGATGACCACGGCCAGCCCGAGCAGGGCGTAGATCATGTAGAGCAGCTGGTCGACGGGCTTGCGCTGCTCGGCGGCGAACGCGTCCTGGTCCTTCAGCGTCACGGTCGGCAGGTCGGCGATGACCTTCTCGATGCCGGCCTCCACGGCGGCCGGGTCGGCCCCCGGCTCGCGCAGCACGAACGCCATGGAGTCCTGGGCGGGCACGCCGGCAGCCGTGGCGGCGTCGATCGAGACCAGCACCGGCAGCGACAGGGCGTCCATCGAACGGTAGATGCCGGCCACCCGGTAGGTGCCCTCCTGGCCGACGATCTTCGCCTTCACCGACGAGCCGACGGTGAGCTTCTGCTCCTTGGCCTTGTCCTCCTCCAGGAGCACGGTGCCCTTGTCGAGGCCGGCCAGCGAACCCTCGACGAAGTCCAGGGGCACCGCCGTGCCGAAGGTCTTCGGGTCGACAGCCGCCGAGTAGGTGCCGCCGTCACCGATGTCGATGCTGGCGAACCGCATCGGGCTGACGGTCTGCACCCCCGGCACCGCGGCCACGTCACGGGTCACGGCCGCGGAGAACGGCTGCGAGATGGCGTTGGAGACGACATAGTCGGCGACGAAGTTCTGGTCGATCGCCTTGTCGATGCTCGCCTTGGCCGAGGCGCCGAAGACCGACATCATCGACACCAGCGTCAGGCCGATCATCAGCGCCGAGGCCGTCGCGGCAGTCCGTCGCGGGTTGCGCACGGCGTTCTGCTCGGCCATCGACCCGACTGCCCCGAAGGCGCGGCGGTAGACCAGGCCGGTTGCCGCGATCACCGGTCGCCCGAGCACCGGGCTGGTGAGCGAGAAGCCGAGGACGAGGGCGAAGACGCCACCGCCGACCCAGACCGCCCGGTTGTCGACCCAGTCCATGGCGCCCGCGGTGCACGCCGCCAGGCCGCCGGCGATGAGCACCGAGCCGACGATGAGGCGCCAGTGCAGCGCCGCCTCGGGCATGGCGACGTCGTCCCGCATCGCTGCCACCGGCGCCATCCGCCCCGCGCGGCGAGCGGGCAGGTAGGCGGCGACCATCGTCACGGCCAGCCCCACGGCATACGCGGCCACGGCGGTGGAGGACTCGAAGGCCAGCGGTGAGCCGCTGAGGTCGAGGCCGAACGTGGCGAAGAGCGCCTTGATGCCGACCGCGAGCACGAAGCCGAGGGCGAGGCCCGCCGTCGCGCCGACGAGGCCGACGACGAACGCCTCGAACAGCACCGAGCGCGTGACCTGCCGACGGGTGGCTCCGAGGGCACGGAACATGGCGAGCTCGCGGCTGCGCTGGGCGACCAGGATCGAGAAGGTGTTGACGATGAGGAACGACCCGACGAACAACGCGATCCCGGCGAAGACGAGCAGGAAGGTGCTGATGAAGGACAGTGCCTGGTTGATGCCGTCGGCGGTCTCCTTGGCAGCGGCCTCACCGGTGACGGCCTCGAAACCCGCCGGGAGCTTCTTCTGCACCGCGGCGGCGAGCTCCTCCTGGGTCGTGCCGTCCTGCGCCGTCACCCAGACGTCGGTGTACTCGTCGCGGCCGCCGTAGTACATGTTCTGCGCGGTCTTGACGTCGAAGAAGGCGAGGCTGGCCCCGACCGTGCCGCCGGAGCTGAACTCGGCGATGCCGACCAGGGTGGCGCGGATCATCGGCTGCTCGCCACTGGTGACGAGGGTGACCGTGTCGCCCACGCGGTAGCCGGCGCGCTCGGCGGTGCCCTTGTCGAGCGTGACCTCTCCGGTGCGCAGCGGCCACCGGCCGGTGGTGATGGATGCCGGCTCCTCGCCGGACGCGGTGGGGGCACCGGTGTGTCCCAGGCCGAGGCCCGGGGCGCCCTGGCCACCGATCAGCTTGCCCTTCTTGGACACCACGAAAGTGGTCGGGTCGCTGACGTTGCCGTCGGCGCGGACGGCTCCCTGCGTGGTCGCGAGCTCGCGCACCAGGGAGCCCGGCACCGTCTTGGCGCTGACCGTCTGGTCGAGGTCGCCGCTCGCGGACGCGGGGCGCACGACGACGTCGCCGACGGTGTCGACGATGCCGTCGAAGGCCTTGCCGAGGGTGTCGGTGAAGATGAGCGACCCGGACACGAAGGAGACGCCGAGCACGATGGCGAAGGCGCTCATGAACAGCCGCAGCTTGCGGCCGAGCAGGGACTTCCAGCTGGCGTGGAGCACGTCAGCCCTCCGTTCCGACGCGACTGGCCTCGGTGGTGGATGCCGTCGCTGCGTGAGCCGCGCGCGCCTCGGCACTGCCGGGCACGTGGCCACCCTTCTCGAAGCCCTTCATCCGCTCGAGCACGAGCTCGGCGGTGGGGTCGCGCATCTCGTCGACCACCCGGCCGTCGGCGAGGAAGACGACCCGGTCGGTGTGGCTGGCGGCGCCCGGGTCGTGGGTAACCATGACGATGGTCTGGCCGAACTCGTCGACGCTGCGCCGCAGGAAGCCGAGCACCTCGGCCCCGGACTGGGAGTCGAGGTTGCCGGTGGGCTCGTCGGCGAAGATGATCTCCGGCCGGCTCATCAGGGCACGAGCGCACGCCACGCGCTGCTGCTGCCCGCCGGACAGCTCGCTCGGGCGGTGCGACAGGCGGTCGCCCAGGCCGATGGTGTCGATCACGGTGGCGAACCACTGGGGGTCCGGCTTGCGCCCGGCGATGGCCAGCGGCAGGACGATGTTCTCCTCCGCGGTCAGGGTCGGCACCAGGTTGAAGGACTGGAAGACGAACCCGATGCGGTCGCGCCGCAGGGTCGTGAGGGCCTTGTCCTTGAGGGTGCCCAGCGAGATGTCACCGATGAAGACCTCCCCGTCCGAGGGCGCGTCGAGCCCGGCGGCGCAGTGCATGAGGGTCGACTTGCCGGAGCCGGACGGGCCCATGATGGCGGTGAACTCACCGCGGGCGATGTCGACGCTGACGCGGTCGAGGGCAACGACCTCCGTCTCACCGCGGCCGTAGACCTTGGTGAGGCCGACGGTGCGCGCGGCGGGCTGGGCGGTGGTGGGCCGCGTCGGGGCGGCGGGGTTCAGGGTGGTCATGGCGAGAGCTCCCGGCTCAAGAGGCGTGTGTCGTTGGTGTGGGGGAAACGCTAGGGAAGCGGAGATCCCGCCGCCCTCAGGTTCACCCCGGACCGGACCCTGAGTACACCCCTAGTCGGTGTACCGGGTGTCCACCGGCCGGTGGACACCAGCCGGTGACAAAGCCGTCAGTGGACGACAACAGGCCATGAAACCGTCAGTGGACGGCGATGCGGGCCACCTGGTGCAGCTCGGGCTCGTCGAACGCCTCGCCCCGGACCACCCCGGTGTCCCAGCGCAGGAGCAGGCCTCGGCCGCGCACCTCGAGGGTGGCCAGGGTGTTGTCGAACCAGGGGCCCTCGGTGATCCGCCAGTTGAGCGGGGCGGTCGGCACCCGCTTGGTGTGCGAGACGAGGAACTGCAGCGGCCGGTTCAGCCCACGCGCGAGCAGCGCCTGTGCCACGCGCGCCTGGCGCGGCAGCGGGTTGCGGATGGGCGAGCACACGGCCTGCACGATGCGGCTCGCGCCGGCTCCGAGCTGTTCGTGGTCGATCTCGGTGACGTAGGAGTTGTGCACGTCGCCCGAGAGGAAGGTGATCGTGCCCGGAGGCCGGCCGCGCTGGCCGCGGGCCACCTCGACCACCATGTCGAGGACCTTCGCGAACCCCTCCTGGAACGCCGCCCAGTGCTCGAGGTCGACGGCCCGGCGCATCCGCTCGCCCCACGGCTCGACCCACCTGCCGAAGGCGCCCTCCGACATGGCCTCGTTGATGGCCTCGAGGTCGTGGATCCCCTGGGCCAGCAGGAACGGCAGCGACGTGCCGATGAACAGGTGGTCGACGTCGCCGTGCAGCTCGGTGTCGAGCCAGGCCATCTCGGCGTCGTCGAGGATCGAGCGCCGGTCGGGGTCGAGCACCCGCGCCGCCCGGGAGTCGACCACGACGAGGCGGGACTCGCCGAGGTTGCGGGCGTAGCTCCAGCGGTAGGTGTCCGGCTCCTTGTCGACCCGCTCGGCGAAGGCGTCGAGGGTCTCGGTGAGGTCGAGCTCGTCGGTGGCACCGGAGTCACGGTGCTGCGCGATGAGCTGCCAGATCTCGTCCTCGGCGAGCGCCTCGGGCGAGAGGTTTCCCGCGTGCTGGTAGACCCAGTAGGACGCCAGGCCGCCGACGATGCGGTCGTGCCACCAGGGCTTGGCGTTCATCTCGAAGTGCCACTGCCGCGAGGTGTTCCAGTCGTCGCGGATGTCGTGGTCGTCGAAGATCATCGCGCTCGGCAAGGTCGACAGCAGCCACCGGTTCAGCGGGTCGCTCCAGGCCAGCCGGTAGAGGTGGGCGTACTCGATGTAGTCCTTCAGCTCCTCGCCGGGCGGCTCGTCGAGACTGCGCCGGGAGGCGATGAACTCGCGCATCGCCTCCGACGTCTCGTCGGCGTAGACCTGGTCGCCGAGGAAGCAGACCAGGTGCGGCCACTCCGTCGGGCTGGTGCGGCTCAGGTGGAAGGCGTAGGCGCGCAGCGCGTCGACGCCGTTGGAGGCGTTGCCCTCCGCGTCGTGGGGCACGCTCGTGCGGCAGGACCCGAACGCCATCTTCGTGGGCCGGGTCTTCACCAGGGCGTGGATGCGGCTCGGCGGCAGCCCCGGGAACCGCGGCTCCGGCTCGGGCCAGACAGCCTCGCCGTCAATGGCCACCTGGTACTCGCTGGAGGAGCCCGGCTCGAGGTCCTCGAGCACCACCAGCGCGTAGTGGTGGCCGTGCACCGTGAAGGTGGGCGTCGACCACTCGCGGCCGAAGGCCGTGAGGGTCACGGTGGCGGTGTCGCGGGTCTGGACCCAGACCGTCGCACTGGACTCACCGGCATACCGCAGCAGGGGGCCCAGCACGAGGGGGCCGGTGTCGTCGAGCACCCGACAGTTCTACACGCCATCCCTGTGGCGGTGGGGACAAACGCCGAAGGGCGGCTCCCCTCTCGGGGAACCGCCCTCCGGTGTATGCCGTGTGGCTGGCTTGCGAGGCGAACCTCAGAAGCCCATGCCGCCCATCTCGTCGCCACCCGGCGCCATCGGAGCAGCCTTCTCGGGCTTGTCCGCGATGACGGCCTCGGTGGTGAGGAACAGGGCCGCGATCGACGCAGCGTTCTGCAGCGCCGAGCGGGTGACCTTGGCCGGGTCGATGATGCCCGCGGCGATCAGGTCGACGTACTCGCCGGTGGCGGCGTTGAGGCCCCAACCGGACTCGAGGTTGCTGACCTTCTCCGCCACGACGCCGCCCTCGAGGCCGGCGTTGATGGCGATCTGCTTGAGCGGGGCCTCGGCCGCGACGCGAACGATGTTCGCACCGGTGGCCTCGTCACCCTCGAGCTCGAGCTTCTCGAACGCAGCCTTGGTGGCCTGCAGCAGGGCGACGCCACCACCGGCGACGATGCCCTCCTCGACGGCAGCCTTGGCGTTGCGCACGGCGTCCTCGATGCGGTGCTTGCGCTCCTTGAGCTCGACCTCGGTCGCGGCGCCGGCCTTGATGACTGCGACACCGCCGGCCAGCTTGGCCAGGCGCTCCTGCAGCTTCTCGCGGTCGTAGTCGCTGTCCGACTTCTCGATCTCGGCGCGGATCTGGTTGACCCGGCCCTGGATCTGGTCCTGGTCGCCAGCACCCTCGACGATGGTCGTCTCGTCCTTGGTGACGACGACCTTGCGGGCGCGGCCGAGCAGGTCGAGCTCGGCGGTGTCGAGCTTGAGGCCGACCTCCTCGGAGATGACCTGGCCACCGGTGAGGATGGCGATGTCGCCGAGCATGGCCTTGCGGCGGTCACCGAAGCCCGGGGCCTTGACGGCGACGGACTTGAAGGTGCCACGGATCTTGTTGACCACGAGGGTGGACAGGGCCTCGCCCTCGACGTCCTCGGAGATGATCAGCAGCGGCTTGCCGGACTGCATGACCTTCTCGAGCAGCGGGAGCAGGTCCTTGATGCCGGAGATCTTCGAGTTGACCACGAGGATGTAGGGGTCCTCGAGGACGGCCTCCATGCGCTCGGTGTCGGTCACGAAGTAGTGCGAGATGTAGCCCTTGTCGAAGCGCATGCCCTCGGTGAGCTCGAGCTCGAGGCCGAAGGTGTTGGACTCCTCGACGGTGATGACGCCTTCCTTGCCGACCTTGTCCATGGCCTCGGCGATCATCTCGCCGATCTGGGGGTCAGCAGCGGAGATCGAGGCCGTCGAAGCGATCTGCTCCTTGGTCTCGACGTCCTTGGCCATCTCGAGCAGCTGCGAGGAGACGGCCTCGGTGGCCTTCTCGATGCCGCGCTTGAGGGCCATCGGGTTGGCGCCGGCCGCGACGTTGCGCAGGCCTTCCTTGACCAGGGCCTGGGCGAGGACGGTGGCGGTGGTGGTGCCGTCGCCAGCGACGTCGTCCGTCTTCTTGGCGACCTCCTTGACGAGCTCGGCGCCGATCTTCTCGTACGGCTCGTCGAGCTCGATCTCCTTGGCGATCGAGACACCGTCGTTGGTGATCGTGGGGGCGCCCCACTTCTTCTCCAGGACGACGTTGCGGCCCTTCGGGCCGAGGGTGACCTTGACGGCGTCGGCGAGGGTGTTCATGCCCCGCTCGAGACCGCGGCGAGCCTCTTCATCAAAAGCGATGATCTTGGCCATTCGGGTGGTTCCTCCCACGCGAATCGTGTGCGGCGGCCTCGCGGTGCCCGCGACGGACGACCCGGTTCCCGCGGCTCACGTCGCACGCGTTCCCCGGGCCTCACGTTGAGGCCAGGAATTGTCACTCTCAGGGTGAGAGTGCTAACGCCCATTATTGGCACTCGCCCGGGGAGAGTGCAAACGACTCCCCCACCCTTCCCGGTATGCCGCCCGCGTACCTTCCCAGACGCCCCTTCCCCCGCCTGACCGCGCCACCCCGCGGCACCGTCCCTTTGGTGGTGATTCCGGGAACCGGGGTCGCGGCCGACGCGCCGCTGCCAGAATCCCGCGCATGGTCCAGCCGACAGAGGGGGTCGAGGCCGGACCCGACTACCCCGACCTGCGCCCCTGCCCGTCGTGCGATGGGCCGATGCCCGATGGGCCGGCCTTCACGACCTGGTGCGACGGCTGCGGGTGGAACCTCGACGGTGGCGATCCACCGGCTCCCCGGTCGGGCCACGTCTTCGCCCGCCTGCACCAGCGCATCGTCGACCGGGCTGCCCGCACCGTCTACGAACGGCTGGCGGCCGCTCCCGACGACGTGCGCGGTGGCTCGCCGAGGTGGGCGGCGGTCGCCCTCGCCGCCACAGTCGTCGTCGGCTGCCTCGTGGCAGTGGTGGCCCTCGCCTGGTGGGCCGTGACGCTTCCGGGCTGGTGGCGCCTCGTGGCGCTGGGTGTGCTCGCCTTCGTGGTCGTGGCCCTGGCGCCGCGCCCAGCCCGTCTCGACGACACCCGCCTGCGCGTCAACCGGGAGGACTCCCCGGAGCTGCACACCCTGGTCGACGACCTCGCCGGCAAGGTGGGCGTCGCCGCCCCCGCCGAGATCCGGGTCGACACGTCCTACAACATGGCCGTGCTGCTGCAGGGCTGGCGCCTGCGGCCCACACTGATCATCGGCCTGCCCCTCTGGAGCGCCCTTGAGCCGGCCGAGCGCCTGGCCGTCCTGGGTCACGAGCTCGGGCACCTCAGCGGGCGCGACACCCACGCCGGCCAGGTGGTCTGGGCTGGTCGGCAGCTGCTGGACGGGATCTCCGAGGTGCTGTGGCCGTTCGACGCGGACCACGAGATCGCGCTGTGGGACTGGAAGCCCCTGCTCTGGGTCACCAACGCCTTCCAGCGGCTCGTGGCCCTGCCCTTCCTCGGGCTGTCGCTCGCCCTTGGCCGGCTGGACGCCACGACCCGCCAACGGGACGAGTACCTCGCCGACCGGCGGGCGGCCGCCGTGGCCGGCACCGACGCCATGGTGGCGGCCCTCGCCGGCCTGCTGGGGCCCGACCGCGGCCTGGTGAGCGCCTCGGCCGCGATGCGCCGGGGCGAGGACCCCTGGTCGGCGTTCATCGGGCTCCCCCGTCGTCCCGCCCGCGAGGTGGATCGACTCTGCCGGCTCAGTGAGGTCGAGGGACACCACGCGGGCGACTCGCACCCGCCGACCCACCTGCGCATCGCCTTGGTGCGGGAGGGCCGGCGCGTCCCCGCACCGGCGCTGGACCTCGCGAGCTGGTCCGCCGTCGAGACGGAGACGGACCGCTGGCGGGCCAAGCTCCGACCACAGCTCGAGGACGACCTCCTGCTGCAGTGACCCAGCCCGCACGCTCGCGATGGCGGCCAGCTCGTCGTCCGAAGTCTGGGACTTCGGCGCATGACGAGCGGTGAGGGCCGAAGTCCCAGACCTCGGGTCACGCGGCGCGCGTGGGCGTCGCTCCCCGCCGCGGCGGCTGTGGACAAGCCAGCGGCGAGGCGCGCTGGACGCTGCAGCCTGACGTCGTGCCTCGCCCACTTCCGCCCCTTCCGGTGACGCTGCAGGGCCGTGCCTTCACGTTGGCAGAGGCGCGCGCGGCCCAGGTCAGCCAGTCACGGCTCGAGGCGCGCGACCTGTCGCGACCGACGTGGGGTGTACGAGCGCCCGGCCCGGCGCAGTCGGTCGACGAGCTGGCCCGCACGGTCTGCCTGGCGCTCAAGGGCGCCTTCGCCTTCTCGCACCTGACCGCAGCCCGGCTGTGGAGACTGCCTCTGCCGAGTGACTGGCACCGCGACGAGCCCCTGCACGTCATGCGCGACGGGACCCCGCTGCGCCGGACCGGCGTCATCGGGCACCGCGGCCTGTCGAGCCGCGAGCACGAGAGGCTGAGGGGCCTGCCGGTCACCTCCCCCGTCGACACCTGGGCTGACCTTGCCGCGGTTCCGGGCATGGGCGTCGACGACCTGGTCATCGCAGGTGACGCCTTCGCCACTCGCGACGCCGGTCTGCTCGCGCCGATGGTGAAGGCGTCGCAGCGGGTCGGACGACGCGGCGGCCGCGCGCTCCGGGAGGCTGGGGCCCTGCTGCGCGTGGGAAGCGGGTCGGCCATGGAGACCCGGGCCCGGCTGGCCTTCCTGCGAGCCGGGCTGCCGGAGCCCGAGCTCAACGCAGAGCTCTTCGCCGAGGACGGCCACTTCGTCGCCCGGGTCGACTTCCTCTGGCGCGAGGCGCGAGTGGTCGTCGAGTACGAGGGCGACCACCACCGAACGAACCGGCGCCAGTGGCAGGGCGACATCCAGCGCACGCGGCTGCTCGAGTCGATGGGCTGGCGGGTCATCCGCATCACCAATGCAGACCTACGAGGCACCGGCCTGACGCGCCTCCTCACCGAGCTCGCCGCCCTCGTGGCGTGAGCCGAAGTCCCAGACGTCGGGCTAAGGGGCGTGTCTTGGCCCGTGGTCTGGGACTTCGGGGCATGGGACAGGGCGTCCCGCGCAGGCAGGTGACGTCAGATCGCGGCTCGAGACCTCTGGAACCGGAGCGTCACGACCTGGAACGGGCGCAGGGCGAGCGCGACACCCTCGTCGCCCTCGTCCACCACGCCGGGCGTCTCCAGGGCGCGCTCGAGGAGGTCCACGGCATACGCGCGGTCGTGGGGGAAGCCAGCACGCACGCGCGCGGCGCACCGCCGTCCGAGCCCCTCGTAGAGCCGCACCACCACGTCGCCGGACCCGTCGTCGGCCAGCTTCACCGCCTCGACGTAGACACCCTCGCCCTCGACGCCCACCAGCGGCTCGACCGGCTCGCCGGTCCCGCGCACCGTGCGCACCGGCAGGTTGACCCGGTAGCCCTCCCGGACCGCATCACCGATCGACGCACCCGGCACGAGGCCGTAGCGCAGCCGGTGCACCCCGAGGTCGGCGACTGGGTCGGGGCTCTGCGGGGCACGCAGCAACGAGAGCCGCACCTGGGTCGTGGTGCCACCACCCTCACGGTCGCGGCGCGTGACGTCGTGTCCGTAGGTCGAGTCGTTGACGACGGCCGCGCCGAACCCCGGCTCCCCCACGTGCACCCAGCGGTGGGCGCAGATCTCGAACTTCGCGGCGTCCCAGCTCGTGTTGGTGTGCGTCGGCCGGTGCACGTGGCCGAACTGCACCTCGGAGGTCGAGCGGTCCGCAGCCACGTCGAGGTCGAAACCCGCCTTGAGGATCTGCTCGCGCTCGCGCCAGTCGACCTCGGTGTCGACGTCGACCCGGGCCTCGCCCGCCGGCAGCGTCACGAGCTGGGTCACCACCGACTCGCCGAACCGCCGCACCACCCTCACACCGCCATCGACCGCCTCGACCGACTCCGCGTCGGTGAGGTCGCGAACGACGTTGCGGTAGTAGGCGTCGACGTCCCAGGCGTCGAACCGCACCGGGGTGTCGGGGTGGAGCTGCAGCAGGTTGCCGACTGAGCCGGGGGCGAGGGCCTCACGACCGCTCGCCCGCTCGACGACCGACGTGAGCAGGCCCCGGGCGTCGACGCGGGCCGTCACCAGGCCGTTGTCGAGCACGAACCCGTCGCCCTCGGCGCGCACCTGCGCCGGGTCAGTCTGCGCGACGGGCCCGGCGCCGAGCGAGGCCACACCGACCCGCTCGTGGGGGCTCGCGTTGAAGGCGATTTCTACGTCCCCGGCCCCGGCGAGTGCCCGCTGCGCCTCGCCGATGACCGCCTCGAGCTCGGCCGCCAACGCGGCATACGTCTCCACCGCCTCGCGGTGCACCCACCCGATGGAGGAGCCGGGGAGGATGTCGTGGAACTGGTTGAGCAGCACCGCCTTCCAGATCCGGTCCAGGTCCGCAGACGGGTATGCCGCGCCGGTCCGGACCGCGGCTGTGGCCGCCCAGAGCTCTGCCTCGCGGAGCAGGTGCTCGCTGCGCCGGTTGCCCTGCTTGGTCTTCGCCTGCGAGGTGTAGGTGCCCCGGTGCATCTCGAGGTACAGCTCACCGACCCAGACCGGGGCGTCGGGGTACTCCTCCTCCGCCTTCGCGAAGAACGCGTCGGGGCGCTCGACCTCGACCCGGGCCGAGCCGTCGAGGTCGCGCAGCCGCGCCGCCCGGGCCAGCATCTCGCGGGTGGGGCCACCACCCCCGTCACCCCAGCCGAACGGCAGCAACGAGCGGGTCGCCGCGCCCTTGTCGGAGAAGTTGCGGGCCGCGTGCGCCACCTCGGCGCCGGAGACCTCCGAGCCGTAGGTGTCGGCCGGCGGGAAGTGGGTGAAGATGCGGGTGCCGTCGAGGCCCTCCCACCGGAACGAGTGGTGCGGGAAGCGGTTGGTCGTGTTCCACGAGATCTTCTGGGTGAGGAACCACTGCGATCCCGACAGCGCGATGAGCTGGGGCAGGGCCGCCGTGTAGCCGAAGGAGTCCGGGAGCCACACCTCGCGGGTCTCGATGCCGAGCTCGTCGAGGAAGAAGCGCTTCCCGTGGTTGAGCTGCCGGGCCAGCGCCTCGCCGCCGGGCATGTTGGTGTCGGACTCGACCCACATCCCACCCACGGGCACGAACCTGCCCTCGCGCACCCGCTCGACGACTCCGGCCCAGACCTCCGGTCGGTGCTCCTTGAGCCACGCGAACTGCTGGGCCGACGACATCGCGTAGACGAGCTCGGGGTGGCTGTCCATGAGGGAGACGACGTTGGAGCAGGTGCGGGCCACCTTGCGCACGGTCTCGCGCACCGGCCACAGCCACGCGGAGTCGATGTGGGCGTGGCCGACCGCGGAGATGCGGTGGGCGCTGGCGCGGGCCGGGTCGGCGAGCACCCCCTTGAGCTCCGCGCGGGCCTCGGCGGCGGTGCCGGCGATGTCGCCGACGTCGAGGTGGTCGAGGGCCCGGTCGACGCTGCGGAGCACCTGCCACCGGCGCGCGTCCTCCAGCGGCAGCTCGGCCGCCAGCTGGCCCAGCACCTCGAGGTCCTGCTGCAGCTCCCACACCTCGGCCTCGAAGACGGCGAGCTCGGCGCGCTCGACGCGGTACCTCGGCTCGCGCCCGGCGGTCTCCGGGTCGCCGAGCGGCGAGGGACGGAAGTCGAATCCCCCGCCGCCGAGCAGGAGCGGGTTCGACGCGGCCTCGACGTACAGCTCGACGTCCTCGCCCCCAGACGCCTCGTCGGCGACCCGCACCCACTGGTTGCGCGGGTTCAGCCCCTTCACCGGCGAGCCGTCGGCCCGGTAGACCAGGCCCTCGACGTGGAACCCGGTGCGGTCGGGGTCGAAGCCGAGGTCGAGGCGCAGGTCGACCGGCCGCCCGGCGTGCGACTCGCGGCACCTGGGCGCGGACGCGGAACCACGTCGTGCCCCACGGCGCGCCCCAGCGCTGACCGACGTGCGCCGGCTCGTATGCCGCGGCGAGGCCCTCGCTCACCGGCACCGGTTCGCCGGGGGCCTCCCAGGAGGCCAGCTCGACCTCGACCGGCGCCGACCACACGGCGTCCTCGACGCGCTGGAGCGTGCGGGCCAGACGTCCTTCGATGAGCAGGCGGTCGTCGTGCATGGGATCTCCTTCGGGGCGGGAGCGGGGTCGGGCGTCGAGCGGGGTGGGGCGGGGCGGGTGGGGTCGGGTCGGGATCGGACGGGGTCGGGTGGGGGCAGTGGGGTCAGGCGGCGACGGACACGATGCTGCGGTCGCTGCGCTCGAGCAGGTGCGGGCCGTCGTGGCCGGTGAAGGCTGTGACGCTCTCCCCGGACGGCCGAGCGTCGTCCGTCCGGACACACCAGCATGGCGCCGTCGGCGTCGACGGCCACCCACTCGTCACCCACGTGCAGCAGCACCGGGGCGTCGGGGCCGGCCGAGATGGCGGTGCGCCCGGCGGCCATCCCGCCGAGCACGTCGCCGTCGGCACAGGCCACCCAGGTCGTGGGTGAGCCCGGTGCAGCGCCGTGGGCCGGGCGGTGCCAGTCGCTGCCCCCGACGGGCGTGGGACGACCGACCGCGGCCCACCAGGCCAGCGGACCACCGTCGGCGAGGTCGGTCCACGGCCAGTGCCAGACCTCGGCGAGCGGAGGCGGCTCCGTCAGGGGGTGCCGCCAGGCACAGTCGCCGGAGACCGGGTGGTTCACCGACAGCAGGCCGCCTCGCTGCCTGCACCACCGCCACCCACTCGGCCGCCGGGCGGCGGAAGTCGACCCAGCCGATGTCGCCGAACGCGTTGGCGTGCCCGTCGGCGGTGGTGACCTCCTGACCGGGGAGCAGCGCGATGCCGTGCCGCCGGCCGGCGTCGGCCAGGAGGGGGTGGTGGCTGGTGGTGTTGTGGTCGGTGACCCAGAGGAAATCCAGGCCCGCCCCGGCGGCGAGGCTGGCCAGCGCGTCGACCGGGAGCGACCCGTCGGAGTGGTGGGTGTGGGCGTGGCAGTCGCCGGCCAGCCAGGTGAGGCCGTCGATCGCCGGCAGCCGCCGAGGCGGCCGGCGATCGGAGGGTGACAGCGGGGGCGCGACGTTGGTCGCAGGGGCGTCGCCGACGTCGACCTGGTCGACCTCGAGCGACCACTCCAGCCCTGCGTCGGGCAGTCGGTGCAGTCCGAGCACGACCTGCCAGTGGCCGGGCGGCAGGCCACGTTCGAGGTAACCGGGGGTCGACCACGTCGGGCTGACCTCGACCACGCTGCGGGCGCCACCGGACCAGCCGCGCCAGCCCTGCGGGTCGACGAGCCCGAGGTCGAGCACGCCCGACGAGCCGTGGGACCGGTCGTAGTCGAGCGTCAGGCGCAGCCCCCGGCACCGGTCGGGCACCTCGAAGGAGACGTACTGCCACACCGACTCGGCCCGGTGGTCCGGGGTCCACCGGCCGGTGAAGCGGGTCACGACCCGATCAGCTCGCCGTCACCGTCGGCCCGGTAGAGCAGCACCCGTCCGGGCAGGGGCACGAGGTGGGCGGAGTCACCGATCTCCGGCTCCTCGGACTCGGGGACGACCGCCCGGATGGACTGCTCGCCCGCCTCGACGGTGACGAGGACGCTGACGCCGAGGTTCTCGACGGCTCTCACCTCGCCGAGCACGGCCCCGTCCTGCGGTCCGGCGACCACCTGCACGTACTCCGGGCGCACGCCGTAGACGACCTTGTCGCCCTCGGCCACCGTCCCGGCGCCGTCGGGCACCGGGAGCCGGAAGCCACCGAAGTCGAGCTCACCGCCGACCACCTGGGCGTCGAGCAGGTTCATCGGGGTGGCGCCGATGAAGTTCGCGACGAACGTGTTGGCCGGCCGCTGGAAGACCTCTCGTGGCGTGCCGACCTGGCGGATCCGGCCGCCCTCCATCACCGCCATCCGGTCGGCCATGGCGAGCGCCTCGGCCTGGTCGTGGGTGACGAAGACCGTGGTGACGCCGAGGGACTTCTGCAGCTGCTTGAGGAAGGTGCGGGCCTCGAGGCGGAGCCGGGCGTCGAGGTTCGACAGCGGCTCGTCGAAGAGGAACACCTGCGGGTGGCAGGCGATGGCCCGGGCCAGCGCGACCCGCTGCTGCTGCCCGCCGGACAGCTGCGCCGGGCGGCGTTCCATGAGCGCCGCGAGGCTCAGCCCCTCGGCGGTCTCGAGGGCCCGGCCGCCGCGCTCCTCGCGGCCCATCTTCCGGATCCGCAACGGGTAGGCGATGTTGTCGGTCACCGTCATGTGCGGGAACAGGGCGTAGTCCTGGAAGACCATCGCCACGTCGCGTTCGCCCGGCTCGAGGGTGGTCACGTCGCGGTCGCCGATGTGGATGTCGCCCTCCGTCGCGGCCTCGAGGCCCGCGAGGGTGCGCAGCAGCGTGGTCTTCCCACAGCCCGAGGGCCCGAGCAGGGCGAAGAACTCGCCGTCGGCGATCTCGAGGTCGACGCCGTCGACGCCGCGCACGCCGTTTGGGTACTCCTTGACCAGCCCGGTCATCGTCACGGATGCCATCAGCCCTTGATTCCTCCCTGGAAGGCGAAGCCGTACCGGCGGTTGACGAACAGGTAGAGCGCCACCACCGGGACGGAGTAGACGAGCGCGAAGGTGGAGATCAGCGCGAAGTTGGGCTGGCCGCCTGCGTCGTAGAACGTGTACATGACCACCGCCGCCGGCTGCTTCGACGGGTTCGACAACAGCACGTAGGGGACGAGGAAGTTGCCCCAGACCTGCACCAACGACCACACCCCGACCGTCGCCATACCCGGCCGGATGACCGGCAGCACGACATGGCGCAGGATCTGGCTCGGCGACGCCCCGAACACGCGAGCCGACTCCTCGTAGGACCGGGGGATGGAGTCGACGAAGTCCTTGAGCATGAACACCGCCGCCGGCAGCAGTCCGCCGCTCATCACCAGAACGACACCGACCTGGCGGTCGATGAGCCCGAGCTGGAAGAGCATGAGGAAGATCGGCACCATCGCCGCCGTGCCGGTGACGATCGAGCTCAGCAGCAGCAGCGCGTAGAGGAGCTGGTCGCGGCCCGGGATCCGGACCCGGCTGAGGGCGTAGGCGGCCAGCGCCGCGAGCGTGATGACCAGCAGGGCCGAACTGACCGCCAGGACGAGCGAGTTGCGGATCGAGGGCCAGGTCTGGGGATTGGCCAGCAGGTCCTCGAAGTTGGCGAGCGTGAAGCCGGACAGGCTCGCGCGGTAGGACGGCGCGGGTGAGAACGGCGTCAGCACCAGCCACAGCAGCGGGAGGGCGAAGAAGACCACGAGCAGGCACAGCGCGGCATACGTCACCGCCTTCCCGGCGACGAGCCACACCGCTGCCCGGGCGGCGCCGGGACTGGTCGCGGCGCTCATGACGCTGCCTTCTCACGGGTGCGCAGCAGCCGCACGTAGGCAAGCGCGATCACGAGGTTGGCGAGGAGCAGCAGCAGCGAGATGGCCGAGCCGTAGCCGAGCTGGCCGCCGATGATGGCCTCCTTGTAGATGTAGACGGGCAGGATCTCCGACTCCCGGTTCGGCCCACCGCCGGTGAGCAGGTAGGGCGAGAAGTCGTTGAAGGTCCACAGCGTGATCAGCAGCGTGTTGGTGAGCACGTGCCGCTTGACGGTCGGGAGCACCACGTCGCGCAGCTGCTGCCACCTGCTGGCGCCGGCCATCCGGGCCACCTCGAGGTGCGACCGCGGCACCGTGGCGAGCGCGGCGGTGTAGAGCAGCATCGAGAACGCCGTGCCGCGCCAGATGTTGAAGATGATGATGACCGCCATGGGGTGGTCGAGCGCCCACGCCATGTCGGTGGTGCCGAGCAGCGCGTTGAGGGTGCCGTTGCGGCGGTCGAGCAGCGCCTGCCAGAGGAAGGCCACCACCGAGCCGGGCAGGATCCACGCCAGCAGGACGAGCACGGTGACCGTGCTGCGCACCGCCCGGCGGGCACCGCTGAGGAACCACGCCAGGGCGAAGCCGAGGACGTTCTGCCCCAGCACCGCCGAGCCACCGACGAACAGCAGGGTCAGCCAGAGCGACTTCAGGAACGCCGGGTCGGACAGGGCGCTGGTGTAGTTGCCGAGCCCGACGAAGACGGGCGCCTGGGCCCCGGCGCCGGTGAGGCTGTAGTCGAGGAGGCCGAGGTAGAGCGTCCAGGCGGCGGGGAAGACCAGGAACACCCCGACCAGCACCAGCGCCGGCGCGACGAACGCCATGGCGCGGCCCCGGCCGAGACCGACGACGTCGCTGTCGTGCCGGGCACGGCGCCGGCGGGTGGATGACGACCCGGCGGGCGGCCCCGGAGCGGTCTCCGGGGCCGGCCGCAGGTCAGCCGTTTGCGACGCGGTCTGCACCAACGGCCTTCTCCAGGGACGATGCGAAGGTCTTCGCGGCCTCGTCGGGGCTCTTGCCCGAGACCACGTCGGCCGTGGCCTGCTGGATGGCGAGCGAGACCTCGTTGTACTTCTCGTCCGACGGGCGGTAGGTCGTCAGCGGCAGCACCTCGGAGGAGATGAAGCTCAGCAGCGGGTCGTTCTTGAGCGTCTCGGCGTTGACGTCCGCCCGCGCCGAGATGCGGATCTGGGCCTTCGACAGCTCGGTCTGCATCTCCTTCGACGTCATGAAGGCCATCAGCTCCCACGCCTGCTGCGGGTACTTCGTCTTCGGGTTGAGCATCCAGCCCGCACCGCCGGAGCCGCTGACGAAGTCCTGGCCGTTCACGCCCGCACCCGGCTGCTTCGCCGGGATCTTGGCCCAGCCGACGACCTCGTCGCGGTCGGGCATCGACGTGGTCGCGCAGTTCTCCTTGTCGGGGCAGATCACCGAACGCCAGAAGTAGTCGCCCTCGGCGAGGACGCCGATCTTGCCCTTGCTGAACTCGGCGAAGGACTGGTCGCGCCCTGCCTTGTCCTGCTGCATGCGGGGGTCGCCGAGACCGGTGCCGTAGAGCTTGTCGTAGAAGCCGAGGACGTCCTTGACGCCCTGCGTGCTGCCCTGCCACTTGCCGCTGGAGTCGTCGTAGAGCGGCTTGCCGGTGCCGGCCAGCAGCGGCAGGAAGCCTTGCGCCGTGGTGGCCTCACCCATGGGGACGCCGGCGTTGACCTGGATGGGGGTGACCCCCTTGACCTTCTTGAGGGCCTCGCCGGCGGCGAAGACGTCGTCCCACGAGGTCGGCTGCCAGTCGGTGGGCAGGCCGGCCTGCGCGAAGAGCTTCTTGTTGAAGTAGAGGACGCGCCCGTCGGTGCCGTTCGGGATGCCGTAGAGCTTGTCCTTGTAGGTGAGGTTCTGCTGCACGGCCTCGGAGATCTGCGACCAGCCGTCCCAGCTCTTGGCCTTGTCGCCGACGACCTCGTCGAGCGGCTTCACGTAGCCGGCACTGGCCAGCTCACCGAGCCAGATGCCGTCTGCGGCAAAGACGTCCGAGCCGCTGCCGGTCTTGAGGTTGAGCTCGAGCTTGGTCTTGTACTGCTCGTCCTCGACGCCGGCGCCGTTGAAGGTGACCTTGGCGGTCACCCCCTTGGCCTTCTGGGCCTCGACGAACGCGGGGATGACCTTCTCGGAGATCCAGCTGGCCTCGGCGGAGTTCTTGCCGCCGACGACCCCGTTGGAGCTGATGACGAGCGTGACCTCCTTGGCGTCGGCGTTGGCGTTGGGATCGCCGGTGTCCTCGGCGCTCTTCGCGCCGACGCACCCGGAGAGGGCGACGGCGGCGGCCAGGCCGGAGACGACAAGGGTGGAGCGGGACGGTAGACGCATCGGGCAGACCTCCGCAGCAGGTGTCGCCGGCGCCGTGGCGCCGACCGCGGATCCCCCTTGACCCGCGGCCACGACCCTGCCACAGAGTTTTCTCGCGGTCTACGGTGACTTTCTGTCATTTTGTCACCTGAGACGGAGCGGCGGATGGACCGCGTATGCCGTGTGGGCCGGTTCGAGCGGAGGGGCCCAATGGCCCCTTCCCCAGCACCGCTGCGCGAGTACGTTCGAAGTGTTCCCCGACGGCGTCGAGGAAGGCGTGGTGTCGCCCCGACGCCCCGCACGAAGGCGAGCGCGTGGCTGCACTGCTGATGACCGGCTTCCCGGGCTTCCTGGGCTCGGCCCTCCTGCCCAGGCTGCTGGCTCGACGCGACGGCGTGCGAGCCGTCTGCCTGGTGCAGGACCGGCACCACGAGACCGCCCGGCGCCGGCTCGCCGAGATCGAGCACGACCACCCCCACACCCGAGGCCGGGTGGTCCTGCTCAGTGGTGACATCACGGCACCCGACCTCGGGCTCGCCCCGGCCGAGCTGAAGGCCCTCGACGACGTGCAGGAGGTCTGGCACCTCGCCGCCGTCTACGACCTCACCGTGCCGCAGTCGGTGGCCCGCCGGGTCAACGTCGACGGGACGGCGCAGGTGCTCGAGTTCTGCCGTTCGCGCCAGCAGCTGCACCGGCTCCAGTACGTCAGCACCTGCTACGTCAGCGGGCTCTACGACGGCGAGTTCACCGAGGAGGCGCTCGACGAGGGGCAGCCGTTCCGCAACCACTACGAGTCGACGAAGTTCGAGGCCGAGCTGCTGGTCCGCAAGGCCGTGGCCGACGGCCTTGCAGCCACCATCTACCGCCCCGGCATCGTCGTCGGCGACTCCCGCACGGGTGAGACCCAGAAGTACGACGGGCCCTACTTCCTGGCGACCTTCCTGCGGCGGCAGCCCCGCGTGGCGCTGGTGCCGGCGGTCGGCTCGCTCGACCGGGTCAGGGTCTGCGTGGTGCCGCGCGACTTCGTCGTGGAGGCCATGGACCTGCTGTCGGTCATGGACGCCTCGGTGGGACGCACCTTCGCCCTGACCGACCCCCACCCGCCGACGGTGCGACAGGTCGTGAGCACCTTCGCCCGGCACCTCGGCAAGACCGTGTTCTGGGTGCCGTTGCCCCTCGGCGCAACCCGCCGCCTCGTCGGCTCGGTGCCCGGACTCGAGCGCCTGCTGGGCCTGCCGGCCGAGGGGCTGGACTACTTCGCCTCGCCCACGACCTACGCCACCGCCAACACCGATGCCCTCCTCAGCGGCACCGGGCTCACCTGCCCGCCGTTCGAGAGCTACGCCGGCCGCCTGCTCGACTACATGGTGGCCCACCCCGAGATCCATGCCGACGCCATGACCTGACCTCGTGGTGAGGCCTGGCGTGACGCCCCTACCGACCCACTGACCACCCAACGGCCCGACCACCCAACGGCCCGACCACCCAGCGGCCCTGACCACCCAGCAGCGCGAGGAGGCGCACAGCCGATGACCACTCCGGCACTCGTCGTGAACGTCAGCCTCAAGTCCCACGACGGCGACTACGACGAGCACGTGACCTTCCTGAACCGCGACTTCCACCTCGTGCGGGTGGGCACCGGAGGCGACGTGGCCGCCGCCGAGGACCTCGTCAGGCACTGGGCGGCGAGCGCCGACGCCATCGCCGTGACCGGCATACGGGAGGCCCAGGCGGTGGGCCTCTACGACGGCGACCTCGCCGCCCTCGAACGCATCAGGGCCGCCACCACCTCGGTGCCGGTCACCGACGGCCACGAGCTGCTCGAGGTGCTGCAGGAGTGGGCGGTCCGGCACGTCCAGGCGGAGCTGCCGGGGTACTTCATGAACGCCCGCACGGTGGTCCTCGGTGGCACGAACCACGCCCGCACCTCGCGCGTCCTGCGGGAGTTCACCCCCAACATCGAGTTCGCCGACCCCCTCCTGCGGCTCGACCTGCCTGCCAAGCTCGAGTCGAACCCCGCCCTCGGTCTCGGGGCGCACCTGGCGCTGTGGCCGCTGCGGCTGGTCCCCGCGCAGCTGAAGACCGAGCTCAAGGCCCCGGGGTACTACGCGAGCCGGGCGCTGGCCCGCCAGGCCGCCCGTCACTGCGACGTCCTCGTGGCGACCTACGAGGAGCTCGCCGGGTTCGGGCTCGAGGACCTCGCCGGCAAGACGCTGGTCACCACGGCGATCTCGCACGAGCAGCTCGATGAGCTGGCCTCACGCGGTGTCGACATGGTCGTCGACGTGACGCCGCAGCCGTTCGACGTGACGGTGTCGACGGCGATGCTCGAGGCCATGATGCTCGCCCTGGTCGGCAACGCGGGCCCGCTCACCAACGACGACCTGCTCGACATGATCGTCTCGGCCGACCTGCAGCCCCGGGTGCTCCACCCCAACGGCCCGAGGCGCAAGAGCCGCTTCGCCTTCGTCATCCACCCGCTGTCGCAGGAGCACTTCAAGAACGCCGAACCGCTGGGAACCATCGCCAGGCTCGCCCCCGGTCCGGTCATGGACGTCATCGAGAAGACGATGGCGTACGCGCCACCCTTCACCTACAGCCACGTCACCGGCATCACCTCGCCCACCGGGGCGCAGGCGGAGGGGTGGCTCATCACCGTGGGCGGCACCCCCAAGGAGCTCATGGCGCACAAGCCGGAGTTCACCTACGCGCGCCTGCTGCAGGCGGCTCGTATCGCCGAGAAGCTGGGCGCCCAGGTCATGGGGCTCGGGGCGTTCACCAAGGTGGTCGGGGACGCCGGGGTGACGGTGGCGAAGCAGGCGCCGCTGCCGGTGACCACGGGGAACAGCTACAGCGCCTCCGGCGCCCTGTGGGCGGCGCACGACGCGCTCGGCCGGCTCGGGCTGGTCGAGGTCGACGAGAAGGGCCGGATGCACGGCAAGGCCATGGTGGTGGGCGCCACCGGCGCGATCGGCTCGGTCTGCGCCAGGCTGCTCGCCCTCTCCAGCGACGAGCTGTGGCTCGTCTCCCCGGAGTCGGCCAAGCTGCTCGCCCTCAAGCACGACATCGAGAGCGGCCACCCTCGGGCGGTGGTGCACGTCGCCGCCACCCCCAACGGCCACCTCGGTGACATGGACCTCATCGTCACCGCCACCTCCGGGGCCGGCAAGCGGGTGCTCGACATCATGGCGGTCAAGCCCGGGTGCGTGATCACGGACGTCGCCCGGCCGCTGGACCTCTCGCCCGAGGACGTCGCCAAGCGGCCCGACGTGCTCGTGGTCGAGTCGGGTGAGATCGAGCTCCCCGGCGAGGTCCGCATGCGTGACATCGGCCTGCCCCGGGGCGTCGTCTACGCGTGCCTCGCGGAGACCATCGTCCTCGCGCTCGAGGGCCGGTACGAGACCTTCACCGTCGGCCGCAACATCGAGTGGGAGAAGGTCAAGGAGATCTACCAGCTCGGGCTCAAGCACGGGATGCGGCTCGCGACGATCTCCGGCGTCAACGGGGTCTTCACCGCCGAGGACATCGCGCGCACCCGCGAGCTCGCGCTCGAGCGCCGCGCTGCCGCGGCCGAACCCTCGGCTGTGCCAGGTCCCACCGCTCATGCCGGACCCCCTCACGCCGCCCCCGGCCGACGGCCCGCGGCCAAGCGCACCGCCTCCCCCAAGCCCAGACCGCAACGGTCGGTCGCGGCCCGCACGCAGGTCGCAGGGCAGCGACGCACCGCCTCGGCGCCGGAGAAGCGCACGGGCTGAGCCGGCTCACCCCAGGGCTGTCACGGCCGAGGGGAACGCGTCGCGCCACGAGCGGATCTCGCCTGCGGGCGTGGAGACCGAGGTCGCCGCGAGCATCGCGTGCCCGACCGCGCGGGTCACACAGTCACCCGCGGCCGCCATCAGGTCGAACAGGCCGGGCAGGTCGGGCGCGGGACGGTCGCCCGTCGCGAGGGTGAAGAGGGTGTCGCCGTCGAGCAGGGTGTGCACCGGGTTGACGGCCCTCGCCAGTCCGTCGTGGCCGAGCCCGCAGACCTTCTGGCACTCCGCCTTCGTCAGCGTCGCGTCGGTCGCGATGACCCCGATGGTGGTGGCCATCCCCGGCGACAGCGGCGCCCGGTGGGCCTCCTCGGCCGCGCGGGCACGGGCCGCCTCGACCTCCGCGCGCTGGGGCACCCCGACCCCGGCGAACTCGCCGGGCAGTCCGTGGCGCAGAGCGAGCAGCTCGCCGGTCTCTGGGTGGACGGGCAGTCCCCAGGCGTTCACCGCCACCAGCGCGGCGACCGTCGTGCCGTCGTCGAGCACGGCGCTGGCCGAGCCGATGCCGCCCTTGAGCCCGCCGGCGCGGGCGCCCGTCCCGGCTCCGACACAGCCCTGGACCGCCGGACCCGCATGGGCGTCCTCACACGCGGCGCGGCCGTCCTCGGGACCGGGGTGGTTGCCGAACTCGCCGCCGCGGCCGAGGTCGAAGAGCACGGCCGCGGGCACGATCGGCACCACCTCCCCGGGCTCTCCCATGGGCCAACCCACCCCGGCGGCATACAGGTGCTGGCACACGCCGTCGGCGGCGGCGAGCCCGAAGGCGCTGCCACCGGTGAGCACGACCGCGTGCACCCGGTCGACGAGGTTGCGAGGGTCGAGCAGGTCGGTCTCCCGGGTGCCGGGGCCCCCACCGCGGACGTCGACCCCCGCCACCGCACCCTCGGGTCCGGGCAGCACCACGGTGGTGCCGGTCAGCCAGCCGTCGCCGGTGCGCGTGGCGTGCCCGACCCGTATGCCGCTCACGTCGGTGAGCGTGTTGGTGGGCCCCGGGCGGGTGGTCACCTCAGCCGTCCTCCTCCTCGCCGTCGCCGGCGTCGATGACGCAGAACCGGTTGCCGTCGGGGTCCTCGAGCACGACGTAGTCGTACGGCTCGTCCGGGTACGGCCAGTCCTCGACGCGGCGGGCGCCGAGGCCGAGCAACCGCCCGACCTCGGCCGCCTGGTCGTCGGCGTAGAGGTCGAGGTGGACGTGCGGTACGTCGGCGGGCCGGGTCTGCCCGAGGTTGAGCGAGAGGTTGGGGCCTCGGCCGTCGGGCGCTTGGAGGATGACCCAGTCGGGCTCGGGCTCGTAGCGCGGCTCGTAGCCGAGGGCCTTCGACCAGAAGGCGGTCGCGGCCGGCACGTCGCTGACGTTGACCACGACCGAGCCGATCCGCAGCCCGCCCCTGGAGCCCGCACCCCTGGAGCCCTCACGCCTGGGGCCCTCGGTCACCGCCCCTCCCCCAGCCGCAGCTCCATGAGGTCGCCCGCGTCTGCCAACCCGACCCGCTCGCACAGGGAGCGCGTGTGCCGGCCGGGACGCATCTGGAGCGTCGACAGACCCTCCGCCCGCGCCCAGTCCCGCGCCGCCGTCAGCAGCAGCTCGCCGATCCGCAGCGACCGGAACTCGGGGCGCACGAAGAACTGCTCGACCATGAGGCTGCCACCGCTGCCGCGGTCACCGGGCCAGGGCAGCGCCCGGTGGTGCGTCGACATGAGGTAGCCGGCGTGCTCCCCGCTGCACTCCGCGACCCACACCGGGTGCTCGGCCACCGTCGCCAGCCAGGCGGACGCGAACCGGTCGAGGAAGCCCGGCTCCGCGGGCGCACCGCGGTGGCGGGCGCACTGCAACGTCAGCGCGGCGACGACGAGCGCGTCGTCGGGGCCGGCCCGCCGCGTCCGCGGCTGCGGCGCCTGGTCGGCCACGTGCTGGGTCACCCCCGCAGTCAAGCACGCACGACAGGGCCGTGCCCGGCATACCGGCCTGTCCGTCGCACGGCCACCGGCCTCTCGGGCGCCCGCGTGGAACGGACCGGCGCAGCACAACGCCCGTACAGTCGATCCTGCACGGGCGTGGTGGTCTGGAGGGCTGCGCGGTGCCGCAGCGGCGGGCTACAGCTGGATGCCGAGGCGGCGCGCCGATCGGGCCCGCTGGCGCGAGGCGCGCAGCCGGCGCAGGCGCTTGATCAGCATCGGGTCGGCCTCGAGGGCCGCCGGGTTGTCGATGAGGGTGTTGAGCACCTGGTAGTAGCGGGTGGCGCTCATGTCGAACAGCTCGCGGATGGCCTGCTCCTTGGCGCCGGCGTACTTCCACCACTGGCGCTCGAAGGCGATGATCTCGCGGTCGCGCTCACTCAGCTCCCCCGCGGCGCTGCTGGTGCCCTGCTCGTGTGCGGCGTTCACTCTCGGCCCTCGACCCTGTCGTTTTCCCGTCCTGCCCCGTCCTTGCGCGGGCAACTATACGGACCGAATCACAGCCTTGTCATTCCGCTCTGGGAGACTCGCGGGACGGCTTCTGCGGCGCGGGAACCACCCGTCACAGCAGCACCACGAGGCACATTCTGCGCAGGCCCCGGTGTTGTCGCAGGCGTCAGGCCATGGTGTCGAGGATGGCCCGGATGTCGTCCTCGGAGGTGTTGGGGTTGACGATCGCGAACCGGGTCAGGGTCTCCCCGTCGTGCGAGGTCGGCACCACGAAGGCGAACTCGTCGGCCAGCAACCGGTCGGACCACTCCTGGTACTCCCGCGGGGACCACCCGAGGCGGCGGAAGACCACCACCGACAGGTCGGGTTCGCGCACCACCTCGACGTAGTCGCGCCGGGCGATCTCCTCGGCGGCGAAGCGGGTCACCTCGAGCGTGCGCTCGATGGCCTCGGTGTAGGCGCGGGTGCCGTGGGTGGCCAGGGAGAACCAGAACGGCAGGCCGCGAGCGCGCCGGGTCAGGCCCACCGCGTAGTCGGTGGGGTTCCAGTCCGGCGCCTCGGTGAGCACGTCGAGGTAGGACGCCTTCTGGGTGTGCGCGGCCCGGGCCCAGGCCGGCTCGCGGTAGATCAGGGCGCAGCAGTCGAACGGCGCGAAGAGCCACTTGTGCGGGTCGACGATGAACGAGTCGGCCTGCTCGATGCCCTCGTAGCGGTGGCGCACCGAGGGGGCCGCCAGGCCCGCTCCCCCGTAGGCGCCGTCGACGTGGAACCAGATGCCGAACTCCCGGCAGACCTCGGCGACCGACTTGAGGTCGTCGATGATGCCGAAGTTCGTGGTGCCACTGGTGGCGACGACCGCGAAGAACGTCTCGGGACCGTGCTCGAGCAGCACCGCGCGCAGCCGGTCGCCGGTCAGCCGCCACTTCTCGTCCACATGGACGCCGACCATCTCGGCGTCCATCACCTGGCAGGCCGAGTCGATGGACGAGTGCGCGGCCAGGGTCGCCGCGACCCGCCAGGGCCGAGCCCCGGGACCGGTGCGCTCCTCGAGCTTGGCGCGGGCCCGGGCCTTCTCCCGCGCTGCGACGAGCGCCGACAGGTTGCCGATCGTGCCGCCGGGCACGAACACGCCGCCGGCTCCCTCCGGGAACCCGGCGAGGTCGGCGATCCAGCGCAGGGCCTGGTTCTCGGCGTACACCGCGCCGGCGCCCTCGAGCCAGGAGCCGCCGTAGATGGACGAGGCGCCGACGACGAGGTCGAACATCGCCGACGCCTCCGTGGGCGCACAGGGGATGAAGCTCAGGTAGCGCGGGTGGTCCGTGGAGATGCAGGCCGGCGCCAGGTCCTCCTCGAAGAGCCTCAGCGCCGCGAGGCCGCCGATGCCGTCCGGCGTGATGGTCTGGCCGGCGATCCGGTCCAGCTCCTCCTCGCTGCGGGGGCCGTCGAGCGGCACCGGGTCGAGCTTGAGGCGGTCCTCGGCGTACTTGAGGACCGCTTGGCCGAGGGCGTGGAGGGACTCGTCCTTGAAACCGTGCACGCCGTGGAGTCTAGGACCGCGCCGGGGCACTCCGGCCCCGGCGCCGTCAGTCGGTCACCACGTCAGTCGGTCACCACGCCATGGTCACCACGTCATCGGCGGCGGCGGGGTGTGGTAGCCCGCCGGCACGTCCTCGACCTGCTCGTGGGGCGCGTGGTGGGCCGGGCGCGTCGTCGTCACCGCGTAGAGGATGAAGATGTCGAGCGCGAGCACCGCCAGGCTCCAGACCGGGAAGTGCGGCATCCACAGGAAGCTCCCGAGGATGCTGAGGTTCGCGACGATCATCGCGACCGTGCGCGCCCAGTCCGCGCTGCGCATCAGGGCGACGCCGGTGGCGGCCACCAGGACGCCCAGCCCGAGGTGCACCCACGCCCAGGCCGTCACGTCCCACTGGAACCAGTAGGACTTGCCGCCCTCGAAGAAGGTGTCGTTGGCCAGCGCCACCACGCCCTGGACGACGTGGAACGCCCCGACCAGGACCATGAAGACTGCCCGCCGCGACGAGTGGTCCCGGCGTGCCGGTTGCCCTGGAGGTGCCGGTGCTCGATCCCTGCGGTGTGGTCGTGGCTGCCATGACAGCCTCTCTTCCGCGCGGCCCGGGGGCCGCGCCGTCGTTCCTCTGGCTTGGTTCAGCCGCCGAGGATCTTCGCCTTCTGCGCGGCGAACTCCTCGTCGGTCAGGATGCCCTGCGCCTTGAGCTCGGCGAGCTCCTTCAGCTGGGAGATCGTGTCGGCACTGCCCGCTGCCGGCGCTGGCGCCGCTGCGGGCTCCGGTGGTGGCGGTGGAGCGGCCGCCGCCTGCTGCTCGTTGTACGCCTGCTCGCGATGGGCGTAGATGCTGGGCGTCGCGGTCGGCGTACTTCTCGGCCTGGCGGCGCTGGACGCGTCCGCTCACCGCCGTTGCCGTGCCGGCGACGACCGCCGTGCGGGCCACTCCTCGCAACAGTCCTGGCATGGCGTCCTCCTCAGGCGCTCTCGCTGCTCTCAGTTGCCTCGAGGGCCTCGAGGGCCTCCATGACGACGGGCGCGGGAATGCGCGCGCTGGCGATGAGCTCTCCGCCGCTGTCACGGGCAGCCGCGACGAACGGGATGGCCCAGCTGTTCTCGTAGACGATGAGGGCGGCCACCGTGCCCGGCTGCATCGCCGACGCCGCCTCCTCCACGTCCTCGTCACCGAGCAGCCCGCTGCGGGCACCGGAGAAGTACGCGAAGCCGTCGACCCCGGACGGGTCGCCGAGCTCGAGCACCTCCACGCCGCCCTCCGCGTCCTTGCTGATGACCAGCAGGTCGTAGAGGCGGATGACGCCGCTCTCGATGAGGTCGGCGAGCGCCTGGCTGGCCTCGCCGGTCAGCCGGTCGCGGGGGAACTCGAGGAGGACGAAGTCGACGGGTCCGTGGACGTCGGACGCTGTGCTCGTCGGTACGGTCGAGGTCACGGTGGCCTCTCTCTGTTGAAGGGATGCGTCTGTTGGAAGGGATGTGGTGTCCCGGCGGTTACTTCCCGGCCGGCATCTCGCCCGCCTGGAGGATGTCCCGGCCGTGCATCGTGACGGCCCAGATGACGAACACGTCGAAGGCGATGACCGTCAGGCTCCAGATCGGGTAGTAGGGCATCCACAGGAAGTTGGCGATGATGCTGAGCGACGCCGCGATGACGGCGACGGTGCGTGCCCACGTGGCTCCTTGGAACAGGAAGAAGCCCGCGGTGGCGACGACGACGCCGAGCACCAGGTGCGCCCAGCCCCAGCCGGTCATGTCGAACTCGAAGACGTACTCCTTGCCCACGACGAAGAACTGGTCGTTGACCAGGGCGACGATGCCCTGGATGGCGTGGAAGACGCCGGTCATGATCATCAAGATTCCGGCGAAGACGGTCACCCCCACGGCGCCCGCGCTGTATTCGCGGGTGCTGGCGGTGGCCCGACCCGGAGTGGTGGTTGCCATGGTGGCCTCCGTCCGATGTGCGCGCCTCGGGCGCGCTGACTTTGTCTGACACTGCCGTTGTATGCCGTGCGGTCGCCGCCGTGCCTCACCCCTGTGGGGTGATCCGCGCTGAGCGGCACCCCGGTCAGGACGACCCCGGGCCCTTGTCGCTGAGGTGAATGTCGCGGTCCGTGGCCTCACTCGGCTGGCCCGCACCGGTGACTGCAGCTCCGGGCTCAGGGACTCCGGGCTCCACCCCAGCCTCCGCCCCGGGAACGACCTGGGGCGGTGGAGGAGGCGTGCCGAGGAACTCGATGAGGACGAGCCCGACGCCGACGAGCACTGCCGTCACCACGACGACCACCACCGTCGGCCGGGTCCAGAACAGCAGGACGAGGCCGGCTGCGAGGAAGACCCCGGCGCGCAGCACCCGGGTGTGGGCCAGGACCCAGGGGCCGACCCGTCCGGCCCGCCAGCCCGCCGACTCCGCGCCGGTCCGAGCCGAACCGATACCCGACCGCAGGGCGGTGCGGGTGCGCGTGGCCGCCGCGGACGGCCCGAAGAGAAAGGCTCCCAGCGCCACCAGCAGCGCGAGCACCGCGACGCTGCGCAGGCCGGTCCGCAGGAAGCGCACGAGGGTGTCGAAGATGTTTCCCGCCGCCTCCTCGCTCAACGCGTCCGGTGGCACCGCGTCCACGTAGGCGATCCGCGCGACCGACAGGGCGACACCGAGCACCAGGACGGCGCCGGCCACGCCGAGCGACCCGCGCACGACAGCCCGCCGCCGGTCACCCGCCAGCAGCACGCCACCGGCGAACAGGACGAGCGCGATGACCGGCAGCCAGACGCCCAGGGTGTTCAGCAGCCGGTAGGCCGCCTGCCCCTTGGTCACCGACTCGGACTGCACGAGGACGAAGGACCGGTCGACCGTCGGGATGCGCTCGGCCAGGGTGAACCCCTCAGCCACCAGCCTGGTCTTCACCTGGTCGATGATCGGGGCGAGGTTCAGCGTCACCGTGTCGCCCTGCGCGCTGACCGCCCCGCCCTCGTTGCCCTCCAGGAGCGTGACGAGCTGCTCGTGGGCGACCGTGTTCACACGCTCCCACAGCGCGGCGAACTGCGGGCTCTGCACCAAGCGGGTCACCTGCGTGCGGGTGAAGCTCTCGACACCGTTGGCGATGGGCACCGCCAGGCCGGGCAGGGCGGCGGCCACCCGCGGCGGCACGTTCGGCTGCTGCGACAGGGTCTGCAGCGCCTCCCTG
This sequence comes from uncultured Actinomycetota bacterium, assembly GCA_963730585.1. Lineage (GTDB taxonomy): Bacteria > Actinomycetota > Actinomycetes > Actinomycetales > Dermatophilaceae > Pedococcus_A. The sequence continues at coordinate 659,704 of CAVSSL010000010.1, read as the reverse complement.
GTGAAGCCCTCGACGTCGAGCGACTCGATCACGGCGTTCGTGACGTTGTTCGCGACCGCGGCCTGGACGGCCGGGTCGTCGGCGAGCGGGGCCACGGTCTGCACGTACTGGTCGGTGTCGGAGACCTGGGTACTGGCCCACACCGCGGTCGCGGACAGCGGTGCCAGGACGCAGGCGAGCGCCAGCAGCACCGCCGACCCGACGGCATACCAGCGGGAACGCATGCGCGGCCGCGCCGCCGGCGCGGCAGACCCCTTCCCCGCGTGGAGCTCCCCCTCCAGCTCGGCCACTCGAGCGCGGAGCCGCTCGGCCTCTGTGCTGTCGTCCATGTCGCACCCTTCCTGCGCATAGGGAATCGGTCGCATCGGTGTCGGTGCTTCTTCACCGTCACCCGGGAGCCCGCGGCAGACATCACCCCGGACGGGTGATGCCGCCGTGGCCGCTCGTCGCGAGCCTGAGGCCATGAGACGCACCAGACCGAGCACCGAAGCCATGAGAAGCACTGGGTTGATGAAAGGCGCTGGCCCCCTGGCGGCAGCTGTCGTCTGGCTCGCGCTGGTGCCGGTCGGTCTGGTGGGGTGCGGCGGAGCGGAGCCACCGGCGTTCTGCCAGGACCTTGACCAGCTGGCGGCGTCGATGCAGGCCCTGAAGGACACCGATGTCAAGGCCGCGGGAATCGAAGGCGTCAAACCCAAGCTGCAGGCCATCCGCGACGACATCGACCAGCTCTCCACCACGGCCAAGCAGCAGTTCGAGCCCCAGATCACCGAGGTCAAGAAGCAGGGAGGCGAGCTGAAGACGACCGTCGACGCGGCGGTGGCAAACCCTTCCGAGGAGACCATCGCCGCAGCCCGGCTCAACGTGGGCGAGCTGAAGAACGCGTTCCTCGACCTCCAGGCCGCACTCCAGGCCAGCTGTTGAGGCGAAGGACGTAGCCGGGCGAAGTCACCCCTCGCAGATGAGGTGAGGCCCGGATGCCGTCATCAGACTCAAGGGTGAGAGAGCCCTCTCTCGCGAGGCCCCGCTGAGGGCCGGTTGCAAAGGAAAAGGAGCCTGGAAATGGATTTCTGGGACGTTGTCTGGTTCATCATCATCAGCTTCGCGTTCGTGGCCTACCTCATGGTCATGTTCTCGATCCTCACGGACCTGTTCCGTGACCGCGAGACCGGGGGCTTCGCCAAGGCCGTGTGGGTCCTCGCCCTCATCTTCCTTCCGTTCCTGACCGCCCTGATCTACCTCGTGGCCCGCGGCCGCGGGATGTCCGAGAGGTCCATGCAGGAGGCGAAGAGCATGCAGAAGCAGCAGGAGGCCTACATCCGCGAGGTGGCTGCCAAGACCGATCCGGTCGACCAGGTGGCGCAGGCCCGACGGATGCTCGACGCCGGGGAGATCTCGCAGGCGGAGTACGAGCGCCTCAAGGAGAAGGCCCTGGCCTGACCTCCGTTGTCCGGCTCCGAGCAAGGCCCCCGCGTCCCGGTGCACGCGGGGGCCTTCGCCGTGCACCCGCCAATCCCCGCTCCCCACACCGATGGCGTAGTCGGCCTCACTCCAGAGGACTACAAGACGACTAGGTGACAGCGGGACCTAGGGCCCCGCCCTCCCCCTCCAAGTACTCATGGCCGTCCCCTCCTCCCCTGCCTAGCCTGAAGGTGGCGTCACGAGCGCCCCATCCACTTGAGCAGGCGGGGGAGAAAGGGCGTGGCACTGTGCCCTCGACGCCCGCTGGAGAGAGCAGCCGCAGACCGGCCGTGGCCACACGCTCGCTGCTGACCGCCGCGAGGTTCGGCATCCCGGAGCTGACGTCACCACACGTCCGTCGCCCCCGCCTCCTGTCCTCTCTCACGCGGGCCGAGCACACGACCCTGACCCTCGTCAGCGCCCCGGCCGGCACCGGCAAGACCACGCTCGTCGCCGACTGGGCCCGCCGGCTCGTGCTGCGGGTGCCCACGGGATGGGTGACCTTCGAGGACGATGACGCCTCGCTGTGGCCCGACCTCCTCAGCTGCCTGGCACGGTTGGGGGTGGCCGTGCCCGACCTCCACCGAAGCCCCAGCGGAACCCTCGACATCTCGCGCTCGCAGCTGACCGCCGTCGCGGAGGGCATCGCCTCGGCACCGCACCGCCTCACCGTCGTCCTCGACGGCTACGAGCTGGTGCGACCCGACGAGGCGCGCGACCTGCACTTCCTGCTCGAGCACTCCTTCGGTCGGCTGGGACTCGTACTCGTGACGCGGGTGGACCCCGTGCTACCGCTCTACCGCTACCGGCTCGAGGACTCCCTGGCCGAGGTGCGGGTCGCGGACCTCGCGTTCACGGACGATGAGGCCGCGGCCCTCCTCCACGGCGCAGGCGTCGACCTCGACGAGGAGTCGCTGCACGCGGTCAACGGCCGGGTCAGGGGTTGGGGGGCAGGCCTGCGCTTCGCGGCGCGGGTGCTGGCAGATGACGGCGGGACTGGTCGCCCTGCTGCCTCCAGCGTCACGCAGGGTGTCGACGTCAACGAGTACCTCCTGGGCGAGGTCCTCGACGTCCAGGACGCCGGAGATCCGCAGCTTCCTGCTCGAGAGCTCGGTGGCCGACGTGCTCTCCCCCGCCCTCGTGGCCGAGCTGTGCGGCCCCGAGGCGCGCCAGCTCCTGGCGGGCCTGTCGCACCTCAACACCTTCGCCGAGCCGGTGCCCGGTCAGCCGGGCTGCTACCGCTTCTACCCCTTCTTCAAGGAGCTCCTGCAGGCCCAGCTGGCCTACGAGCGGCCGGAGCGCTGGGCCGAGCTGCACGCGACCGCGGCAGCCTGGTGCGAGCGCGAGGGCTTGCCGGACCGGGCCCTCGCGCACCTGGCAGCCATCCAGGCGTGGCCCGAGGTGGCCTCCCTGCTCGTCGCCTCCGACCGCGTGAGCGTGCTGCTCTCGGAGGGCGCCCTGGCCGGGCCGACCTGGGCTGCGGCGACCCGGCTCCCCCGCCACCTCGCGACACCGCAGGCCTGCACCGTGCGCGCCGCCGTGGCGCTCGCGCAGGGTGACGCGCACACGTGTGCGCGAGAGCTGGTCGGTGCCCGGGCCGCGTGCCAGGCGGCCGCCGCGACGGGTGCCCCCGGCGAGGCGGGCGGGAACGGCGCCCCGCCCGCGGTCGTGGCCGCCATCGCCGTCATGGATGCGGCACGGGCCACCATGGCCGACAGCGCCGAGCAGGCGGCGCACCTGGCCAACGAGGCCGAACGAACGCTGGGGCAGTCGCTGGGAGGCCCCCTCGGCAGGGGCAGCCCCGGTCTGCTCGCCCTGCTCCACCGCTGCCAGGGCATCTCGGCGATGCGCCAGGGTGACCTGCGCCGGGCGCGGGCCGTCTTCGTCGACAGCCTGGCCCTCAGCGCTGGGGACGTGACACCCGGCATACGGGCGGACATCCTCGGGCACCTCGCCCTCGCCGATGCCCTCGAGGGCCACCTCGCCCGCGCCTCCCGCACTGCCGAGGAGTCGCTCGCACTGGCCGACGGGAAACGGTCGACGGCGGTGTGCCACGGCGAGGCGGCCGCGCACCTCGCCCTCGGCACCACCGCCCTTCAGCGCTGCCACCCCAAGGACGCGCGGCACCACGCCTCCGTGGCCGGCGCCTCGCCCGCGCTGTGCGGTCACCCACTCTGCCGGGCCCTGCTGGAGAGCGTCCTTGCGGGCTCCGAGCGTGCCAGCGGCGACCTGCAGTCCGCTCTCGCACGGCTGGACACCGCGGCAGAAGCCACAGCGCCGACCGACCCGTGGCTGGCTGACCTGCTGCGGCTCGAGACTGCCAAGCTGGGGGTGGCCAGCGGCCGCACGGAGGTCACCCTGGCCGCGCTGGACGCCGTGGCCCAGCAGGACCGACCTCAGGCGGCCGCCGTTGCGGCAGCGGCGTTCGCAGAGCAGGGCGAGTTCGCCGCGGTCGAGGACCGGCTGGCGCACCTGCGGCGCCACCCCGCGAGCCTCCAGTCGGAGGTCACGGCCCTGCTGGCCGAGGGCGCGCGGGACCTGCACCACCACGCGCCGGGCCGGGCCCGCGCGGCCCTGGAGCGCTCACTGCGACTCGCCGCTCCCGAGGCGATGCGTCGACCGTTCCGCGAGGGCGGACCGGTCGTGCACCGGCTCATGAGCTCCGAGCCGGGTCTGATGCGGGAACACGCCTGGCTCCAGGGCCGCTCCGGCGGCCTGGCCCCAGAGGCCGGTCACGAGGCGCACCCCACGACGGGCCAGGGTCACCACGCCATGGGCCAGGGTCACCCCACCACGCGCCGGGACGGCCCACCCGGGCCGGTGGAGGAGCTCACGGCCAAGGAGCTGGAGGTCCTGGGACACCTGGAGGAGCTGCTGACCACCGAGGAGATCGCCGGAAGGATGTTCATCTCGGTGAACACCGTGCGCACCCACGTGCGCAACATCCTCCGCAAGCTCGACGTGAACCGCCGCAACGCGGCCGTGCGGAGGGCCCGCGAGCTGCGCCTTCTTGGCCACGACGCGCAGGACCAGGCTGGCGAGGCGCCGGGTCAGGCCGGCCACACGGACGCCGCCGGCTGACCGACGCAACCGTCGACCGTCACCGGATTCCCACGCTCGACGGTCGTCCTGCCGGCGGCCCTTCTGGTCCACCGACATGGGGGTTCATCCCCGCTGGGTGATGCCGCACGGAAGGGCGGCGGCTGTGCTGGATGGATGCAGCACCCACGAAAGGGGATGTGACGCAGCGATGGAGGAACGGGCCTACGAGGTGCGGGTCGCCGGGCTGGTCCACACCCAGGACCTGCTCGACGAGCTCAGCGACGTGGAGGTCGCCGAGCACGAGTTCCGCACGGTCCTGACCGGCCACTTCGCCGACCAGGCCGCCCTCCACGGCTTCCTGCACCGCCTGCGCGCCTTCGGCCTCGAGGTCGTCGAGGTCCGCCGCGTCTCGACGTCCCCCGAGGTGCGACCCGGTGCGCCGAGCGAGGTCCAGCCCGGTGCGCCGACGAGCGAGGCCCACCCGCCGGTGGCGGAACCGGCGAGCGGGGATGCGGGGACGACGCCATGACGTGGTCGGCCGACCTGACCCGCGAACTGGCTTCCGGCACCTACGAGATCACCGTGGTCGGCGGTCTCGGGCCCGTGCTGCGGGCAGCACTGCACCCGCTCGTCGCAACCACCTCCGGCCACTGCACGACCCTGCGCACCGCGCTCAGGCGCCGGGGGGATGTCGCCGACCTGCTGGCCGTCCTCGATGCCAAGGGCCTCGAGGTCACCCACGTCGCGGTGCGCAGCACGCCACCCCGACCCGGGCTGACGGGGCGGCCATCCGCCGACCCCGTTCACCCCGCCCGGGTGACGCGCGCACCGACGCGGGCACGTGCACTGGAGAGGTGGCCGTCCACCAGACGCTGACCTCCCTACGGCGCCAGGCCGCCCGGGTGCTCGACCTGGTGCCTCCGCTGCGGCGCATGCTGTCCGAGCTGACGCGGATCGAGCTCCTGGACCGCTCGCTTGCCCTGGGGGCTCAGGCGCTGCTGGCCCTCATCCCCATGCTGATGGTGATCGGAGCCTTCATGCCGCACGCCTGGGTCGAGGACCTGGTGCGGCAGATCCGCGACGTGGTCGGGTTGCGCGACGACGTCATGGAGCCTGTGCGCGAGATGGCGCTGACCCGGCAGCAACGCCAGACCCAGACCGGAGTCGTCGGGCTGGTGATCTCCTTCGCCTCGGCGTCGAGCTTCTCGCGGGCGCTCCAGCGCATGTACCTCCGCGCCTGGGAGCTGCCCAGCCGCGGTGGCGTCCGCGCCCTGCGGAGCAGCCTGCTCTGGATCCTCGGGTGGCTGCTCATGATCCAGGTCACGGCGCTGCTGCTGGGGTCCCTGTCCGGCATACCCCACAGCGGCCCGTTGCGGACCGTGGTGCAGCTCACCGCCAACACGCTGCTGTGGTGGTGGACCTCGCGACTCCTGCTCGAGGGCCAGGTGTCGTGGCGACGTCTGCTCCCCGGCGCCGCCCTGACGGCTCTGCTGCTCGTGGCCCTGACCCGACTGTCGAGCGTCTTCATGCCGGCCTTCACGCGGAGCAACCTCGACCAGTTCGGGCCGCTCGGCGTGGTGTTCGCCGTGGGCTCGTGGCTGGTGGTCTTCGGTGGCGTCCTCGTCGTCGCCACCGTCGCTGGGCGGCAGCTCAGCCTGTGGTGGCTGCATGAGCCGGCGCGGGAGACGTCAGGTCTGCCCAGTGACGGGCCGGACGGTGCCGGTGGGCTCGGTGCCGGTGGGCTCGGTGCCAGTGGGCTCGGTACCACTGGGCTCGGTGCCAGTGGCGGCGGGGCCGGCGACCTCGGAGCCGACCTCGGAGGCGGCGACCTCGGCCCCGGGCTGCCGGGTGGGGATGCCTCCCGTGAGGAAGAGGGCGGCCAGCGCGATGAGGGCGAGCACGAACAACGACGCCCGCAGGCCCGCTAGCCGAGCTGCCGAGTTCTCCTCCACGACGGCCTGACTGGTCTCCTCGTCGACACCCGCCTCGGAGAGCGCGCTCTCGAGCTGGGGGTCGGAGAGGAACGGGACGCCGGCCGCCAGCTCGACCTGGGCCTGCTCGGACAGGTTCTCGGGGATGGCGGGGTTGCCCTGGATGCCGGTGAAGAAGGACGTCGTGAGCGCGGAGACCAGCACCGCCCCCGCCAGTGCGGTGCCGATCGACGCGCCGAGGTTGGTCATCGTGTTCTGCAGACCACCCACCTCGGCACTCTGCTCGTCGGGCACCGCGGAGACGGTGACGCTGCCGAGCTGCGACGCCAGCGAGCCGATGCCGAGCCCCGCCAGGAGCAGCGGCCCGGTCACGACTTCCGGGCCGACCCCGATCTCCAGGGCCGCCACCAGGCTCACGAGGCCGGCGAACAGCATGAGGAAGCCGATGCGGACCACCCGTCGCGGTGAGACGTCGGGGAAGAACTTCGGGATCCCGACGGCCGCGAGCAGCAGCGTCACCGACAGCGGGAGGATGCGAACGCCGGTGGCCACGGCCGAGAGCCCCAGGGCCACGGAGAGGAACAGCGGCACGCAGAAGAAGAGGCCCGCCTGCAGGAGGAACTGCAGGAAGAAGGAGGTCAACCCGCCGCGCAGCAGCCGGTTGCCCAGCATGGCCGGGTCGAGGAGTGCGGCCTGGCCGCTGGCCAGACGGTGGCGCTCCCAGACCATGAACAGCCACAGCACGACCCCGCCACCGAGGATGAGCCAGACCACCGGCGAGGTGCCGAGCCAGACCGGGGCACCGGGTTTCGGCTGCACGACCCCCCAGGAGCCGGAGCGGAGGACGCCGTAGACGACCAGACCGAGACCGACAGCCGACAGGGCGGTGCCGACCAGGTCGAGCCGAGCCTCGGGGTTGGGTGACACGTCAGCCATCCGCCGGGTGAACAGCAGGATCACGAGCACGATGAGCACCTCGCCGGCGAACACCCACCGCCACGACGCGTAGGTCGTCATGAGGCCGCCGATCAACGGTCCCGCAGCCACCGCGATGGCCCCGGAGGCGGCGACGAGGCCGTAGGCGCGCGGCCGGTCCGGTCGCCCGAAGTTGGAGGCCACGAGGGCCACGATCGCCGGCATGATCAGGGCCGCGCCCATGCCCTCGAGCAGCGACCAGCCGATCATCAGGACCGCGAGGTTGGGCGCCAGGGCCGTCGTCAGGGAGCCCACGCCGTAGATGACGCACCCGATGGCGAACGCCCGCTTGCGGCCGAGGATCTCGCCGATCTTGCCGCCGGTGATCATCAGCGACGCCATCACCAGGGTGTAGAGGGTGATGGCGGTCTGGATGCCGGTCACCGAGGTGCCGACGTCCTCTGCCACCGTCGAGATCGACACGTTCATGACGGAGCTGTCGAGGGTCATGAGGAACTGCGCCGACGAGAGGGTGAGCAGCACGGTCCCCGCCGCGGACGCCGCCACGGCGGCAGCCGGCGTCGGGGCGCTGGCAGTCGTCACGGTTCCACGGTGGCCGGTGGTCGCTGCCGGGGCCTCACCCCTGCCGGGTGAGCGCGGCCGTCAGGTGGCGGGCACCGAGGCCGGCAGGCCGACGACCTGTCGCAGCTCCTCCACGGTGTCGACCACGGCGTCGGGCCCGGCGGCCTCGAGCACCTCGCGCGCCACCGCACCCCAGGAGACGCCGACGGCCGCCATCCCCGCGGCCCGCGCGGCGGCGACGTCGACCGCCGCGTCACCGACGTAGACGCAGTCGGCCGGGTCGGCCCCCAGCGCCTCCGCGCCGTGCAGCAGCGGGTCGGGCAACGGCTTGTGCCGCTCGGTGTCCTCCAGCGTCGACAGCAGCGGCGCCAGGCCCTCGATCCCCACTCCACGCATGGCGAGCAGCGCGGTCTCGCGACGCTTCGACGTCACCACGCCGGTCCGCACCCCGGCGTCCGCCAGGTCGGTGAGGAGCTCCGCCACCCCGGGGTAGGCGCGCAGCAGCCGCTCGGTGTTGGCGAGGTTCCACTCGCGGTAGACCCGGTCGAGCTCCTCGGCGTGCTCGGGCGCCACGGCGGCGAAGCTCTCGACCAGCGGCCGGCCGATCCACGACCGGATCTCCGCCTCGTCGCGCTCGGTGCCCATCACCGCCCGGAACGCGTGGTTGTAGGACGCGACGATCAGGCCGATGGTGTCGGCCAGCGTGCCGTCGAGGTCGAAGAGGACGACGGGCCAGCGAGGAGTGGTCACGGCCAGCACCCTAGGACGACCCCCTCGAGGGCGGCGCATCGACTAGCCTCGATCCAATGGCCACCCCGTCCGTCGCGCCCATCGTCGACCAGCCCGCCGAGCAGCCCGCCGACGGCGCCCTCGACCACCCGCTCGACCACCCGCTCGAGCGGGCGGAGGCCGAGGCGACGGCGGCCCTGCTCAAGGCCGTGGCCGACCCGGTGCGCCTCCAGCTGCTCAGCCTGATCCGCAGCGCCGAGGGCAGCCAGGCCTGCGTCTGCGACCTCACCTCCGCCGTCGGCCTGTCGCAGCCGACCGTCAGCCACCACCTCAAGGTCCTCACCGACGCCGGCCTGCTCTCCCGCGAGCGCCGCGGCACGTGGGCGTGGTTCCACCTGGTGCCGTCCCGGCTCGACGACGTGGCGGCCATCTTCAGCTGACCTCCCCGCCTTCCGGTATGCCGCGGGGCCGGCCCACGCGGCATACCCACCGCTTGCTCCACGCCCCTTCAGGGGCGCCGGAGCTGGGGCGGGCGGCGAGCGGATATTTTGGGCGCATGCCGACCCGCGCCCTCCCCGACCTCGTGCACCCGAGCTGGGCGACGGCCCTGGAGCCCGTCTCGGAGACGGTCGCCGACCTCGGCCAGTTCCTGCGTGACGAGCTCGCAGCGGGCCGGAGCTACCTGCCCGCCGGGGGCCACGTGCTGCGCGCCTTCGAGAAGCCGCTCGACGACGCGCGGGTGCTGATCGTCGGCCAGGACCCCTACCCGACGCCGGGACACGCGGTCGGGCTCTCGTTCTCGGTGGCGCCGGACGTGCGGCCCATCCCGCGCAGCCTGCAGAACATCTACGCCGAGCTGTCGGCCGACCTCGGGGTGCCGCAGCCGAGCACCGGGGACCTCTCGCCCTGGGCCGACCGCGGGGTGCTGCTGCTCAACCGCGTGCTGACCGTGCGCCCCGGTGCCCCGGCCAGTCACCGCGGGCGGGGATGGGAGGCCGTGACGGCGCGGGCCATCACCGCGCTGGTGGAGCGCGGCGGACCACTGGTCGCCATCCTCTGGGGCCGCGACGCCCGCAGCCTGGTGCCCCACCTCGGCGACATCCCGTGCATCGAGAGCGCCCACCCCTCCCCGCTGTCGGCCCGCTCGGGCTTCTTCGGGTCGCGGCCGTTCAGCCGCGCCAACGAGCTGCTGCGCCAGCAGGGGGCCGACCCGATCGACTGGAGCCTGCCGTGACCGAGCTGCCGGAAGCCACCCACCTGCCCGAGCCGGGGCGCACCTGGCGGCGCTACGTCGCGATCGGCGACTCCTTCACCGAGGGCATGTCGGACGCCGACCCGGCCGAGGAGAACCGCTACATCGGTTGGGCCGACCGGCTCGCCGAGCACCTGGCACTCCTGGCCCACGAGGCCGGCCACGACTTCGCCTACGCCAACCTCGCCGTGCGCGGGCGCCTGCTCGCCGACGTGATCGGCCCCCAGCTCGACGCCGCGCTGGAGCTGCAGCCCGACCTGGTCTCCATGGTCGGCGGGGGCAACGACATCCTGCGCCCCAAGGCCGACCTCGACTCCATCGCGGCGCAGCTCGAGGACGCCGTGCTGCGCATCCAGGCCACCGGGGCCGACGTGCTGCTGGCCACCCCTGTGGACCCGGCCGACGCCCCCCTCATCCGGCACCTGCGCGGCCGGCACGCCATCCACACGGCGAACATCTTCAGCATCGCGCAGAAGCACGGCTGCTACGTCGTCAACCAGTGGGGCCTGCACGCGCTGCGCGACTGGCGGATGTGGGCCGAGGACCGCATCCACATGACCAGCGAGGGGCACCGTCGGGTGGCGCTGAGTGCGCTGTCGGCGCTGGGGCACCGCACCGACCGGGCCGACTGGACCACTCCCCTGCCGGCCGCCCCGGTCCTGAGCCGCCGCGAGTGGGCCGCCGCGAACGCCGCGTGGGCGCGCCAGCACCTCGCGCCGTGGGTCCAGCGCCGGCTGCGCGGCGAGTCCTCGGGCGACGCGGTCGTCGCGAAGCGGCCGGGCCTCGCCCCGGTCGAGCCACGCTGACCCAGCCGCTCGACACCACGGCCTGTCGCTCCGCATCTGCGGCGTCTATGCTTCTTCCATGACGCAGCTGCGGATCTCCGAGGCGGCCACCCTGCTGGGCGTCTCCGACGACACGGTGCGCCGGATGGTCGACTCCGGGCGGTTGGCCGCGGAGCGTGACGCCGCCGGTCGGCTCACAGTGCAGGGTGCCGACCTGGCCGCTCTCGCGCAGGAGATCGCCAACCCGGCGCCGGCCGGCCCGGTGGCCGACGAGTCGGCCCGCAACCGCATGCGCGGCATCGTCACCCGGGTGCTCAAGGACACCGTCATGGCCCAGGTCGAGCTGCAGGCCGGGCCGTTCCGGATCGTCTCGCTCATGTCGGCCGAGGCCGTCGACGAGCTCGGCCTCGAGGTCGGCTCCGTCGCGGTGGCCAGCATCAAGTCGACCCACGTCATCGTCGGGGTGCCGGCGTGACCCCGCGCGACAGGCTCGCAGCCCTCACCGCCGGCGGCAGGTTCGCAGGGTTGACCAGTCGCGGCCGCCTCGCTGGCGTGGTGGCGGTGCTGGTCGTCGTCAGTGCCGGCTGCACCTCCGAGAGCCGGCTGGCCAGCGGGTCTGCACGCCGGGCGGCGACCAGCACGGTCACCGTGCTGGCCGCCGCCTCGCTGACCGAACCCCTCACTGCCCTTGCGCGGCAGTACGAGCGGAGCCACAACGGCGTCACAGTGGCGCTCAGCTTCGGCTCGAGCACGACGCTGGCCCAGCAGGTGGCGGAGGGCGCACCCGCCGACGTGGTGGCGTTCGCGGGAACCCCGGCCCTCGACCTGCTGCCGAAGGACATCTTCGACAACGGTGGCCGGGCGACCATCGCGCGCAACACCATGGAGATCGCCACACCGGCCGACAACCCCGGTCGGGTCCGGGGCCTGGCCGACCTGTCGATCCCGAGCCTCGACGTCGTGCTGTGCGCCTCCACGGTGCCGTGCGGCAAGGCCGCCGACACCGTGCTGTCGCGAGTCGGTATCACCCCGCACGTGGTCTCCCGTGAGGTCGACGTGAAGGCCACCCTCGCCAAGGTGCGGCTCGGCGAGGCCGACGCAGCGCTCGTCTACCACTCCGACGTCGTCTCGGCCGGCGACTCCGTTCGCGGCGTCCCGATCGCCGAGGCCCAGAACACGACGCTCGACTACCCGATGGTGTGGCTCGAACCGGAAACGGGACACCACGGGCTTCGCCTACCTGCTCCGGGGCCCCGACGGCCGTGCCGCCCTGAGCCTCGCCGGCTTCCTCACGCCATGACCGACGCGACGGCGGACACGGTGGAGGCCGTGGCCCGCCCCCACGAGCGGGGCACGGCCGGCACCACGCGCGTCGGCCTGCTGGTCCCCGCCGGCATCGCTGTCGCGCTGGTGGCCGTGCCGCTGCTGGCCCTCCTGCTCCGGGCCGACTGGGCAACGTGCTGCACCACCTCGCCGACCCCGCGGTGCTGCCGGCCATCCGGCTGTCGCTGCTCACCACGATGACCACGGTGGTCCTGGCCGTGGTGCTCGGCACTCCCGCTGGCCGTGGCTCCTCGCTCGTGCCCACGGCCGTGCGGCGGCCTGGTTCCGCGCCGTGCTCACCGTGCCGCTGGTGCTCCCACCGGTGGTCGGCGGCGTCGCGCTGCTCATGGCCTGGGGCCGACGAGGGGTGGTCGGCGCTCCGCTCTACGAGGCCGTTCGGGTTCCGGGTGCCGTTCACACCGGTCGCCGTCGTGCTGGCCGAGCTCTTCGTCGCCATGCCCTTCTACGTCATCGCCGTCGAGGGTGCGATGCGCAGCGTCGACCCCCGCCTGGAGCACGTGGCCGCGACACTCGGCGCGTCGCCGTGGCGGTCGTTCACGCGAGTGGCCCTGCCCCTGGCCCTGCCCGGCATGGCGGCGGGCGCGGCCCTCGCCTGGGCGCGGGCCCTCGGCGAGTTCGGGGCGACCATCACCTTCGCGGGCAACTTCGCCGGCCGGACCCAGACGGCCCCCCTGGCGGTCTACGTCGCCCTCGAGCGGGACCCGCAGGCAGCCATCTCGCTCAGCCTCGCCATGCTGCTGGTGTCGGTCGTCGTGCTCGCGCTGCTGCGCGGACGGTGGGTCCGGTGACCCTCGATGCTGCGCTGGCGCTCGACGCTGCGCTCCGCGTCGAACGCCCCGGCTTCACGCTCGACGCCCCGCTCACGGCGGCACCCGGCGAGGTGGTCGCCGTGCTCGGCCCCAACGGCTCGGGCAAGACCACGGCGCTGCACGCGCTGGCTGGTCTGGCTTCTCTGACGTCGGGGCACGTGCGCGTGGGCGGACGGCTCTGGGAGGGAGCAGGGACCCACCTCGCGCCGCAGGTCCGCAGCACCGGGGTCGTCGCAGCCGATCACCTGCTCTTCCCCCACCTCAGCGCGCTCGAGAACGTCGCCTTCGGTCCTCGCAGCCGCGGCGCGACCCGGGCGGCAGCCCACGGCCGGGCTGAGGCCGAGCTCGACAGCGTGGGCATCGGCGAGCTCGCCCAGCGACGGCCGGCCACCCTCTCGCACGGACAGGCCCAGCGGGTCGCCCTTGCCCGAGCCCTCGCGACCGATCCCGAGCTCCTGCTCCTCGACGAGCCGCTGTCGGCACTCGACCCGGTGAGCCGGCCCGACGTGCGCGCCACGCTCGCCCACCGGCTCAAGACCTTCGGAGGGGTCACCGTGCTCGTGACGCACGACCCGCTCGACGCGCTCACGCTGGCCGACCGGCTCGTCTTCATCGACGGTGGGCAGGTGGTCCAGGAGGGCACGCCGCACGAGGTGGTGGCCCGGCCGCGCGACCGCTACGTCGCCGACGTCGTCGGCCTCAACCTGTATGCCGGCGAGGCCGCTGACGGCCAGAGCGTCCAGACCGCAGCCGGTCCCGTCGTCACCGCCGGCTACGACCACCGGGGCCCGTCGTGGGCGGCCTTCTCCCCGGCCGCCGTCGCGCTCTACCTGTCCCGACCGGAGGGCTCGCCGCGCAACACCTGGCCGGTGACGGTCTCCGCGGTCGAGCTCGCCGGGCAGACCGCACGGGTCCGCTGCACCGGGCCGCTCGAGATGACGGCGGAGGTGACTGCGGCATCGGTCGCCTCGCTGCGGCTCCAGCCGGGGCTGCAGGCCTGGGCCACCGTGAAGGCCTCGGAGGTTCGGGCCTACCCCGCCTGAGCACCGGTCACCTCAGCCGGGCTGGTTCAGCATCCAGCGGTGGCCAAAGGGGTCGCGGACCACGGCGATGCGGCCCGCCGGCGTGTCACCCGGCTCGCGATCGACCTGCGTCCCGGACCGGCGCAGCCGCTCCACCAGGGCGTCGACGCTGTCGACCTCGAGGTGCAGGCTCACCGGCACCCCCTCACGGTCGGGAGCCACGACCGCGAGCTCGGGGTGGGCGTCGGAGAGGAAGACCCGCGCCCCCGAGAGGCGCATCTCGGCGTGCCCGACGCGGCCATCGGGCATTTCCACGGGGTCCCCCACCGGCTCTGCTCCCAGGTGCTCGGCGTACCAGGCCAGGGCCTCCCGGGTGTCGTCCACCGCCAGGTAGGGCGTCAGTGCGCTGTCCATCTGGGCACCGTACGCCTGTGTCAGGAACTTGGACGTCCTACTACTACCCTTGACGCCATGCCTGCGACCCGGCTCATGCCCACCGAGGACGGTCAGGACCTCATCGACCTGACCCGGGAGATCTGCGACAAGGAGCTGCGGCCCCGCGTCGACGAGGCCGAGCGTGCCGCGGCCACCAGCCCGCAGCTGCCGACCGAGGTGTTCCGCACCCTCGGCCGGGCCGGCCTGCTGTCGCTGCCCTACCCCGAGGAGTTCGGCGGCGGTGACCAGCCCTACGAGGTCTACCTCCAGGTCGTCGAGGAGATCGCCTCCGCCTGGATGAGCGTGGCCGTCGGCGTCTCCGTGCACAGCCTCACCTGCTACCCGGTGGCGCAGTTCGGCACCGACGAGCAGAAGGCCGCCCTGCTGCCCGGCATGCTCTCCGGCGAGCAGCTCGGCGCCTACTGCCTCTCCGAGCGCTCCGCCGGCTCGGACGTCGCGGCGATGACCACGCGGGCGACGCCGGACGACGAGGCCAGCCCCACGGCATACCGGATCAAGGGCACGAAGTCGTGGATCTCGCACGCCGGGCACGCGGACTTCTACACCTCCTTCGTGCGCACGTCCGACGACGGCGGCCGGGGCATCTCGTGCTTCGTCGTGCCCGGTGACTCCGAGGGTCTGGCGTTCGGCACCCCCGAGCGGAAGATGGGCCTGCACTGCGACACGGTCAGCGAGGTGCACTTCGACGGCGTCACGGTCGACGCCGACCGGCTCGTCGGCGCCCCGGGCCAGGGCATGGCCATCGCTCTCTCCGCGCTCGACTCCGGCCGGCTCGGGATTGCCGCTGCCGCAACGGGTCTCGCTCAGTCCGCCCTCGACGCGGCCGCCGACTACGCCAACGAGCGCGAGCAGTTCGGCAAGCCCATCGGGCAGCACCAGGGCCTGGCCTTCCTGCTGGCCGACATGGAGGCCGCAGTCACGTCGGCGCGCGCGACCTACCTCCACGCCGCGCGGCTGCGCGACGCCGGGCGGCCCTTCTCCAAGGAGGCGGCCGTCGCCAAGCTCATCTGCACCGACGCCGCCATGAAGGTCACGACCGACGCCGTCCAGGTGCTCGGCGGCTACGGCTACACCCAGGACTTCCCCCTCGAGCGCTACCTGCGCGAGGCCAAGGTGACCCAGATCTTCGAGGGCACCAACCAGATCCAGCGGCTCGTCATCAGCCGCCAGCTCCTGAAAGGCTGAGAACCCTTGCAGATCAACGAGAACACCGTCGCGCTCGTCACCGGCGGAGCCTCCGGCCTCGGCGGCGCGACCACCCGCCGCCTCCACGCCGCGGGCGCCTCGGTCGTCATCCTCGACCTCCCCTCCTCCCCCGGCAAGGACCTCGCCGAGGAGCTCGGCGACCGGGTGCGGTTCGCACCCGCGGACGTGCGGGACGAGGAGCAGGTGCAGGCGGCCGTCGACGCGGCGCGCGAGATGGGCACGCTGCGGATCGCCGTGAACTGCGCGGGCGTCGGCACCCCCGGCCGGGTGGTGGGCAAGCGCGGCCCGCTGCCGCTCGAGGACTTCAAGAACGTCATCGACATCAACCTGGTCGGCACCTTCAACGTGGTGCGCCTCGCGGCCGCCGCCATGCTCGACAACGAGCCGGTCGACGGCGACCGGGGCGTGATCGTCATGACCGCCTCCATCGCCGCCTACGACGGCCAGATCGGCCAGGCCGCGTATGCCGCCAGCAAGGGCGGCGTCGTCGGCCTCACCCTGAGTGCCGCTCGCGACTTGGCGGACAAGGCGATTCGCGTCATGACCGTGGCGCCGGGCACCTTCGAGACGCCGATGCTCTCTGGCCTGCCGGGCGACGTGAAGGCCGTCCTCGAGGCGCAGGTGCCGCACCCGTCGCGCCTCGGTTCGCCCGACGAGTACGCCAGCCTGGTGGCGCACATCGTCGACAACCCCATGCTCAACGGTGAGGTCATCCGGCTCGACGGTGCCCTCCGGATGCCGCCCCGCTGACCGACCCGCGACGCAGCGGCACCGCCGCCCGCCCGCACCCCGCGCCCTGTCCCGCACTCAGCGGGGCAGGGCGCGTTCCTCTGCCACCGCGTTCCCGCCGTCGACCACGATGACCTGGCCGTTGACGTAGGAGGCGCCGGGGCTGGCCAGCCACGCGATCACCGAGGCGACCTCGTCCGCCGTGCCGGAGCGGCCGGCCGGCGTGACGAGCCCCTCGGCCGCCTCGTGCTCGGTCTGCGAACCGGTCGAGATCCAGCCCGGCGCAACGGCATTCGCGGTCACACCGTGTCGTGCCTCGTCGACGGCGAGCGCACGGGTGAGGCCGACCAACCCGGCCTTGGCCGCGGCATACGCCACCTCGCCCCGCATGGCCATCACAGCGCCGCTCACGCTGGAGACCGTGACGACGCGGCCCTGGCCGCTCTCGCGCAGGTGCGGCAGGGCGGCCCGGGTGACGAGGTAGGCGGTGTCGAGGTTGCGCCGCAGCGACTCCGACCAGCGCTGCGGCGTCGTGGCCAGCAGGTCGCCCTCGAGGTAGTCGGGGTCGGTGGTCGACACCATGCCCGCGTTGTTGACCAGGATGTCGAGCCGGCCGTGTGCGCTGTGGGCCTGTCGCACCAACGCCTCGCCGGTCGCGGGGTCGGTCAGGTCGCCGACAAAGCCCTGCGCCGCAACGCCTTCGGCTTCCAGCTCCGCCGCGCGCTCGTGGGCCCGGTCGGTGGTGGCACCGACCACCACGGCGGCGCCGAGCAGCCCCAGGTGGCGCGCTGCGGCACACCCGATGCCGGTGGGGCTGCCCGCCCCCGTGACGATCGCGACGCGGCCGGTGAGGTCGAGGAAGGTGGGCACCTGCATGGGCGCAGTCTGGCAGCACTGCCCCATCACCCGCGGGGACCGGCTGAGACCGGTCAGCTGGTGGGCACCCAGTAGCGGAGCTTGGCGCCCCGCTGGTCCTCGAACACCCCGCCGCCCGCCTCGATGACCTTGCGGGAGGCCACGTTGTCGTCGTCGCAGGTGATGAGCACCTGCTCGAGACCGAACTGCGTGGCGGCGATGGGCAGGAACGCCCTCAGCATCGCGGTGGCGTGACCCTGGCGCCGATGCTCCGGGGCGACGTCGTAGCCGATGTGGCCGCCCTGCTCGCGCAGGAAGGCGTTGAGGGAGTGCCGCAGCTGGATCCGGCCCAGGTACTCGTCACCGTCTGCCCACCAGAGGGTCGTCGACGGCACGTGGCCGGGGGGCCGGGGTGTCTCGGGCAGCGCCAGCGCCCAGACCTCGGCGACGTAGTCGGCGAACGCCGCCGGCTCCTGCCACCGTGGCCCCCACTCGCGCAGGTCGCGGCCGATGGTCGAGGAGTCGTCGGCGCCGCCGCGGCCCTCGGCGGCGAAGCCGGCCATGGCGCGCAGGAAGGACTGCTGGAAACGGGCGTCGGGCTCGACCAGTGCTGGCACGAGCCCGACGCTAGCCGTGGTCAGACGTTCTCGGCGAACGCATTCTCGAGGATGTCGAGGCCCTCGGAGAGCAGCTCGTCGGAGGCCGACAGCGGCGGCAGGAAGCGGAAGACGTTGCCGAACGTGCCGCAGGTGAGGGTCACGAGGCCCTCGCCGTGGCAGTACTTGTTGATGCGAGCGGTGAGGTCGGCGTCCGGCGTCTTCCTCTCCAGGTCGCTGACGAGCTCGACGGCGAGCATCGCGCCTCGGCCGCGGATGTCGCCGATGACGCCGTACTTCTCGGCCAGGGCCTGCAGGCGCGGCACGAAGAGCGCCTCGACAGCACGTGCCCGACCACGGAGGTCCTCGGCCTTCATCGTCTCGATGGACGCCAGGGCCGCGGCGCAGGCAACGGGGTTGCCGCCGTAGGTGCCGCCCAGGCCGCCCGTGTGGATGGCGTCCATGACGTCCGCGCGCCCCGTGAGGGCTGCGAGCGGCATACCGCCGGCGATGCCCTTGGCGGTGGTGACGAGGTCGGGCACGACGTCCTCGTGCTCGGAGGCGAACCAGTCGCCGGTGCGGCAGAAGCCGGTCTGCACCTCGTCGGCGATGAAGAGGATGCCGTGCTCGCGGCACCAGTCGGCGACCTTCTTGACGAAGCCGGGAGCCGGGACGATGAAGCCGCCCTCGCCCTGGATCGGCTCGAGGATCACGGCGGCGGTGTTCTCCTCACCGACCTGGGCGTGCACGTCGGAGACGAAGGTCTCGAAGGCCTCGTCGGCGCAGCGCTCGGGCCCGGTGGGCCAGCGGTAGGGGTAGGCCATCTGCACGCGGTAGATCTCGTTGGCGAACGGGCCGAACCGGTGCTTGTAGGGCATGTTCTTCGCGGTCAGCGCCATGGTGAGGTTGGTGCGCCCGTGGTAGGCGTGGTCGAACGCGACGACCGCCTGGCGGCCGGTGAAGTGGCGGGCGACCTTGACGGCGTTCTCGACGGCCTCGGACCCGGAGTTGAACAGCGCGGACCGCTTGGCGTGGTCGCCGGGGGTGAGCTCGGCCAGGGCCTCGGCGACGAGGACGTACTCCTCGTAGGGCGTGACCATGAAGCAGGTGTGCGTGAAGTCCGCGATCTGCTGCTGCACCGCCTCGACGACGCGCGGGTTGCCGTTGCCGACGGTGGTCACCGCGATGCCCGAGCCGAAGTCGATGAGCTGGTTGCCGTCGGCGTCGACGAGGATGCCGCCGGCGGCCTTCTCGACGTAGACGGGGAGACCGGTGCCCACACCGGCCGAGACCGCAGCGAGCTTGCGCTCGTGCAGGGCCTGCGACTTGGGGCCGGGGATGGCGGTGTTCAGGACGCGCTTCTGCTCGATCATGCTGGGTTGCCTCCGGGGAACGCTGGCACGATGCGCCGGCGGGGTCCGGCAGTGCCTCAGGACTCGACTCTAGCCCGGCGCTCCGGGACATCGTCAGGACATCTCGGCGATGTGCCCGGGACACCGGGCGCAGGAGCGTTGCCGTCATGACAGCTCTCACCTCACCCCAGTCCCCGTCCACCCCGGCCGCCACCGAGGTGGCCCCCGACACCACCCTCGACGCCACCGCGATCGGCACCAGCACCGCCGCCCCCGAAGGAGCGCCGGACGCCCGGCCGCTGGCGACGAGCCGCCGTCGTGGTCACCGGCGCCGCCGCGTGCCTGCTGCCCACCGTCTTCACCGTCAACATCACCCGGATGCTCGTCACGGGCGTGGAGGCCGACCACCGGTTCCACCAGGCCACCGGTCAGGGCCTCGTGCTCACGGCACTGTGGCTGGGCGCCCTCATCCCGCTCGTCCGGGCCGGTTGGTCAGGGCGCAGGCCACCCGTGGCCGCCGGGCTGCTCCACCTCTCGTTCGTGCTCGTCGGGGCGGTGCTGGCAGCGCTCTCCCCCGGCGGCGGCGCCCCGATCCTCATGGCGATCATCGCCGTCCCCGGCGCCCTGCTGTGGGCGGCGCTGCCGCGACGTCCCCGGCTGCGCACGCGGGTGCAGCTCGACCCGCTGCTCACGCCCGTCGCGCTCTTCGCCGCGGCCGTCTTCACCCCCTTCGCGATCGGCCAGCTCGACCTGCAGAACACCGCGACCGGCTACCACGCGCAGAACCCTCACTACTGGGACATGGCGTGGATGACCGTCACCCTCACGGTCGTCGCCCTCCTGGGCGCCCTGCTGCCGGCAGCTCGCCGGCTCGTCCTGTGGCTGGCGTTCGGCGCGGCTCGTGACGGGGACGGCCGGGCTGGCCTTCGGCGAGAGCACCTCGTGGTCGCTGCTGGTCCTCGGCGTCGGCCTGGTCGCCGGCGTGGCAGTCGTGGCCCGGGAGCGGATCGCCCGAAAGCGGATGACCCGGCAGCGGCTCGACCGGACCCGCTGAAACGCCCCGGACGCCGGTCCGGTGCGACCTACACTGCCCGCCATGGACACCGCCGCCGTGCGCACCGAGACCCCGGTGCGCACGGCGGCGGTCGCGCCTCTCCTTGCTCGCAGCCCGCTGGGCTCGGCCGTGGCGGCCCTCGCGGTGGTCGCAGCGCTCACCGCCGCCGCCGTCCTCACCGCCGGGGACGGCTGGGGCTCAGTCCCCGCGCGGCAAGTGGTCGTCGACCTCGCCGTGGGGCTGACCTACCCGCCCATCGGCGCCGTGGTGCTGCTCGGCCCACGGTCTCGGTCGCGGCACCCGCCAGCTCGCGTGGGTGCTGCTGGGGTCGGGCACCGCGGCAGCCCTGACCGCCCTCGCCGCCGCGGTGGTGGTCGTGGCGTCCGAGGCCACCGGCGCCGTCAGCGTCCTCGCGCAGTTGCAGAGCTGGTTGTGGGTGCCGGGGTTCGTCCCGTTGCTGACCCTCGTCCCACTCCTCTACCCCGACGGGCTCCTGCCCGGCCGGCTGTGGCGGTGGGCCGCGGCGGCGTCACTGGCCGGCATGGTCCTGATGGCTGTCGGAGTGGCCCTGTATCCCGAGGTGGTCGACGGCCGGGTGCCGGTCACGAAGCCTTTGACCTCCCTCACGGCCGCACGAGTGCTCTACGTCGCCGCGGTCGCGGTGCTCGTGCCGTCGGCACTCCTGTCGGTGACGAGCCTGTTCGTCCGGCTGCGGGCGAGCACCGGCCTGCGCCGTCGGCAGGTGGTCGTGCTCCTGGTCGCCGCGGCGCTGCTCCTCGTCGTGACCGCCGCGCAGGGCCTCATCCCCGCCCCGGTCAACACCCTGGCCCAAGCCGGCGCCGTGGCACTGGTGCCCGTCGCGATCGGCGTCGCCGTCACCCGTCACCGGCTCTACGAGCTCGACGTCGCGATCTGCCGCGCCCTCGTGGCCGCCAGCCTGGCCATCTGCCTGGCCGGCACCTACCTCACCGTGTTCGCGCTCGCCCGTTCGATGGCACCGGGAGGCTCGGCGTTGGGCACGGCCGTCGCCGCCGGGGTCACCGGCGTGCTCGTCCAACCGCTGGCGCGGCGCCTGTCCTCCGGCGTCGAGCGCCTCTACTACGGCGACCGCGCAGACCCGTATGCCGTGTCGGCCCGTCTCGCCGCCCGGCTCACCGAGCGCGGGCTGGACGTCGCCGAGGTGCCCCAGGCCGTGTGCGACACCGTGGTCGAGAGCCTCCGCCTCGGTTCGGCCGAGATCCAGCTGGCTGAGAGCCAGCAGGTCGTCGGCGCCGCCCGCGCGCACGAGACGTCAACGGTCGCCGCCGGAGGCACGGCGCGGTTCCCCCTGCGGCACCGCGGCGAGGAGGTCGGCACTCTCGTGGTCACTGCCCGGCCCGGCGAGGGCGTGGTCGACCTCCGTGACGCCGAGGTCCTGGCCACGGTGGCCGACCAGGCCGCCCCGGCCATCGCGGCCCTGCAGCTCCACCAGCAGCTGCAGCGCAGCCGGGAGTCCCTCGTGCTCGCCCGCGAGGAGGAGCGCCTGCGACTGCGGCGCGACCTCCACGACGGGCTCGGGGCCACCCTGGCGGGGCTGCGGCTGCAGGTGGAGTCGGCCCAGGCGCTCGTCGGTGGCACGCCCGCGGCGTCGTTGCTGGAGGCGGCCGGGCGTGGCGTCACCAGCGCGGTCGCCGAGGTGCGGGGCATCACCGACAGCCTGCGCCCACCGGCTCTCGACGAGATCGGGCTCGCCCGGGCGCTCGAGCTGTTGGCAGAACGGGTGCGCACACCCCAGCTGCAGGTCCGGGCGCAGGTCTCCCTGCTCGCCGCTACGCCCACCGAGACGGTGGGCGAGCTGAGGCCGGCGGTCGAGGTCGCGGCATACCGGATCGCCTCCGAGGCGCTGGCCAACGTGGCCCGGCACTCAGGAGCGACGGAGGCCGTCCTCTCGCTCTCCGTCGAGGCCGGCCCCGACGGCCACGGCTCCCGGGTCGTGCTGGAGGTCGGCGACAACGGGCGCGGGCTGCCTGCCGACGGACCTGCGCCCACCACCGGATCGGGACTCGGCCTGGCGGCCATGCGGCAGCGCGCCGAGGAGATCGGCGGCACCCTCGACGTCACCAGCCCGGCAGACCTGTCCCGTGTCGGGCTGGCCGGACGCGGCGGGACCCTGGTCCGAGCCGTCCTGCCCGTCCAGCCTGCCCGACGCCTCCAAGGCGACCATCTCGGCAAGGAGGCGCCGTGACCCGGGTGCTGCTGGTCGACGACCACCCGCTGTTCCTCGACGGAGTGAGGGCAGCACTGTCGGGCGACCCCGAGCTCGAGGTGGTCGGCACCGCGGAGGACCGCGCCTCGGCCCTGACCCAGGCTGCGGCCCTCGAACCTGACGTGGTGCTCATGGACCTCAACCTGCCCGACGGCTCCGGCATCGACGCCACCCGCGACCTCCTGGCTGCACGGCCGTCTGCCCGCGTGCTCGTCATGACGATGTCGGCCGACGACGACGCCGTGGTCGCTGCCATGCGCGCGGGGGCCCGCGGCTACGTCGTCAAGGGCTCCGGACGCGACGAGCTGCTGCAGGCCGTGCGGACCGTGGCCTCAGGTGGCGCCGTCTTCAGTCCCGGGGTCGCCGACCGGCTCGGTGCGTTCTTCTCCGGTCTTGCCGCGCAGCCCGGCCGGGAGGCCTTTCCGCAGCTGACCGAACGGGAGCGTGAGGTGCTCGAGCTGCTGGCTCGCGGCTACGACAACAGGCGCATTGCGCGCGAGCTGTTCCTGTCGGACAAGACGGTGCGCAACCACGTCTCCAACGTCCTCGCGCGCCTCGAGGCAACCGACCGCGCCGAGGCGATCGTGCGGGCCCGCCGGGCAGGTATGGGACAGGTGTAGCCGGCGTCCGGGATCAGGTGCCGCCTCGGCGCACCCGGTCTAGGTTGGGCGCATGGCGTCGTCGAAGGCCAGCTCCCCCGCCATCGAGATCGAGGTGGGCGACCGCGACGTGCGCATCTCGAATCCCGACCGGGTCTACTTCCCGGCCCGTGGCGAGACCAAGCTCGACCTCGTCAACTACTACCTGTCGGTCGGAGACGGCATCGTCAACGCGCTCCGCGAGCGGCCGTGCATGCTGCACCGGTTCCCCGAGGGCGTGGCCGGCGAGAAGGTGCACCAGAAGCGCGTGCCCCACGGCGCGCCGCCCTGGCTCGAGACGGTGCGCGTGCACTTCCCGCGCTACAACCGCACCGCCGACGAACTCTGCGTGACCGAGCTCGCGCACGTGATCTGGGCGGTGCAGATGTCGACGGTGGAGTTCCACCCGTGGAACAGCCGGCGCGCCGACACCGAGAAGCCCGACGAGTGGCGCATCGACCTCGACCCGATGCCGGAGGCGCCCTTCGACCGCGTGCGCCGCGTCGCGCACGTGGCCCACGAGGTGCTCGAAGACCTCGGCGCCACCGGCTGGCCGAAGACGTCGGGCGGCAACGGTTTGCACATCTACGTCCGCATCAAGCCCGAGTGGGGGTTCAAGGACGTGCGGCGCGCAGCCTTGGCCTTCGCCCGGGAGGTCGAGCGCCGTGCCCCCGACGACGTGACGACCACGTGGTGGCGCAAGGACCGCGACCCGTCGCTGGTCTTCGTCGACTACAACCAGAACGCCCGCGACCACACCATCGCCAGCGCCTACTCGGTCCGCGGCAACCCCGAGGGCACCGTGTCGACCCCCATCCGCTGGGACGAGGTCGACGACGTGGAGCCCCGTGAGCTCACCATCGCGACAGTGCCCGAGCGGTATGCCGCCCTTGGCGACCTCCACGCGGACATCGACAAGGCCGTCTTCGACATCCGACCATTGCTGGAGTGGGCCGACCGCGACGAGCGGGAGGGCGCCGACGACCCCGGCGGATCCGACGCGTCGGATGCCCCGGACCCCGGCTCGCACACCGGATCAGGTCGGTCAAAGAGCCGCTGAGGGATTCCTGGCCGCCCAGGACATGCCGGTGGCCCCGCCGGTTGTGGCGGGGTGTGGGGCGGGGGCGTCAGAGGTGCCAGGTGACGTGGGTGTCGGTGATGGTGCAGGTCAGGTCGCGGTCGTGGACCAGGGTGTGGTGCCGGCCGCAGAGCAGGGCGGTGTTGTCCAGCGCCGTGTCCCCGTTCTCCCACCAGGGGATGCCGTGGTGGGCGTCGCACCACTGCGCCGGGACGGTGCAGCCGGGGTAGGTGCAGCCGCCGTCGCGCAGCCAGGCGGCAAGGCGGATGGCGGGTGGGACGAGGCGTTTGCGCCGGCCGACGTCGAGCAGCTCGCTCTGGGTGCCGAGCACGGCCGGGATGAGGTCGGCGTCGCAGGCCAGCCGGCGGATGGTGCCGGCGGTCAGCAGCTCCTGGCCGAGGGTGAGCCCGGCGCCGCGGACGGCGCCGGTCAGCTGCTCCAGGCTCATCGTGACGACCAGCTGCGCCTTGGCGGTCTTGGGGGCCTTGCCCGGGTGAGGAGACCCCGCGGCCGATGATGGCCAGCAGGGCGTCGGCGCGGCGCGCGGCCGGGGTCCGCAGGTCGGGCTCGGGCCTGGGACCGGTCCGCGGTCCGGATGGGTTGCGGCCGGGCCAGCGGGTCGATCGCGGCGTCCAGGATCGCCGCGCCCTCCGGGTCGAGGACCAGCCGGTAGGTGCTCATCCCGGCCGGGCCGGGGCCCTTGAACAACGCCCGGGCCGAGCGTTGCCGCTCGGCCAGGTGCTCGGCGTCCTTCTCGGGGCGCAGCAGCGCGGCCGCGTGCCGGATCGCGATGGCCAGCTGCCTCTCCGTCAACGAGGGCGCGGCGCCGACGAGGGTGGCGGTGTCGTCGGCCAGCTGCTCGGGGTCGGCCACCGGGGCGGCGGAGCGGTGGAACCGGGCGAGCTGGGCCGCCTTCGGCAGCGACATCGCCCCGGACTCGACCGCGGCGGCCAGGTCGGCCAGCCTCGGGTCGCGACACGCGTCGGCGACGACCTGCAGGGTGGAGGCGTGCCCGGTCGACATGCCGGGCGCGGCGGCGGCGGCCCAGTCGACACCGGACCAGCCCTGCTCCGAACCGAGGCCGCGGGCTCGCGCCTCGACCACCACCGCAACCTGCTGCGCCTCCGCGCCCGCCCTCACCCGCTCCAGGTGGCCCAGCGTCTCGGCGACCTCTGCGTCCGACAGCGCCCACAGCTGGCCAGCCTGACCGCGCCCACCGGCCAGCGCCGCGTCCGCGGCCCGGGCCGAGGACAGCACCGGTCGGGTGCCGAACGCCGACGGGGTCGCTGGGGTGGACATGCAGACAACACTAAGGGCGACCACCGACAACCCACTTCAGCCAATCTCAACTGAATCCGTTGCAGCACAATGGTTTTCAACCGCATACACGTACATGAACGGCAACCACCGGTTGGCGACCTGTGGACAGCGTGACGACGGCTACTGCGCTGTGGACAACGCAGCAGCCCGCTCCAGGTAGACCCGCCGCTCCACCTCGTTCTGCGTCATCCCGGCCGCCCGCTCGAACTCGAGTCGCGCCTCTTCCGATCGCCCCAGCCGCTCCAGCAGGTCACCCCGCACCCCGGGCATCAGGTGGTACCCCTCGAGCGTCGTCTGACCCGACAGCCCTTCCAGCACAACCAGACCCGCTTCCGGACCGGAGGCCATCGACACAGCCACGGCCCGGTTCAGCTCCACGACAGGCGATTTCGTGACCTCGACCAGGGACCCATACAGCGATGCGATGCGGGCCCAGTCCGTGTCCTCGGCCGTACGGGCTCGTCCGTGGCAGGCCGCGATGGCAGCCTGGAGGCCATAGGGCCCCAGGGAATCGGTGAGCGACTCCGCCTTCTCCAGAGCCGCCAGCCCTCGTCCGACGGCCGCCCAGTCCCAGCGCCCGCGGTCCTGGTCCATCAAGAGCACCGGGCTGCCGTCGCGACCCACCCGCGCGCGGGACCGCGAGGCCTGGATCTCCATGAGCGCCAACAGTCCCCACACCTCCGACTCCCGAGGCAGCAGTCCGGTCAGCACCCGCCCGAGCCGCAGCGCGTCGTGGCACAGCTCGGGCCGCAGCCAGTCCGACCCAGCCGTCGCCGAGTAGCCCTCGTTGAAGACGAGGTAGACGACCTCCAGCACCGAGTCGAGACGCTCGGCGAACTCCGACGGCACAGGCGCCGAGAACCCCACCCCCGCAGCACTCAGCCGTTTCTTCGCGCGCACGATCCGTTGCGCCACAGTCGGTTCGGGCACGAGGTAGGCGCGTGCGATCTCCGCCGTCGTGAGCCCGCCGAGCAGCCGGAGCGTCAGCGCCACCCGCGCCTCGGGTGACAGCACGGGATGGCACGTCGTGAAGACGAGCCGCAGCAGGTCGTCCTCGATGTCCTCCTCGACCACCTCGAAGTCGGAGACTCCCGACAGCTCACCCGACGCGAGCGACAGTGCGAGCACCCGTCCGAGCTCGACCTCCTTGCGCGCCAACGTCTCCTGTCGCCGGAACCAGTCGACCGCCCTGCGCCTGCCCACCGACAGGAGCCACGCCCCCGGGTTGTCGGGAACGCCCTCCGCGGGCCACTGCTCCAACGCGGCGACGAGCGCGTCCTGCGCGAAGTCCTCGGCCAGGCCGACGTCATGGGTGAGGCGGGCCAGGCCGGCCACCACCCGCGGAGCCTCGATGCGCCACACCGCTTCGACGCGGCGGCGGACATCCTGGTGCTCCTGCACACCACCAACCAACCAGCCCCGCCGCCATCGCGGCAACCGACAACCCAAACCCAACGACAGCGCCGCGGGCCACCCCAGGACCGGGCGCACCCACGCCGGTGGGCCGCCCGCTCGGGCGACCCACCGGCATACGACGTGGTGCGGTCAGGAGCGCGACGCCTCCTGCCGGGCCCGCTCCTGCGCCTCCCACTCCTTGATGTGCTCGGGCAGCGCGTCGCCGAAGTCCTCGGCCTCGAAGACCCGGCGGATCTCCAGCTCGCCCTCCTGCATCGGCGAGCGGCGCACCCACTCGATCGCCTCCTCCTTGGACTTCACGTCGAAGATCCAGAAGCCC
Source organism: uncultured Actinomycetota bacterium (assembly GCA_963730585.1). Classification (GTDB taxonomy): domain Bacteria; phylum Actinomycetota; class Actinomycetes; order Actinomycetales; family Dermatophilaceae; genus Pedococcus_A. Next base: position 632,571 of record CAVSSL010000010.1, on the reverse strand, counting down.
GCGATGAGCTCCTTGGTCTCGGCGAACGGCCCGTCGACCACGGTGCGCTCCTTGCCGTCGAAGCGCACCCGCGCACCCTCCGACGAGGGGTGCAGCCCCTCCCCCGCGACGAGCACGCCGGCCTTGGCGAGCTCCTGGTTGTAGGTGTTCATCGCCTCGAAGATCTCCTCCGAGGGCAGCGCGCCCGACTCGGACTCGGGGTTCGCCTTCACCAGAACCATGTAGCGCATGTCGTCCGTTCCTCTCGTGTGGTGACCGGTGCCCGTCTGGCCCAGCCTCTACCCTCACGTCGAACCGCGCAGCCATCGATCGACAGCCCGGCCGAGAAACTTCAAGGAAGTTCTCCGACCGGGCCGCCGATCCCCCGGAGCGAGCCGTCAGCCGCGTCCCGCGCGCGCGGCCGGGATCTGGTGGTTGGCCAGGAAGACACCCTCGGGGTCGACCTCCGCGCGGACCGCGACGCAGGCGGGCCCAGACGTCGTCGTCGAAGGCCGTCTCCGCGTCCACCTTGGTCTCGACGAAGTTGAGGTAGGTCCGGGCGGCTGACCACGGTTCCAGGGCCCCCTCCAGGCGCGCGGCGTCGGCGAGGCCCTGCTGGGCCATCTCCGGCGTCGCGGCGATCGCCACGAAGAACCCCGCGTATGCCGCGTGGAGCCTGGGCAGCGCCCCCGCACCAGCGGCGTCGCGGCCCAGGGCCCCGCCGAGCTGGCGCAGCTCGGCGAAGAGCAACGACGACGTCGACCCGGGCCCCACCTCGGCGAGGAAGGCGTCGACAGCCTCCTCGGGCAGGCTGTCGAGCATCAGCGCCCCGGACACCGCGGGCGTCGGCCCCTCGGGGTCCATGTGCAGCCGCGACAGCGCCGCCGCCGGCACCCGGGCGAACGTGTCCATCTCCGGCGACAGGGCCCGCAGGGGCGCGAGCAGCTCCTCGGCTCGGGCGTCGTCGGTCAGCACGGCGCCGTCGATGACCACGATCTGCCGACCCCTGAGGAAGTCGGGCAGCTCGGGCATGGGCGGGAAGCTCATGACCCGCAGCGACGTGGTCACCTCGTCCGGGGAGGTCGCCGACCAGCGGGCCCACTCGCGCACGACGCCGTCGGCGTTCTGGCGGTCCCACAGCAGCATGCCGGCGTAGACGTCGGCGATCGGGTACAGCCGGAACTCCACCGCGGTGACCAGGCCGAAGTTGCCGCCGCCCCCGCGCACAGCCCAGAACAGGTCGGCGTCGGCGCCCTCGCTCTCCGCGTCGACCCGGCGGACCTGCCCGTCGGCCGTGACGATCTCCACCGCGAGCACGCTGTTGGTGGCCATGCCGAGCTTGCGGGCATACCAGCCGATGCCGCCGCCGAGCGAGTAGCCGGCGACCGCGACGTCGGGCGAGCTGCCGTGCAGGGCGGCCAGGCCGTGCGGCGCCGCTGCCTCGACGACCTGCTGCCAGAGCACGCCGCCCTCCGCCCGCGCCGTCCGCGCCTCCGGGTCGACCGTCACGCCGGTCATCTCCGAGGTGCGCACGATGACGACGTCGTCGAGCGAGTTCTCGGCGAGCGGGCCGGCCGCGTGGCCGGTGCTCTGCGGGGCCACCCGCAGACCGGCTCGGGCCGCCGCGACGACGAGCTCTGCCGCCTCGGCGGCGTCGTGCGGCAACGCCACGGCGGCGGGCCGCTGGTCGACGGCGACGTTCCACGGCATACGGGCGAAGTCGTAGCCCGGGTCGCCGGGCAGGTGGACGGCCCCGCCGCAGAGGCCGCGCAGGGCCTCGGCCGGCAGGGACGGGGCTGGGTGATCGAGAGTGGTCTCGACGCTCATGGTGCTTCCTTCGGGTTGGAACCGGTGTCGTCCCGGTGTGGTGCGGTGCGCGCGCTGGCCGCCGCGCTCGGCGTGGACAGGCAGGGGCTGCTCATCGGATGGCGACGGCCTCGATGGAGACGGTCATGCCGGGCACCGGCAGGGCGGACACCCCCACGAGGGTGGTGGGCGGGCTCGCCCCCACCTCCGCGAAGCGCTCGACGAGGGTGTCCCAGACGCCGAGCGTGGTGTCCATGTCGGTGGTGTAGACGCGCAGCTGCGCCAGGTCGCCCGGCGCCATGCCCGCGGCCGCGAGCACGGCCTCGAGGTTGGCGAGGGCCAGGGCGAGCTGTGCGGCAGGGTCGTCCTCGTGGACCAGGCGGCCCACGGAGTCCAACGGTCCCTGCGCTGCCACCGTGAGGACGGCCCGCGGGGCGGCACGCAGCTGCCCCTGGTCGTACCCGAGCGCCCGGGACCAAGCGGTCCAGGTGCTCGGCGAGACGGGCGTCATCGCGGCGGTTGTGCTGTTCACGCCGACTACGGTCGCGGCTGGGCGGGTCGGCCGGCCATCCCTTTTCCGGGGGGACTTCGCCGCCCCTGCATCTGGGATGGCCGATCCCCCACTTTTGTGGGATACCCGCGACCGGGGTGATCCGTCAGACTCGCGCCATGCGCCGAGCACTGACTGCCGAGCGCGTGCGGCGCGACGTCGAGGTGGTCGCCCGCGCGGGCCTCGACATCGACACCTTCCTCGCCGAAGCCGTGGAGTCCCTCGAGCGCGCCGTGCCGCACGTCGCCGCGTGCCTCGCCACGGTCGACCCGAGCACCGAGCTCCTCACGGGCACGCGGAAGTTCGGCGACCTCCAGGGCCGCGACAGCCACGACGACGAGTGGGGGCTGATCGAGTACGGCTTCGTCGAGGAGACCACCTTCACCGAGCTCTCCCGCACCGGCACCCGGTCGGCCGGCGTGCATGCGGTCACGAAGGGCGACGTGAGCCAGTCGCAGCGGATGCGCGAGTTCATGCAGCCGAACTTCGGCTACACCGACGAGCTGCGCGTCGTCTTCCGCGACGGCGCCTCGGTCTGGGGCGGCGCGGCGTTCTTCCGCGACCCCGCCAGCGGCCCGTTCACGCAGGACGAGATCGACTTCGCGGGCTCGCTCTCCGCCGCCTTCGCGGCCGGGGTGCGCACCGGCCTCCTCGCCCGCCTCGCGACCACCGGGCCGCCGCCCGCCTCGACCGGACCCGCGGTGCTCATCGTCGGCTCCGACGACCAGGTGCGGCAGACCAGCCTGGGTGCCGAGGAGCGGCTGGCCGAGCTCGAGAGCCCGACGCACAACGCCAAGTGGACCGGCATCATCACCTCGCTCGTGGCCGCGGCTCGGCGCTACGCCCGCGGTGAGACCACCGTGCCCCCGCGCAGCCGGGTCCGCTCCCGCAGCGGCATGTGGCTGGTGCTCCACGCGACCCCGCTGATGGGCCCCGCGGGCGTGAGCGGCGACGTCGTCGTCACGATCGAGGAGGCCCGGCCGCCCGAGATCGTGCCGCTCGTCGTCGCGGCGTTCGACCTCACCCAGCGCGAGCGCGACGTCACCCAGCTGGTGCTCCAGGGCGTCGACACCAAGGAGATCGCCGCCAGCATGCACGTGTCGACCTACACCGTGCAGGACCACCTGAAGTCGGTGTTCGACAAGGCCGACGTGCGCAGCCGACGCGAGCTCATCTCCCGCATCTACTTCGACCAGTACGTCCCCCGCATGGGCGCCGAGCTCGGCCCCTCGGGGTGGTTCTGCTCCGGCTGACCCGTCAACCGGGCCCTTAGGGGATGTGAGGCCCGATCATGACCAGCCGGGTGCGGTAGGCGAGCGAGCAACCGGCGCGTGCGGCTTCCGCAGCCCTCTCCGGGTGCCTCTCCCCGTACCAGCGCATGCCGTCGTCAGGGAGCAGCGACAGCACCAGCTCGGCGTCCTGGCGCTGCCACTGCGTCGGCACCCGGTCAACCGATCCGGCCGACGCCCCGCCCGATGGCGTCGCCGTCCAGTAGGCCTGGTCCCCCGGCGCGGTCACCCACCCCGCCCCCTCGAGCCGGTCCTCGAACCACCGAGCGACCTCGGCCTCGGACGCGGACGTGCAGGCCGCGGTCTCCAGCATCCCGGCGTTGTCCGCCATGAGGTTGCGCTCCGGCGGCCGCGCCGTCGACTCGTACACGACCGACCCCGGGTAGACATCCTTGGCCCCAGGGATGGCCTCCATCTCCTCCACCGATGCGAACGACGACGCGCACCCGCCCAGACCCACGGCAGCAGCCAGCAGTCCAGCCGCGACCGTCCCCCGCCTGCGGGCCCTCAGCCACAGGTTCATGCCCGCAGTATGAGGGGCGCCCCGGCGCGGAGGCCGTCGCGCCACTCCAAGACAACGGCCGGTATGCCGCGTGCGCGCCGTGTGCCCGCGGCATACCGACGCCTGCGGTCACCACGCGACCGTGCCCTCCCACAGACTCTCCCCTACCGAAAACCCGTGTCGGGCCGTCGGTTCCGGGCCGTAACATCTCTCCTGCCCGCGGCGCCAACGACGGCGCCAGTCCCGGGACCTCCCACCCTTCTCGCTGAAAGGCACTGCCATGCCCCGCCTCACCCTGCCCACGCGCCGCTCGCCGGACGTGGTCACACCGCGGCGGGAGATCGCGCAGATCGCCGTGCCGGTGAGCGCGGAGTTCGTGCTGATGCTGGTGCTGAACTTCGTCAACCAGGTCGTGGTCGGCACCCTCGGCGCCACCGCCATCGCAGCGGTGGGCTTCGCGAACAGCCTGTCGTTCATCCTCATCATCACGCTCGGCTGCCTCGGCACGTCGGTGAGCATCCTGGTCGCGCGCGCCTTCGGCGCCGGTCGCCGCACCGACATGGACCACACGGTGACCGCCGCGCTCCTCGTCGCCGGCACGCTGGGGGTGCTCGCCTCGCTGCTGCCGTTCCTGTGGGCCGGTGAGCTGCTGGCCCGCACGGGGGCCTCACCGACGGTCGCCGACGCCGGCACCGACTACTTCCGGCTCATCGCGCTGGCCACCCTGCCCACCATGCTGAGCGCCATCCTCAGCGGCGTCCTGCGATCGGTGGGCCGGGCCGCCAGCCCGATGGTGGCGACGACCGTCACCGTGCTGGTGAACTCGGCACTGGCCTACACGCTCGTCACCGGCGCCGGGCCGGCCCCCGCGCTCGGCGCCGCCGGTGCGGGCTGGGCCACCCTCGTCACCGCCACCGTCAAGGCCGCGATCCTCGTCTCCATGGCCTTCGGGCCGAACGGGGTCGTGTCGTGGCACCTGCCGGTCGACCGCACCGAGTGGCGCCGCGTGGTGGTGCCGCTGTTCGTGCTGGCCCTGCCGCTCGGGGTCACCGAGCTCTTCTGGACCGGCGGGACGTTCCTCTACAACGTGGTCTTCCAGCAGCTCGGCGACGAGGCGTTGGCCGCGGCCCAGATCGTCACGACGCTCGAGGGCGTCTTCATCGTCGGCAGCATCGGGCTCATGAGCGCCACCACGACCCTGGTGGGCCGCGCGGTCGGTCGGGGCGACGCCGACAGTGCGGTCGCCTGGGTCCACCGCCTCACCCGGGCCGGACTGGGCACCGGCGCCCTGTTCGGCGTGCTCTTCGGGGCCAGCGTGCTGCTGCTCGATCCGCTCTTCGAGGACGCCGGTGACGACGTGCGCTCCATGGCCGTGCTCGGCATCGCGGTCAACGCGGCGTTCCAGGTCGTCAAGGTGCGCAACATGATCCTCGGCGCCGGGGTGCTGCCCAGCGGCAACGACGTGCGCGGCGTCATCATGGGCGACGCCGTCGGCGCCTTCGTGGTGGGCCTGCCCATCGCGGTGCTGCTCGGCCTGCACACCCCGCTGGGCGTGCTCGGCGTGTTCGTCGCCCGCGTCGTCGAGGAGGTCGCCAAACTGGCGGTCTTCACGTGGCGCGCCCGCCGACTGCGCTGGGACGTGCTCGCCCGCACCGGACACGCCGACGACAGCCTGGCAGCGCCCACCGAGGGCGTCGCACCCGCGCCGCCCGCTGAGGCCCCCATCGGCGTCTGACGGCACCACCCACCGCACGCCTGTTCGTCGAAGGAGACACATGACCTACCGGTTCGTCGACTCCGTTCCCACGGTCGAGGAGCACGGCGCCCTGGCCATCTCGGTGGGTTGGCACACCGACTTCCACTGGGAGTCAGTCCCGGCTTCCCTGGCCGGGTCGCTGTGCGGCGTGGTCGCCTACGACGCCGACGACCAACCCGTCGCCATGGGCAGGGTCGTCGGCGACGGCGCCTTCTACTTCTACATCCAGGACGTCGCGGTGCACCCCGACCACCAGCGCCGGGGCCTCGGGAACGAGGTGCTCGGCCGCCTGCGCCGCCAGGTCATGGAGATGGCCGGGGCGGACTGCTTCGTCGGGCTCTTCGCCACCCCTGCCGGCCAGCCGCTCTATGCCCGGGAAGGCTTCGTCACGGACGGGTCCGTCGGCATGTGGCAGGTGCTGCGACCGGGCTGAGCGACCACCGCCCCCGCCCCGGAACGCCCGTCAGGTCTCGGTGCGGCGCCGGCGGTGCAGGTGCAGACCGAGCACGAGCGTCAGGCCCACGGCGCTGCCGATCACGGTCTCGACGCCACGGTCGAAGAGCAGCTGGCCGGCCGGCTGCTCGAACGCCGTCTGCCCCATGAGCAGGGCCAGTGGGGTGATGACGAGCAGCGCCACGCCGTAGTTGCGCCCGACGAGCAGCTCCGCGCCGATCTGGAGCGCGGCGATGACGACCAGCAGGGCGACGCCCGTCAGGTGCAGGCTCAGCAGAAGCGCGCTGGTGACGAGGCCGAACAGGGTGCCGAGCACGCGCTGGACGCCACGGGCCAGCTGGCCGCGCAGGCCCCGGGCCGACAGGGGCGCCACCGCGGCCACGGTCGCCCAGTAGGGGTGGCCGATGCCGGAAGCGGTGGCGAGGGCACCGGCGATGCTCGCGGCGGCCGCGTCCTGCAGCGGGAGCCACGAACGGTGAAGGCGGACCCGCGACGGCAGGGAGCGGTCGCCGCGGGCGAAGCCGCCGACGGCGCCCACCAACACCGCGAACAGCGCTGAGAGGCCCGACACCAGGAGCGCCGGCAGCAGGTCTGCGGTGGTGTGCGGCACCGAGGCGCACCCGCCGAAGGCGAACACCACGAACAGCGAACCCGGCGGGTGCCAGTCCTGCGCGCGGGACAACATCGACGCGCCGGCCGCGACCAGCCCAGCAACGGGAACGGCGACCCACGCCGCGTTCGGCAGCGTCGAGATGGCGACCCCCAGCACCATCACGGACACCAGCACCGCGCCGACCGAGGACTGCATCGCGACGCGGGAGAGGTGGATGTGGTTGCGGCCGTACAGGGACGTGAAAGCGCCGAACCCGGCATACATCGACCACTCCGGGTGGCCGAGGAGGGCCACGGTGAGGAGCGGGACGAAGACGGAGACCCCGGCCCGCAGGGCCACGCGATGCGCGCCGGCGTGGGGGCGGAAGTGGAGCAGGTCGAGGGCGGAGAGCTGACCTGTTCGCGGCACGGTGACCCTGGCTTCCTCTCCCTCGGGCGGCACGGTCAAGCGTCTCACACGTCCCCAGAGGGGCGGCCGGACGGCAAGGTCACCAGCGCAGGTCGAGGACCGGGCCCGCCTGGTCGGCATCCCCCTGGCCGCCCCCCACCCGGTCGCCCTCCCCCTGTTCGCCCTCCACCTGGAACGCAGTCCCCAGGGCGCGTCCTGCTCGCGTGAGGGTGTGGGCCAGCCAGCGCGCGTCGTCAGCGCCGGCCCGCTCGAGACGGAGGCGCCGGGCGAGCAGCGGCACCAGTCGCAGGCTCTCGACCTCGCCGGTCGCCGGGTCGAGGCGGGCGAGGTGGAGGGCCCGCACGTCGTCGCGGTACACCTCGAAGCCGCCGATGCCCTCGTAGTCGTTGACGAGGTCGCCGCAGCCGTAGAGCACGAGGTGACCGCGGTAGACCTCGACGGGGCGGGGGTGGTGCGAGGAGTGCCCGTGCACGACGTGGACACCGGCGTCGACCAGGGCGTGGGCGAACCGGCGGTGCCCGTGGGGGATGTCGTAGCCCCAGTTGCTCCCCCAGTGGATGGACACCACGCGCAGGTCACCCGGGTGACCACCCTCGTGGAGCCGCTCGGCCACCCGGCTCGCCGTCTGGTGGGAGAGGTCAGGCAGCAGGGCCACCCCCGGTCGTTGCAGGGCGGCGCCCCATTCCGGTGGGACGCCGCTGGAGAGGTCGCCGACCGAGAGCACCACCACGCGGTGGCCGTCGGCCGCCTCGACCGCGGCGGGCCGCCACGCCTCGGTCTCGTCCCGACCGGCGCCGGTGGTGGCCAGGCCGGCACGGGACAGCACGTCGAGCGTCTCGAGGAGCCCGGCCTCGCCGTAGTCCAGCACGTGGTTGTTGGCGAGCATCCACACGTCAGCCCTGGCCGCCGCGAGGACGTCGAGGTTGTGCGGGCTCATCCGATAGGTGACGGCCTTGCCTCGGGCCCAGTCGTCGCTGGTGGTGACGCTGGTCTCGAGGTTGAGCAGCCGCACCGCAGGGGCGAAGCCGTCCATCACCGCCAGCGCCTCACCCCACGGCCACTCCGGATCGACGGGGCGGGCGACGGGCCCGTGCGCCCGCTCGGCGAGCTCGACGTAGGTGCGGGCGTCGTGCACGAAGTCCTCGTGCAGCTCGGGCGACACGGGGTGCGCCAGCACCTGGTCGACCCCCCGGCCCGTCATGACGTCGCCGCCGAGGACCAGCCGAGTGCCTTCGACCACCATGGCTCCTGCCTACGCCGGCGCAGCCGGCGGCGCGCAGGGCCAGAGGTCACACGGCTAGGAGGCCGCTCCCCGGCCGGGGTGGTCCGCCGTGGCGTCCTGCTCGGTGACGCGCGGTGCCGGCGCCGGGGTGCGACGCGGTGTCACGCCGTCCATCCGGTCCAGCCGGCCCACCGCGGGGTCCTCGATGAGCGGCACGTTGCGGTGCAGCCACCGGGACCACCAGCCACTCAGACGGCTCTGACGTCGTGCCGGGTCTCGTGGCTGGCGACGAGGGATGGCTTCCCCAGGTGCCTCTGCCATGGCGGCCTCCCGTGCTTCACCCGTTGATGCCTTGACCAGCAACCTCGCCCGGTCATCCGAACGGGCCACCGGTCCGCGAGCTGTTGGCTGCGTTTCGTGCGGCTTGCCTGCGCTCAGGGCCGGCTGGCCACGAGCCCAGAGTAGACCGGTTCGGCCCCGCCGCGACACCCTCCTGCGCCCTTTGGCGGATCCGCTCGGCGGGCAAATGGCGCACTCTCTTCACGTGTCGCAGATGAAGCACACCGACGACGACGGCGCCCTGAGCGTGTTCATCAGCGGCGACCTCGTGCTCTTCGCGTGCAGCAAGGGCCATGCCTGGACGGCGCCCGTCTCGATCGAGCGCGGGGCAGGACCCACGAGGCACCTGGACACCGACGTCGAGGAGACCGAGGACGAGCTGGAGGAGCTGTCCGTGGAGCACGAGCGGTATGCCGAGCTGGTGCGGCGCTTCGGACCTGGCCTTCCCCAAGCCCTCGGCTACGAATGAGCCCAGCGGTCTCGATGGTGCACAAGCGGCGCCAAACAGACAGATCAAGTGTCAAACCGCGGCGTCGATACCAAAACGAGATCCTCCCTCGTCTTTTTGCATGAGCCTGCCCCGGGACAACAAGCGCACCCTTGTCGCGTGTACCAGGGGGGTGCCACATGGAAAAAGCAGCGATGTACATCAGAGCGGTTCTGACGGGGGTTCTCTTTCTCATCACGACGTACTGGCTACTGGAGGTTGCCGGACAGATCTCATCGATCCCGACCAGGGATGACGAAGGGCAGGTGCTCGACACGTACCAGCGGTCCAAGGACGTCCTGCTGGTCGTGCTGCCGTTGCTCACCACCGCGCTGGGCTACTGGTTCGGCGCCGCCGGCCGCGAGAACGCGGAGGCCAAGGCCAGCGCCGCACTGAGCGAGGCCAAGCGCACCCAGCAGAAGCTCGAGGGCGTCCTGGGCAGCAGCCGCGAGCAGGACCTGCTCAGCAAGGCCCAGGCGCTCTATCCCGATGCCTTCGGCATGGCCCGTCAGGCGAGCCACGCCCGCACCGGGAGCGCGCCATGACCACCAGGCTGAAGCACACCGACGACGACGGCGACCTGAGCATCTTCGTCAGCGGTGACGAGGTGCTGTTCGCCTGCAACCACGGCCATGCCTGGACGGCCCAGGTGTCCGTCCAGATCCACGCCCGCCGACCCGACCACGCCCACGGGCCGTGCCCTCACGAGGACAGCGGGCCGCCAGCGGCGCTGGTCGAGCACGCCAAGGCACGGGGTGAACCGGAGGCACTCCAGCCCGGGCCCGCCCCACCGACGCACGGCGCGGCCTGACGACGTCACGAGCGGCAACGGGTGCCGCCACCACGCTCACGGTGGCGGCACCCCATCGGGCACGTCGCCGTTCCCGGTCAGACCGCGGTGTACCCACCGTCGGCCACCAGGATCGACCCGGTGATGAACGATGCCGCGTCACTGGCGAGGAAGACGACGCTCGGGGCGATCTCCTCAGGCAGGGCGAAGCGCTGCTGGGGGCAGTCCTCGATCCAGTGGCGCTGGAACTCCGGCCGGTCCACCGGCGCCATGTCCGTCTTGACGTAACCCGGGGCGACCGCGTTGACGCGGATGCCGTAGGGCGCCCACTCCACGGCCAGCGACTTGGTCAGGTGGTGCACGGCAGCTTTCGAGGCGTTGTACGCCGGCTGCCACTGGGGGCGGTTGACGATCATCCCCGACATGCTGCCGATGTTGACGATTGATCCCCCGCCGGCATCGCGCATACCGGCGCCCACAGCCAGGGACATCTTCCAGAGCGCGCGGACGTTGAGGTCGAAGACGCCCGCCCACTGCTCGTCGGTCACCTCGAACGCTGGCGCGTGGTAACAGATGCCGGCGTTGTTCACGAGCACGTCGATGCGCCCCCCGAGGGCCTCGCGGGCGTCGGCCGTCAGGGACGCCACCTGGGCGTCGTCGGTGATGTCCGCAGTGAGGGTGACGTAGTCGTGGCCCGCTTCCCGGGCCTCGGCGGCGGCCGCGAGGTTCACCTCTTCGCGTCGCCCACAGATCGCAACCCGCGCACCTGCCTCCGCGAGGCCCCGCGCGAAGGCCTTCCCGAGGCCTTGGTTTCCACCGGTGACGAGGGCCGTCTTGCCCTCGAGGCTGAAGGGAGAGCTCATGGCGTGACCCTGCCACTTCTTCATGTCTGTGTCGCGGACCGACCGCGAAGAGGAGAGCCACAGCCGACTTTCGGCGTCCAGCCGTACAGCGCCATGCCAGGCCGCCGCCGCGCACGCCGAGCGACGCGTCGGAGGACTGCTACCGCCTGAGCAGTGAGTCGCTGCCGACAAAGCCGTCTGGAGAGCCGACGAGGGGACTCGAACCCCTAACCACCTCATTACAAGTGAGGTGCGCTGCCAATTGCGCCACGCCGGCGAGCCCGCGACCGTGCCACGACGGCGGGCCACGGGATCGCGGAAATGCTACCCGGCGCCGCCCAGCCCCACGGCATACGCACCGGGCCCGGCCCACCGTGAGGTGAGCCGGGCCCGGTGAGCCACAGCTGCGTCAGTGCGTGTTGAGGTACCGCTGCAGCGAACGCACGGTGGCGCGGTCGAGGTAGCGGGCGCCGTTCTTCTTGGCGCCGATCTTGGCCTGCAGGGCGCGGACCGTCTTCGGGCCGATGACGCCGTCAGGAGCGGAACCGACCTTGCGCTGCAGGCGCTGGACGTCGGTGCGCGAGAGCGAGCCGTTGACCGAGCCGCCGACCCAGCGCTCGATGGCGGCGTTGGTCTTCGGGCCGCGGATGCCATCGACGGCGAGCTTGCCGGCGCTCGTCGAGCGGGACGACAGGGCCTTGCGTGCGCTGGAGCGCGACGCGGCGGTGCTCGAGCCTGCGCTGGCCGCGCCGCCGTTGGCACGGGTCAGGCCGGCGACGACGCTGCAGTGCGGCCAGGCGCCGGGGCCCTGGGCCTGCAGGACCCGCTTGGCGACCAGGATCTGCTCGGCCTTGCTGGCACGGTCGGCCGTGGAGGCGTAGCGCCCGCCACCGAAGGCCTTCCAGGTGGTGTACGAGAACTGGAGGCCGCCGTAGAAGCCGTTCCCGGTGTTGATGTTCCAGCGGCCGCCGCTCTCGCAGTTGGCGAGGCGGTCCCAGACCGTGCCGGCCTGGGCGCTGGAGGAGGTGGCGATTCCGGCGCCGACGGTGGCGAATCCGGCAACAGCAACGCCGGCCATGCGCCGGCGGACGGGGCTCTGCTTCCGAGCGGAGTGCTTCGGGGCATAGAACATTGCGCGAGGGATCCTCTCCTGACCTGCGCCTGAGAGGTGAGCTGTCGGGTTCGGGCTGTCAGGCGCCCGGCCGGCGGACCGGCTTCACCCCAAGACCCGCCGAAGCGGGCCGAGTTGGTTCCCCCACCCTCGTCCTGGCCCGGGGATCTCCCGGTGAAACACCCGCCGGACGAGGTTAGGCGCTGCGGGTGTGCGTGCTTGGGTGTGCGGTGTGAAGTTGTGAGACCCGGGAGAAATGCGCGGACAACCCGGCGGCACTGGTGCCAAGCGACGACGGTACCGGGGCGTGTCGGATCACGACAAGCGATTCGCCGTAATCCGTTCGTGATCTTTTCCGTCCGCCGCTCCGGACGGGTTTGACCCGGTATGCCGCCGCGAGCCTGTCGAAGCGCGACGTCACCGTCGCCGGGCGCGCCTCTTCTGGACCATCCGGTGGTCGAACGGCGCCCCGAGGAACTCGCCGAGCACCGTGCCGGTGGCGATGGCGAGCAGCACCGCGAAGGCCCCGAGCAGGGTGGTGATGCCGCCCTGGAGCGACAGGCTCCCCGAGTCGGCCGAGGCGTGGGTGACCATCTCGTACAAGCCCCGGAAGATGGCCAGACCCGGCAGGAGGCCGTAGGACGCGGGCACGACGAGCACCATCGCCGGCGCCCCCATCCGCAGGGCCACCAGCCGCCCGGCGAACCCGAGACCGATGCTGGCCAGGCCGGCAGCGGTCAGCGCACCCAGCCCCGGCACGAGGCTGACCACCAGGGAGAGCCCGACGCCGGCGCCGCAGAGCAGCCCGCTCGGCAGCACCAGCTCGCGGCGGCTGCGCAGCGAGACCGCGCCGGCGATGCCGACGACGAACGCGCCGAGCACACCGAGCACCACGGGCGCGTCGGTGGCGCGCAGGTCGAAGATCCCCGGCGAGGCGAAGGGCAGGTCGAGCATGGTCGTCAGCTTCAGGGTCAGCGACAGCGCCGCGGCGACGCCGAGGATGATGGCCGCCGTGGTGAGGAGCACGCCGAACATGCGCCCGGCCCCCGTCACCGAGTAGCCCGAGATGACGTCCTCGAACGCCGAGGCGACCGTGCGTCCGGGCAGCAGCACCACGATCCCGCCGGCCACGACGTAGGCGAAGTCGGCCGAGCTCACCGGCAGCAGCCCTGCGGCCTCCGAGCGAGAACGCCCCCCAGGCGAGAGCGGTGGCGATGAACCCGCCGATCGCGCACTGGTAGAACTCCGGCAGCCCACGCCGACCCAGCCGGCGGGCCGTGCTGTCCACCAGCAGCGCCGAGGCGCCGGCGACCACCGAGGCGAACAGGGAGGCGCCGAGCATGAGCGCCACCGCCGCGGACAGCACGCCCATCGACCCGTGGACGACCCACCGGGGCCAGAACCGCGGCATCCGGCGGATCTCCCGCAGCCGGGCGGCGGCGGCCTCGCGGTCGTAGCTGCCGGCCACGAGGTTCTCGACGAACTCGTGCACGGCGACGAGCCGGGCGAAGTCGCGGGTCGCCGAGCGCACCACCCGCAGCATGGTGATCTGGCCGCCCGAGCTGGTGGTGCACTGCACCAGCAGGGACTGGAGGGTGATGTCGACCTCGAGGTTGTCCAGCCCCGCGGCCGCCGCGACGGCGATGACGCTCGACTCCACCTGGGGGGCGCCGGCACCGCAGCGCAGCATCAGCTCCCCCACCCGCAGGGCGAGGTCGAGCGAGGCCCGCGCCTCCCGCTCCTCGGCGGCGGCGGCGAGCACTCGGGGGTTGCGGTAGGGCGTCAGCCGCAGCGAGTCGACGATCGGGAGGGTCTCTGTCACCTCCTCGCCGCGCCACAGGCCTCGCGGCACGCGTGGGCGGCGCGGCAGCACCCGGCGGTCGGGCAGGCTCGACTGCCCCGGCGGGCCCTCGGCGACACCCGTCATCGGCGCATCATCGGCGCAGGCCCACCCCTGCCCAGATCTCGGAGGGGGTCTGCCAGGGCCACCACATCGGGCTGCCGGCGCGCTGGAGCGACCACAGGGCCAGCGCGGCCACGACCACGAGGCCCGCGGCCACGGCCACCTGCGCACCACGGGCGCCGGGGGCCAGGCCCCGCACGACGCTGCGGGTGCCGCGACGCAGAGCGGCGCCACCCGGGCCCCACCAGGCGACGAGCGTGGCGAGCAGCCCGCCCACCGCGAGTGGCACCGACGAGTTCGGCTCGGGCGAGCCACCGGTGACCGCCACGGTCGCGAGCGCCGTGCTGAAGACGGCGGAGACGCCGACGAGCAGCGGCAGCAGCAGCCCGCCGAGCGTGCCGAGCGCCCCCATCACCACGTGCCACGGACTGGCCGCCACCGCGAGCGGCACGTCGCTGCGTCGCCGGCCACCGCGGTGGTGGCGCCGCATCACCAGCGACGTCACGGACCGCTCGGCCGTGCGGGCCACCCAGCACCAGAGCACGAGGAGCAGCACACCGACCACTGGCCAGGTCGCCGCGAGGGCGGCCATCACGAGCAGCAGGGCGAGCAGGGTGCCGGTGCGCTGCGGGCGGCCGATGCGCGGGTCGGGCTCGCCCGGGTCGGCCTCCCACGCCGCCTGCCAGTCCGAGACCTCGTCCGACGGCTCCTCGGGGTCCCAGTGCGACAGCACGCTGTCGTCGTCCACCGGGGCGGCGCGGCCGTACGGCTCGTGGTCGAGCGGCAGGGAGAGCGGGCCGACCGGCCGCGGCTGCTCCCAGCGCCGGGTCGAGCGGGGGTCGATGAGCTCGGTATGCCGCGTGGTCGCCGCCTCCGGCAGCACCTCCGTCGCGGGCCGCCCTGCGGCGTAGCGCTCGAGGGCCTCGACCAGCTCGTCGGCGTCGGGGCGCCGACGCGGGTCCGGCGACAGGGCGGCATACAGCAGCGGCGCCAGCCGCGGGTCCACGCCGGAGAGGTCGGGCTCGCCGCGGCTCACCCGGCTCAGCACGACGTCCATGGGACCGCGCCCGAAGGGCGGGGTCCCCGAGGCGGCGAAGGCAAGGGTGGCCGCCCAGCCCCACCAGTCGGTGGCCTCGGTGACCGGGGCGCCCTCGACGACCTCGGGGCTGAGGTAGCCCGGGGTGCCCATGACCAGGCCGGTCATGGTGAGTCGGACGTCGTCGGCGATGTGGGCGATGCCGAAGTCGATGACCACCGGGTCACCGTCGAGCAGCAGCACGTTGGCCGGCTTGAGGTCGCGGTGGATGACGCCGGCGGCATGGATCGCGTCGAGCGCCGCCGCGAGGCCCCGTCCCAGCCTCAGCAGGTCCTGGCCGGTGAGCGGGCCCTCCTCGCCGACCACCTCGTCGAGGGAGGGACCGGGGACGTAGCGGGTCACGACGTAGGGCTGGTCGCCGTCGAGGTCGGCGTCGATGACGGCCGCCACACTCGGGTCGTCGACGCGCCCGAGCACCTCCACCTCGCGGGCGAGCCGGGAGCGCGCGGCCGCGTCGTAGGCGATGTGCGGCCGGAGCAGCTTCAGGGCGACCGCGCGCCCACTGCGGTCGAGGGCCAGGTGCACGACACCCATGCCACCCTCGCCCAGCTGCTGAACGATGCGGTAGGGCCCCACGGTCGCGTTGCCGGGCAGCCCGGGAGCGCCGTCGCCGCCTCCGATCGCCTCCGTCGTCATGCGCCTACGGTAGGCCGACACCCTGTGGGGCGTCAGGCCGACTCACCCCTGGATGTACCCGACCAGCTGGTCCCGCTCGGCCTGGAGCTCGTCGATCCGGTTCTTGACGATGTCGCCGATGCTGACGATCGCACGCAGCTTGCCGTCGACCACCACCGGCACGTGCCGGATGCGCATCTCGGTCATCATGAGGGCGAGGTCCTCGAGGTGGACGTCGAAGTCGCACGTCTTGACCTCGGTGGTCATGATGTCGCGGACCTTCGCCTCCAGGATGCCGGCCCCGTCGGACGCCAGGCGCCAGACGACATCCCGCTCGCTGACGATGCCGGCGACGCTCTCGCCGTCCTCACTGACCACCAGCGCACCGATGCGGTGCTCACCGAGCAGCGCGAGCAGCCGCTCGACCGTCTCGTCGGGTCGCACCGTGACCACCGTGTCGCCCTTGCGACGCACCACATCGTGGATCTTCATGGTCCGACGGTAGACCCCGCGGGGTGGTGGCGCTAGGGAAACTGCGCCAGAACGGGATTCACCCGTTTCCGTACTTCTAGGACATCTGCCGTTTGTGCAGGTCACGACGGCTCGGCATAGGGTTGAGCAGGGAACCGGAGCACCGTGCAACACCTGGGAGATGATCGCGTGACGGGCAGCAGCCACACCTTCGACCTGGTCGTCGCGGCCAACCGCCTGCCTGTCGACCGGGTGGTGCTGCCCGACGGCGGCACGGAGTGGCGGCGCAGCCCGGGCGGCCTGGTGACCGCCATGGAGTCGGTCATGCGGGGACGTGAGGGCGCCTGGGTCGGGTGGGCCGGCGAGGCCGGGGAGGCCCCCGAGCCGTTCGAGGAGGAGGGCATGTACCTGCGGCCGGTCGCGCTGTCCGAGGACGAGGTCGCGCACTACTACGAGGGCTTCAGCAACGACACCCTCTGGCCGATCTTCCACGACGTCATCGTGCCCGCGACCTTCCACCGCTTCTGGTGGACCGCCTACGAGCGGGTCAACCGGCGCTTCGCCGAGGCGGTCTGCGAGGTGGCCGCCGAGAACGCGACCGTGTGGGTGCACGACTACCAGCTCCAGCTCGTGCCCTCGATGGTGCGCGAGATGCGCCCGGACGTGCGGATCGGCTGGTTCAACCACATCCCCTTCCCGCCCGTCGAGCTGTTCGCCCAGCTCCCGTGGCGTCGCCGCCTCGTCGAGGGCCTGCTCGGCGCCGACTTCCTCGGCTTCCAGCGGGTCGCCGACGCCCACAACTTCCTGCGGGCCTGCCGCCAGCTGCTCGGCCTGAGCACCAAGGGTGAGACCGTCACCGCGACCTTCGAGGACGGCCAGACCCGGGTCGTGCGCGCCAGCGCCATCCCGATCTCGGTCGACTTCGTCGGCCTCGAGGAGCTGTCCCGGCGTCCCGAGGTCATCCAGCGCGCCAAGGAGATCCGCGAGTCGCTGGGCAACCCCGAGACGATCTTTCTCGGAGTGGACAGGCTCGACTACACCAAGGGCATCCGGCACCGGCTCAAGGCCTACGCCGAGCTGCTCGAGGACGGCGAGGTGGCCCCGCCGGAGCAGGTCTTCATGCAGGTGGCGACGCCGAGCCGTGAGCGGGTCGACGCCTACCGCGAGCTCCGCGAGGAGGTCGAGAAGGAGGTCGGCCGGGTCAACGGCGAGTTCGGCGACATCGGCTCGGCCGCCGTGCACTACCTCCACCACTCCTACCCGCGCGACGAGATGGCCGCGATGTTCCTCGCCGCCGACGTCCTGCTCGTGACGCCGCTGCGCGACGGCATGAACCTGGTCGCCAAGGAGTACGTCTCCTGCCGCCACGACGGCGGCGGCGCGCTGGTGCTGTCGGAGTTCACCGGTGCGTGGCACGAGCTCCACCAGGCCTACGTCTGCAACCCGCACGACATCGCAGGGCTGAAGCAGACCATCCTGACCGCCATGCGGTCCTCCGAGCCGGAGCGCCGCCGGCGCATGAAGGCCATGCGCCGCCGGGTCGCCGACCACGACGTGCAGCGGTGGGCCGCCCGCTTCCTCGAAGCGCTGGAGCACGCCCCGGCCAAGCCGAGGCGCACCTCCCGCGAGCAGCGGGACGACGACGCGCACGCCGCCGCTGACACCCAGGCCGAGCAGAAGCACCACGCCGAGCACGCGGGGGTCACCGGCTGATGGCCCTGCCACCCTCCCTCACCGCTGCCCTGGAGGAGTTCGCCCGTCGGCGGTCCGTGCTCGTGGCCACCGACTTCGACGGCGTGCTGGCCCCCTTCGTGCAGAACCCGATGGACGCGCGGCCCCTCGAGGGGACCATCGACGACCTCGCGGCCCTGGCAGCCCTCCCCCGCACCCACGCAGCGGTGGTGTCGGGCCGCGACCTCGACGCGCTCACCGAGCTCACCGGCCTCGAGGACGGCAGCCCGGTCACCCGCATCGGCAGCCACGGGGCAGAAAGCAGTGACCGGACGCCGCGCAGCCACGAGGACGCCGGCGGCCTCACCACTGAGCAGGAGCAGCTGCTCGAGCGGCTGACCGGCGACCTGCACGGCGTCGTCGAGGCCCACCCGGGCTCTCGCCTCGAGTTCAAGCCTTCGGCGACCGTGCTCCACACGCGTGGCCAGGAGGAGTCGGTCGCCGAAGCCGCGGCGCGGTCGGCACTCGAGGTGGCCGGACGGCATACCGGCGTGAAGGTCCTGCAGGGCAAGAACGTCGTCGAGATGTCGGTCGTCACGGCCGACAAGGGCTCCGCGTTGCAGGCGCTGCAGGAGAAGGTGGGCGCCGAGGCGGTGCTCTACTTCGGCGACGACGTCACCGACGAGCACGCCTTCGAGGTGATGCAAGGACCCGACGTCAGCGTCAAGGTCGGCGAAGGTGACACGGCCGCGCGGTTCCGCGTCGACACCGGCGAGCAGGTGGCCGAGGCCCTGCGTCTGCTCGTCAGCCTGCGCCGCGAGGCCACGTCGGGCTGAGCGGTCAGGAGCGCGGGCGGGCCGCGCCGGTCGAACCGCGCACGACCAGCTCGGGGCGGAAGACGTACTCCGCCCGCGGCGCCGGCTCCCCGGCGATCTCGTCGAGCAGCGCCCGCACCGCCGCCTCGCTCATGGCCTGCACGCTCTGGCGGATCGTCGTCAGCGGCGGGTCGGTGAAGGCGATCAGCGGCGAGTCGTCGTAGCCGACCACGGAGAAGTCGTCCGGCACCTCCAGGCCCATCCGCCGCGCGGCGCGGATCGCCCCGAGCGCCATGAGGTCGGAGCCGCAGACGACGGCGGTGCAGCCCTTCTCGATGAGGCGGGTCGCCGCCGTGTCGCCGCCCTCCACCGAGAACATCGTCTTCTCGATGAGGTCCTCGACGTCGTCGCGGCCGAGCAGCGACTTCATCGAGTTGCGGTAGCCGGTGATCTTGCGGATGACGGGCACGTAGCGGTCGGGGCCGATCGCGAGCCCGATCTCCTTGTGCCCCAACGCGACCAGGTGGCTCAGCGCCAGCTCCATCGAGGCCACGTCGTCGTTCGAGATGAACGGCGCGTCGATGCCCTCGTGGTAGCCGTTGACCAGCACGATGGGCAGCCCGCGCTCGCGCAGCTTCTCGTAGCGCTCGGGATCCGTTGTGGTGTCGGCGTGCTGGCCGCTGACGTAGATGATCCCGGCGACGCCGCGGTCGAGCAGCATCTGCACGTACTCGTCCTCGTGCACACCGCCCGGGGTCTGCGTGCACAGCACCGGGGTGAAGCGCAGCCGGGCCAGAGCCGTCTCGATGATCTGAGCGAACATCGGGAAGATCGGGTTGGTCAGCTCGGGCACGATGAGGCCGACGAGGCCGGCACTCTTGCGCCGCAGCCGCGAGGGTCGGTCGTAGCCGAGCACGTCGAGGGCGGTCAGGACGGCTTGGCGCGTCGACTCGGCCACGCCGGGCTTGCCGTTGAGGACGCGGCTGACGGTCGCCTCGCTGACATCTGCCTGTGCAGCGATGTCGGCCAGCCGTGCCTTCACTCGCTCACCGTCCATGTCCAGACCGAGACCTGCGGACCGTCCGCCCGCAGGCTCATTCTGCCCTCATCGAAAAGCGGGGCGTCACCGTATTTCGCAACTCCGGCCTCGATGCCAGGCAGGCGTGACGTCGCAACGTCGACGGGCCCGTGTGCGTGCCGGGCGCAGTGCACGAGCGCCGCCTCGGTGGGCGACTCCCGCAGGAAGACGAGGGCGTCGTCGTCGGCGTGCACCCAGCGCATGCCGCCCTCGCGCAGGGCCACCGACCCGTTGCGGGCGGCGATGAGGCCGCGGTAGGCCTCCAGCAGCGTGGTGTCCCAGCGCTGCGCGTCCCACGGCATGGGGCGGCGGCCGTCCTCGCCGAACTCGCCCTCCATGCCGATCTCGTCGCCGTAGGTGAACATCGGGATGCCCGGCAGGGTGAAGAGCAGCCCCGCGGCCACCTCGACGTGGCGGACGTCGTCCACGAGGGTCCGGATGCGGGTGGTGTCGTGCGAGCCGACGAGGTTGAAGCTGTGCCGCACCGTCGTCCACGGCACCATCGCCGTGAACTCGCGCATCGTCTCCATGACCGAGTGGCCACCGAGGCGCGGCACCATCAGCGGGGAGCCGAGGAACTTCGGTGCGTGACCTCGCGCCCGCAGCCAGGTCCAGACCGGCCGGGTGAAGCCGGCGTAGTTCATCACGCCGTGCCAGCCGTCGCCCTGGGCGTCCTGCGTGTAGTCGTGGCAGTGCTCGCCGACCAGCAGGGCGTCGGGGGCGACCTCCTCCATGGCCAGCCGCATCTGCCGGGCGATCTCGGCGTTGCGGTCCTGCCCGCGGTAGCGGCCGGTCATGTTGGCCACGTCGACCCGCCAGCCGTCGAGCGGGCTGTCACCCGTGAGCCAGCGGCGCACCACGCCCGCCTCGTCGTCGAAGACGCGGTGGCGCAGGGCGTCGCTGTCGTAGTTGAGCTTGGGCAGCGACTTCACCCCGAGCCAGGCGACGTAGTCGCCGTCCTCCCAGAAGTAGAAGCCGTGCTCCTCGCTCTCCGGCTCCTGCTGCGCGCGCACGAACCACTCGTGGGCGTCGCCGGTGTGGTTGGTCGTGAAGTCGCCGAGGACCCGCATCCCGCGCGCATGGCAGGCGTCGACGAGCCGGGCCAGCGCCGCGTCGCCACCGAGCACCGGGTCGACGTGGTCGAAGCTCGACGCGTCGTAGCGGTGGTTGGAGCGCGCCGGGAAGAAGGGCGTCAGGTAGACGACGTTGACCCCGAGCCGCTCGAGGTGGTCGAGGTGCTCGACGATGCCGTCGAGGTCACCGCCGAAGAGCTGGGTCGCGATGACGTCGGGCTCCAGGCGCACCTGGTCGTCCCAGGCCATCGGCACCGCCCAGTCGGGCACCTCCCGCTCGTCCTGGCCGGCCGAGCGGCCGAACCGGTCGGGGAAGATCTGGTAGACGACGGCTCCGCTCGCCCAGGCCGGCGGGGCGCCGAAGGCGGTCAGGCGGAAGTCCGCGGCGTCCGGCACGTCGCGGTGGTGCACCCCCGTGCCGTTCAACCACTGGTATGCCGTGGGGCCGCCCTCGAGGATGAACCGGTAGTTGGTGACGGGGTTGTGCACGACGATGTCGGCCGCCCACCAGGTGTCGGTCGCGGTCTGGCGTTCGACCACGGCGTCGACGAAGAAGGGCTCGGCGTCGGGGGTGAGTCGCACGTGGACGGCCGTGACCTCCGCCTCCCGCGGCACCCGGACGCGGACGGTGACGGTCTCGCCGAGCGCCGGGTGGGCGTTGGAGACGTAGAGGGCGGAACCGTCGTGGTGCGGCTGGGCGAGCAGGTCGTGGCGGGGGTCGAGGCGGGCGTCGAGGACGGGGTCGGAAGGAGTCACTTCACCGAGCCCTGGGTCAGGCCGCCGACGAGGTAGCGCTGCGCACCGAGGTAGAGCACCACGACCGGCAGGGACGCCAGCAGGGCGCCGGTGGCGAACTGGCCGAAGAGGCGGTTGCGCTCGTTGCCGACGGTCATGCTGTAGAGCCCGACGCTGAGGGTCTGGCTGTCGACGTCGCGCAGGAAGATGCTCGCGAGGATGAACTCGCTGTAGAGGCCGACGAACCCGATCATGAAGACGGTGACGAGGATCGGCATGACCAGGCGCAGCGTCATGGTGAAGAAGATGCGCGCGTGGCTGGCCCCGTCGACCTTGGCCGCCTCGTCGAGCTCGCGCGGCACGGTGTCGAAGTAGCCCTTGAGGAGCCACACGTTGGCGCCCATGGCCCCACCGAGGTAGACGAGCAGCAGGCCCCACACGGTGTTGAGACCGATGGCGGGGATGATGTCGCCGATGGCCGCGAAGGTGATGTAGATCGCCACGAAGGCGAGGAAGGCCGGGAACAGCTGGAGCAGCAGCAACGCGAGCAGGCCGGGGCGGCGGCCGGTGAACCGCATGCGCGAGAAGGCGTAGGCGGCGCAGGCCCCGATGAAGGTCTGGGCGAGCGCTCCGACGAGGCCGATGATCAGCGAGTTGCGGTACCACGTCGCGTACGGACGTGACTGGTCGCTGAGAAGGGTCTGCAGGTTGCTCAGCGAGAACTCCGTCGGGATCAGCGAGCTGGTCGACAGGGTGCCCGCCGGGTTCAGGGCGGCGGAGATGAGGAACATCACGGGGAACAGCGCCCACACGAGGACGACGGCCACGAGCACGTAGCGCCACCACATGCTGCCCCCGCCGGGTGCGCGGCTGCCGGTCCGCGGCGGACGGCTCGCGGTCTCGGGCGTGACGGTCGGGACGGGGGTCTGCACTCCAGTCGACATGTCAGTTGACCTCTTCCAGGGACTTGGTGCGGCGGAATCCGGCGTAGCTCATGACGCCGACGATCATGAAGATGAAGATCGAGATCGCCGACGCCAGGCCGTAGTTCGGGTTGACGCCGCTGAAGGCGATGCGGAAGGCGTAGGTGATCAGCAGGTCGGTGGAACCGATGCTGGTGTCACCCGAGGTGAACGGACCGCCCTCGGTCATGAGGAAGATCAGGGTGAAGTTGTTGAAGTTGAAGGCGAACGACGCGATCAGCAGCGGGCCGACCGCCACGAGCAGCAGCGGCATGATGATCGACCGGACCATCCGCACGGGGCCGGCGCCGTCGATGCGGGCGGCCTCGCGGACGTCGCCCGGGATCGACTGCAGGGCGCCGGTGCACACGAGGAACATGTAGGGGAAGCCGAGCCACAGGTTGGCGATGAGGATCGCCGCCTTGGCCGCCCACGGGTTGCCGAGCCAGTCGACGTTGAGCCCGGTGACGTTGTTGATGAGCCCGTAGTCCTGGTTGAACATCGACATCCACAACAGCGCGGTGACGAAGCCGGGGATCGCGTACGGGAGGATCAGGATCGAGCGGAAGAAGCCCTTGCCGCGCAGTCGCTCCTCGTTGAAGAGCAGGGCGAGCAGCATGCCGAGCATGAACGTCGAGATCACCGAGATCAGCGCGAAGGCGACGTTCCAGAGGAAGATCTTCACGAAGCCGGCGCGGATGGTCTCGTTGGTCACGAGGGTCTTGAAGTTGTCCCAACCGACGTTCTCCTTCCAGCCCTGCGGGAAGGCCTCGCCCTGGCCGTCCTCGGGGGCCCAGGAGGCGTCGCGCGGCACGTAGGTCTTGCCGGTCGCGGTGTCGGTGAGCTTGTCGGCGGACTCGTCGTACGTGACCGTCGCGCGGCCCTCGAACGCCTCGCTGAGGCCGATGGCCTTGATGCCACCGTCGCCCTTCGGCACCGCGAACTCGCCGAGGTCCTTGCCGCGCTGGTTGACCTGCTTGGCGTCGAGGATGGTGAACCCGGGGGCGGCGGTGATCTTGCCGGTGGTGGTCGCCTCGACCCCGTCGGAGGGCAGGTCCTCGAGGCCCTCGGTGGTGCCCTCGAGGTACTTCCCGTCGGGGTCGGTGAGCAGGAACGTCAGGTCTCCGGTGGCGGGGTCCTGGCCCTCGGGGACGGCGATGCTCAGCCGGTAGCGCGGCGAGCCGGGAACCTCCTGCACCGAGTTGGCGATGATGTTGGCCGTCGCGTCCTCCTTGCTGAGGAGGTGCCCGTCGCCGTAGTTGGTGAAGGCCGTGGCCGCGGTGTAGGCGATCGGCCAGATCTGGAAGGCGACGAGCAGCAACATGCCCGGCAGCAGGTACTTCAGGGGCACGGCCCGGCGGGTGGCGTAGACGGCGAGGACCGCCATCACCACGAAGGCGATGACCACGACGAACAGTGCCTTGCCCTGGTCGACGAGCCGCCACGAGACGAGCGTCCCGAACGCGACGACGAGGGCGATGGCCGCCCACTTGACGACGACCACCCACGCCGGCGCCGGGCCGGTGCGGGCGGAGGGGTCTCCACGGAAGGTCGTGTCAGCAGCCATGGGCGCTCTCCTGGGGGCGGGGCGGCCGTGGCCTGGCGGGCCAGCGGCGGTGGTGGCGGACGGGCCGGGGCCCGAGGTGGTGCGGGTGGTGCGGCGGTATGCCGGGTGGTCACCGCGGGCGGTGACCACCCGGCATACGTCAAGCGGGAACTGCAGGGGAGAACATCAGCCCTTGGCGATGTTCGCCACGATCTCCTTCTGCGCCGCGTCGAAACGCGCCTTGGCCGGCTTGCCGGAGATCACGTCGGCGGCAGCCTGGCCCAGCGGGCCCCAGACCGAGTTCATGGCCGGGATGTTGGGCATGGGCTTGCCCTCCTTGCCGGCCTCGAACCAGGCCTTGACGTCCTTGTCCTTGCCGGCGACCTCGTCGTAGGCCTCCTTCAGGGCCGGCGGGCGGCCACCCTGCTCGAAGAGGGCGAGCTGGACGTCCTTGCGCGGGACGTAGTTGGTCACGAACTCCTGCGCGAGGACGGCGTTCTTGGCCTTGGCGGAGACGTAGAACATCTGCACGCCGAGGAACGGCTGCATCTGGCCACCGCCGGTGAGGGACGGGAGGCTGGAGATCTCGTACTTGATGCCGGCCTTCTTGGCGTTCGGCACCGACCACGGACCGGTGATGAAGAACGGGGACTTGCCGCTGGTGAACAGGCCCTCGGCGTTGTCGTCACCGACGTTGGTGGACAGGATCTTCTTCTTGCCGAGGTCGGACAGCACCTCAGCGCCCTTGATGGAGCCGGCGCTGTTGACGATGACCTTGTTGGCGTCGTAGTCGCCGTTGGCCTTGGTGGCGAAGATGCCGCCGTCGAAGGCGCTCAGGTACGGGTAGCTGTAGTAGGCGTTGCCCGTCTTGCCCACGGCCTGGATGAGGACGTTGGTGACCTTGCCACCGGACTTGCTCTTGGCCTCGGTGCCCATCTTGACGAGCTCGTCCATCGTCTTCGGGGCGGTCGGGGCGAGCTCGGTGTTGCGCATCAGGCCGATGTTCTCCACGGCGTAGGGGACGCCGTAGGTCTGGCCGTTGAACTTGGTGGCCGCGATGGAGTTCTCCGAGAACTTGCTCGCCACGTCGCCCGAGAGCTGGATCGGGGCGACCGCGCCGTTCTGGACCAGCTCGCCGAGCCAGTCGTGGGCGCCGACGATGACGTCCGGGCCCTTGCCGACCTTGGTGGCGTCCTTGAACTGCTCACGGGTGTCGACGGAGATCTGCACGGCGACCTTGACGCCGTTCTCCTTGCCGAACTCCTCGGCGTACTTCGTGAGGATCGGCGCGCGGTCGGCGTCGCTCCAGATCACGAGGTCGGCGGCCGCGTCGCGGACCGGGGCCTCGGTGCCGGTGGGGCTGGGGGCCGGGGCCGCGGTGGTCGTCTCCGAGGCGGAGCCGGTCGACGAGGCCGAGGGGGCAGCAGCCTCGCCGCCACCACCGCAGGCGCTCATGAGCAGGGCAGCGACACCCGTCACGGCCGCTGCGCCAAAGGCACGCTTGTGCATGAAATCTCCTTGTTGTGCGCAGGGCGCATCCTTGCGGCCCTGACGGTGGCAGGAAGATAGCAAGAACTTGCAGCAAAACAGGGCGTAGTGCTGCAAGAAATTGCATCGATCAGGTCACAACGTGGGGCGGACCTTCGACCCTTGCCGCGGGGCTCGACGGGTGACCGCTTGTGGCGAAATGTCGTGGCGTAGGCCAGACTGACCCCACCGCAGGCACCGACGCCGGCGGGGCACCACCTTTACAACGGATCGTCCGGCACGTTCCTGCCGGTGAAGGAAGGCAAAGACGCCATGGCCACAGTCAAGTTCGACGAGGCAACCCGCATCTACCCGGGCAACGACATCCCCTCGGTCGACAAGCTCAACATCGACATCGCGGACGGGGAGTTCCTCGTCCTGGTCGGCCCCTCCGGGTGCGGCAAGTCGACGTCCCTGCGCATGCTCGCCGGCCTCGAAGAGGTCAACGACGGCAAGATCTGGATCGGTGACCGCGACGTCACCAACCTCTCCCCCAAGGACCGTGACGTCGCCATGGTCTTCCAGAACTACGCGCTCTACCCGCACATGACGGTCGCCGACAACATGGGCTTCGCCCTGAAGATCGCCGGCGTCGACAAGAGCGAGATCGCCAAGCGAGTCAAGGAAGCCGCCAAGATCCTCGACCTCGAGCCGTACCTCGAGCGCAAGCCGAAGGCCCTCTCCGGTGGCCAGCGCCAGCGCGTCGCGATGGGCCGGGCGATCGTGCGCCAGCCGCAGGTGTTCCTCATGGACGAGCCGCTGTCCAACCTCGATGCCAAGCTGCGTGTGCAGACGCGCACCCAGATCGCCTCGCTGCAGCGCCGCCTCGGCGTCACCACGGTCTACGTCACCCACGACCAGATCGAGGCCATGACCATGGGTGACCGCGTCGCGGTGCTCAAGGACGGCATCCTGCAGCAGTGCGACACCCCGCGCCGCATGTACGACCACCCGAACAACGTCTTCGTCGCAGGCTTCATCGGCTCCCCCGCCATGAACCTGCTCGACGTCGCCGTCGTCGACGGTGGCGTGCAGCTGGGCACCGGCACCTACCCGGTCGCCCGCGACCACCTCAAGGACGCCCACGGCCAGAGCGTCACGATGGGCGTGCGGCCCGAGGACCTCGACCTCACGACCGAGGGCCACGGCATCCCCGTCGTCGTCGACGTCGTCGAGGAGCTCGGTGCAGACGCCTACATCTACGGCACCGCCAAGGACGCCCACCAGCACCAGGACTTCGACGAGTCCGGCGCCGAGATCCCCGAGAAGCCGTTCATCGCCCGTGTCGACGGCCGTCGTCCCCCGGCGAAGGGCGAGACGGTCTACCTCGCCCCCAAGGAGGGCCACGTCCACATGTTCGACGCGGAGAACGGCCTGCGCCTCGGCGACTGACCACTGACCGCATGGCGGAAGGGCGGCACCCACCACGGGTGTCGCCCTTCCCGTGTCTGACACCATGGGCCGCGTGGCACTGGAGATCACCGCAGCCCGACCCGACCCGGCCCTGCTCGACCTGCCGTGGCACCTGCCCCTGGAGACCTGGCCCGAGGAGTTCCTCGCCGCACTCCCCCGGGGCATCTCCCGGCACGTCGTGCGGTTCGTTCGCCTGTCCCACCGGGTGCTCGCCGTCAAGGAGATCAAGACCGACATCGCCTTCCGCGAGTACCACCTGCTGAGGGCCCTCGGTCGGATGGACCTGCCGTGTGTCGAGCCGTTCGGCATCGTCAGCGGCCGCGAGCAGGAGGACGGCACCGTCCTCGACGGCTGCCTCATCACGCGTCACCTGCAGTTCTCGCTCCCCTACCGGGCGCTCTTCAGCCAGACCCTGCGGCCCGACACCGCCAAGCGGCTCATCGACGCCCTCGCCGTGCTCCTGGTCCGACTCCACCTCGAGGGCTTCTGGTGGGGCGACGTCTCGCTCTCGAACACCCTCTTCCGCCGCGACGCCGGCGCGTTCGCGGCATACCTCGTCGACGCCGAGACCGGCGAGCTGCACCCGAGGCTGTCGGCCGGACAGCGCGAGCACGACCTCGAGATCGCCCGGGTCAACATCGCCGGCGAGCTGATGGACCTCGAGGCCGGCGGGCTGCTGCACGAGGCGGCCGACCCCATCGAGACGTCCAACCTGATCGTCACGCGCTACACCGACCTGTGGGAGGAGCTCACCGGCCTCGAGCGCTTCGAGAAGGGCGACCGGTGGCGCGTCGACGAGCGGATCCGCCGCCTCAACGAGCTCGGCTTCGACGTCGACGAGCTGGCGATCTCGACCGACATCGGCGGAACCACCATCCAGATCCAGCCCAAGGTCGTCGACGCCGGCCACCACTCGCGCCGCCTGCTCCGCCTCACCGGCCTCGACGTCGAGGAGAACCAGGCCCGTCGGCTGCTCAACGACCTCGACTCCTTCCGCGCGTCACAGGACCGGCAGGGCGAGGACGAGGAGATCGTCGCCCACGACTGGCTCGCCAAGATCTACGAGCCGGTCACGCGCACCGTCCCCCGCGAGTACACCGCCAAGCTCGAGCCGGCCGAGATCTTCCACGAGGTGCTCGAGCACCGGTGGTACCTCTCGGAGCGGGCCGGCCACGACGTGCCCATCGAGGACGCCATCCAGGACTACGTCAAGACCGTGCTCCCCGGGAAGCCCGACGAGAAGTCGGTGCTCGGCGTCGACACCGTGGAGATGCCGGTCATCGCGATGCTCGGCGACGAGATCGGCGAGCGTTGACCCACGGGCCCAGCAAGAGGCGGGTATGCCGCGTGGGCACCCACGCGGCATACGGCACCTGATGCGCCCGATGCCTCAGGCCGGTGACAGCAGGGTCAGTCCGGGGACGTTGCGCACGATGCCGAAGAGCACGACGAGCGTCGCCGCGCCCCACTGCATCCAGGCCGGGATCGACGCTCCGGGGGCGTTCGCAGGTGCCCACCTGGCCCGTGCCCACCGCGCCCACAGCCACACCGCGACGGGCACGGCGAGCACCGCGAGCGGGTTGCGGGCCAGGGCCGTGGTGACGTCGCCATGGGCCAGGGCGTGCAGCGCGCGCAGCGTGCCGCAGCCCGGGCAGTAGAAGCCCGTGACGGCCAGCAGCGGGCAGGTCGGGTAGTGGCCGGGCTCGTTGGGGTCGACGACGGCGACCAGCGCCACCCCCGTCAGGACGGCGCCGAGCCAGAGGAGCGGACCGCGAAGCGCCCCGCGCATCCGCCTCGAGGAGACGGGCGCGGGGCGCTTCGGCACAGCAGGCGCAGGCATCACGAACCGTGCGGTGGGACGGTCCTACGCGCCGGAGTTCGCGCTCATCGCACCGGTGGCGATGAGGATGACCCAGGTGATCACCCCGAGGACCAGGAAGATCGTGCCGATGATGCCGCAGATCCGGCCGGCGTTGACGGTGCCGCGGTTGGAGTACGCGCCGGGGTTGGCGTCGATCTCCCGCAGGGCGCCGTTGCCCATGACCCAGGCGACCGGGCCGAGCAGCTGGATGCACACGATCGACAGGATGCCGAGGATCAGGATGAGCGTGCCCTTGGGGTGCTCGCGCGGCCCCATGGGGCCCGAGCCCTCGACATAACCCGGCGCGGGCGGCGGAGACGAGTACCCACCACCGCCACCAGGAGGCGGCGGGTAACCGCCACCACCAGGCGGCGGGGGCGGCGTGGAACCGTAGTCGGACATGCCGTTCCTTTCGCTGGCGCCCCTCCCCTGGGGCGCGACTGCAGCGAACGCTAGCGGAACACGCCCCTTATGGGCGGGTTGCCCCGGCCGCGCGTCGCCGCGCGACCTCGTACAGGGTCACGCCCGTCGCGATGCCCGCGTTGAGCGACTCGACCGCGGACGACATCGGGATCGAGACGATCTGGTCGCAGGTCTCGCCCACGAGGCGCGACAGCCCCTTGCCCTCGGAGCCCACCACGATGACCAGCGGCTCCGTCGCCAGCTCGAGCTCGGGCAGGGCGACATCGCCGTCCATGTCGAGACCCAGGATGAAGAAGCCGGCCTTGCGGAAGTCCTCCAGGCTGCGGGTGAGGTTCGACGCGAGGGCGACCGGCACCCGGGCCGCGGCGCCCGCCGAGGTCTTCCACGCGCTCGCGGTCATGCCGACCGACCGGCGCTCGGGGACGACGACGCCGTGGCCGCCGAAGGCCGCCACGGAGCGGATGATCGCGCCGAGGTTGCGCGGGTCGGTGATCCCGTCCAGGGCCACGACCAGGGGGATGCCCGGCGCCTCGGGGTCGACGAGGTCGGACGGGTGCGCGTACTCGTACGGCGGCACCTGCAGCGCAAGGCCCTGGTGCACCGCCCCGTCCGTGAGGCGGTCGAGCTCGCCGCGCGGCGTCTCGAGGATGGCGATGCCCCGCTCGGTCGCGATCTTGAGGGCCTCGCGGACCCGGTCGTCGGCGTCGATGCGACCGGCGACGTACATGGTCGTCACGGGCACGTCGGCCCGCAGCGCCTCGACGACGGAGTTGCGGCCCGCCACCATCTCGCTGGAGGCCTTGGAGCGCCGCCCACCGGAGCGGCTCTGGCCCGGTCGGGACGCGCCGGCCCGCTTGTCAGCGGCCTTGGCCATCTTGTGCGCCTTGTGGTGCGGGCGCTCCGTCGCCTTGGGGGTCGGGCCCTTGCCCTCGAGGCCGCGGCGGCGCTGGCCGCCGGAGCCGACGGTGGCGCCCTTCTTCGAAGCGCCCTTGCGGATGGCTCCGCGGCGCTGGGAGTTGCCTGCCATGGTGTGCCTCTCAGCCTTCGGTGCGACGGGCGAGCGACCAGGTCGCTCCCGAGGCGGTGTCATCGATCTGGATGCCGACCGCGGCGAGCTGCTCGCGGATCGCGTCGGCGGTGGCGTAGTCGCGTGCGGCCCGGGCAGCGGCCCGGGCCTCGAGCTGGGCTCCCACGAGCGCGTCGAGCGCCAGCTGGGCCTCGTTGCCGCCGTTCGTCGGGCCACCGTCCCAGCGTTGGTCGAGCGGGTTCACCCCGAGCAGGTCGGTCATGGCCACCACATGGGCGAAGGCGGCCGCCACGCCCTCGTCGTCGCCGTCGTCGAGCGCCGTGTTCCCGGCCCGCACCGTCTCGTGCACCACCGCGAGCGCACCGGAGACGTTCAGGTCGTCGTCCATGGCCTCGGCGAACGCCTCGGGGATCCGGCTGTGGTCCGGCGTGAGGTCGGCGCCGCCGTTCATCGAGCGCAGGGCCCGGCGGAGGAAGCCGTCGATGCGCTCGACCGCGGAGTCGGCCTCCTGGAGGGAGCCCTCGTGGTACTCGATCGTCGACCGGTAGTGGGCCGCGGTGAGGTAGTAGCGGACCGCCAGGGGGCGGGCGACCTTGGTGACCTCGCTGACCACGAGCGAGTTGCCGAGCGACTTGCTCATCTTCTCGCCGGCCACGGTGACCCAGGCGTTGTGCAGCCAGAAGTTGGCGAAGTCGAGCCCCGCCGCGCGTGACTGCGCCTGCTCGTTCTCGTGGTGGGGGAAGCGCAGGTCGACGCCGCCGCCGTGGATGTCGAACGCGTCGCCGAGGTACTTGCGCGCCATCGCGGAGCACTCGAGGTGCCAGCCCGGACGGCCGGTGCCGAACGGGGTGGGCCAGGAGGCGCTCGCGGGCTCGGACTCCTTGCGGCCCTTCCACAGTGCGAAGTCACGCGGGTCGTGCTTGCCGCGCGGGTCGGCGTCCTCGGCCGCCGCCATGTCCTCGATCCGCTGGTGGGTCAGCGAGCCGTACTCCGGGAAGCTGCGCACGTCGAAGTAGACGTCGCCGCTGCCGTCGGGGGCCGGGTACGCGTGGCCCTTCTCGATGAGCACCTGCATGAGCTCGACCATCTCGGGGATGTGGCCCGTGGCGCGCGGCTCGTAGGTCGGGGGCAGCACACCGAGCAGGTCGAGCGCCTTGGCCGTCTCGACCTCGTTGCGGTAGGACAGCGCGAACCAGGGCTCGCCTGCCTCGGCCGACTTGGCGAGGATCTTGTCGTCGATGTCGGTGACGTTGCGGATCAGGGTGACCTGGTAGCCGTAGCGGCCCTCGAGCCAGCGGCGGAGCACGTCGAAGGCCACGGCGAAGCGCACGTGCCCGATGTGCGGGGCGCTCTGGGTGGTGAGGCCGCAGATGTAGATCCCCACCTGACCGGGCACCAGGGGGGTGAAGTCGCGCAGCTCGCGCGCGGCGGTGTCGTACAGGCGGAGGCTCACCCGCGCAAGGTTACCCGCGGGTGCCACCCCCGGACTAAACGGCGAAAACCGCCGGGTTCAGTGGCCGCGGTCGATCCACTCCTGCAGGTGCGGCGCCTCCGCCCCGATCACCGTCGAGTCACCGTGGCCGGTCAGCACCACCGTCTCGTCGGGCAGGGTCAGCAGCCGGTCGCGGATCGAGTCGATGATCGTCGGGAAGTCGCTGAAGGACCGCCCGGTCGCCCCCGGCCCGCCGTTGAAGAGGGTGTCGCCGCTGAACAGCACGCCGAGCTCCGGCGCGTAGAAGCAGCAGGCGCCCGGCGAGTGACCCGGCGTGTGGATCACGTGCAGGTCGACGTCGCCGACCCTGATGACGTCGCCGTCCTTCAGGTCACGGTCGGGGGTCACCGGGTAGAGCTGGTCCCACAGCACCCGGTCGTCGGGGTGCAGGTATGCCGGGGCGCGCGTCGCGTCGCAGACCTCGCCGACGCCGTTGATGTGGTCGTTGTGCGCGTGCGTGCACAGCACCGCGGTGACCTTCCGCTGGCGCGGGATCGACTTCACGATCCGGCGGGCGTCATGGGCCGGGTCGATGACGACGCACTCCTCGTCGTCCCCGACGATCCAGACGTTGTTGTCGACCTCCCACGAGCCGCCGTCGAGCTCGAAGGTCCCCGAGGTGACCAGCCGCTCCACCCGCACCCCGCCCCGGGAAGGCGCGAGGTCCGGCATACCGGTGCTGTCGTCGGTCACAGGACCACCACCGAGCGGAGCACCTCGCCGCGTTCCATCTTCTCGAAGGCCTTCTCGACGTCACCGAGGGCGATGCGCTCGGTGACGAACGCGTCGAGGTCGAAGCGGCCCTGGCGGTAGAGGTCGACCAGCATCGGGAAGTCGCGGCTGGGCAGGCAGTCGCCGTACCAGCTGGACTTCAGGGCGCCGCCGCGGCCGAAGATCTCGATCATCGGCAGGGTGACCTGCTTGTCCGGGGTCGGGACGCCGACCAGCACCACGGTGCCGGCGAGGTCGCGGGCGTAGAAGGCCTGCTCGTAGGTCTCGGGGCGGCCGACCGCCTCGACGACGACGTCGGCCCCGAAGCCGCCGGTCGCCGCCTTGATGGCCTCCACGGGGTCGGTCTTGCTGCTGTTGACGGTGTGGGTGGCGCCGAACCGCCTTGCGGCGTCGAGCTTCTCGTCATCGATGTCCACAGCCACGATGGTCGTCGCGCCGGCGATCTGGGCGCCCGCGATGGCCGCGTTGCCCACACCACCGCAGCCGATGACGGCGACGGAGTCACCCATGCCCACCCCACCGGTGTTGACCGCTGCGCCGAATCCGGCCATCACGCCACAGCCGAGCAGGCCCACCGCAGCAGCGTCGGCCTCCGGGTCGACCTTGGTGCACTGGCCCGCGGCGACGAGGGTCTTCTCGATGAACGCGCCGATGCCGAGCGCGGGGCTCAGCTCGGTGCCGTCGGTCAGCGTCATCTTCTGCGTGGCGTTGTGGGTGGCGAAGCAGTACCACGGCTTGCCCTTCTGGCACGCCCGGCACTGGCCGCACACTGCGCGCCAGTTGAGGATCACGAAGTCCCCCGGAGCCACCTCGGTCACGCCCTCGCCGACCGCCTCCACGACACCGGCCGCCTCGTGCCCCAGCAGGAAGGGGAACTCGTCGTTGATGCCGCCCTGCTTGTAGTGCAGGTCCGTGTGGCAGACCCCGCAGGTGTGCACCTTCACGACGGCCTCGCCCGGGCCGGGGTCCGGCACCACGATGTCGACGACCTCGACGTCGGCGTCCTTGCTGCGGGCGATGACGCCCTTGACGGTCTGGGGCATGCGGTCCTCCTCGGACGGGCGCAGGGGTGGGTATGCCGCAACCCTACGGCGCGTGCCGTGGCGCAGCGCGGGCGCGTGACCCGGCTCGCGTCAGGCCGGTGGGCTCGGGAAGTGCGACGGGCTGCCGGGGACGCAGGCGAAGCGACGTCGGCCCAGCTCGAGCATCACCGCGAGGTAGGCGAGCCCGCACACGGCGCCCACCACGGCGACCGCTGGGGTGCCGGCGCTCGCGGTGTCGGCCACCAGGGCACCGAGCGTGCCCGCGACGACCGTGTTGACCGTGGTCATGAACATGGAGGTGCTGCCGATGACGTGGAGGAACCTGGAGCGGGGCTGCCCGAGCGTGTAGGTCTGGTACAGGCCCGCGAAGTCGTCGTGCCACGCAGCGACGAGGTAGGGCTCGATGCCGGGGTCGATGTCCCGGTACGCCGCCCGCAGCCGGTTCATCCCGGTGAGCAGGAGGGCGTCCTCGACGCTGGCCATCTGCACCCGCAGCCCCGTCAGGGTGCCGAGCAGCAGGATGGCCGAGGCCAGGCCGATGCTGAGCACCCGGAAGCCCGGGCCGAAGCCGGTCGCCTGCGCGGTCAGGGCGAGCACCACCAGGGCTGCCGACGAGACGGTGAGGTGGATGGTGATCCGGCCCATCACCTCCGCCCACGTGGTGCTCCGCGTCGCCAGCAGGCTCCAGTGCTCGGTCGCGAGCAGCTGGGCCCGCACGGCCGGCGGCACCTCCCGACCGGCCGCTGCTGTCGGGTACTGGTCGAGACCGGTGGTCGACATGGCCGCTCCTCACCGCGGTGCCAACGGGCCCCTGCCTCTCCTCACGGTACGACGCGAAGGCCGGGCGCGGCACCCTCCGACGATCCGTATCGAACTGCGGGCTCGGACGGGCCGCGTGTCGTGCTGAGTTGCTCGCAGGCCAAGGGCACCACCCGCACGAACGCCGGCGACGCCGCCCGGCAACTCAGCAGGACACGCTGGCTGGTGAGGTCACGAGGCGGGCCAGACCAGCGCGGTGGCGAGAGCCGCGACTCCCTCACCGCGGCCGGTGAGGCCGAGACCGTCGGTGGTGGTGCCGCTCACCGAGACGGGGGCCCCGCAGGCTGCCTCGAGCGCCGCCTGTGCCTCGTCACGCCGCGTGCCGACCTTCGGCCGGTTGCCGACGACCTGGACCGCGATGTTCCCGATCTCGAAGCCGGCGTCACGCACCAGTCGAGCCGCCTCCGCGAGCAGCGCGACCCCGGACGCCCCGGCCAGCTCCGGCCGCGAGGTCCCGAAGTGTGCGCCGAGGTCGCCGATCCCGGCAGCCGAGAACAGTGCGTCGCAGGCGGCGTGCGCAGCCACGTCGGCGTCCGAGTGACCCTCGAGCCCGCGCTCCCCCGGCCAGAGCAGCCCGGCCACCCACAGCTCGCGCCCGCTGCCCTCCGGCGCGAAGGCGTGGACGTCGACGCCCACGCCCACCCGCGGCATACCGACCTGCCTCATGCGTGCCTCACGAGCCCCATCCAACCACCGGCGCCCCGCGAAACCCCGTCGCCGGCGCGAGGAGCACCCCGTTACCCTGCGGACGCATGAGCGAGCCCCTGCCGATCCCCGTCCTCAGCGGCCCCACCGTGACCCTGCGCCCGCACGTGGACGCCGACCTCGGGCCGATCGTCGAGCGCTGCGCCGATCCCGACAGCATCCGGTGGACGACCGTGCCCACGCCCTACACCGAGGACATGGGCCGCGAGTACCTCGCCGAGATCATGCAGCCGTCCGAGAAGCAGATCTCCTGGGCCATCGAGCGCGACGGCGCCTACGCGGGCACCATCGACCTCCGGGCGTGGAGCCGCGCGCCGGGCCACAGCAGCGGCAACATCGGGTTCGTCACCCACCCCCGCGTGCGCGGCCTCGGCGTGATGTCGGAGGCCGTGGGCCTGGTCGTCGACCACGCCTTCACCGACCTCGGCTGGGAGCTGGTGGCGTGGCAGGCCAACGTCGGCAACTACGCGAGCTACAAGGCCGCCTGGCGCAACGGCTTCCCGGTGCCGCAGCTCGTCCCGGCCCTGCTCGACCACAAGGGCCGCATGCTCGACGGCTGGCACTCGGTGCTCGAGCCCGACCTGCCGCGCGAGCCGCAGGGCTCGTGGGACGAGGTGTGCGCCGTGCTGCAGGAGCACGAGCGCACGGCCCGCCGCCCCGGTTAACCCCCCGGTCAGCCCTGGGGGCCCGGGCCAGAGCGCTCCTCGCCGAGGTAGACCGCCGCGACCGCGAGGTCGTGCGGGGTCGTGACCTTCATGGCGCGGGCGTCGCCGGGCACGACGCGCACCTGCGCCCCGATCCGCTCCGCCAGTCCGGCGTCGTCGCTGGCCGAGGCACCGCTGGCGTGGGCGCGCTCGAGGAGGCTGCGGCTGAAGCCCTGGGGCGTCTGCACCGCGCGCAGCCGGTCGCGGTCGGGCGTGCCCTCCACGACCCCGGCGCCGTCGACGGCCTTGATGGTGTCGACCACCGGGAGGCCCGGCACGACTGCCTCGGCACCCGACCGCACGGCGTCGATGACGTCGTCGAACAACTGCGGCGGAGCCAGGGCGCGTGCCGCGTCGTGCACCAGCACGACCGCGTCGTCCGGGCGCAACGCCGCCAGCCCTGCAGCGACCGAGGCCGTGCGCTCGGCGCCCCCGGGCACGACATCGACGACCTCGGGCCGGGCCGTGGCGTCGGCGACGGTCCGGGCCGCGTCGAGGTGGGTCTGCGGGGCGACCACCACCACGTGGCCGACAGCACGAACGGCGAGCACGCGGCTCAGGGCATGCCCGAGCAGCGACTCGCCGTTCAGTGTGACAAATGCTTTCGGCTCAGCGGCGCCGAGCCGGGTGCCCTGCCCTCCTGCGACCAGGACGACAGCGACGGAGGGCGTGCTCAGGAGGCGAGGACCTCGTCGAGGATGGCCTCAGCCTTGTCCTCGTTGGTCTTCTCCGCCAGGGCCAGCTCGGAGACGAGGATCTGGCGCGCCTTGGCGAGCATGCGCTTCTCGCCGGCAGAAAGGCCACGGTCCTTGTCGCGGCGCCACAGGTCGCGGACGACCTCGGCCACCTTGATGACATCGCCGGAGGCCAGCTTCTCGAGGTTCGCCTTGTAGCGGCGCGACCAGTTGGTCGGCTCCTCGGTGTGCGGAGCCCTGAGGACCTCGAAGACCTTGTCGAGCCCGTCCTGGCCGACGACGTCGCGGACGCCCACGAGGTCGCAGTTCTCGGCAGGGACCTCGATGGTCAGATCACCCTGAGCCACCTTGAGCTTCAGGTAGAGCTTGTCCTCGCCCTTGATCGTGCGGGTGTTGATTTCTTCGATCAGTGCTGCCCCGTGGTGCGGGTACACGACCGTTTCGCCGACCTTGAAAACCATGTGCTGTTTTCCCCTTTCGCGACCTCCAGAATAACACGGCCAGCCGTCGAGAGGAACTTGAGCGTTCGACGTTTCCGCAGGTCAGAGCCTCTTTTCGCTCGAAATTGCCCGATCCGCCGGTCTTGACAGACACGGCCCGGTCGTGCAACGCGCACGGGTGCGCGCAGTCGGAACCGTCCCCGGTACGCTGTCTCCCGTGATGCGCCGATCCCTTTCTCCCGCCCGTGCCGCCCGCCGTCTCGTGCCCCTGGCAGCCGCTGCGGCCGCGCTCGGGCTGAGCGGGTGCCAGGTCACCAACCCCATCCAGACCAACCAGCCCTACACCCCCGGTGACGGCGTCGCGGTCGACCTCTCCCAGGTGCAGATCCGCAACCTCGTGGTGGTCTCGGACCGCAAGGGCGGCCCGGGGACCCTGTCCGGCTCGGTCCTGAACAGGGGCGGCCAGTCGGTCACGGTCAGCTTCGCCGGCGAGGGCGGGGCCAGCGCCGACGTCCAGCTGCCGGCCTATGCGGAGGAGAGCCTCTCCAGCACGTCCCCGGTGACCCTCTCGACCGTGAACGCCGACCCGGGCGGCGTCACCACCCTCCAGGTCACCACCCAGGGCGCCGGCACCAACATCGTGCAGGTGCCGGTCATCCCCGCCGAGGGCTACTACGCGACCCTCGCCCCCACCGCTTCGCCGTCCTCCTGACGACGGCCGGCCCGGCACCCGCCACCAGCCTGGCGACCACGGGGCCACACACGAGAGGCCGGTTCCCCGCGCAGGGGAACCGGCCTCTCGTGTGTGGGACTGCCGTCAGTCGGCCTCGAACTTGTAGCCGAGGCCGCGCACCGTGACGATGTGCTGCGGGTTGCCCGGGTCGCGCTCGATCTTGGCGCGCAGCCGCTTGACGTGGACGTCGAGGGTCTTGGTGTCGCCGACGTAGTCGCTGCCCCAGACCCGGTCGATGAGCTGCATGCGGGTCAGCACCCGCCCCGTGTTGCGCAGCAGCATCTCGAGCAGCTCGAACTCCTTCAGGGGCATCGAGGCCTGCTCGCCGTTGACCGTGACCACGTGGCGCTCGACGTCCATCCGCACCGGCCCGGCCTCGAGCGTCGAGGGCATCAGGTCCTCCGGCTCGGCCCGCCGGCGCAGCACCGCCTTGACGCGGGCGAGGAGCTCGCGCGAGGAGTACGGCTTGGTGACGTAGTCGTCGGCCCCGATCTCGAGGCCCACGACCTTGTCGATCTCGCTGTCCTTGGCGGTGAGCATGATGACCGGCACGTTCGACCGCTGTCGCAGCGCCCGGCACACGTCGGTGCCGCTGAGGCCGGGGAGCATGAGGTCGAGCAGCACGAGGTCGGCGCCGGCGCGGTCGAACTCCTCGAGCGCCTCGGGGCCGGTCTCGGACACGGCGACCTCGTAGCCCTCCTTCTTCAGCAGGTAGGACAGCGGGTCGGAGTACGAGACCTCGTCCTCCACCACCAGGATGCGCGTCATTCAGCGGCCTCTCGTTGCGTCGTCCCGGGCACGTGCCCGGGCTCGGGTCGGGACGTGCCAGCGGTCGGCGCGGGCGCCGGGCGGCGGTCACCCGCGGCGGGTGCCGGGCGGCGGTCACCCGCGGCGGGTGCCGGGCGGCGGGCAGCCGCGTCGGGCGCCGGGCGGCGGTCACCGCTGCGGTCGACGGCGGCCGGCAGCCGCATCGTGAACGTGGAGCCGCGCCCCTCACGGCTCCAGACGGTGACGTCGCCACCGTGGTTGGCGCAGATGTGCTTGACGATGGCCAGACCAAGGCCCGTGCCACCGGTGGCGCGCGAGCGGGCGGCGTCCACCCGGTAGAAGCGCTCGAAGATCCGGCTCTGCTCGCTCTCGGGGATGCCGTGGCCCTGGTCGGCCACGCTGATCTCCACCGTGTCGCCGCTGCGGCGCACGCCGACGGCGACCTTCGTGCCGGCGTCGGAGTAGGCGATCGCGTTGCCGATGAGGTTGCGCACGGCCGTGACGAGCAGCTCCTCGTCGCCGAAGACCTTCAGGTCCGGCTCCGAGGCCTCGGCCAGCTCGATCTGCTTGGCGTCGGCGCCGATCCGGGAGCGCTCGAGGGCCTCGTGCACCGCGGCGCCGATGTCGACGAGACGCGGCTCGTGCAGGGCGTCGGCCACCTGGAGGCGGGAGAGGTCGACGATCTCCTTGACCAGCTGGGCCAGCCGCGCGGACTCGACCTGCATGCGCTGCGCGAACCGCTCCACGGCCTCCGGGTCGTCCTTGGCATCGGCCACCGCCTCGGCGAGCAGTGCGAGACCCCCGACCGGGGTCTTGAGCTCATGGCTGACGTTGACCACGAAGTCGCGGCGCACCTCATCGAGCCGCCGCGACTCCGTGCGGTCGTCGAGCAGGAGCAGGACGTGGCTGCTGCCGAGCGGCGCCACGCGGGCCTGCATGAAGACGTGCCCCCGACCGAGCGGCCCCCGCGACAGCTCGAGCTGGGCCTCGCGGATCACGCCGTCGCGGCGCACCTGCCGGGCCAGCTCGCGCAGCTCGGCGTGCGCCAGCTCCTGGCCGCGGACGAGGCCGTAGGAGGCGGCAGCCGGCGAGTTGTTGATGACGGCGTCGGAGGAGTCGACGACGATGGCGCTCGAGCTCAGCACCGCCAGCACGTCCGCCACGCCGGCGGGCAGCGGCGGGAGCTGCGCGGGCTCGGGCACCGCGTGCAGCTGTCGCTCCGAGTAGCGGACGGCGAGCACCGCGAACACCCCGATGACGAGCCCGGCGAAACCGGACAGCACGGCGGCGGTTCCCACATCCACGACACTCAATGTACGCACCTCGCGGAGCGCGACCGTCCGCGATCGACTGTCCCCCGCACGAGGGTTCCCATATGTTCACCTAGGGACCCCCCGGAGTTCACAGCCCCGTGGGAACCTCACTCGGCACCCCGGCCCGACCCTGCGACACCAAGGACGACAAGCACTCATGCGCCACGCCTTCCACGAGGACCTCGACAAGATCTCCGACCAGCTCGTCGAGATGACCCGGCTGGTCGGCTCCGCCATGTCGCGCGCCACCACCGCGCTCTTGGACGCCGACATCCAGCTGGCCCAGACCGTCATCGACGGCGACAAGGCCATCGACGCGATGCGCGAGGCGATCGACGAGCTCGCCATCGACCTGCTGGCCCGCCAGAACCCCGTCGCCACCGACCTGCGCATCATCGTCACGGGCATGCGGATGAGCTCCGACCTCGAGCGCATGGGCGACCTGGCCCGCCACATCGCCAAGGTGGCGCGCCTGCGCTACCCCGACACGGCGGTGCCCGCCGAGGTCCGCTCCGAGATCGTGCAGATGGGCAACGTGGCCGGCGAGATCGTCGCCAAGGCCGGCTCGGTCATCGCCTCCAAGGACGTCAAGGCCGCCGCCGAGCTCGACCGTGACGACGACGCCATGGACGACCTGCACCGCGACCTGCTGGCCCGCCTCATGGAGGGTCCGTGGAAGTACGGCGTGCAGTCCGCGGTCGACCTCGCCCTCATCGGCCGCTACTACGAGCGCTTCGCCGACTGGGCGGTCACGGTCTCCCACCGCGTCATCTACCTCGTCACCGGCGAGTGGGACGAGGGCATCACCAGCATGGACCACGAGGAGCAGGAGGACGACGCGACCGACTGACGCGTCCCCTCCCCGTCGCAGACGTGGGCAGGCCCGGTATGCCGCGTGGGCGGCATACCGGGCCTCTTCTGTTCGTGGGTGGAGCCGCTGCGCGGTGGGCGCCTCAGCGGCGCTGGCCCTGGGCGGCCACGGCGGCGGCGGCCTCGGCGGCGGCCTCGGGGTCGAGGTACTCCCCCGGCTTGGTCGGCATCATGTCGTCGCCGAGGGTGTAGACGAGCGGCATGCCGGTGGGGATGTTCAGGCCGGCGATGTCCTCGTCGCTGATCTGGTCGAGGTGCTTGACCAGGCCGCGCAGGCTGTTGCCGTGGGCGGTGACGAGCACGGTCTGGCCGGCGCGCAGGTCCTCCTGCAGCGGGCCCTCCCAGTAGGGCATGAAACGCTCGATGACGTCCTTGAGGCACTCCGTGCGCGGCACCTCGATGCCGGCGTAGCGGGGGTCGCCGCTCTGGCTGAACTCGCTGTCGTCGTCGATGGGCGGCGGCGGCACGTCGAAGGAGCGGCGCCACAGCATGAACTGCTCGTCGCCGTACTTGTCACGGGTGGCCGCCTTGTCGAGGCCCTGGAGCGCGCCGTAGTGGCGCTCGTTGAGGCGCCAGTCACGGCGCACGGGGATCCAGTGGCGGTCGCACGTGTCGAGGGCGATGTTCGCCGTGGTGATGGCCCGGCGCAGCACCGACGTGTGCACGACGTCGGGGAGGATGCCGGCCTCCTTGAGCAGCTCGCCGCCGCGCACGGCCTCCTGACGCCCGAGGTCGCTCAGGTCGACGTCGACCCAGCCGGTGAAGAGGTTCTTCTCGTTCCAGGTGGACTGCCCGTGGCGCAGCAGGATCAGGGTGTATGCCATGGCGCCAAGGCTAGCGGGGCGCTTCGTCAGCGGTGTCTGCCTCTTGGCCCTCGGGCTCCTGTCCCTCGAGCAGGTGCCGGAACGCCTCGAGGTTGCGGGTGGACTCGCCGCGGGAGACGCGCCAGGCCCACTCCTTCTTCATCGAGCTGAGGAAGCCGATGGCGAGCAGCTCGTTGAAGTGGGCGTCGGCGGCCTGCAGCAGGGCCCCGAGCAGCTGGTCGAGGTAGTCGGCGTCGACTCCGGCGGCCGGGACGCGGCCGGTGACGTAGACGTCGCCGGACTTGTCGATCGCGTAGGCGAGCCCCGGCAGCCGCAGGTTCTTGCGCAGCAGGTAGCGGTAGAACTGCTCGTGGTTCTCGTCGGGGTTGCGGATCACGAACGCCGACACCGACAGGGTCGAGGCGGTCACCACCAGGGAGGCCACGGTCTTGAGCTTCTTCTCGCCGGGCAGGGTGAGGACGAACTCCCCCTCGCGGGCACCAGCCTCCCAGGGGATCTCCGCCCCCGAGAGGTAGCGCTCGACGACCTCGGCGAGGCGGGCGGCCCCGTCGCGGCTGTCGCCGCCCCGGCCGGTCACGGGACCACCGCCGCGGGCACCCCGGCGAGCACGGTCGCCTCACCGATGGGCGACGGCGTCCGCTCCCGGCAGGCCTGGTGGTAGACGTCCAGCAGGCGGTCGGCGGTGCGCTCCCAGCCGAACTGCGCCGCGTGGTGCAGGGCCCGCGCGCCGAGCTCCGAGCGGCGGCCCGGGTCGAGGAGGAGGCCCTCGAGGTGGTCGGCCCAGCGACGCGGGTCGTGGCCGTCGACGAGCACGCCCGCGTCACCGACCGCGGTGGGCAGCCCACCCACGTCGGCCGCGACGACGGGGGTGCCGCAGGCCTGCGCCTCCACCGCGACGAGGCCGAAGGACTCGCTGTGCGACGGCACCGCCACGAGGTCGGCGGCGCGGTACCACTGGGCCAGCTCGGGCCGCGACACCGGCTTGACGAACCGGACGTCGGAGGCGATCCCCAGGTCGCGCGCGAGGTCCTCCAACGAGTGGGGGTGGGCGAGGCCGGAGCCGCTCGGGCCACCCAGGACGGCGACCACGAGCTGGCCGCGCCAGTCGGGGTGGCGTTCGAGCAGGTGGGCAGCGGCCTTGACGAGCACCTCGGGGGCCTTGAGCGGCTGGATCCGCCCGACGAAGAGGAGGACCTTGGCATCCTGGGGCAGTCCGACCTGGGCCCGCGCCTCGCGCCAGTCGCCGGGCGTGAAGACGGACAGGTCGACGCCCGGGGGCACGACGACCACCTTGGACGGGTCGGCGTCGTAGAGACCGACCAGCTCGGCCGCCTCCTTCTCGGTGTTGGCGATGAGGCGGTCGGCGGCCTCCACCACCTGCACCTCGCCGATCTCGCGACCGGACGGCTCCGGGCTGTCGCCCTCGGCGAGGTGGGCGTTCTTGACCCGCGCCATGGTGTGCATGGTGTGGACCAGGGGGACGTGCCAGCGGTCGTGCGCCAGCCAGCCGACCTGGCCGGACAACCAGTAGTGGGAGTGGACCAGGTCGTAGTAGCCCTCGGGCGCGTGGGCCGCGGTGCGCATCACCCCGGCGGCGAAGGCGCAGAGCTGGCCGGGGAGGTCCTCCTTGCCCAGCCCCTCGTAGGGACCGGCGGTGATGTGCCGCACCAGCACGCCGGGGGCGAGCTCGACGACCGGGTCGAGCTCGCCGGTCGTGGTGCGCGTGAAGATCTCGACCTCGACGCCGCGGCGGGCCAGCTGGCGGGCCACCTCCACGACGTAGACGTTCAGCCCGCCGGCGTCGCCGGTGCCCGGCTGCTCGAGCGGGGAGGTGTGCACGCTGAGCATGGCAACCCGGCCGAGGCGGTCACACAGGGGCATGTCCCGATTGTCCCACGGGGGTCCGGAAGAGGCCGCGGCGAGCGGCCGCGTCCTGCGTCACTGGGGTCGTGGGTCGGGCCGCGACGAGACCGTGACAACCGCGGAGCTCGACCACACGTGGACGTCGAGCCGACCCGACGAGCGCTGGTCGACACCGCGGGTCACCCCCTCGGGGCCGATGGCCACGTCGGTGCCGAGCACGGTGGTGAAGGCCGGGTCGCTGCGCCCGGTGTCGGCGGGCAGCCAGAAGGCGTTGCGGCGCAGGTTGCGGAACGGGAGCACGGGCGGCAGGCCGGTCGTGGCGGGCTTGTGGGCCAGGTGCACCACGACGCCGCTCGCCCGCGGCACGCTGACGCCGATCCGCACCACCGG
Organism: uncultured Actinomycetota bacterium; assembly: GCA_963730585.1. Lineage (GTDB taxonomy): Bacteria > Actinomycetota > Actinomycetes > Actinomycetales > Dermatophilaceae > Pedococcus_A. Next base: position 588,817 of record CAVSSL010000010.1, on the reverse strand, counting down.
GCCGGCGAGCTCGATGCGCATCTCCATCGGCAGGGAGGTGGTGCCGTCGGACACCTCGCCCAGGTAGGTCGCCCGGCCGGGCAGGAACCGCAGGTCGGTGATCCGCAGGTGGTTGTACTCGTGCTCGACGTGCTCCGTGGTGCTGTTGCCGGCGCCCTCGACGCTGCCCAGGACCGCCGACACGAAGGACCCCCGCAGCACGGTCTCGGTGAGGATGTCGTCGTCATGGCTCAGGCGCAGGCCGGAGTCGTAGAGCGAGGCCGTGACACCACCACCCAGGGTCGCGATGCCGCGCGCCTGCGGGTCGATCTGGAGCATGCCCGGTTCGACGTCGGCCATGCCGCTGTCGCGCCCCAGCCAGCCCGGCACCCACGAGCTCAGGCCCAGCACCGCCAGGGCGGCCAGCGACAGCACGAGCGCGACCATGCTCTTGCTCACGTCACGCTTCGGCCTGGGCACGGGTCCAACCCTAGGACCGCGGGCGGGCAACTCGTCGCCGGCACGTACCCTGCGGGCGTGGCGAGCAAGCGGCCGGTGGGCACCATCACTCGTGGCACCACCAACCCCAACCGCCTGCGCCGGGTCGACCGCTGGCTGTCGGGGCCGCAGGCTCGACGGCTGCGCCGCCACCGGCACACCCCCGTGGTGGTCGACCTCGGCTACGGCGCCTCCCCCGTCACCGCGGTGGAGCTGCACGACCGGCTGCGCCGGGTGCGCCCCGACGTGCAGGTCGTGGGCATCGAGATCGACCCCGCCCGGGTGGAGGCCGCGCGCCCGCTGGAGCGGCCGGGCCTGTCCTTCCGGCGCGGCGGCTTCGAGGTGCCCCTCGACGCCCACCACCGCCCCGTGCTGGTGCGCGCCTTCAACGTGCTGCGGCAGTACGACGAGGCCGAGGTGCACGCCGCGTGGGGGCAGGTGCAGGAGCGGCTGAGCGACGACGGCCTGCTCGTCGACGGCACCTGCGACGAGCTCGGGCGGCGCAGCACCTGGGTCGCGGTCGACCGAGCGGGGCCCCGCTCGCTCACCCTGTCGTGGCGGCTGCGCGGCCTCGGAGCCCCCTCGGAGATCGCGGAGCGGCTGCCGAAGTCGCTCATCCACCGCAACGTCGACGGCGAGCCCGTCCATGCCTACCTGACCGCCCTCGACCGCGCCTGGGCGCACGCCGCCCACCACGGCGCCTTCGGGGCTCGTCAGCGGTTCCTGGCGATGGCCGGCACGCTGCGGGAGGAGGGCTGGCCGCTGCTCGACGGGCCGAGCCGCTGGCGGCTCGGCGAGCTCACCGTCGCCTGGGACGCGGTGGCGCCGCGGGGGTGACGCGGGGTGCCGCAGGGATGGAACAGCGGCACACGTCCGGCTCAGCGGGCGTAGTCGTCCTCGAGCCGCACGATGTCGGCCTCGTCGAAGGCGCCGAAGGCGATCTCGAGCAGCCGGCCCGGCCGGTCGCTCTTGTTGGCCATGCGGTGCACCGTGTGCGGCGGCACCCACACCACCTCGCTGGGCTCGGCCGCCCACGTGCGCTCACCCACGGTGACCTCGATCGGCACGTCGAGGACCTGCCACATCTCGCCGCGGTTCTCGTGGGTCTGCAGCGACAGGCGGTGGCCCGGCTCCACCGTGATGACCTTGACCGTCACCGGCTCGTTCGAGACGAACTGCTGGAACTGCCCCCACGGGCGCTCGACGGTGAAGATCTCCCCACGCGGGTCCTGACGGTCAGACATGGCTCCCCTTGCTTGGCCGGGCTGGTGATGTTTCTGGAACTGTGCTCTCGCCGGATCCGGTGGTGTGGCCGGATCTGGCCGTGGTCGATGGATGGTGCCCCCGGGTCCGCGGGGCGGGTCACCAGGGGCCGTAGGGCCCCTGCGACGAGCCGCGCCCCCGGCCGCTCACCTGCTGGAGGGCGGGGCGCACGTCGGCGAGGTAGATGGCCGCGCCGACGACGGCCAGGATGCCGAACAGGTTCAGCGGCGAGAAGACGGTGACGAACCCGATGAGAGCCGCGACACCGGTGATGATCATCCAGAACTGCTTCGTGCGCTTGCCGGCGGCCACGTAGGCGTCTGGGCGGTGGCGCAGCGCGTCGATGAACGCGAACACCTCCAGGGCCAGGGCGGCCACGCCGAGGAGGAGCGCCACGGTGCTCTGCGCGGAGCCGATCAGGTTCATGCGGCCCAGCCTACGGCGTCAGGACGTGCTCAGACGTCCACGACGAGCGTGACGGGCCCGTCGTTCACCAGGCTGACCTCCATCATCGCCCCGAAGCTCCCGGTGGCGACCTCGACACCACGCTCGCGCAGCGCCTCGACGACCGCCTCGACCATCGGTTCGGCGACGTCGCCGGGGGCGGCGCCGTTCCACGACGGCCGGCGCCCCTTCTTCGTGTCGGCGTAGAGGGTGAACTGGCTGACGACCAGCACGGGGGCGCCCTCGTCGAGCACCGACCGCTCGTCGCGCAGGATGCGTAGCTCGCTGATCTTGCGGGCCATGGTCGCCACCTGCTCGGGCCCGTCGTCGTGCGTGACGCCGACGAGCGCGACCAGACCCGGGCGGTCGATCTGCTCCGACCGTCTCGCCGCCGACCGTCACCGACGCGCGGGTGACCCGCTGGAGCACTGCCCTCACCGGACGGTCCTACAGACCCACGGCGACGACCGCGCCCACGGGCTCGCCGTGTCCGAGCACCGGCGCGTTCTCCAGCACGCCGAAGCGCCTCCGACTCGACGCCGAGCCGGCGCAGCGCGGCGGCGAGGATGACGGGGCGGGCGCGCTGCCCACCGTCGGCGACCTTGAGCGCGATGCCGCGCCCGTCGGCCAGCCCCACGGCATACACGGCCTCGGCCCCGTCCTTGGCGACGAGCCCGGGCGTGCCCTCGACGAGGGCGGTCACGTCGCGGCGGGTGCCGCCGAGGTATGCCGGGTGGCTGCGGATCGCGTCGGCGACCGTGCGCTCGTCGGTGCCCTCCTCAGCGGAGGCCAGCCGGCCGAAGGCCCGCGCCAGCCCGGTGAGGCTGACCGCCATGACCGGGGCGCCGCAGCCGTCGACCGCCATCGCGGCGACCGGCTCACCCGCCAGCTCGGCGAGGGTCTGCTCCATCGCCCGCTGCAGCGGGTGGCCCGGGTCGCGGTAGGTGGCGGTGTCCCAGCCGTTCACGACGCAGGTGGCGAGCATCGCGGCGTGCTTGCCCGAGCAGTTCTGGGCGAGGGAGGACTTCGGACGGCCCTCGCGCTTCCAGCGGTCCTGCTCCTGGGCGTCGTAGGGGTGGTCGGGGGTGTTCTGCAGGTCGGCCTCGGTGAGCCCGGCGCCGGCGAGGATGCGGCGCACGCCCTCGAGGTGGAAGTCCTCGCCGGAGTGGCTGGAGCAGGCCAGCGCGAGCAGCTCGGGCGACAGGGCCAGGCCGTGGCGCACCATGGCGAGCGCCTGCACCGGCTTGTTGGACGAGCGGGGGAAGACCGGGTCGGCGACGCCGCCGAGGGTGAGCGTCGGCGACCCGTCGGGGCCGGTGGCCACCAGGCTGGCGCGGTGGGCGGACTCGACGAACCCGCCGCGCACCACGTGGGCCAGGACCGGCGCGTCCGCGAGGGCGGAGGGGGTCGGCTGCTGGGCCGGGATCTTCTGCTGGGCGAGGGTCTGCTCGGTCACGCGCGCCAGAGTAGCCACGGGCAGCAGACAGCGCAGGACCCGCCCACGAGGTCTGGGTGGGCGGGTCCTGCGCATGCCGGGCCACGGGGGCCGACCGGACCGGCGCCGCCAGGAGGGGGATAGGCGGCGCCGGCCCGCGTGCCCGGTCCCGCTGGTCAGCGAGGCGGGCGGTCAGTCAGCTCAGTCGCCGACCTTCTTGGCGGCGTCGGTGCTGGCCTTCTTGGCGGCCGCGGCGGTCTTGCGGGCGCTGGTGCTGGTGCGCTTCGCGGAGGACCGGGTGGCGGCCGCGCTCTTCTTCGCGGTGGTGGTGGTCCGCTTGGCGGCGGTGCGGGTGCGCTTGGCCGACGTGGTCGCGGCGGTCGAGACCTCGCGGACCTCCTCCTCGGCGGCATCGACGGCGACGTGGGCCACGGTGGCAGCCTGGTGGCGGCCCGTGGTCAGCGTGGCCTTGGCGGAGCGCTCGAGGTCGGTGGCGGCCTTGCGGACGGTGGTGACGGCGCCCTTGCCGAGCGCGATCGTGGTCTCGGCCTGTGCGACCAGGTCCTTGGTGGCCTTCTGGGTGCGCACGCGCTTGACGAGGCTCTCGCCGCGGGCGGCGAGCGACTCGTAGCCGTCGACGGCCTTGCTGGCGAGCTCGAGGCTGCGGTTCAGGGCCAGCACGGGCACGTGCTGGGCCTGCTCGGTGACCTCGGTGGCGCGCTTGGCGACGCGGGCCTGGATCTTGTCGGCGGCCAGCTCGGCACGGGCGGCCTGGGCGCGGACGCGGGCGTCGCGCACCTTCTCGACGGCGAGGTCGGTGGCGCCGACGGCGGCGTACACGGGGGTGGACTCCGTGACGGTCCTGGTGATGTCAGCCACGAGTGTCATGGCGATTCCTCATTCCTTCTCGGTGGGTGTCGTGGGGTTCTTGGAGGTCGTGCTCTTGGAGGCTGGCTTCTTGGTGGCGGCGCCGCGGGAGGTGGCCGTGCGGCTCTTGACGGCCTTGCGGGTGGTCGACCCGGTGGCCTTCGTGGTCACGGCAGCAGCGGCCGGCCTGGCGTCCTTGGCGGCCTTGCCGTGGCGCGTGCTGCGCCGGCCGCCCGGCTTCGGCTGCCCAGCCTCCTCGTCCTCGGCGTCGGGGGCGCCGACGAAGGAGTCGTAGATGTCGAGCAGGGCGGACTTCTGGCGGTCGGTGAGGTGCGGGTCCGTGGAGATGGCCCCGCGGGTGTCGATGGCCGGCGGCTCGACGTGCGGTCGCTCGTCGAGGATGCCGGCGCGGACGTAGAGCGACTCGGCGGAGACCTGCAGGCCCTTGGCGAGCTGCTGGAGGATCTCGGCGCTCGGCTTCTTCAGCCCGCGCTCGACCTGGGAGAGGTACGGGTTGGAGATGCCGGCGAGGTCGGCCAGCTGACGCAGCGACAGCCGGGCCGACTGCCTCTGCTCGCGCAGGTAGTCACCCAGGTGGTTGCCCAGGGGGATCTGCCTCATACCTCCATTATGCTTGCTGGAGTTAGCAGAATGCAAACTCCGGAAAGCGTGAGCCCCCTCACACCGCCCAGCGTCTTCTCCGGGCGCCCGACAAAGAGACACACATCGGGTATGCCGCGGGGCCGACTACCGCGCGCGGCGGTCCTTCACGCCGAGCAGGGCACGGGCGTCCTCGGCGCCCATGGCCGGGCGCTGCATGACCTCGGCCAGCTGGGCGGCACGCTCGACGAGCTGGCGGTTGTGCTGGACCTGCTGACCCCGGGCGAAGACGACGTTGTCCTCCATCCCCACACGCAGGTGCCCCCCGGCCGACAGGGCGGCCGCCATGATCGGCAGGTGCGCCCGCCCGATACCGGTGGCCGCCCAGCTCGTCACCTCCGGCGGCAACATCTGCACCGCCGCCATCAGCGCGGCCGGGCTCCCCGGCATACCGCCGGGCACGTTGGTCACGAAGTCGACGTGCACCTTGCCCCCGAACGGGAGCCCGTGGGTGTCGATGAGCCGGCGCAGGGCGTGCACGTGCCCGAGGTCGAACAGCTCGAACTCGGGGACGACCTCGCGCTCCTGCGCCTGGACGTACAGGTCGGACATGAAGCCCCAGGGGTTGAGGAACACGTCGTCGCCGAAGTTGGTGGTGCCACACGTGAGGCTGCACGAGTCGGGCTCGGCGTCGAGCACCGTGAGGCGCTGCTCGAGCGGGTCGTGCACGCTGCCGCCGGTGGACAGCTGGACCACCAGGGAGGTCTGCTCACGCAGGGCGTCGACGGCCGCCTTGAGGTGGCCGTGGTCGAGGGTCGGCCGGTGGTCGGCGTCGCGGATGTGGAGGTGGATCATCGCCGCCCCCGCCGCCTCGCAGGCCGTGGCCGTCTCGACGAGCTCCTCCAGCGTGGTCGGCAGCTGAGGGAAGTCCTCCTTGGCCAGCTCGGCGCCGGTGGGTGCGACGGTGATCAGGGTGCTGGCGACGCTGGCAGCAGAGGGGGTGCTCGACATGCGCCCATCATGGCAGTCGGCAGGTGGGCGACTTGTCCCATCTGTGGGACACTGGGCCGAGTTTGAGCAGGGGGCTGTTCTCGAAGGTCCCCGACCGCGCGCCACGCACCACCGGGCGACACACGACACAGGCGGCGCACGAACCAAACGGCGTACGAGAACAGAAAGTAGGACTGTGGACCTTCACGACTACCTGCGGGTCGTCCGGAAGCGCTGGCGCACCATCGTCGCCGTCACCCTCGCACTGGTGGCCGTCGCGGCGCTCGTGACGCTCTGGAGCCCCAAGGTCTACCAGGCCCGCACCCAGCTGTTCGTCTCCACCACCAGCGCCGACTCCGCGCAGCTCTTCCAGGGCAACAACTTCACGCAGCAGCGGGTGAAGTCCTACTCCGACATCATCACCACCCCCACGGTGCTCGACCCGGTCATCGACGAGCTCGGGCTCAAGACCGACGCCGACCGGCTCGGCAAGCAGATCTCGGCCAGTGTGCCGCTCGACACGGTGCTCATCGACGTGATGGTCGACGACGCGAGCCCGCAGCAGGCGCAGCAGATCGCCGACGCCGTGGGCAAGCAGTTCTCGCAGACCGTGGCCGAGCTCGAGCGGGTCTCCGAGAGCAAGGCCAGCCCGGTCAAGGTCTCGGTCGTCCGTCCCCCGTCGACGCCCTCGGCCCCCGTGAGTCCCAAGCCGGCCCGCAACATCGCCCTCGGCGTGGTGCTCGGCCTCATGCTCGGCCTCGGCGCCGCCCTCCTCCGCGACCTGCTCGACACCTCCATCCGCGGTGAGCGCGAAGTCAAGGAGGTCACCGACGAGACGGTCATCGGCGGCATCATGTACGACGCCGACAGCGCCAAGCGCCCGCTCATCGTGCAGGCCGACCCGCACGGCCCCCGGGCCGAGGCCTTCCGCGCCCTGCGCACCAACCTGCAGTTCATCGACGCGGCGACCCATCCCCGCTCGATGACCTTCACGTCGTCGCTGCCCGGCGAGGGCAAGACGACCACCACCGCCAACCTGGCCATCTCCATGGCGGCGGCCGGCTCGCGGGTCTGCCTCGTCGAGGGTGACCTGCGCCGCCCGCGCATGCTCACCTACATGGGCATGGAGAACGCGGTCGGCCTCACCAACGTCCTGATCGGCCAGGCCGACCTCGACGACGTGCTCCAGCCGTTCGGCAGCTCCAACATCCAGGTGCTCGGTGCCGGCCAGATCCCGCCGAACCCCAGCGAGCTGCTCGGCTCCGAGGCCATGTCCCGCACGGTTCGCGAGCTCGAGAGCCGGTTCGACTACGTGATCATCGACGCCCCGCCGCTGCTGCCGGTCACCGACGCCGCGGTGCTCAGCACCATCACCGGTGGCACGGTCGTCATCGTCGGCTGCGACATCGTCCACAAGGAGCAGCTGTCGCGCGGCCTCGAGTCGCTGCAGGCGGTGGGCGGCAACGTGCTCGGCCTCGTGGTCAACCGCATCCCGACCAAGGGCGCCGACGCGGAGTCCTACTACTACCGCGAGGGCTACGCCCCGCAGATGCCGGCCCGCACCCGCAAGGAGCGCTCGAAGGACCGCCGCAGCGAGCACGCCGGCGTCTGACGCCAGCCGAGCACGACGAAGGGCCCCACGAGTGGGGCCCTTCGTCGTGCCTGCGGCGCGCGATGGCTGGCGCCGCGCGGACACCGCCTACGGGGTGACGATGACCTCCTGGCCGGCGCTGACGCCCCCCGCGAGGAGGTCGACCGCCGGGTCGGTGCTGCGCTTGACCAGGGCGAGGGCGATCGGTCCGTCCTCGTAGTGGCGCGCCACGGAGGTGAGGTGGCCGACGGCACGCTCGCCCCCGGCATACACCTCCGCTCCCCGCTCGGGGAGGGTGTGCCCGGAACCGTCGAGGTGCAGGAACACCAGCCGGCGGGGCGGGCGCCCGAGGTTGTGGACCCGGGCGATGGTCTCCTGGCCGCGGTAGCAGCCCTTGTGCAGGTGCACCGCGGTGCGCAGCCAGTCGACCTCGTGGGGGATGGTGCGGTGGTCGGTCTCGAGGCCCAGCCGAGGACGCCACGCCGCCACCCGCAGGGCCTCGGACGCCCACGTGCCGGCCAGCGGGCGGTCGCCGACCGCCTGGTCCAGCTCGGCCCGTGGCACGAGCACCTCGCGCCAGGCCCGGCCGGTCGCCGGGTGGCCCTCGGTGGGGCCGTAGGCCGCGGTGTCGCCGACGAGGTCCGGCCACGGGTCGCGCCAGGCAAGACGCTCACCGGGGAGGGACTCGGCGCCGGAGGGCTCGCCCAGCACCGCCCAGTCGGCGGAGACGTCGGCGACCTCGACGCGCAGCATGAAGCGCATGCGGTCGAGCCACGCCGTCAGGGGCGCGGCGGTGCCGGGTTCGGTGGTGACCCAGACGGTCTCGCCGTCGTCGACGAGGTGCAGGTCGTGCTCGATGTGGCCCTTCGGGCTCAGCACGAGCGACTCGCGCGACTGCCGCGGCTCCAGACCGGTGAGCATCTGGGTGGTGATCGAGTGCAGCCAGCTCAGCCGGTCTGGGCCGGTCACCGTGACGACGCCGCGGTGGGAGAGGTCGACGACCGCCAGGCCCTCGGCCAGGAGCCGCTGCTCGCGCATCGGGTCGCCGTAGTGGGCGGCGACCCCGGCGTCCACACCCTCACCCTCGACCGCGCCGGGGCGGTTCAGGAGGGCCGAGCGGGGCGCCCCGGGCGCGGCCTGCTCGGGCATCGCCTGGTCGGGGGTTGTCGGGTCGGTGGTGGTCACCGTTGTTTCGCGCATTCGCTGCACCATCCGTGGATTGCCATGTGGGTCACGTCAGCCACAAAGCCCGTCGAGCGCAGAACATTCCCCACGAACTCCTCGGCCGTCTCGCGCTTGCACTGGTCGACGCGTCCGCATCCACGGCACACGAGGTGCACGTGGTCGGCGTGGTCGGCCAGGTGGTAGGTGGGGGCCCGGTGGTCGAGGTGGGTGTGGCCCACCGCACCGAGCGACTCGAGGGCGTCGAGGGCCCGGTAGACCGTCGACGGGGCGAGCGCCGGCCCGCCGTCCGCAGCGACCGCGGCCACCACGTCGTCGGGCGTGGCGTGCGCCAGCGAGGCCACGGCGTCGAGCACGCGCTGGCGCTGGGGCGTCATACGACGGCCCTGTGCCCTCAGCTTCGCGCCGATGTCCTGCACCACAGCGCCACTCTACGGCGGGTGCGCCGGACCGCTGACGGGCGCACCGCTTCGCGCCACAAGGACAGGGGCGACGCGGGCGTCAGCCCTCCCGGGGTTCGCCGCTCCACTCGGCGAGGTCGCCCGACGACCGGAGCGTCGTGTCGCCGGCCGCCACCCAGACCGCGTCTCCGGCCGCCGCGAGGGCGACCTGACCCGCCTCGACGCCCGAGAGGTCGAGCGGCGCACAGCCGAGCGTGGTGTCCGGGTCGGCGGCGTCGACCACGGCCAGCCCAGCGCAGTCGGGCGCGGCGAGCAGGGCCAGCGTCCGGCCGTCCGCGAGGGCCACCGCGAGGGCGCCGTCGACCGAGCCCTCGTCCGACCACTGCTTGCCGGTGGCACTCGACCGCAGCCGCCCGTCGCCGCAGAGGGCGACGGCCGAGTCGTCGTCGACGGCCAGGTCGACCACACCGGCGGCGTCACACGGCTTCGCCCGCGCGCCCGCCTCGGTGCCGACCACGGCCGGGTCCTGGACGTCGCGGTACCACGCGCCCGGCACGGGAGCCGGGCGGTCCCAGGTCTGCGCGGCATCCCGCGTCTGGCGGAACCGCGGCCGACAGTCGCTGTCGGCGCCGATGGCGAAGGCTGCGCTGCCGGTGTCGCGCACCCGCACTCGCAGGGTCATGTCGAAGGGGGCCACGCGCGGCTGCCAGGTCTGGGCGCCGTCCTCGCTGACCGCCAGCGTCGAGCCGCCGTCGCCGCAGCTGCCGGTCGTGAACCGCCAGGCGGTCGTGTCGTCGACGGCCACCAGCCCGAGGGTCACGGGGGTCGGCTCGAGGAGGGCGTCCTCGGCGGGCGCCTCGGTGGTGGGCGCGCTGTCCGTCGTGCCCGAGGTCGGGGACGGCGTGCCCGCTCCCCCAGCCGCGACCCCGCTCTCGGCGGCGGGGCGGGCCGGAGTCCCGGCGACGCCGGCTCCGGCGGGTTCGGCGGCGGTGCTGCGCAGCGCCAGCCCGACGAGTGCGACGTCGACGACGAGGAAGGCGCCGAGGGCGACGAGCCCGAGCGGGCCCGAGAGCCGCTTAGCCATCCGCACGCCCGAGCGCAGCCGCGACCTGCGGCAGCGCTGACATCACCTGGGTCGACATGGTGTCGAACACTACGGCCTCGCGACGGTAGGGATCGACGATATCGGCGTCTTCGTCCGACAGCGGGGGACGCATGCCACGCCGCCCGGCAGCCGCCAGCACCAGCGCGCGCACGTGCTCACCCGGATCATCGGCCTCGTAGGCCTCGCGGGGCAGGTCGGAGACGAGGTCGGCGAGCTCGCGCAGCGTGAAGGCGTAGCGCAGCGCCCGGGGGTGCATCTGGGCGACCAGGCCGCGGTGGCGCCGGGTGGCGGTGAGCACCAGGTCGGACGACGCCACGATCTCGGGCGTGAGCGCCCGGGCCACGAACCCGTCGGCGGAGTACCCGGCCGTCTCGAGCACGCGCACGGCCGGCGGGTTCATGGACTCGCCCACCATGGCGCCCGTGCCGGCGCTGCGGACCTCGACCACCCCGGGCCCCCACGAGCGGTCGAGCTCGGCCTGCAGGGCACGCTCCATGAACGGCGACCGGCAGATGTTGCCGGTGCACACCGTCAGGATCCGCGCGCCCCCCGTCATGGCTCCCCGTCAGCCTGCGTCGCTCAGCCGACGCGCTTCAGCTCGGCCGAGACGTGGCTCTGCAGGGGCTGGCCCACCGCCGCCATGTCCATGACCCACATCATGTTGGAGTTGACCAGCCCGTACATCCGGGCGGCCGCGTTGTACTCCTTGGCGTGCGGGCTGCGGACCACGCTGTCGGTGCGCAGCTCGATCTTCGCGGGCGAGGTGGTGCCGTGGTACATCTCCACGATGCCGGTCGGGTGGGTCAGCAGCAGCTCGACCTCGTTGTTCTCCAGCGGTCGCCAGAAACCGAGCTCGCGCGCCAGCGGGCGCACCTTGTTGCCCTGCTCGTCGAGCAGCCAGGTGCGGCTCTGCCACTCGAGGAACGGCCGCCCGTCGTGGGTGACGCTGATCTCCTGCCCGAAGTGGGCGGACTCGATCGTGGGGTAGCCGACGACACCGGCGCCCTCCCACTCACCGATGAGCCACGCGAGGGGGGCGAGCGCAGGGGGCAGGTTCGGGTCGAGCGTGAACGTCCCCATCGTCAGCGCGGCGTCTTCACCAGGCGGTAGACGACGAACCCGGCGAACCAGGTGACCACGATGACCGTCAGGACCAGCAGCGAGATGTAGAAGGCTTCCACGGCAGTGATCGTAGCCTGAGCCCCATGTCGTCCACTCCCCAGCGTCTCGTCGTGAAGGTCACCTGCGGTCCGGAGGCCCTCGAACGGCTCAACCAGGCCCTGACCGTTGCCGCCACCGCCGCCGCGAGCGGGGTGCCGGTCAGCCTGTGGCTCACCGGCGACGCGAGCTGGGTCGCCGTGCCCGGCCGGGCCGAGGAGCTCTCCCTCCCGCACGCCGCCCCGCTGTCGGACCTGCGCGACGCCGTGCTGGCCGCCGGGTCGGTCACGGTGTGTGGCCAGTGCGCCGCACGGCGCGACCTGACCGACGCCGACCTGCTGCCCGGGGCGCAGATCCGCGGCGCTGCCGCGTTCGTCGAGGAGGTCATGGCACCGGCCACCCAGGCCCTCGTCTACTGACCTTTCCCGACCCTGTATGCCGCGGGAGCGGGCCTGCCGCCTCGGCGCCCCTCGGGGCGCTCCCACGGCATACGAGGTCGGCGGAGATCGGCCGGCTCAGGCGACGAGCAGGCGGCCGAGGGTGTAGGCCACCACTCCGCACAGCAGCACCGAGGTCGCACCCGACACCAGCTGCGAGCGCGACGACACCATCGACGGCATCACCGCGAGGATCCGGCGCACCGCGTGCGACGTGCCGGCCATGAGCACACCGATCAGGGCCCCCGTGGCCGGGGACGGACGACCGGCCTGGAGGCTGACGAGCATCCCGGCCAGGCCGCCGGTGAGCATCGCGAGGGGCAGCGCCCAGGCACGCAGCCGCGGCGTCGGGACGGCCAGGTCGGCCAGGGACGCCAGCGCGAGCCCCGCCATGGCGACGGCCAGGGTCTGCGAGCCGCCCAGGGTCTGCGGCAGCGGGATGTAGGCGACTCCGCTGGCGATGACGGCCAGGCCGGCGCCGGAGGCGGCCACCGACTCGGTGAGGCGGGGGCGGCCGTCGCGGCGCAGCAGCTGGTGGAGGAAGGCCGCGATGAGGCTGACCGCCAGGGCTGCGGGCACCCAGCGCAGGAAGGGCTCGTCCTGCGAGAGCGCGGAGGCTGCGGTGCAGGCCACGGTGCCGATGACGAGCACCACGGTGGTGCCGAACCGGCTGGGCAGCCCGAGCAGAACGGGCCAGCCCCACGCCATGACGAGGCCGGCGAGGGCGACGGCGAGGGCGACGAGCACCGGGTGGGCGTAGCCGGTGAGGGCGATGAGCGCGCTCAGCGCGATGGTCGACGCCACGGCGAGCGGGCGGCGCGAGGTGGTGGGGGGCAGCACCACCGCCTGCGTGGCCAGCGCTGCGGCCGCCTCCTCCCGGCGCTGCCGTCGCGTCATCGCGGGTGCGTCCGACGCCGCCGCAGGGCTCACCGGTCCGGGGGCGCGGGGAGTCTGGGGTTCGTCAGGCACGCGGGCCATCCTCCCATCACCCACCGGCGAAGGGAGGCAGCACCTCGACCACGGCGCCGGACGTCAGGACGGTGTCGCGCGCGGCCGGCACGCCCTCGAGCAGCAGCGAGCTCACGGCGGTGACGGGCGCCAGGGCGGGCCGCAGCCGGGTCACCGCCGACACGGCGTCACCGACGGTGGCGCACCCCTCCACCGTGTCGCTGTCGACCCCCGCGGCGGCGCGGGCGCCGGCCCAGTAACGGACGGTGACGGTCGCGGCTGCGGCCTCGGACGGCATACCCAATCTCTCCTCGTCCCTCCCGGTGGAGGTCTCACGATGTGTGTGGCCCCCATTCTGGGACCTGCCACCACCTATCCTGCCTTGGTATGGCCCACCTGCTGCTGCTGACCAACGCCCTGGCGCCCAGCGCCGAGGTGCTGCCGGCACTGGGCCTGCTCGCCCACCAGGTGCGGATCCTGCCCGCGGAGCCCACGGCCCTGGTCGACGCCCCGCCGGCCGATGTGGTGCTGGTGGACGCCCGGCGGGAGCTGGCGGTCGCCAAGTCCCTCTGCCGGGTGCTGCGCGCGACCGGCATGTCCGTCCCCCTGATGGCCGTCCTCACCGAGGGCGGCCTCGCTGCTCTCACGGCCGAGTGGGGCATCGACGACGTGCTGCTCGACTCGGCGGGGCCGGCCGAGGTCGAGGCCCGCATCCGCCTGGCGGTCGGCCGCCTGCAGGACGGCGAGGACACCACCGACGTCACCATCACCTCGGGCGACGTCACCATCGACGAGGCCACCTACTCCGCGCGGGTCCGCGGCCGCCTGCTCGACCTCACCTACAAGGAGTTCGAGCTCCTCAAGTACCTCGCCCAGCACCCGGGCCGGGTGTTCACCCGCGCCCAGCTGCTGCAGGAGGTCTGGGGCTACGACTACTACGGCGGCACCCGCACCGTCGACGTCCACGTGCGCCGGCTGCGCGCCAAGCTCGGCCCCGAGCACGAGGTGCTCATCGGCACCGTCCGCAACGTCGGCTACCGCTTCGTGCCCGGTGCGCTCGAGCAGGAGAGCGACGAGCTGGCCGAGGCCTGACAGCCCCGTCCCGGACCCACCCGTTCCGGGCACCGAGAAGGGCGCCTCCCGCCGGTGCGGGAGACGCCCTTCGTCGTGGTGTGCCGGGCGTTTCCCCGGCCGTGGCCACTACTGCTTGGTGATCCGGGTGAGCGGAACCGGGCTGTAGGGCGAGTTCTTCTCGAGGTAGTTCGCGAACGCGTCGATGTCGAGGCCGCCGAAGTACTTCCCGGTGCCCTGGGTGAAGACCGGGAAGCCGTCACCACCGTCGGCGAGGAAGTTGTTCGTCACGATCCGGTACGACGTGTTGTCCTCCAGCGGGGCGCCGTTCAGGGTGACGCTGCCGAGGGTGGTGCCGCTGTAGGTGTAGGCGAAGCCCTTGGACACCTGCAGGATCTTCGGCGAGCCGGCGTTGACGCCAGTCCACTGCTGGTTCAGCAGGGTCTTGATCTGCGCGCCGGTCATGGTGAGCGACACGAGGTAGTTGTTGAACGGCTGGACCGTGAACGCCTCCTCGTAGGTCACGACACCGTCGCCCTCGTTCTTGGACTGCGCGTACGTGAGGTCGGCGCGGATGCCACCGGGGTTCATGAACGCGATGACGGGCGTCTGGCCACCGGTGACGACCGACGGGTCGGCGAGCTGGGCGTCGGCGATGAGGTCGCCGAGCTCCTGCTCGCCGCCGGCGTTGGCGTTGCTGCCGGAGCGGCCGATGTCCTCGGTGATGCTGCCGAGCACGCGGCTGGCGATCGGGGCGACCAGCGTCTGGTACTGGCTGAGCAGCTTGGTCTGGTCGGCGTCCTTCGGGACGTCGCGGGTCACCGACACGTTCGCCGACTTCACCGAGGCGCGGACGATGTCCTGGGTCGTGCGGTCGTAGGTCAGCGTGGTGTCGGTGATGAGGCGCCCGAAGGAGGAGGCCGAGGTCACCAGGCGGGACTGGCCGGCCGGGTCCTTGACGTCACACACGTAGGGCTGGTGGGTGTGGCCCGAGATCACCATGTCGATGGCAGGGTCGAGGTTCGCCGCGATGCCGAGGATCGGCGAGGAGTTCGCGTCGAGGGAGCCACCCTTGGCGCAGGTGTAGTCGTAGGTCGGGTTGACCGAGTAGGTCTTGCCGTCCGGGCCCAGCCACGACTCCTTGGCGGGGTTGCCGCCCTGGTGGATGAGCACGACGATCGCCTTGACGCCCTCGGCGCGCAGCTTCGGCACCAGCGCGTTGGCCGTCGCGACCTCGTCGGTGAACTCGAGGCCCTCGATGCCCGACTTCGTGACGATGTTGGGGGTGTCCTTGAGCGTCATGCCGATGAAGCCGATCTTGGCGCCCTTGATGTTCTTCACCACATAGGGCGGCAGGATCGTCTTGTCGGTGCCGGTGTACTTGACGTTCGCGGCCAGGAACGGGAAGTCGGCACCCGCGAAGCTCTTGCCTCCGGGGCAGGAGTCCTGGTTGTTGGCACCGGTGCCGTCGTCGAGGCAGCCGCCGGCGTCGAGGCGCTGGAGCTCCTTGTAACCCTCGTCGAACTCGTGGTTGCCCACGGACGTCGCGTCGAGCCCGAGGAGGTTCATCGCCTCGATGGTGGGCTCGTCGTGGAACGCCGCCGACAGCAGAGGGCTGGCGCCCACGATGTCGCCCGCCGCCACGGTCAGGGAGTAGGGGTGCCCCTCACGGGCCCGCTTCAGGTGCGTGGCGAGGTACTCGACACCGCCCGCGTTCTCCGTCCTGTCCAGGACCTCGGTGGTGTTGCCGTCCTTGTCGGTGTCGGCCGTGTCGATGAAGTGGCCGGTCACGTTGCGGCCGCCGGAGCCCGACGGGGGCTCGAGGTTGCCGTGGAAGTCGTTGAACGACAGGAGCTGGATGTCCATCGTCGGGCCGTTCGGCGCGGCGGTCGACGAGGTCGACGCCATGGCGAGACCGGTGGCCGACATCGCGGCCACGGCGAGCACCCCCGTGAGGCGTCGGGTTCTAGCTGAGGTCATGGTTTCCCCTGTGAAGAAGTGACGGCGACCGGCTGGTAACCGGCCAGGATGCACGGTAGACCGCGCAGCCCTCTAAGGGAACCGTCATGGTGGAATGCACGTCGTGACGTTGCCAGCCGTTCTCACCACGTCAACCCTGAGCCCCGAGCGGGCCGACGAGGTCCGCGCGCTCGGCCGCCGCGCCGCCGAGGCCGACGGCGTCTCCGCGCTCTCGGAGCAGACGCTGCTCTCGCTCGGCGCACCGGAGGGCTCGGTCGAGCACGTGCTCGCGTATGCCGCGGGGCGGCTGAGCGGGTACGCCCAGTCCGAACGCGGCGAGGGCGGTGAGGACGCCTCCGTCGAGCTGGTCGTCGATCCGGTCCTCCGCCGGCAGGGCGTCGGCTCCGCGCTGTGGGCCGAGGTGGCCGGGCGGCACCCGCTCGCCCGGGTCTGGGCGCACGGCGACCTGGGCTCCGCCCGGGCCTTCGCCGCGGCGCAGGGGCTCGAGGCGGTGCGGGAGCTGCACAAGATGTCTCGGCCGCTGACCGCCGACGACGCGTCGGGCAGCGCCGCCGAGGCGGCCACCGCCCTGCCCGAGGGCTTCACCGCCCGCGCCTTCGTGCCCGGGCAGGACGAGCAGGCCTGGCTGGAGACCAACGCGGCGGCGTTCGCCCACCACCCCGAGCAGGGCCGCCTCACACTGGCCGACCTGCGCGAGCGCATGGCCCAGCCGTGGTTCGACCCCGCCGGGTTCATCGTCGTCGAGGCGGCCGAGGCGCCGGGGCGGGTGGCCGCCTTCCACTGGACGAAGGTCGACCCCGAGCAGCGGTCGAGCCTCGACCCGGCCGCGACGGCCGGCGAGGTCTACGTCGTCGGGGTGCACCCGGCATACCAGGGACGCGGGCTGGCCCGCCCCCTCACCGCCCTGGGGCTCGCCCACCTCGCCGCGCTGGGCCTGCCCGAGGTGGTGCTCTACGTGGACGGCGACAACGTCGGGGCCCTTCGGACCTACAGCAGCCTCGGTTTCCGCAGCATCATGGTCGACGTCATGTATTCGCGCGCCGATCACGCCCGAGTGTGAGGATGAGGTATGGCCGCCAGCACGAGCACCGCCGGCGTCGAGGAGACCCAGGCCCCTGAAACGCAGGCCCCTGAGACCCAGGCCACTGAGCCCGAGGTCTCGATCGCGAGCGCGAGCCCCCTCGACAACACCCGCTTCCAGCCCCGCGCGGCCAACGGCCGCTTCATGCGCGTGGCGCCCTCGGGCGAGGACGAGACCGGGCTGCCCACCGACCGGTTCCTCGACCGGGAGATCTCGTGGCTCCAGTTCAACGAGCGCGTCCTCCAGCTCGCCGCCGACGAGTCGGTGCCACTGCTGGAGCGGGCGCGCTTCCTGGCGATCTTCACCTCCAACCTCGACGAGTTCTTCATGGTGCGGGTGGCCGGCCTGCAGCGCCGGATCGCCACCGGCCTGGCCGTGCGGTCCGCCTCCGGCCTCGAGCCACGCGAGGTGCTCGAGCAGATCTCACTGGTGGCCCACGAGCTGCAGTCGATGCAGTCGACCCTCTACCGCGAGCGCGTGCAGCCCGCCCTCGAGGACGAGGGCATCTCGGTCGTGCGGTGGGACGAGCTCACCGACGAGGAGCGTGAGCGCCTGACCTGGATGTTCACCGACCAGGTGTTCCCGGTGCTCACCCCGCTGGCCGTCGACCCGGCGCACCCGTTCCCCTACATCTCCGGGCTGTCGCTCAACCTGGCCATCACCCTGGTCAACCCCAAGACCGGCAAGGAGCACTTCGCCCGGGTCAAGGTGCCGCCACTGCTGCCCCGGCTGCTGCACATCGACCCGCCCGGCGGCGAGTCAGCCCTGGCCGACCACGTGCAGACCAGGTTCGTGCCCCTCGAAGAGGTCATCGCGGCCCACCTCGACATGCTCTTCCCGGGCATGGAGGTCCTCGAGCACTTCACCTTCCGCGTGACCCGCAACGAGGACCTCGAGGTGGAGGAGGACGACGCCGAGAACCTGCTGGCCGCCCTGGAGAAGGAGCTGACCCGGCGGCGGTTCGGGCCCCCGGTGCGCCTCGAGGTCGAGGACGACATCGACGGCCACGTGCTCGACATGCTGGTCCGTGAGCTCGGCGTCGCCCAGCAGGACGTCTACCGCCTGCCCCGGCCCCTCGACCTGCGCGGGCTGAACCTCATCGCCGACCTCGAGCGGTCGGACCTCAAGTTCGCGCCCTTCCGACCGCAGACGCACGCCGACCTCGCGCCCGCCGAGACGGCCAAGGCCAGCGACGTGCTCTCGGTGGTGCGCGACAAGGACGTGCTGCTCCAGCACCCCTACGACTCGTTCTCCACCTCGGTGCAGGCGTTCATCGAGCAGGCGGCCGCCGACCCCAAGGTGCTGGCGATCAAGCAGACGCTCTACCGCACCAGTGGCGACTCCCCCATCGTCGACGCCCTCATCGACGCCGCGGAGGCCGGCAAGCAGGTGCTGGCGGTGGTCGAGATCAAGGCACGCTTCGACGAGCAGGCCAACATCAAGTGGGCCCGCAAGCTCGAGCACTCGGGCGTGCACGTCGTCTACGGCATCGTCGGCCTCAAGACGCACTGCAAGCTCTCGCTCGTCGTGCGGCAGGAGACCGACGGGTTGGTCCGCTACTGCCACGTCGGCACCGGCAACTACAACCCCAAGACCGCCCGGCTCTACGAGGACTTCGGCCTGCTCACGTCGGACCCCCAGGTGGGCGAGGACCTCACCCGGCTGTTCAACCAGCTCTCCGGCATCGCCCCGCGCACCAAGTACCGGCGGCTGCTCGTCGCACCGCGCTCGATCCGCTCCGGCCTCATCGAGCGCATCGAGGGCGAGATCGCCCACGCGGCGGCCGGCAACGGCGGGCTCGTGCAGATCAAGGTCAACTCGATCGTCGACGAGCAGGTCATCGACGCGCTCTACCGCGCCTCGCAGGCCGGGGTGCAGGTCGACATCTGGGTGCGAGGGATCTGCGCGATCCGACCCGGCGTGGCGGGGCTGTCCGACAACATCCGCGTGCACTCCTACCTCGGTCGCTTCCTCGAGCACTCGCGCGTGTTCATCTTCGGCGGGGCCGGTGAGCCCGAGGTCTTCATCGGCAGCGCCGACATGATGCACCGCAACCTCGACCGCCGGGTGGAGGCGCTGCTGCGCATCACGGACCCGCGGCACATCGAGGAGCTGTGCAACCTGATGGCCCGCGGCATGAGCGGTGACTACTCGCACTGGAAGCTCGCCGACGACGGGCGGTGGACCCGTCACACCACCGACTCCGACGGCAACCCGCTGCCCGACCTGCAGACCACCTTGGTGGAGATGCACTCCAAGCGCCGGCGCAAGGCCCGCCGCCGTTGACGCCGGCGACCTCGTTCCGGGTGGCCCGGGGGCCGTCGTGGGGGTGATCCCCGCGGCCGGCACGGTGCCGTGGCGCCGCCGCCGCGGGCGTCTCGAGGTCGCCCTGGTGCACCGTCCCAAGTACGACGACTGGGCCTGGGCGAAGGGCAAGCTCGACCCCGGCGAGGACTGGGCGGTTGCCGCCGTGCGCGAGACGCACGAGGAGACCGCGCTGGAGGTCCAGCTGGGCCGCCCGCTGCCGTGCGCGGCCTACACGGTGCTGGGTCGTGACGGGGAGCCGGCGGGCAAGGAGGTGCGCTACTGGGCCGCCCAGGTCACCGGCGGCACCGGCCGGCCCGTCAACGAGGTCGACGAGGTGCGCTGGCTCGACGTGGCAGCCGCGCACGACCTGCTCGACTACGCGCGGGACCGCGACCAGCTGCGCGCGCTGGTGCGGGCCGAGGCGGCCGGGGCGCTGGACACCTGGCCGCTGGTGCTGGTGCGGCACGCCAAGGCCTTCCCCCGCTCGCAGTGGAAGGACCCCGACGACCAGCTGCGCCCGCTCGACGAGCAGGGCCGCCGGCGGGCCGAGGCCATCGCGCCCCTGCTGGCCGCCTACGGCGTGCGCCGGCTGGTCAGCTCACCGTCCGTGCGGTGCGCCGACACGATCGAGCCGTATGCCGTGCGGCTGGGGCGCCCGCTGCGGCTCAAGGAGGGGCTGTCCGAGGAGGGGCACGAGGCGGACCCCGCCCTGGCCGGGCAGCACCTGCGCCGCCTCCTCGAGCGTGGCACCCCAGCGGTGCTGTGCAGCCACGGGCCGGTGCTGCCCGGCCTGCTCGACCACCTCGCAGGGCTCGTCGACGACGGCAGCGACGACGGGCCCGAGGCCGCCAAGCAGCTCGGTGAGGCGGCTGAGGCCAAGATGGCCAAGGGCGAGGCGCTGGTGGCCCACGTGGCGGGACGCGGCGCCGACGCACGGATCGTCGCGGTCGAGCGCCACCTCCCGTGAGACTCGGCTGGCTCCGGCGCTCTTGGCGGCTCACGTGGCTCCGGTGACGTCGGGCGACCGGGGCCGGAGGCGCCCTTGACCGACTCCTGACGGGCTGTTCAACTGGGGCTCAGGTGGCGTCTGCACACGCGTGGGGCAAAGTCTCGGGTCTGTTCACCTTCCGTTCACCCGGCACCGCCCATCGCGTCACTCACCGCTCCTACCTTCACAAACGTCGGGCACCCCGCCCGCCACTGACTTTCTCTTGTGGAGAGGTTTCACCGTGAAGATTCAGCGTTTCGGCATGCTGGCCGGCGCCACCCTCGTCGGGTCGCTCGCCCTGTCGGCCTGCGGGTCGGACAACAACACCGCGGGTTCGGGCTCCGAGGGCTCCGCCTCCGGTGCGGCGGCCTCCGTCGAGTGTGCCAAGGGCACCCTGAACGCCGAGGGCTCCTCCGCCCAGAAGAACGCCATCGAGGAGGCCATCGCCTCCTTCCAGGACGCGTGTGAGGGCGCCACCGTCAACTACAACCCGACCGGCTCGGGTGCGGGCATCAAGCAGTTCCTCGCCGGCCAGGTCGACTTCGCCGGCTCCGACTCCGCCCTGAAGAAGGAGGAGAAGGACGGCAAGGTCGAGACCGCCGAGGCCGAGAAGTTCTGCGGCTCCCCCGCCTGGAACCTCCCGATGGTGACCGGCCCCGTCGCGGTGTCCTACAACCTGCCGGGCGTCGACAAGCTCGTGCTGACCCCCGAGGTCATCGCCAACATCTTCAACGGCAAGATCACGACCTGGAACGACCCGGCGATCGCCAAGGTCAACCCGGACGCCAAGCTGCCGAGCACCCCGGTCAAGGTGTTCTTCCGCTCCGACGAGTCGGGCACCACCGAGAACTTCACCAAGTACCTCTCGGCCGCCGCGCCGAACGCCTGGACCGCCGAGCCCGGCAAGAGCTGGACCGGCAAGGGCGAGGGCAAGGAGAAGTCCGCCGGGGTCGCCAGCGCGGTGCAGTCCACCGAGGGTGGCATCACCTACGCCGAGTGGTCCTACGCCAAGGACAACAAGCTGGGCATCGCCCAGATCGACAACGGCGCGGGCCCGGTCGAGCTGACCGGTGAGACCGTCGGCAAGGCGATCGCGACGGCCAAGCACGACGGCGAGGGCAACGACCTGCGCCTCAAGCTCGACTACGCCACCAAGGAGCCGGGCGCCTACCCGATCAACCTGGTCACCTACGAGATCGTCTGCTCCAAGGCGAAGGACCCGGCCAAGGTCGACCTGACCAAGGCGTTCCTGAAGCACTTCTCCTCCGAGGAGACCCAGAAGTCCCTCGAGGAGATCGGCTACGCCCCGCTTCCGGACGAGGTCCGCACCCAGGTCGCGACCGCGATCGACGCCCTGTCCTGATTCCGTATGCCGCGCGGTCGGGTTTCCACCCGGCCGCGCGGCATACTGCCGTTGTCCCCCGCACCGCTGCAGACCCCCCAATCGATAGGCAACACGTGACGACCATCACCGGCGCCTCCGCCGCTGACGAGACTCCCGTCCCCGGCTCCGGAGCTCCCCTCCGTGGAGACTCCGCCAGCACCGGCCGCCTCGGCGACCGCCTCTTCGGGGGCCTGGCGACGGGCGCCGGCGGCCTGGTCGTCGCCCTCGTCACGCTGATCGGCGTGTTCCTGCTCTGGCAGGCGGTCCCGGCCCTGGCCGGCAACGAGGCCAGCTTCCTCACCTCGCGCGAGTGGGTCGTCGCCGGCGACCACCCCCGCTTCGGCATCGTCGAGCTCCTGTGGACCACGGTGGCGGCCTCCCTGATCGCCATGGCGCTGGCCGTTCCGGTGGGGGTCGGCGTCGCGCTGTTCATCACGCAGTACGCCCCCCGCTGGCTCTCGCGGCCGGCCGCCAGCCTGGTCGACCTGCTCGCCGCGGTGCCGTCGATCGTCTACGGCCTCTGGGGCGTGCTGACCTTCCGCGCCGCGGTCCGCCCGGTCGAGGACTTCCTCCAGGACAAGCTCGGCTGGTTCCCGCTGTTCGCCAAGACCGGCATCTCGGGCGGCACCATCTTCTTCATCGGCATCGTGCTGGCCATCATGGTGCTGCCGATCGTCACCGCCCTCTCCCGCGAGGTCTTCGCGCAGACGCCGGTGGCGCACAAGGAGGGCGCCCTGGCGCTCGGCGCCACCCGCTGGGAGATGATCCGCACCGCGGTGCTGCCGTTCGGCCGCCCCGGCGTCATCAGCGCCTCGATGCTGGCCCTCGGCCGCGCGCTCGGCGAGACCATCGCCGTGACCTTCATCGTCTCCACGCTGGCTCGCGGCAACGACTGGTCGTGGTCGCTGTTCAACGGTGGCGAGACCTTCGCCTCCCGCATCGCCAACAACGCGGCCGAGTTCGACTCGCCGCAGAAGACCGGCGCCTTCATCGCCGCAGGCCTGGTGCTCTTCGTCCTCACCTTCATCGTGAACGCGGTCGCCCGCATCGTGATCGAGCGCAGGAAGGCCTTCACCGAATGACGACCACCGACACCCGCCTCGGCTCGTCGGGCCAGGGCACCGTCCTCCCGGCGCTCGGCCACCCGTCCCGCTCGCGGACCATCCGCGACCAGCTCGCCCGCGTCGTGATGTGGCTGGCGTTCCTCGTGGCGGTCATCCCGCTGGTCTGGATCCTCTGGACCGTCGTCAGCCAGGGCGCGCACCTGCTCATGGAGTCGCAGTGGTGGACGAACTCCCAGCGCGGCATCACGTCCCGGCGTGCCGGCGGCGGTGCGGTGCACGCCATCCAGGGCACCCTGATCCAGGCCGCGGTGACCGCCCTCATCGCCGTGCCGATCGCGGTGATGACGGCCATCTACCTCGTCGAGTACGGCCGCGGGAAGTTCGCCAAGGCGGTCTCCTTCATGGTCGACATCCTCACCGGCATCCCGTCGATCGTCGCCGCGCTGTTCATCTACGCGGTGTGGGTGACGACGTTGGGCTTCCAGCGGGTCGGCTTCGCGGTGTCGCTGGCGCTGGTGCTGCTGATGATCCCCGTGGTCGTGCGCTCCACCGAGGAGATGCTCAAGCTGGTGCCGAACGAGCTGCGTGAGGCGTCCTACGCCCTCGGCGTGCCGAAGTGGAAGACGATCGCCAAGGTCGTCCTCCCGACCGCCTTCTCGGGCATCGTCACCGGCATCCTGCTCGGCCTGGCGCGCGTCATGGGCGAGACGGCCCCGCTGCTGATCCTCGGCCCCTACACCAAGTCGATCGCCACGAACCTCTTCAGCGGCTACATGCCCACGCTGCCGACCATGATCAACCAGGACCGCACCGAGCTCGGCCAGGCCGCCGCCGTCGAGCGCATGTGGGGGGCGGCCCTCACCCTCATCCTCCTCGTCCTCCTCCTCAACATCGCCGGCCGCGTCGTGGCGCGCTTCGGCTCCGTGAAGAAGTGACGCCGGACCGCACGGTCCGGCCACACGGCATACCCCTCATGAAAGACGAAACCCTCTGATGGCAAAGCGCATCGACGTCAGCGACCTGAACGTCTACTACGGCCAGTTCAAGGCCGTGGAGGGCGTGACCATGACGGTCGAGCCCCGCTCCGTGACCGCGTTCATCGGCCCGTCCGGCTGTGGCAAGTCGACCTTCCTGCGGACGCTCAACCGCATGCACGAGGTGATCCCCGGCGGCCGCGTCGAGGGCAAGGTCATGCTCGACGACCAGGACCTCTACGCCCCCGGCGTCGACCCGGTGGCGGTGCGCCGCACGATCGGCATGGTCTTCCAGCGCCCGAACCCGTTCCCGACCATGTCGATCTACGACAACGTCGCAGCCGGCCTGAAGCTCAACGGCGTCAAGGGCAGGAAGAAGCTGGACGAGGTCGTCGAGAAGTCGCTGCGCGGCGCCAACCTCTGGAACGAGGTCAAGGACCGGCTGAGCAAGCCCGGCGCCGGCCTCTCCGGTGGCCAGCAGCAGCGCCTGTGCATCGCGCGGGCCATCGCGGTGGAGCCGCAGGTGCTGCTCATGGACGAGCCCTGCTCGGCGCTCGACCCCATCTCGACCCTGGCGATCGAGGACCTCATCAACGACCTCAAGTCGCAGTACACGATCGTCATCGTCACGCACAACATGCAGCAGGCCGCCCGAGTCTCGGACCGCACCGCGTTCTTCAACCTCGCGGCGACCGGCAAGCCGGGCAAGCTCATCGAGATCGACGACACCCACCGCATCTTCAACAACCCCAGCGTGAAGGCGACCGAGGACTACATCTCCGGCCGCTTCGGCTAACCCCTGACCCCCTCCTTCCGACTTATTGCCCAGAATCCACCTTCTGGCCCCAGATTTCGGCTCCTGAGGGTGGGTTCTGGGCAATAAGTGCGTGTGCACAGGCCTGCAGCGCACGCCTCGTGATCCACAGGGCGACCGTGACAAGTCCCGCCCGAGGCGCCTCAGCACCATCCTCGCGGCGTGCTGTCCCCGTTCGACGAGCTGCCCCAGCCCTTCCTCGCACGTGAGTCAGAAGTCGCAGGCCTGAGCGAGCGTCGCCGCGCTGGTGCCCTGCGGCGCGGGGAACTCATCCGATTGGCGCCGGGCCTGTATGCCGTGCGCTCGGTGTGGGAGATACTCACGCCTCACCACCGCCACCTCGCCACCACCCGAGCCGCGGTTCAGGCCGTGCCAGGTGCCGTGCTCAGTCACCGCAGTGCGGCTCTCCTCCACGGCCTCCCCCATCCATGGGGCCCTCTCGGTCCCGTGCGCATGACCGTGCTCGACGATGACCGGACCAGCCGCGAGCCAGCCTGGGTACAGCTCCACCGAGGGGCTACCCCCACCGAACACTGCACCACGCAGCCCGTGCACCCAGGCACCGAAAGCCTGCCCGTCACCACCGCAACCCGTACGGTGGTCGACTGCTTTCGCGAGGAGTGCCTGCCAGACGGTGTGGCCATCGCGGATGGCGCGCTGAGGGACGGACTGACGTCAATGCAGCGGCTTCGGGCGATGCGCGCCTTCCAGGCGCGGTGGCCGGGCGTGACCAAGGCCGCGAGCGGCATACACCTGGTCGACGAGCGCCGTGAGAACTGGCTCGAGTCGCGGTCGGCGGCGGCGCTCTGGTGGTGTGGCGTGCCGCTCGGCGCTCCACAGGTGGTGGTTCGCGACCACCGCCAGCAGTTCGTGGCCCGGGTCGACATGGCCTGGCCCGAGCACGGCGTCGTGGGAGAGGCCGATGGCCGCGGTAAGTACCTGGGCGAGTTCGAGGACGGCCTTGACGACTCTGCGAAGTCCGCCGCCATGCGAGTCGTGGCCGCGGGGGTCCGGGAATCCCGCCTTCGCGACCTCGGTCTGGAGGTGGTGCGCTGGGAACCAACCGAGATCGTGCAGAAGCCCTCGGGAGTCGCCGAACGGTGGGACGCCGCGGCGGCCCGTGCACGGGGACGCCTGGTCACCGCCAGGCTCGAGTGCAGCTGCTGCCAGAGGCTGCTGACTGCTTGCGCAAAACCCACCGTCTCCCCGCTCCGGGTGCGGGACGGTGGTGGGTTTCGGGCAATAAGTCGGGAAGGGGGTTAGAGGAAGAGGTTGCCGATGTAGAAGGCGGCGGCGGCTGCGAGGCCGGCGCCGGGGAAGGTGAACACCCACGCCCCGACGATGTTGCCGGCCACTCCCCACCGGACGGCCGACAGCCGCTTCGTGGAGCCGACGCCCATGATCGCCGAGGTGATCGTGTGGGTCGTCGAGATCGGGGCGCCGAAGCCCATGCCGGCGACGTAGAGGATGCCGGCCGCGGTCGACTCGGCCGCGAAACCCTGCGGCGGGTCGAGGTGGATGATGCGGCGGCCGAGGGTGCGCATGATCCGCCACCCGCCGGCATACGTGCCGAGCGAGATCACGACGGCCGAGAGGACGAGCACCCAGAGCGGGATGGAGTCGTCGTCGGCCGAGTGGTAGCCGCCGACGGTGAGCGCGAGCACGACGACGCCGGCGGTCTTGGAGGCGTCCTGCAGGCCGTGACCGAAGGCCATGGCCGCGGCCGAGGCCGTCTGGGCGTAGCGGAAGCCGCGCGAGACCCTGCCGGGCTGGGCGCGCCGGAACAGCCACAGGATGACCGTCATCACCAGGTAGCCGAGGAGGATGCCCACGATGGGCGAGGCCACCATCGGGATGACGACCTTCTCCCACACGCTGGCCCAGTGGACGCCCGACCCGGCAGCCAGGGCCGCACCACCAAGCCCGCCGATGAGGGCGTGCGAGGACGACGAGGGCAGGCCGTACCACCAGGTCAGGAGGTTCCACCCGATCGCGCCGACCAGGGCGGCCCCGCAGATGAGCAGGCCGGTGGCTCCCGAGGGGGCGTCGATGATGCCGGAGCCAATGGTCTTGGCGACCTTGGTGCCGAAGAACGCGCCGACGAGGTTGGCGACCGCGGCCATGGCCAGCGCCACGCGCGGGGTCAGCGCCCGCGTCGAGACGGAGGTGGCGATGGCGTTCGCCGCGTCATGGAACCCGTTGGTGTAGTTGAAGCCCATCGCCAGGGCGATGACGATGCCGATCGGCAGCAATTCCACGAGGTCAGGACTCCTTGACCGCGATGCTCTCGACCTTGTGGGCCACCTGCTCGAAGGCGTCCGCGGCGGCCTCGAGCTCCTCGATGACCTCCTTGTGCTTCATGATCGTGATCGCGTCGGTGGCCTCGCCGTTGAAGAGCTCGGCGAGCAGGCGGCGGTAGCACTGGTCGGCCTGGTTCTCGAGGCGGTTGATCTCGATCCAGTACTCCGACAGGTCCTTCATGGAGCGCAGCCGCGGCATGGCCTCGGCGGTCAGCTCGGACATGCGCGAGAGCACCTCCACCTGCTCCGACACACCGGCCGGCAGCTCGCCGATGCGGTAGAGCACGATGAGGTCGACCGCGGCGTCCATGAGGTCCATGCAGTCGTCGAGCGTGGCGGCGAGGCCGTGGATGTCCTCGCGGTCGAACGGCGTGATGAACGAGGAGTTCACCTTGCGGATGATCTCGTGCGTCGCCATGTCGGCGTTGTGCTCGATCTCCCGCATCCGGGCGGCGATGCCCTCGCGCTCGGAGACGCCGGCGCCGAGGATCGTCGTGAGTTCGCGAGCGCCGTCCACCAGGTAGGAGGCGGACTTGGCGAACAGGTCGTAGAAGCTGTTTTCCTGGGGGGTCAGGCGAAAGCCCACGAGCATTCTCCGGTCAGGCGAGGAAATGGCCGGGGACGATGCTACGGCCTAGTAGTCGCTCAAACGCAATCCGGAGTTCACCCACTGCACCACCGCAGGTCAACGGCGGTCACCGCCGCGAAGGGCGGCACCGCGAGGGGCGGCGCCGGGCGGACCCGGGGGCTGTCAGACGCGCTGGGCGTTGGCGGCCGCGGGTGACTTGGCGAGCTCTTCTGCCGCGGAGCCCTTGCCACGCATGACGCCGAGCACCTCGTCGATCTCCGCCTCGGTCAGCGGCCTCTCGCTCGCGGAGGCAGCCACGACGAGGTCGCCGACGAGCTCGATCTCGTCCTGGAGGGCGCCGTCCGTGAGGTCGGCGCCGACGATCGGGTCCGGTGCCATGTGCCAACGCTAGCCGAGCGCGCGAAAAACGCCGAGAGTTCTTTGCCATGTCTTGACCGCCTCGACCCATAGATGACTCGACCGGGTCATGCTGGTCTGCCCCGCCCTAGTCACCGCGGGCCACGGGGGCGATGATGGTCCGGTGTCGGCGCCCGCAGAGCAGTCAGACGTCGTCGCCGACGACCCGTCCGACGCCGCCTCGACCGAGGAGCGCGGTTCGTTCACGCACGGGGTATGCCGCGTGTGCGGCTGGAGGGGCCCGGGTCGCCGTTCGCGCGGGCGGGCCCGCGCCGACGTGTCGGCGCACCAGGAGAAGGACTGCCCGGCCTAGGCAAGCGGCCCGGCCTAGGCACGCGGCGAAAATGGCGAGGAGTGTGTGCGCCGGGCTGGGAGCGCCTCACGGCGCGTGGCCGCTCGTAGCGGCTTCAGTTGGGACCCGGGGCTACCGCAGCCCGGCGCACGTCTGACTGTAACCGGACCCCGGCCACGGATGTTCCGCCTGCCCACACATTGGTGGAAAGCCGCAGGTCAGCGCCACACAGCAGTCAGCACTCAGAGCAGCTCGTCGGCCCGCCACAGCCGCGCGCACGCCTCGAGGTCCTCGGCGGTCGAGAGCAGCGAGGAGGCCCGGCGGGTCTGCTGCGAGGCGGCCTCGGAGTCCTGCACATCGGTCGCGTGGGCCCGGTCGGCGCGCCCCGAGGACACCACGCGGCAGAAGGCACCGGCCCGCTCGAGCGCCACGGCCAGGTCGCCCTCGAAGACGCCGCGCAGGATCGTGTCGGCCAGGGCTCGGATCTCCTGCGGCCCGGGCGGCTCGGCGACCCCGGCGACGACGTGGTTGACGGCGGCGAACCGCACTCCCGCGGTGTAGTCGGCGCTGGCCTCCTCGGGGTTGCGCTGGACCCACTCGTGCAGCGCGTACAGCCGCCACAGGGCACCGGGCAGGCTGCGCGCCGGGCGGTCGGCCCACAGCTCGGCCAGCGTCGACAGCCCCAGCTCGTCGACCAGGGCGACCAGCCGCGCGGTGACCTCGGGGTCCTCGGCCGCCCGGCCGGCCCCCACCAGCACGGCCGCGGTCGCGTGGGCGACCTCGGTGACCTCCGCCGGGTCGGGCACCAGGCCACCCTGCGTCTCCATCGCGGCCGGGCTGAAGAACGCAGGTCGGCGCGGCGCGCCCCGTCCGCTCGGTTCGTTCCTCACCAGGTCAGTCTCCCACCGGGGTCCCCCGACCGCCCGGACGAAGCGCGGGGCGCGCCCGCGGCATACGCCTGCTCAGTCGTCGAAGAGGTCGGAGAGGAACGAGCGGCGCTTCTTGTACGGCTTCTGGGCGTAGCCGTGCCCGTGGGGCTGGCCGTGCTGCTGCGGGTACGGCGAGTACTGCCGCTGAGGCGCCTGCTGGGCCTGCTGCACGGGGGCCTGGTGCCACTCGTTCTCGGCGGCCGTGAGCCGTTCGAGCTCGCCGCGGTCGAGGAACAGGCCGCCGCAGCCGGTGCACTGGTCGACGAGGACGCGGTTGCGCTCGTACTGGCGCATGTCCGAGCCGCACTTGGGACAGGTCAGCGTGGTCGTCATGCCTGGCCAACGCGCCCCACCGGGCCCCGGTTCCCCCTACTCCACCGGCGGCAGCGCGCGGTCGAGGAAGCCCACGACCCGGCGCTCCCACTCCTCGGGCGCGGTGGAGAGCCCACCCGTGTGGTCGCTGCCCGGCACCGTCCACACCTCGACGCGGTCGGGAGCCGCGGCACGCAGGCCGGCCGCGGCATACCCCTCGTCGGGCCGCTCCCCCGCCGTCACGAGGAGCACCTGAGCGGTGCCACGCCGCACACCGTCCTCGAGCGTGCGCGGCGGCTCCAGGCCGGAGAACACCGAGGCCACGCCCGTCTGCACCGCCTCGAGCCCCTCCTGAACCTGCCCGCGCCAGCCGTAGCGCAGGGAGAGCCAGCCGAAGTCGGCTGCCACCCGACCGGTGGCACCCTCCGCCACGACAGCGGCCAGGCGGGCGTCCACCGCGAGCGCGCCGAGCGCCTCCTCGCCACCCATCGACAGGCCCACCGCGGCGATCCGCCCCGGCTCGGTGCCCGCCCCGGGTGAGGAGAGGTATGCCGTGGCGGCGCCCACGTCGCCGTCACCGTGCCAGCCGAAGTCCATGGCCCGGCCGGTGCTCTCGCCGTGGCCTCGCGCGTCGAGCAGCAGCACGCCGTAGCCGTGGCGGGCGAGCACGACGGCGTGGTCGAGCGTCGAGGAGCGGGTCGCCCCGGAGCCGTGCAGGAGGACCACGGCCGCGCCGTTGCGCGAGGGCACGTGCCAGGCGGCCAGCGTCTCCCCACCGCCGACCGGCAGCCGCACCTCACGGAAGACCAGACCGACGCTGGCGGGGGTTCGGCCGTCGCCCGTGGTCGGGGGCACGACCGTCGCCGCCACCGGGATGGCGAGCAGGTAGACGAGGAGCAGCGTCACCACGGCGGCGGGGAGGGCGACGAGCAGCCGCGACCAGCCGCGAGCCGCCCGGACCAGGCCGACGAACCCGACCGCGACCAGGACCACCCCGGCGGCCAGCGCCGCCAGTCCGAGGACCGTGGTCGGCGTCCAGCCGACCTTGGCCAGGTGCGGCAGACCCACGCCGACCCCGACGCCGAAGAGCAGGGCACCGACCAGCAGTGCGAGGGCGGCGGCTGCCGGTCGGGGCCGGCCGCCTCTCGCACTGCGTGGCATGTGCCGGTCGCGCCTAGGCTCGGCGGGAGGCTCGAGCCACGGCGACTGCCACCAGGGTCACGCCGCCGGCCAGGAAGAACAGGCTGACGATGAACAGGCCGGCACCGGCTCCACCGAGCCAGGGGACCTCAGCCCCGATCCGCGCCGACGTCGAGACGCCGCGCGAGCCGTCAGCGTTCATCACCACTGCCGACCAGCGACCGTCCGTGGGACGTCCACACCGCCGTCTGGGTGCCCTGACCACTGGCCTGTGCGACCCAGATGTCGAGGTCGGTCGGAGCCGCCGAGGGCGACCCGCCGCTGATCTTCGCGCCCCTGCCGGCGAGGCGTCGTTGCGGTTCGTGCGGGCCACTCCGGAGAGGTAGGCAGAGACGTCGCTCTGCCGGCCGACGCCGACGAACACGGGGACGCCCGAGGCGTTCGAGGTGGCCTCGATCTTCATGTCGCCGATGAAGCGCCCGGGGAGGTTCTGGTCTGCGCCCGGGGCCTCCAGCAGCATGTCGCCGAGCACCGCGAACCCGCTGGAGCTCCAGGTCTCGGTCGGAGTCATCAGGAAGCCGTCCTCACGGAAGGCGCGGTCGGCCACGAACATGGCGCCACCGCCGGCGAGCCCGCCGAGCGAGAACAGCCCGACGAGGACCCCCACCACTGCGCTGATGGTGCGGCCGGGCGTCCACCCCGATCGCGGGGGTGCTCCGGGTCCGCCGGGGGCAGGCCCGCCGGCGCCGCGGTAGGGCTCGGTGCCCGGGTAGGGCTCCGCGCCCGCGTACGGCTGACCCGCGGCATACGGCTGGGCCGCGGGGCCCGCCTGACCCTCAGGGCCTGCCTGACCCGGTGCGCCCGCCTGCCCCGGTGCGCCCGCCTGCGGCTGCGTGGACGACGGCTGCGTGGACGACGGCGGACCGCCCGCCTGGCTGGTCACCACGAGGGCGTGCTCGGGCTCGTGCGGCCCCATGTCGAGGCGGAAGGGCGGGTACTGGTCGGTCATGAGCGCCACGTAGGCGGCGACCCGCAGCACCCACCGGTTCAGCCCCAGCAACAGGTCGTAGAGGGGCCGCGGGTAGGAGCCCGTGACGGCCAGCACCACGGCCGCGATGAACACGAGCAGCCCCACGAGGCCGGCGCTGTCGACGTACTGCCAGCGCTCGTCCTCGAAGACCCAGCGCCCGCCACCGATGAGGATGGCGAGGACGAGGTAGTGCGGGATGGCCAGCAGCCACCACTTGACGAGCACCAGGCCCCGCGAGAGGTGTTCGGGGTAGTCGATCTGCAGGTGGGTCGGGTAGTCCGGCACCTCCGAGAGCGTGAAGGGCGGGTAGCGGTCGGTGGCCAGTGCGCCGTAGGCGTAGTAGGCCACTCGCCACGACCAGCGCAGCACGCCGACGTTGAAG
Organism: uncultured Actinomycetota bacterium; assembly: GCA_963730585.1. GTDB lineage: Bacteria > Actinomycetota > Actinomycetes > Actinomycetales > Dermatophilaceae > Pedococcus_A. Next base: position 556,886 of record CAVSSL010000010.1, on the reverse strand, counting down.
TCGAAGATCGCCCGCGGGTAGCTGCCGGTGAACAGGATGGCGAAGAAGGCGACAATGCTCAGGACCGTGAACGCGATCCAGAGGAACGCCAGGACGATGTAGTGCGGGACGGCCAGCAGCCACTTGACCAGCCACAGCCAGCGTGAGGCGACCGGCTCGGTGGAGGCGTCAAGGTGGACCGGGGAGCTGACCCGCGGGGGGATGGTTGCAGTGGTCATGTGACGTCATTCCTCAATCGGCCCTCGCCCCGGGTCACCCCCGGGACGACTGTCGGGGCCGCTGTCGGTGCTGGTGTGCGTGGCGACCTGGTCAGCGATCTCCGTTGCCCAGCAACGGATCTCATGCCAGTCGCGATAGTCGCCGTCGGCGGCGTGCAGCCGCCGGGCTCCCACCCTCTCGCCACGCGAGAGGGTGGAGAGGTCGATTCGGCCGGCGAAGACGTGGTGGCCGCGGGCGTGGGTGAGCCGACCGGCCGTGACCGCGTCGACGACCTCACCCTGCGGACGCGGGGGCTCTCCCACCGGGCCGCTGGAGAAGAGCCAGACGTCCCGCCCGTCCATGTGGCCCTCCAGGCGGGCGACGAGGTTGCGGGCCTCGGGCATCCAGCGCCCTCGGTAGATGGCGCTGCCGAGGACCACTGCGTCGACCCCGTCGAGCGTGTCGACCTCCTCGGGGTCGAGCACGCGTGCCCGGTGGCCGGCTGCGCGCAGCTGGCGGGCGATCTCGTGCGAGATCGCCTGCGTGGCGCCGTGCCGGCTGGCTGCAGTGACGAGGACCGTCATTCACTTCCTCCTGTCCTCGCCGCCAGTCTTCGACCGCTCTCGGGCAGGGCACAGGGCCGGATGGCCCTACGTGGGACGGCGGCAGGGCACAGGGCCGGATGGCCCCTGCGTGGGACGCAGCAGGGCACAGGGCCGGATGGCCTTGCGGGCGACGGCCGGCTCAGGGTGCCGGCGTGCCCTCCTCGGAGCGTCGCTTGAGCCCGACCGCCTCGAGGTTGAGGTAGCGCTCGGTCAGCCCAGCCATCCAGCGGCCGGCGAGCTCACCGACGAGGCCGCGCTGGTCGATCTCCAACGTGACGCGCGAACCGTGCCTGCGGCGTTCCACCACGTGGCGGGCGGTGGTGCGGAACCCCGGCAGGCCGGTCACCCACGTGAACGACTTCCCCGACTCGATCTCGTCCACGGTCCAGACGGCGACCGGGAGGCGCGGCTGGCGGATGCGCACGCGCGAGCCGACGTCGAAGTGGCCGGTGTCGAGGCGTTTGGCCTCGGTGACCGAGGCGGTCCACTGGGGCCACGCCTCGACGTTGGCCAGCACCGCCCAGACCCGCTCGGGAGGGGCGTCGATCTCGATCGTGACGCTGGCGTGCACGGCTGCTCCTCGGGGGCGGGGGACCATCGCGGGGGACCATTGCCCCTGTTCGACAGCCTAGGCACGGACCACGCTGGGCGCAGGACCGGTGGCGGCCGAACGCACCCCGCGGCGGCGTCCCGGGCGGGAGGTCACATGTCCAGCACCGACAGGCGCCGCATCGGGCCCGTCGACACGATCTGGCTCAACATGGACCGGCCCAACAACCTCATGGTCATCACCAGCCTGGTGTTCCTCGAGTCCGTGCCCGACTGGGACGAGGTGAGACGGATCGTGCAGGCCCGCTTCATCGATCGCTACCCCGTCTTCAGCCAGCGCCCGGCCGCCTCGGCCATCCCCGTCGGACTGCCGTCGTGGGAGTACGACCCGGACTTCTCCCTCGACCGCCACCTGGTGCACGAGACGCTGGAGCCGCCGGGCGACGACGCGGCCCTGCAGGCGCATGTGGAGCAGTACCTCCACCGCCCCTTCGACCGCCAGCACCCGCTCTGGGAGGTGCACCTCATCGAGGGCTACGGCGGCGGCGCGGTGGTGCTCTTCCGGATCCACCACGCGCTGGCCGACGGCATTGCGCTGACCCGGGTGCTGCTCTCCATGACCGACGACGGCGCCTCCGTCGACGACGAGCGCCCACCAGACGAGTCGGAGCCGTCACCGCCGGCCTCGCTGGTGTCGACCGGCATCTCGCTCGCGCGGGAAACCGCGGAGCAGGTCGCCCGGTTGGCCAACCCCACCGGGCTGGCCAGCACCCTCGGGATGGGCGCACGGGCCGGCAAGGTGGTGCGCGACCTGCTGTTCATCAACAACCCGCCCAATGTGGTCAGCGGGACACCGGGGCTGCACAAGCGCGTCGTGTGGACCCAGCCGGTGCCGCTCGGCCCGCTCAAGAACGTCGGTCGCCTGGCCGGGGCAACGCTCAACGACGTGCTCATGAGCGCGGTCGCCGGCGCGCTGTACCGCTACCAGCAGGAACACGACGCCACACCCGTCGACCTCGTCACGATGGTGCCCGTCAACGTGCGCCCGCTCGACAAGCCCCTCCCCCGCGAGCTCGGCAACCAGTTCGCCCTGGTGTTCTTCACCTTCCCGAGCGCCACCGAGGGACGGCTGGCCCGCCTGGCGGAGACCAAGCGGCGGATGGACTGGCTCAAGAGCTCGCCGGAGTCGGTGCTGACCTTCGGGCTCATCACCGCGATCGGTTTCAGCACGCCGGTGCTCGAGCGGTACGTCGTGAACTTCTTCGCCAACAAGGCGATCGGCGTCACCACCAACGTGATGGGGCCGCGCGAGCCGCGCACCTTCGCCGGCGTCCCGATGACGGGAGTGCTCGGCTGGGTGCCCGGCTCCGGGACCCAAACCGTGGGGGTGTGCATCTTCACGTATGCCGGGACCGTCCGGGTCGGCTTCATGGTGGACGTCGGCGTCGTCCCCGACCCACAGGCCCTGCTCGTGGCATTCGAGGACGAGGTGGACGCGCTGGTGCGCCTCGGCCGTGACGGAGAGGAAGGGGCACAGAATGCCCACCGACACCGCAACCCAGTCAGTCGAAGTGCCGGCCACACAGGCCGCCGTCCTGGCACTGCTGCGCGACGTCGCCAGCCAGCCGGAGTGGATTCCCGAGATCCTCGAGGCGGAGGTGCTCAGCAGTGACGACCAAGGTCGCCCTCTGACGGCGAAGTTCGCGGCGTCGTCGAGCGTGGGCACCGACCGCTACACGCTGGCCTACCAGCACTCACCGCACGGCCTGAGCTGGACCATGGTCAAGGGCCGGCTGCAGACCGGCCAGGAGGGCGTCTACACCCTCGAGTCGGCAGGCCGCGGACGCACCAAGGTGACCTACGAGCTGACCATCCACCACAACCTGCCGCTGCCCGGGTTCATCCGCTCCCGCGTCATCAAGGGCCTGGTGTCGGACACCCTCAACGGCCTGCACGGCCGCTTCGCGGCCTGACGGCTACGCGGCCTGACGGGCTACCCGGCCGCTTCGCGCCCTCACTCACCCCCGACGGGGTCAGTGGTCGAGCTCGAACCAGACCGTCTTGCCGACGCCGCCGGGCAGCGGTGCGGTCCCCCACCGCGAGCTGAGCGCGCCGACGATCAGGAGGCCGCGGCCGTCCTCGGCGTCGAGGTCGTAGCCGCCGGGTTCGGGCCGGTGCGGGTTGGCGTCGCTGACCTCGACCCGCACGACGTCAGGGCCCGGCCAGAGGCGCACCGTCACCTCGCCGCGGCCGTGCCGCACGGCATTGGTCACCAGCTCGGTGGCGAGCAGGACGGTGTCTTCCCGCACGGTGCGGTCGAGCCCGCGCGAGCTCTGGCGGATCCAGCGACGCACGGCGGTGGGCGCCTCGGGGTTCTCTGGGAAGGTGGCGGCAAACGGGGCGGCACGGTGAGACGGCACGCGCCCGACGTGCAGCGCGCCGTCACGGCTCCGGGCCACCTCGGAGGACGCCAGGGGGGCTGCCGTCACCGACGGGTGGGCGTGCGCCTCCGGCGCGAGGGCGCCAGGGCCGGCCGATGCTCCGGCACCACTGAGCACCGGTTCGATGGTCGTGGCCTCCAGCGTTGTCACCACATCGGCTGCGCCGTCCCCGATCTCGCTGGGCACGGCGGGCATCCGCGCCACCAGGAGGGCGATGTCGTCCTGGCGCAGGGTGGCCGCGGTGGCAACCAGGAGCTCGGTGGCGAGCGCCTCGACGTCGGCGCCCTTGCGACGCGAGATCTGCCCGACCAGGTCGACGAAGGCCTCTAGGCCGTCGAGCCCGCTGGAACGGTCCTCGACGATGCCGTCGGTGTAGAGGACCAGCACTCCTCCGGCGGGCACCAGGACCTCGGCCTCGGAACGCTCCGGGGCGGGTGTGCCAAGGGGCGGGGAACCCCCGGCCTCGAGGAGGGTGGTGCGGCCTTCGGCGTCCACCAGGATGGGCGGAAGGTGGCCCGCCCGGGCCATGCGTGCGGTGCCCGTCTCGGCGTCGAGGAGCACGTAGGCGACGGTGGCGATCTCGTCGACGTCGAGCATCGAGTGGAGCCGGTCGAGACCCTTGAGGACCGCGGCCGGGGAGGGGTCGGCACTGGCGAGGGAGCGGACGGCGGTGCGCATCTGCCCCATGACGGCCGCTGCGCGCAGGCCCTTGCCCATGACGTCGCCGACGACGAGCGCGACCTTGTGGCGGTCGATCGGGACGCAGTCGTACCAGTCGCCGCCGACGCGCAGACCGGCCTCGCCCGGCAGGTAACGGGCTGCCATGGCGAGGTCCTCGCGCGGGGCGAGGGTCGGCGAGAGCAGCGACCGCTGGAGGGTGGCGGCCGCGTTGGCCTCGTTCTCGAAGGCGAGCGCCCGGCGCAGGGCCTGCCCGCCCTGGCTGGCCTGCCCGGCGAGGACCTCGCGGTCGCTGGGCGCGAACGTGTGCGGCTCGGTGTCCCAGACGAGGAGGGTGCCCAGCCGCTCGCCGACCACCCGGATCGGCAGGACCGCCAGCGCAGCAGCCTCCTGCAGAGGCGTGCCCGCGGGGACCCGGGCACGGACCTCCTCTGCCGTCTCAAGGAAGAGGGGCAGCCGGGCGAGTGGCGCCAGCGACGAGGCGTACGGCGAGTCCCAGCCCGTGCCGGCCAGCTCGGCGGTCGGGCTGGCGCCGTGGCCGGTCCGCCCGAGCACCACGGTCGGGGCGCCCTCCCGGCTGACCAAGAGCACCGCCTGCCGCAGGCCACTGGCGGCGACGGCGTCGCGACACAGTGCGTCGGCGACCTCCGCCGGGGTGACCGCCTTGGCGAGGTCCTGGGCACAGCCGAGCAGCTCCCGGGTCAGGCCCAGCGACGTGCGCAGCTCCGCCTCGCGACGGTCCAGCTCAGCGGTCGTGTAGGACTCGGTCTCGGCCAAGCGCACCAGCACGCTGTAGACGACACCCACCGCCAGCACGGCATACGTGGCCACCCGCATGGACAGGCTCGCCCACCAGACGGTGCTGAACCGTTCGGCGGCCAAGGCGTTGAAGAGCAGGTCGTAGACCGCGAGCGAGAGAGACACCCCGACCCAACCGCGGAGGGTGGGGGCGGTGCGTCCAGAGCGCCTGATCCACACCACCGCGGCCAGGGCGGTGAACGCCGCCATGCCGTACTCGAGGCCCAGGAGGGGCGCTGTGTACGAGGTGCCCTGACGCAGCAGGGTGGGAAGCGGGACCGCGTCGAGGGCGACGAACAGCGTGAAGGCCAAGCCGAGAGCCGCCCCCGGCAGCCGCCACACAGCCGAGGCTCCCAGGGCTCCCGCAAGCGCGCCCGCAGGGAGCGCCAGGTGGAAGATCAGGTACAGCGCGGCACTGCTCTGGTCATTGGTGCCCAAGGGTCCGCCGTCGGGGATGACCGTGGGAAACGAGATCAGCTGCAGCACCATGGCGAGCCAGCCCACCGCCAGGCCGGCGCTCACCCAGCTCAGCGCCGGGTCACGCTCGGCCCGCCACCTCACGCCGAGCACGACGAGCGCGAAGGCGGCGCTGATCGGCGCGGCGGCGAAGAACACGACCGACAGGCCGCGCGGTGGCACGACGTCCAGCATCAGCGCCACCACGTAGGCGATGGAGGCAAGGGCGCCGACGCCGACGGCGGCATACAGGTCGAGGCGCCGCTCAGGACGGGGGCGCCGAGGATCCATCTCCCAGGTCACGGCGGGGACGGAGGCATCACGAACACTCATGCCGGCACCTCGCCGCGGACGCCGGGACCACCCTGGCGAGTCACGAGATGGCCGGTCATCTGCACTCCTTGGGCGACTGGGCACGCTGGGGGTGAGCACCCATGGGTACTCGTTACGGGGCGGCGACGTGTGCCGGCCGGCCATCACCCGGATGGGTGATCGGGGGAACCAACCTGCCCAGTCGAGGTCGCCACCTGCACCTTCAGTGTGGTGTTGCGGCAGAAGGGATGGCTAGGTCGTAAGCCCCCTTCTGGACACCGGGCTGCACGCATCTCGGGCATAACCACCCAGACCGATCCGAGGCGGAGTGGGCGTTCTCCGGCGAAAGGCCACCGGGATGCCTTGCCTCGGCTGGGCGAAGCTTGGTGAATCGCTTCCGGTGCGGTCGTCGACGGGTGGAGACTGACGCGTGGCCGGATGCTGTGACCCCCGCGGGTGCGACGACGTGTTCCGCGCCGGGTTCGCCGGGCGCGTGGCCAAGAGGTACCGCCGCCGCGGACTGGACCGGGCCGCCACCCGCATGGTCGACTTCCTCGCCGCCGACGGCCTGGCGGGAGCGACGGTGCTCGACATCGGCGGTGGGGTGGGCGAGATCGGGATGGAGCTGCTGCGTCGCGGTGCTGCGTCGGTGCTGACCCTCGAGCTGTCGTCGGCCTACGACGCGGACGCGCACCGCTTGGCGAACGAGGCGGGTGTCGCCGACCGGATGCACCGGCAGATCGTCGACATCGCCGCCACCCCCGACCAGGTGGCGCAGGCTGACCTCGTGGTGCTCCACCGGGTCGTCTGCTGTTACCCGGACCATGAGCGGCTGCTGGGGGCCGCCGCGGACCACTGCCGCCGCCGGCTGGCCTTCAGCCACCCACCGCGCAACCTCACCAGCCGCGTGCTCCTCGCGGCGGAGAACGCGATGTATGCCGTGACGGGCAAGGAGTTCCGTACGTTCGCCCACCCACCGGCCGAGATGCTGGAGGTCGTCACCGCGCACGGTCTGCGTCCGGTGATGACCGAGCCGGACCGGGTGTGGCACGTGCAGGGCTTCACGCGCTGATGCTGCGCCGGACCGGGCGCGGGCGGTGACGGCGTTCCGTGCCACCGACCGGTACCCTTGCCGCCGGGCCGAGACGTGCCGGTTCCCCGCACGTGTGCAGGGAAACTCCTGGTCGACATCGCGCCCCCGGGCCTCTGGGCCCCGGGCCTCTAGCTCAATTGGCAGAGCTGCGGACTTTTAATCCGTAGGTTGTGGGTTCGAGCCCCACGGGGCCCACCAACACGCAGGTCAGGGCCCCAACGACGGCTGTCATTCGCGGAGCGAACGCCGAGCAGGACACAAAGCAGGACGGCTTCTCCCCCTTCCGGCGAGGCTCCGGCAGGATGCCACCGTGACGGTTACGGGAACCGAGGTACACAGCCCGGGAACGCGCGTCCGCGGCACGCTCCTGGTTTGCACCGGTGCACTCGCCATTCTTGGCGGCATGACGGACCCAACTGCGGGCCCGGACCAGACCGAGTGGGTCCCCGGCCTGCTGCTCCTCACCGCCGCTGCCGCCCTTCTCATCCGGGCTCTTCGGTTGGGAATCACCGTCTACCCCGACCGCGTGGTGTCTCGGGGATGGCTGCGAACCCGCGGGTTCTCCACCAGCAGAATTACCCGCGTGAGCACTACCGGCTACAGCGGGTTCTGGACTTGGGGCGCGACCTCCTCGTTCTTCGTGACAGTCACGCTGGAAGTGGGCGACGACACGGTGTTGCTGCGCCAGATCACCGGCAGAGCCCCAGCCATGCGCGGAATCGCCGACCGCATCCAGCGCCTCGTCACGGCCAGCTCGGACGGCCGTCCGGGCGAGCACGCGGACTGAGGTCAACGATGGCTTGGCAGGACACCGAGCAGGACACCGAGGCGGTTGGGCAGGTAGGGCAGCGGGTCCGTTCATCTCAGACGTTGACGTTGAAACCGAGGTCGTAGTCACTGGCTGCCTGACCGCCGTTCAGGCCCCAGTTCTCCGGGTCGCTCTCCCGCAGCAGGATCGACACACCATCGCGCGGGATGCCGATCGCTTCAAGGCGCTCCACGATCTCTCGGTAGAGGTCGCGCTTCGCCTCGATGGAACGGCCCGAGAAGCAGTCGATGGTGACGCGCGTGTAGTGATCGGCTTGTCCAGCGTCGAGGCCGTTCACCATGCGGTGTGGCTCATACGAGACGAGCCGGATGTAGCGGTCCTCGCTGGGGATCTTGAAGGCCGCGACCAGGCTCGCATGGACAGCGTCGATGATGGCGACCTCCTCATCGGGGGCGTAGGGCCGGCGAACTTCAATCAGCGAACTAGGCATGCCGCAACCAAATAGCAGCCACACCCCCTCGCACAAGCCAGTTCCCGTCCACGCACCCAACCGCCACGATTCGGGCGTTCGCTGCTCCTTGGCGAGAGGAGGTGCTTGCAAGCTCCTCCGGTACGCTGGCCAGCGTGAGCGGGTACTCCCTCCGGGATGCCGCCGAGCGCGCCGGCGTCGCGCCGGATTACCTCGAGCACCTCGTCGACCTCGGGATCATCGCCCCCGGGGAGACAGGTCGCTTCTCCTCTGGCGACGTGCGCCGAGCGATGATGGCCAAGTCCCTCGAGGACGCCGCGATCCCGCTCGACCGCGTCGCTGCCGGCCTCCGCAGCGGCGCCCTCTCCTTCGCCTTCCTCGACAGCGCCGCCTACGAGCGTTTCGCCGCACTCGCCGAAGAGACGTTCCAAGATGTCAGCGACCGCACCGGCATACCCCTGGACCTGTTGACCACGATCCGGGAGTCGATCGGCTCCCCGTCGCCCTCACCGGACGACCGCCTTCGTGAGGACGAGGTGGCGGTCGTGCCGTTCCTCCAGCTGCAAGTGTCCGGCGGTTTCCAGTCGACCTCCATCGAGCGCCTGCTCCGCGTGTACGGCGACAGCACCCACCGGATCACCGAGGCCGAGGCCGCGTGGTGGAACGCGGAGGTGGTGCGGCCGGCACTGGACGCCAACGCCGGAGTGGAGGAGCTCTCCAACGCCGCATTTGCCGAACGCAGCACACCACTGGCGGAACAGGCCCTCCTGGCGCTCTACCACGCGCAGCAGGCGCGCGCTTGGACCGCCAACATCATCGAGGGCTTCGAGACACTCATGGCAAAGGCAGGGATCCACAGCCGGCTCGAGCGGCCGCCGGCGATCTGCTTCCTCGACATCACCGGCTACACGCGACTGACCCAGGAGCGCGGTGACGAGGCGGCTGCAGACCTGGCGTCGAGGCTCGCGCGCCTGGTGCAACGGGAGTCGGTGCGGTTCGGCGGCGCTCCCATCAAGTGGTTGGGCGACGGGGTGATGTTCCATTTCCGCGAGCCTGGGCCGGCGGTGCGGGCTGCACTGGAGATGGTGGACGGGCTTGCGACGGCGGGACTGCCCCCGGCCCACGTCGGCCTGCACACAGGTCCCGTCCTCTACCAACAGGGCGACTACTTCGGACAGACCGTGAACGTCACCGCTCGCATCGCCGACTACGCCAGGCCCGGGGAGGTGCTGGTCAGCGAGGCGGTTGCCGACGCCTCGCGGGAGAAGGACATTGCGTTCTCAGACATCGGTCCGGTGGAGCTCAAGGGCATGTCGGGGACGACGCGGCTGCTCCGGGCCCTGCACGCCTGACGCAGGTCAGCTCCCTTCTGGGCAGCCTTGACCGGCACGGTCGTTTCGTCACCGGGGAGCCTGTGTCAGGGCCAGGAACTCGGCACGCGTGCGTGCGTCCTCACGCACCACACCCAGCAGGCTCGAGGTCACGGTGGTGGCGCCGGGCGCCTGCACGCCGCGGAGCGTCATGCACAGGTGCTCGGCCTCGATCACCACGCCTACCCCTGACGGGGCCAGGCTCGTCTGCAGCCAGTGGCCCACCTGCGTGGTCAGCCGCTCCTGCACCTGCGGCCGGCGCGCGAAGTGCTCGAGCACGCGTGCCAGCTTCGACAGGCCGAGGATGCGCTCACCCGGCAGGTAGCCGATGTGGGCGTGCCCGACGAACGGGAGCATGTGGTGCTCGCACACCGAGAGGAGGGGCAGGTGGCGCGCCACGATGAGCTCGTCGTAGCCGCCGTCGTTGGGGAACGTCGTCAGCTCGAACGGCCGAGGGCTCAGCAGCTCGGCCAGAGCCTCGGCCATGCGCTGCGGTGTGCGCCGCAAGGACTCGCCCGACAGGTCGATCCCCAGCCCCCGGAGCAGCTCGTGGGCACCATCTGCCGCACGGGTGAGATCTGCCGAGGCCGCATCGCCGTGAGCAGCGACAGGCACCCGACCCGCGAGGCCGTGACCGTTCACGCCCTCCCGGGTCGGTCCTGCCAGGCGGGTCGTGGATCCGTGCACGGTCAGGCCTTCCGCAGCGGCCACAGCGTCGGCCGTGCATCGAACCGGGTGCTGAGTCGCTGGAGCGCCACGGCTGCGCCGAGCAGCCCCACGTCGCGGAGCGCCACGTCGTAGTAGCCGGGAATCAGGAGCAGGTTGACCACGATGCCGCCGAGCCAACCCGCCACGACAAGGGCGCCCAGGCGCGGGTGGAGCGCCACGACGAGGCCGGCGACGATCTCGACGACGCCGACGGCATACATGAACGTGCTGGGCGCAATGGGAAACAGGCCAGCCAGCGGCGGGGCGAGGTAGGTGGTCCAGTCGACCAGCACGTTGGTGAACTTGTCCGCCCCGAAGACCACCGGCGCGACGACGAAGACGGTGCGAAGCAACAAAAAGGCCTGGTATGCCGGGTCGCGGCGGAGCCGCGGGCGGGCGTCTGTCTGGTGGTTCGTGAGGGTGCTGACCATGACGGATCTCCTGGGTGGTGTGGCTGCCCTCCCACCCGTCCGGAGCGGGTGACGCCACGGGTGCGCGGGTGGGAGGCTGACACCGTGTTAGAGCCGCCGCGGGCTGAAGGTCTTACCGGTCGCCGTCGAGGCGGTAAGACCACGAGGGCGCGCGGGAGCAAACAGGGCATGACAACGAAACAGCCAGCACGCATGCCGCGGGCACCCCAGACACACTCCCCCTGCCTCTCGCCCGGTTCGCCGGTGGACGTCCGGGGCTGGCGCCGCTGCCGGCTCCTCGAGTACGGCTTCCCGCCAGCGCTGGCCGAGCGACTGGCCGACCAGCGAACCGACCTGCACGCCCTCCTCCAGCTCGTCGACCGAGGGTGCCCGCCGGAGCTGGCGGCTCGGATCCTTTCGCCGCTCGACGAGGCCGGTGACGGTCGATGAGCCCGACACGGTTCGACGAGCACCTGCCTCCCGGACCCGCCTGCCACGCCGTCGCGCCAGAACCGCTGGACTGGGTCTCGGCGCTGACCACCCCTGGACCACAACAGGATGCAGCACTCCGCCAGCTGCACGGCCTCATGCTTCGCGCAGCGCGCCACCAGGTGTGGCGGATGCGGGACGCCCTGCCCGACGCCTCGCCGGCAACGCTGGACGAGGTCGTCAACCAGGCGGCCGACGAAGCGATGGTCTCGCTGCTGGGCAAGCTCGACAGCTTCGAGGGCCGCAGCCGCTTCACCACGTGGGCCTACAAGTTCGCGATCGTCCAAGCCGGCAGCGACGTCCGCCGCCTGCAGTGGCGCCACCGCGAGGTGGAGCTGCACGACCTCGACACCCCAGCGCCCTTGCACGACAACCCTGCCCAGCAGGCTGAGGCAACCGACCTGGCCCACGCGCTCGCCAGCGCGATGCGCCGGGTGCTCACTCCCCACCAGCGCCGCATCGCCATCGCCCTGCTGGTCGACGACGTGCCCATCGACGTCCTGGCTGACCGGCTCGGCACGACGCGAGGCGCCCTCTACAAGACGTTGCACGACGTCCGCAGACGCCTGCGGACCGCGCTGACCGCACAGGGATACCTCCCCGGCGGGCTCCCGTCCGCCGACTCAGCAACCGACCCCGCTCGACCCCAGGCAGGTACCCCGTGAGCCCCCAGACACCTCGGCCGATCCCCTCCCGCGCCGTGGAGGCGTTGCTGCTCGACACCACGCCGTGGCTGTCGTGCGAGGAGTGCTTCGAGCGGCTCGACACCCACGTGGAAGCGCTCCTCGAAGGCTCTCCCACCGACGTCGCCATGGACCGGCACCTGACCGGCTGCCCCGCGTGCGCGGAAGAGGCAGCCTCCCTGCGCCAGCTGCTCGAGGACGAGCACGCCTGACGCGTCACGCGTATGACGCGACACGCTTGCGCAGCCTCCCGACGCAGCGCCGAGCGATCAGTCGGCGACTTCCCGCTCGATGATCGTCTTGAGGTTGGCGAGCTCCTTGCCAGCCTCGCGCGAGCTGAGCACCGCCCGCTCGACGAGCCTTCCGACCAGCCGGAGGCCCGGCGGCCAGTGTGTCTCGACCGTGAGCTCCAGGTCGGTGCCGCCGGCCCGGGCAGCGAGCCGAGAGGTGACCTCGAACTGCAGACCGAGGTAGGCCTTGGTCCTGGTCACGAGCTGGGTCGGAACGGCCGCCCTCAGCACCGTCGTGTGCGCGGTGAGCGGGCCTCGCCTCGAGACGTACGTGGAGCCCGGCTCACCGGGTGCGCCACGCACGTCACCGATCACGGGCTTGCCCGTCTGCCACTCCGGAATGCGCTCGGGGTCGACGTAGGTGCGCCACACCTGGGCGGGTGCCGCCTTGATCCAGACCGAGTACACGAGTTCGCCCATGGGAGTCGCGTCAGACGTTGCGGAACAGCGCAACCTGCAGGAAGTCGTGCGAGAAGGTCGCCTCCGCATGGTCGTGCGGAGGCGGCATGAGCCTGGCGTCGACCACCTCGAGCCAGGAGAACATCTCCTGCAGCTCGTCGAGCGTGTAGGCGACACCGCCCTCGAGCCCGCGTTGCAGGAGCAGGTCAGCGTCCGAGGCTGTGGTGCCCATGCGTCCGGCGGTGAAGGTGCAGATGCCGAACAGCCCGCCCGGGGCGAGAGAGTCCCGCAGAGCCTCCATGTAGGAGATGCGCCGGTGCGGCGCGAGGTGGTGGAAGCACCCGGAGTCGTAGACGAGGTCGAAAGGCGCGCCGGGGACGGGCTCACGGACGAAGTCCACCTCCACGTAGGTGGCCTCGAGACCGGAGGAGCGACGGGAAGCCTCCTGCACGGCATACGGCGCGATGTCGATGCCGGTGACGGCGAACCCCTGCGACGCGAGCCAACGGCTGTTGCGCCCCAGGCCGCAGCCGACGTCGAGCGCCCGTCGACCCTCGACGCTGCCGCCCAGCAGTCCGGCCTCCTGCCAGGCGAGCAGGCCGGCGTCGGGCAGGTCGGTGTGCAGCGGGTGGTCGGGTTGCTCCAGCAGGCCGTCCCAGAAGGCGGCCGCGTCCCGGCTCGTCCGGTCTGCGCCGGCGGCATACAGGCCGTCCAGCAGCTCCATGAGCTGGGCATAGGTGGTGACGCGCACTGACCCTCCTGGTGACTCCGCTTGTTGTGCCAAGTCTTTCAGGCGCAGATGCCCCCGACCGCCTACGCACCGTCAAGCAGGCGCTGGTGTCGCAGCTGGGGCAGGCTGGCTGGGTGAGCATCCAGCACCCCATTGCCCCGGACCGCCCCGAGGACGCCCACGTCCCCCGTCCGCTGGCCGTCGCCGCCGCGTGGTCGTGGCGGCTCCTGGTGATCGTCGCCGCCGCGGCCCTGCTGGTCACCGCGTTGCGGGTGGCCAGCCTCATCGTCGTGCCGTTGGCCGTGGCCGCCCTTTTCACCGCCCTGCTGGCACCGGCAGCCCTGTGGCTGGCGGCCCGCACCCCGTTGTCGCGCGGCGTCTCGTCGCTGGTGGTGCTGTTGGGCGCCTTCGGTGTGGTGCTCGCCCTCGGCGCCGCGGCGGCGGCCCAGCTCGCCAGCGGCGCGGGCAGCATGCGGACCAGCGCCGAACAGGGCTTCGAGAAGGTGACCGAGTGGCTGCGCACCGGCCCCCTGCAGCTCTCCAGCGCCCAGCTCGCCGACTACCTCGACAAGGCGCAGGAGTCGTTGCGCTCCAACAGCAGCATGCTGACATCAGGGGCCCTCACGGTCGGGACCTCCGCCGGTCACTTCCTCGCGGGCCTGCTGATCTGCCTGATCTCCACCTACTTCTTCCTCGCGGAGGGCGAGCGCATCTGGGCGTTCTTCGTGCGCATGCTCCCCCAGCCGGCACAGACCCCCACCCACGAGGCGTTCCGGCGCGGGTGGACCAGCCTGGGCCACTACGCCCGCACCCAGGTGGTCGTCGCCGGCGTCGACGCGGTGGGCATCGGCCTCGGCGCCCTCGTCCTCGGTCTGCCTTTCGTCATCCCGCTGACGCTGCTCGTGTTCCTCTCGTCCTTCATCCCCATCGTCGGCGCCATCCTCTCGGGGGCGGTCGCCGTGCTCATCGCGCTGCTCGTCAAGGGCCCGACCGTGGCGCTGCTGATGCTGGGCGTCGTGCTGCTGGTGCAGCAGGTGGAGACGCACGTCCTGCAGCCGTTCCTCATGGGTCGCGCCGTCGCGCTGCACCCGCTCGCCGTGATCGCGGCGGTCGCGCTCGGGTCGTTCCTGCTCGGGGTGGTCGGCGCCCTCTTCGCCGTGCCCGTGCTCGCCGTGGCCAACAGCGTCGTCCGCTACTACTTCCGCGAGGCACCGGGGCGCGAGATCGCGGCCGAGCCGGAGCCGACGGAGGCCGCCGTCCCGGAGTCATGACGCCGACTTCCCGGACTGGCGAAGGGGCATCTCCCCGAACGACGGGGGCTGTCGGTGCTGGCCTCTACACTGGCAACAGCTCAGGAGAGGCAACGACAAGTACCTGGCTTGTTGCCCGGCAACCTCCACCGCGGAGGTGCCCCAGGGGAAGAGCTGACCGAGCCGAACCCGGCCGGTAACAGCGGATCTCCACGACCGACGTCGAGGGGTCCCGAGCACGTGGAGGCCCCATGTCGTCCAGAGAAGCTGTCGTCGCCCTCGCCCGCACCGCCATCTCCTATGCCCACGCCGTCCTCGACGAGGCCGAGTCCGAGACCGGCGACATCCGCATGGCGCAGGCCTTCGGGGTCCTCCTCGCGCTCCAGGCGGCCGACCTCAGGGAGACGCTGCGCGAGTTCGCCGGTCCTGAGCCGCTGCCGCAGAAGCACGCTCTCGACCAGAACCCGTACACCGACCCGCTCGACGGCCGGTACGGCGACATGGGCGCCCTGCGCGAGACGCTCACCGACGAGGAGGTCCGCGAGCACTGCCGCTACTGGAACTGGTCGCGCGAGAACCAGAAGCACCCGCACGGGCGCTGGTGGTGCTCGAAGACGTTGTGCGCCAGTGAACGTGAGCTGGCCCGACGGGGCCTCGACCCGGACTCCTGGCGCAACGGGACGGAGTCCGAGTGACCGGCCCCGCGGGCGGGCAGCCCACGTCCTTGGCGGGGCCGACGGCGCCCTTGACGGTGCTCGTCGACGACACGCGCGACTTCAAGGACGCACGGCCGACGCTCACCGCGCGTACCTCACAGCAGGCCCTGGACCTCCTGCGCTCCCTGGAGGGAGCTCCCATCGACGACCTCTGGCTCGACTACGACCTCAGCTTCGGCGACACCGCTCAGCCTCTCGTCGACCACCTGGTCGCCCTCGCGACGACCGGCGAACCGCAGCGGGTCGGGCGCATCCACGTGCACAGCTCGAACATCCGCCACGGCCACCGGATCTGCGCCGAGCTGGTCGCCGCCGGCTACCCCGCCCGGCGCAGCTACGCGGCGAACCTCTTCGTCAGGGTGCGCTGGACGGCACCGCCGCACTGACGACGTCCGCGACATGGTCGGGGTGGGTGAAGAGGTTGTTGTGCGACCCCGGCAGCACCTTCACCTGCGCAGGTCCGCCCGACGCAGCCGCCACCTGCTCCAGCCATCCTTGCGGCGCAAAGGAGTCCGCCTCCCCAGCTGTCAGCACCAAGGGAACCCGCAGGCCGCCGACCCGCTCCTCCGGGCGGTCCCGGCGCCCCGACTCGATGATGCTGAGCAGGTCGGTTCGGACGCGCGCAATGTTCTTGGCCACCACCAGCTCGGCTGGGGTGTCCTTGCGGTATGCCGTGGCGGCGCCTCGCAGAATGCTGGGCCACGAACGCTGTTCGGGTCGGAACGTCAGCCCGGCCAGCACCACGGCGGTGTCTGGCCGGTCGTGCTGGAGCCGCAGCGCAGCCCCGAGGGCGACCTGCGCGCCGGTTGAATGCCCCAGCAGCACAACAGGACCCGCGATGTCTGCATCATGAACCCAGCGCGCGGCCGCCTCGCCCATGGGACCGACCCGCGGTGGCACCCTCAGGCGCGGCCGCCGCCACGCGAGCAGGTCGAGCACCACGCAGCGCAGCCCCCGACCCGCCAGCGCCTCCACCGTCGGGCGGGTGTAGCGCGGCAACCCCAGGCCGGGCAGCACCACGACCGTCCCCGCCTGCGGCGGTCCCGTGGGGAGGACCTCGATGGCCTCGACCCACGCGGCGCCCACCCGGGTCCAGGTGTCGTTGTACCGGAGGTCGGACCCAGCGGGCGGCGTCGGTTGCGTCACCGAGCAGCCTAGGCGCCGCCGCACCGACTCACGCGCGGAGCGAGCGCCGGTCCCGAGTCCGCGCTGCACGGCGGCCGGGAACGCCTGGGCAAAGCAAGGCGTCCAAGGGGTATGCCGCGCCCTACCCCTGCGCTCGTCGCCCCCGTCCTGGTCGCGGTCGCGCTGGCCGCCGGCTGCGGGTCCAGCACCACCGACCCCGGGACCACGGACACTCAGGGCGGCGACCCCGCAGCCCTCTTCCAGCGACGGGCCCAGCAGGTGGCCGACGCCTGGACACGCGGCGACCTGTTGGAACGATGGCGCACCAGTGTGGTCGCCGCAGAGAGCCTCACGAGAGACCCCGACTGGATGCCGCGCCCCAACCTCAAGGCCTCCTTCGGCAACGGCTGGGTGCGCACCGCCACGGCGCTGCCCACCACGCCCGGCACCGGCACGGTCACCTATGCCGACGGCACCACGGTGACGGTGGGCACCGTCGACGCCCAAACTGCCTACGACGAGATGGTCAACCCACGATCCGGGCCGTGCCCGCCACCGGAAGGCACCAGCACGGGGTGCGACTGGGTCACCATCATCGGCGCGCGCCGAGTGACCGCCTCGCTCCTCACCGCACGCGGTCCGGCGAAGCTGCCTGCGTGGTCGTTCACCGTGCAGGGCCTGCCGGAGCCGCTGGTGCGGGTGGCCGTCGACGCCGTCGAGCCCGGCGACCTCGAACCCGCCGACCTGGGGCCGAGTCCCGCTGACGGCCGTCGCGTCCTGCTCACCGGGCAGGACGTCGTCGGGCATACCTCCACCTCGTTGACGGTCACGCTCGGCAGCGGAGCCTGCGACACCGACCTGCGCGAGCACGTGCTCGAGATCGACGACGTTGTCGTGGTCGGTGGCACGGCCCTCAGCCCGCCGCAGGGCCAGATGTGCAACTCCTCGCTGCGCCTCGAGGAGGTCACGGTGCCCCTGGAGGCGGAGCTCGGTGACCGCCCGGTCGTCGACGCCGCATCGGGTCGCCCGCTCCTGCCCAAGGTGATCCCGATGCAGTAGCGCCGACGGGGTGACCGCCAGAGCGAGACGGTCCTCAGTGACCGAGCCCGGCCTCCCGCGCGCGCACGATCGCCTCGGCCCGGTCGGCCACGTGCAGCTTGGCGAAGATGTTGGAGACGTTGTTGCGCACCGTCTTCGGTGACAGGAAGAGCGTCGATGCGATCTGTGCGTTCGACCGACCGGCCGCCACCAGCTCGAGGATCTCCCGCTCGCGCGCGGTCAGCTGTGGGAAGGCCTGCTCCGCGGCGGACCCGGCGGCAGGCCCGCCGGCGAAGAAGTCGGCGATCCTCCGGGCAATGGCCGGGCCGAAGATCGCCTCGCCGCGGGCGACGGCCGTCACCGCGCGGGTGATCTCGGCCTGGTTGGCCCCCTTGAGCAGGTAGCCGCGGGCGCCCGCCTGCATGGCGGAGAACAGGGTCGCGTCCTCCTCGGCCATGGTCAGGATCACGACGCCGATGTGCGGGCTGGCCGCGGTGACCTGCCGGGTCGCCTCGATGCCGTCCAGACCCGGCATCTGCACGTCCATGACGACCACGTCGGGCTGCAGCTCGGCGGCGAGGGCCACCGCCGCGCCACCGTCCTCGGCCGTGCCCACCACCTCGAGCCCGTCCACGGAGGCGAGCAACGCAGCCAGTCCGTCCCGGTAGACGGGGTGGTCGTCCGCGAGCAGCACCCGGATCGGCTCATCCTGCATCGGCTGCGGCTCCCGTCGTCTGCGGCGCTTGCGCACTCGTGGTCATGTTGCACGGCAGCATCGCCCGCACGACGGTGCCACCTCCGGGCGGGCACTCCACCGAGACCGTCCCGCCCAGCTCGGCGGCCCGCTCCCGGAGGGACAGCATCCCCACCCCGGCCGCCACATCATCCGGTATGCCGTGTCCGTCGTCGCGCACCTCGACCACCAGTGCGGGGCCGCTCACCCCGACCTCGGCGGCGGAGCGGGTCAGGCTCACGGTGCACCGCCGGGCCCCCGAGTGGCGCACCACGTTGTTGACCGCCTCCGAGGCGATGCGGAAGGCCGCCACCTCGACCGCCGCTGGCAGGGCGGCTCCGTCGAGCCCGTCGTCGACGACGCTGATCGGGAGGTCGGGGGACTCGAGCCGCCGGGCCTGCTGGTCGATCGCTCGCACCAGGCCGAGCTCGTCGAGCGCGGGCGGTCTCAGGTCGTGCACCAGGCGGCGCACGTCGCCCAGCACCGCGGCGACGTCGGCGGTGGCCTGCTCGAGCAGCCGGTCGGCCTCGGCAGGGTTGCGGGAAGCCAGGTTTCGCGCCGTCTCGATGCGCAGCGTGACGGCACCGAGGCTCGGCCCCAGGCTGTCGTGCAGGTCACGGCGCAGCCGCCGCCGCTCCTCCTCGCGGGCCGTGACGAGCTGCTCGCGGCTCGCCTGCAGGCTGGCGCTCAGCTCACTGGCCCGCGCGGCCGCGGCCGCCTGACGCACGACGTCACCGAGCAGGCGCTGGTCGTGCTCCGAGAGCTCGCTGCTGCCCGCAGGACACAGCGTCAGCTGGCCGACCCGCTCGCCGCGGTAGACCACCGGCAGCTCGACGGATCGCCCTGCGGGGCGGCCGTGCTCGACCACCTGCCGCTCGCCCGTCGGACCGGCGATCTCGACCCTCACGTACGGCGACCGGAAGGCCTCGCCCACCGCCCTGGCCACTGCCACCAGCTGCTGGTCGGGGGACGACGACACCTCGAGCTGCTCCGCGAGCGTCGACACCACGGCATACGGGTCGTCGCGCGAGCCGCGGCGGAGGCGGCGCACCACACGCGCAAGGCGGTCGCGCAGCGGCGCGTAGAGGGCGGCCACCACGGCGATCGCGACGAGCGCCGAGTCGCGTTGCCCGAGAACGGCTCCCGCGAGCGCGAAGACCAGCACGTCGATGACCACCACGGCAGCGGCGAGCAGGGCGTAGACGAGCGTGGTGGAGATGAGGCGGTCCACGGCATACAGGTTGTGGCGGGTGACGGCGACGACGATGGCGGCCGACGTGGTGCCCACCCCGACGCCGAGCAGGATCCCCGACAGCGGGTCACCCACCAGCATCCCGACCGCGATCACGATCACGTTGATGACGGCCGCCCAGACCAGCCAGCGCAGCTGTGCCCGGCCCACCTCGTCGCCCGCGCGGTAGCGGCGCACCACCACGAGCAGGGGCACGACGAGGCTGAGGAAGATGCCGGCGTAGGCGACGGTGAGCAGCACCCGCCAGACATCCCAGGGCAGCGGGATGCTGATGGGGTCGACGTCGAGTCTGGCCAGCGCGGGGGCGAGCGGAGCGCCGGCGAACCGCTCGGCCGTCGCGGAGGGGACCACGGCGAGCAGCAGCGGCAGCAGGGCGGTCAGACCGATGCTGGCGAGCGAGAGTCGGCGCCAGAGCGGCTCCCGCGGCAGGCGCCCGTGCGGGAAGACCAGCAGGATCAGCGGCAGGCCGAGCAGCAGTCCGGCTCCGAGGCGCTGGTAGAAGTAGAAGGCAGCCGAGGCGCCGGGTGCGTCCGGCGCGGTGTAGACCGCGTAGGCGGTCCAGCTGCTGCAGAACGAGTCGACGACCCAGAACATCCCGGAGCCCACGAGCAGCCAGGCCACCGGGTGGCGCGGCAGCTGCCGCAGGAGCAGGGCGCCCGGGATGACCTGCGCCAACCCCGTGAGGCAGCCGATCCAGCCCGGCTCGAGGTCGGGCACGTCCGTCACGCCGGCCCGCAGGTTCACGACGTCGAGCACCACCGTGGCGGCGGAGAGCACGACCGCGAGCGCGGCCAGCGCTGCTCCGGCACGGCTGCCGCGCGCCGTCGCGGTGGCCGGCGCCGCGGGCGCGCTGAGGGTCGTCTGCGTCGTCACAGGCGACATGGTCGCAAGCGCGGAGTCCCGCTGTCCCGAGGATCGGAGTCCCGACTCATCCGGGACACATCCGGGGACGCAAATGCGGACTCCGGCACCTGTGGGCCCGGGACGCCCGACCCGGACTGTGGTGCCCAGGCGGTGCACCGGGCACCGCGACGAGACACAAAGGAACGACCATGAGCGACACCCTCACCACCCAGCCGGCCCTGGCCCGCACCGACACCACGCGGCCCCAGGCCCGCACCACCGCGCCGGCCGTCGACCGACGCACCATCCGCCGGCTCGGCGTCACGCTGACCACCGGCACACTGCTGTGGGCGGCCAGCACCTTCGTCTTCGGCCCCAACGGCGACGGCATCGGCGCCCGCGCCGGCGACATCACCGGCTTCTTCTTCCAGGTCGGGGTGTTCGCGCTGCTGACCGCCATGCTGCGCACCGGCGCCACCGGCGTCACGAAGAAGGCCCGCACGATGATCCGCGTCGAGTACGTCCTGCTCGGCCTGGCGTCGCTCTGGTCCCTGATCCACGGCCTCACCCCGGCCAGCATCGGCGACAGCACGCCGGTGATGATCCTCGACATCTTCTGGCCGCTGTCCATGCTCGGCATGTTCGTCATCGGCATCAAGGTCGCCGTCGCGGGCCGCTGGCAGGGCGCCCTGCGCTTCTGGCCGATGGTGGCCGAGACCTGGGCCGTCGTCACCGTGCCGACCTTCCTCCTCTTCGGTGACGGCGTTGCCCGCTGGGTCGGCGGAGCGCACCTCGTGATCGGGTATGCCGCGCTCGGCCTCCTGCTCGCCCGTCGCCCGGAGCTCACCGGCGCCACCGAGTGAGCGAACACCACCCGGTTTCGGGGTGTCAGCGAGTGCTGTAGCGCTCGCTGGCACCCCGAACCGTTTGGGGTGCCGCGACCTTCTGGCGCCGGGCCGCGGCATATGCCGGCTCCCGCAGGAACCGGACCACCGGGTACTGCAGGGTGCCCGGCAGCTGGTGCAGGACCGGGTCGTGACGGCGCGGGTCGTCCTCGCCCTCGAGCTTCGCCCCGACCGCCACCTCGCCGACGGTGACCCACGGACCCGTGCCCACGGCATACGACAGCGCCAGGCGGTCTGGCACGCGGAGCGCGGGCCCGACCTCACGCACCGCCGACCCCGGCACCGGCGTCAGGCGCAGCAGCAGCGCCCCGGCGGGTGCCCGCACCGGCAGCAGGGTCGTCACCGGACCGTCGGCCAGCTGGGCATGGACCAGCAGGGTGAAGCGGCCCAGGCCGGAGTCCCCGGTCGAGGCGAACAGCAGGTCGGCGGGGTCGCCGTCCACCCCCGGGGCCTGGGGCAGCCGCAGGGCGAGGCCGTAGATGTCGGGCAGCCACGCCGGCAGGCCCATCGCCCGCGACACCCGCACCGTGCCCTGGCTGACGCCCGCCTCGTCCAGCAGGGGCACGCCGCTGCGGCCCGACCCGTCGCACAGCAGCGTCACCTGCAAGGTCACTCCCTGCGGGTGCAGGGGTCGCCCGTGGCGCAGCACCGCCGCTGCTCCGAACACCGCCCCCAGGCCGAGCCCGGCGACCTGGACCGCTGCGCGACCGGCCGATCGCACCAGCTGGATGTGCGGCATGTGTTCCTCCTCCGAAGGCCCTGCAGGTCCACCATGCCAAGGATCCGGCCGCCACGCCCAGCGCCGGTGCGAGACTGGGCCCATGAGCAACCTCGAGACCCGGCCGGTCGAGACCGAGTGCGAGCACGCGCCGGTCCCGCGGTCCGGGGGGCGGCCGGTCGTGGAGGTGCTCGAGGCGCGGGAGGTGCCCCTCGGCGGCCCTCGGGCGATGACCGTGCGGCGCACCCTCCCTCAGCGGCAGCGCTCGCTCATCGGAGCCTGGTGCTTCGCCGACCACTACGGCCCCGACGACGTGGGTGCCTCCGGTGGCATGGACGTGCCGCCTCACCCGCACACCGGGCTGCAGACCGTGAGCTGGCTCTTCTCGGGCGAGATCGAGCACCGCGACAGCGGCGGCAACCACGCCATGGTGCGGCCCGGCGAGATGAACCTCATGACCGGCGGGCACGGCATCGCGCACTCGGAGGTCTCGACCCCGGGCACCCGCGTGCTGCACGGCGTACAGCTGTGGGTGGCGCTGCCCGACGAGGCGCGTGACGAGCCGAGGATGTTCCAGCACCACGTGCCGCCCGCCGTGCACGTCACCGGCGCCACCGTGCGGGTCTTCCTCGGCACGCTGCTCGGGCAGACCTCGCCGGTGCGCACCTTCACCCCGCTGCTCGGCGCGGAGGTCGTGCTCGACCCGGGTGCGCACCTCGTGGTGGGCGTCGACGCGGCCTTCGAGCACGGCGTGCTGGCCGACACCGAGGGGGTGAGCCTCGAGGGCGTGACGGTGCCCCGCGCCTCCCTGGGCTTCATCGGGCCGGGCCCGCGGTCGCTGACCCTGCGCAACGACAGCGACGCACCGGCCCGGCTCGTGCTGCTCGGCGGCGCGCCCTTCGAGGAGGACATCCTCATGTGGTGGAACTTCGTCGGCCGCTCGCACGAGGAGATCGAGCAGTTCCGGCGCGAGTGGCAGGAGGAGGGCGATCGCTTCGGCGCGGTGGCCGGCTACCAGGGCCGCGTCGAGCGCCTGCCTGCGCCCGAGCTGCCCCCGGTGCGGATCCGACCGCGGCAGAACCCGCCGCCGCCGACCGCGCCAGCATGAGGCGCGCCTGGACGACGCCGGTCTTCGCAGCACTGGGGCTCGCCCTCGCGGCCCTCGGCGCCGCCCTGCCCTCGGCCGCGGCATACGTCGTGGGAGCAACCTTGTGCGCGGCGTCAGTCGGGCTGGCGCTGCGCCGCCGCCTCGCGCCGGCGGCGGCGGTGGCTGGGGGCGTGGCAGTCCTCGGCGCCGCGATCGCCGGGCCACTCATGGCTCTGCCCCGCACCACCGGGCTGGCTGGCGACTGGGCCACCCCTGCCATCGACGGCGAGGTGCTCAGCGGGCGGGCCCTGGTCAGCGAGAGCAACGGCGCGATCGACCTGGTCACCGGGAAGACCGTGCGGCTCGGTTCGGTCACCGGCGGTTCACGGTGGGTCGCCGACGACCGGATGCTGGTGGTGCGTGACGACCGGGTCGACTCCGTCCGCCTCGACGCCGGCGCACGGTGGACCTGGCGCCCGGCTGAGCCTGCCTCGATCCGGCCCCTCGCCGCGGCGGACGGCAGCACCGCGCTGCGCGTGTGCCCGCTGCCCGGTGCCGCCGGGACGTGCCGGATGGTGGGTGTCGATGCCCGCGGCCGCCAGGGGTGGACCACCGACGCCCCGGGTCAGTCGTCCACGACGCCCGCGAGTCCCGGTCCCTCCGGGTCGCTGCCCCGCCTTGCGGTGCTCCGGGCACCCGGCGGTGACGGCTACTTCCTCGTCGACCCGGCCACCGGCCGGCGGACCCTGGTCCCCGGCGCCGATGCCCTGTCGGTGCCCGACGGACCCGTCGCCGTCACCCACGTGAGCGGCGGCCGGTGCGTGACCAGCCTGTATGCCGGCCTGTCACCGCAGTGGACCAGTGTCACCGACGACCCCTGCTCCCAGCCGTTGCCCTCCAGCTGGTTCGTCGCCGACGGACAGCTCTGGGTGGAGCGCGACGGGGCCTGGGAGCGCTTCGCCCTGGGCGGCGGAGCGCACGCTTCGGTGCCGTCGTCAGCCGTCCCGGACTCCCTGCAGGAAGAGCGACCCTCGAAGGCCACCCAGAAGCAGATCGACCTGCGGCCCAACCCCTTCCGCCCCACGGAGCGGATGAGCACGCTCGCCCTGCGCGATGGCGGCTCCGGCAAGGAGGTCTGGCGGCTGGTGACCGAGCACCCCGCCAGCCTGCTGCTCGCCGATGACGGTGCCGTGGTCGTCCGCGAGGATGGCCGGGTCATCAGGTACACCCTCCAGCCCTCCTGACAGGATCGCCCCATGAGCCTCGACGTCGCCGCGCTGCGAGCCCGCTTCCCGTCCCTCGCCGAGGGTGCCGCGCACTTCGACGGACCCGGCGGGTCGCAGGTGCCCGACGTGGTGGGCGCCGCTGTCGCCGAGACCTTGACCTCCGCGATCGCCAACCGGGGCACGGTCACCCGGGCCGAACGGCGCGCCGAGCAGGTCGTGCAGGATGCGCGGGCCGCCATGGGTGACCTGCTGGGCGTCGACCCGAGGGGCGTGGTCTTCGGGCGGAGCATGACGGCCCTGACCTACGACATGGCCCGCACCCTGTCGCGCACCTGGTCCGAGGGCGACGAGGTCGTGGTGACCCGCCTCGACCACGACGCCAACATCCGACCCTGGGTGCAGGCAGCCGAGCGGGTGGGCGCCGTGGTCCGCTGGGCAGACTTCGACCCGGCCACCGGCGAGCTGCCGCCCGAGGCGATCGGCGCCCTGCTGTCCGAGCGGACCCGGCTCGTCGCCGTGACCGCCGCCTCGAACCTCATCGGGACCCGCCCCGACCTGCCGGCCATCGCCGACCTGGTGCACGGAACGCCGGGTCTGCTGTACGTCGACGGAGTCCACTACACGCCGCACGTCGGGGTCGACATCCGAGCCCTGGGCGCCGACTTCTTCGCCTGCTCGCCCTACAAGTTCATGGGCCCACACTGCGGGGTGGTGGCGGCGAGCCCCGAGCTGCTCGAGACGCTGGAGCCGGAGAAGCTGCTGCCGTCGTCCAACGCCGTGCCCGAGCGGTTCGAGCTCGGCACCCTCCCCTACGAGCTGCTGGCCGGCACCACCGCAGCCGTCGACTTCATCGCGGCGCTGTCGCCGCTGGGCGAGGTCGGGGAGCGCCGCACCCGCGTGCTGAGCGCCATGCAGGCGCTGGAGGAGCACGAGGACCGGCTGCGGGAGCGCATCGAGAAGGGCATCTCCGCCCTCCCGGGCGCGGTGCTGTACTCGCGGGCGGACCGCCGCACCCCCACCCTGCTGGTGCGCTTCGACGGCCACGACTCCCCGGACGTGCGGGTGGCCCTGGCCGAGCGGAACATCAACGCCCCGGCTTCCTGCTTCTACGCCATCGAGGCCTCCCGCGTGCTCGGGCTCGGCGACACCGGCGCCCTGCGCATCGGCCTCGCGCCCTACAACGACGACGCCGACGCCGACCGCCTGGTCGACGCCCTCGCCGAGATCGTCGGCGGCTGACCTCACGACTCCTCCTCCGGGTCGGGGACCTTCGACCCGACCGCCCTCGCCACGGCCCCTGCAGGCTGGAGGCTGGCAGAGCACGAGGAGGAAGCCATGCAGGAACAGCGTCCAGCGCGACCCGAGCCCACCCACCCGGACGACCAGCCCAGCCCCACCCGACTCGACCTGAGGAAGGGCCTGCGGATCGCCCGGGCCATGACCGTCACCTCAGGGGGCCCGGTGACCCTGGCCCTGGCGAGCGCGCTCGCCCCCGCTGCGGCCCTGGGGCGCTGGCCGTCCAGGTTCGAGCGGCCGCTGGCCCGCCGTGCCGCCTGGGCGGCGACCGGGGCGGCGCTGACCCTGCCCGGGCTCTACCTCGCCGTGGTGCGGCCCTGGCTCATGACGTGGGGCTCGACCCCTTCCGAGCGGGCGCGGACCTACCCGGGCGACGACCCGGCCGGGCCCGAGCCGGCCCTGCGCATCACCCGTGCGGTGACGGTCGACGCCCCGCCGGAGAAGGTGTGGCCGTGGGTCGCGCAGATCGGCCAGGAGCGCGGCGGCTTCTACAGCTACGACTGGCTGGAGAACCTCGCCGGCTGCCAGATCCACAGTGCGGACCGGGTCCACCCCGAGTGGCAGGACGTCCAGCCGGGCGACCCCATCGGCATGGCCCCCGACTTCGGCACCGAGGTCGAGGCCGTCGACCCGGGGCGTGCCCTGGTCGTCAAGAACTGGGGCGCCTACGTCGTCGAGCCCGCGGGTGGAGGGCGCAGTCGCCTCGTCGCCCGTGCCCACGTCGACCCCGGCCTGCCGTCGCTGGCCTACGCGCTCGCCATTGAGGTGCCGCACGCGATCATGGAGCGACGCATGCTGCTCGGCATCAAGCAGCGGGCCGAGCGCGCGGAGCGGGAGGCGCGGGCCGCCGGGCCGGGGTACTCCCGCGCGGCCTAGGTTCGCGAGGGAGTCGCGCGGCGGGCTGGACCATGCGCGAGACTGACGCCATGCCCGCCACCGAGCCTGCGACCTCCCTCGACCCCGTCCTCATCACCGGCTGCTCCTCCGGCATCGGCAAGGCTGCCGCCGACCTCCTGGTCAAGGCCGGCCACACCGTCTACGCGACGGCCCGGCGGCCGGAGACCCTGACCGACCTCGAGCAGGCCGGGGCCCGCGTCATGGCGCTCGACGTCACCTCCGAGGAGTCGATGAGCGCCGCGGTGCAGCGCATCGAGGCCGAGCACGGCCGCGTCGGCACGCTGGTCAACAACGCCGGCTACGGCGAGTACGGCACCATCGAGGAGACCGACCTCGACAAGGTGCGAACGATGTTCGAGACCAACGTCTTCGGGCTCGCACGCCTGACCCAGCTCGTGCTCCCCGGCATGCGACGCGCGGGCCGCGGCAGGGTCATCAACATCAGCTCGATGGGCGGCCGCATCACCTTCCCCGTCGGCGGCTACTACCACGCGACGAAGCACGCGGTGGAGGCCATCAGCGACGCCCTG
Source organism: uncultured Actinomycetota bacterium (assembly GCA_963730585.1). Taxonomy (GTDB): domain Bacteria; phylum Actinomycetota; class Actinomycetes; order Actinomycetales; family Dermatophilaceae; genus Pedococcus_A. The sequence goes on along the minus strand of CAVSSL010000010.1, from coordinate 529,823 downwards.
AGGAGCGAGGTCCGTGGCTTCGGCATCGACGTCGTCGTGGTCGAGCCCGGCATCACGCGCACTGGTTTCGAGGACAACGTGCACGCCTCCGTGGCGAGCAGCGCTGGCGCGCAGTCGGACTCGCCCTACGCCACGCTCATCGCCCAGAACGCGCAGAACACGTCGAGCGGCTACTCCAACCGGATGCTCGCCGTGGGTCCCGACAGCGTCGCCCGCACCATCCTGAAGGCGGTGGAGGCCGAGCGCCCGCGCACGCGCTACCTGCTCACCCCCACCGCCAAGGCGCTGGTGGCGGCCCGCACGCTGGGCGGCGACCGCGTCTGGGACACCATCGTCAAGCAGCAGTTCAAGCACTAGGGCGACCGTGGTCACGCCGATCACCCCGCTCGAGGCACCAGTTGAACCTGCGGATGCCCTGCGCCGCATCGCCTTCCTGCTCGAGCGTGAACGCGCCGGCACCTACCGGGTCGAGGCGTTCCGGCGCGCCGTGGGAGTGGTGCGCGCGACCGACCCCGACGAGCTCGCCACGCGCGCAGAGGCGGGCACGCTCCAAGAGCTCACCGGCATCGGCAAGTCCACCGCCGGCGTCGTCGCCGAGGCGCTGGGAGGTGAGCTCCCGGCATACCTGAAGTCGTTGCAGGACAAGGCGCCTGACACGCTGGCCGACGGTGGAGACGACCTGCGGGCGGCTCTGAAGGGCGACTGCCACGCGCACTCCGACTGGTCCGACGGCGGCAGCCCCATCGACGAGATGGTGTTGACGGCCGTGGAGCTCGGCCACGACTACCTGGTGCTGACCGACCACTCCCCGCGGCTCAAGGTGGCCAACGGACTCTCCACCGAGCGCCTCACTCGACAGCTCGGCGTCGTCGACCAGGTGAACGCCTCCCTCGGCGGCGAGTTCCGCCTGCTCAAGGGCATCGAGGTCGACATCCTCGACGACGGCAGCCTCGACCAGACCCCGGACATGCTCGACCGGCTCGACGTCGTCGTCGCCAGCGTGCACTCCAAGCTGAAGATGAACGCCGACCCCATGACCCGCCGCATGGTCGCCGCCGTGCAGAACCCGCGGGTCAACATCCTCGGCCACTGCACCGGCCGGCTCGTCACCGGTGGCCGCGGCACCAGGCCGCAGTCGGACTTCGACGCCCGCGCGGTGTTCGAGGCCTGCGCCGAGCACGACGTCGCGGTCGAGATCAACAGCCGCCCCGAGCGCCAGGACCCACCGGACGAGCTGATCACGCTCGCCCTCGAGATCGGCTGCCTCTTCTCGATCGACTCCGACGCCCACGCGCCGGGCCAGCTCGACTTCAAGGCGCTGGGGTGCGAGCGCGCCGAGCGGCTGGGTGTGCCGGCCGAGCGGGTCGTCAACACCTGGGACGCCGACCGGCTCGTCGATTGGGCTCGGCGGGGTGTGGCATGACGCTGCCCTCCCTCACCGTCGACCAGCACTCCGCGATGGCACCCTTCGAGCAGATCCGCAGCCAGCTGGCCACCCTGATCGAGTCCGGCGCGCTGGCCGAGGGCGAGCGGCTACCCACGGTGCGGGGTCTGGCCGCCGACCTCGGCGTCGCGGTCAACACCGTGGCCCGCGCCTACCGCGAGCTCGAGGCGGAAGGCCTGGTCGTCACGGCGAGCCGCGCGGGCACGGTGGTGGCGCCGGGCGCGCAGCGCGACGACGTGGCCCTGCAGCGCGCCGCGACCGCCTTCGCCGAGCGTGCGGCGCTGTCCCGCGTCCCCGAGAACGAGGCCCTGGCGCTCGTCCGAGAGGCCTTCCGGAACCTGCGCGAATGACCTCCGTGAGCCCGTTTTGGAGTATCGCCCTCCGACCCGTATGCTTTCCGAGTCCTCGACGGATCCGAGCCCTGCTGGCTGGGCGCGGGGGTTCGGCGAGAGCCGGTCCCCATCGTCTAGCGGCCTAGGACCCCGCCCTTTCACGGCGGTAGCACGGGTTCGAATCCCGTTGGGGATACGCAAGAAAGGCCTACACCAAGGCCCCGTAGCGCAGTTGGTTAGCGCGCCGCCCTGTCACGGCGGAGGTCGCGGGTTCGAGTCCCGTCGGGGTCGCCCTGAAGAGAGGCGCCGCTCACACGAGCGGCGCCTCTCGCGTTTCCCGGGGAATCCGGCGACACGTCAGCGCGTGCATCCCCCGCGCAGCCGTGGGTACATGGAGACATGACCCATCACGCCAGCTCCCCACGTCTGCCCGCCGTCTCGTCGCCCACCACGACCGGCGGCTCACCCCTGGTGCGGGTCGCTCACGCCGTGGAGGGCTCGTCGTCCCTGGACGCCGTCGCAGAGGTCCTCGCGTGGCTCAGCGCCCCCGTGACGAGCCCGCGCCCGCTCCGCGACCTGCTCCAGGGCAGGGGGCTCGGCCATGCCCTCCACCCGGTGCTCACCGACCTGCCCGTCGGGTTCTGGACCTCGGCCGTGTTCCTCGACCTCGTGGGCGGCAAGGGGTCGCGTGACGCGGCGCGGCGACTGCTCGGCGCCGGCCTCGCGGCGGCGGTGCCCACGGCGGCCACGGGTTTCGCCGAGTGGCACGACACGGCCAACCCGGAGCGCCGGGTCGGCGTGGCGCATGCCTTGCTCAACACCACGGCCCTCGGCCTGCTCGGCACGTCGTGGATCGCCCGCACCAGGGGTCGCCACGGCGCAGGGGTGGCCACGGGGCTCGCGGGCTTGGCTGCCGCCACCGCCTCCGCCTTCCTGGGCGGTCACCTCGCCACCGCGCGCAAGGTGGGCACCCGCGACGCCGCGTTCGACCACGACGGGGTCGGTCCGGCGCTGTCGCGCCCCACCCCGGCGACGTCGACTGCCGCCCCCTCACAGAGCGACGACCCAGTCACGGACTGACCGGGTCGTCCCCACAACGGCCGGGTATGCCGCGTGCGCACCGCGCGCACGCGGCATACCGCTGCTAGCGGCTCACCTCGATGGCGATCTTGCCGCGGACGTGGCCGCCCTGGCTGAGCCGGAACGCCTCGGCGGCCTTCTCCAGCGGGAACACCTGTGCCACCGGCACGGTGAGCAGGCCCCGGTCGGCGAGGTCGGCGAGCGCCTGGAGGTCTGCGGCGTTCGGCCGCACCCACGCGTAGAGCCCGCCCTTCTCGGCCACCTCGCCCTCGACGATCGAGCCGTGCCGGCCGCCCTCCTTGAGCACGGCCAGGGTGTCGTCGAGCACCCCACCGACGAAGTCGACGACCACGTCGACCCCCTCGGGAGCGAGCTCGCGCACCCGCTCGGGCAGGCCCTCGCCGTAGGTCACCGGCTCGGCGCCCAGCTCGCGCAGCGCCTCGTGGTTGGCCTCGGAGGCGGTGCCGATGACACGGGCTCCGGTGGCCCTGGCGATCTGCACGGCCAGGATGCCCACCCCACCGGCGGCGGCGTGGACGAGCACCGTCTCGCCCTTGGCGAGGCCGAGGCGGCTGAGCAGCTGGTAGGCGGACAGGCCGGCCAACGGCAGCCCGGCGGCCTGGTCCCAGTCGAGCGCCGCGGGCTTGCGGGCGACCGCACGCACCGGGACGGTGACGAGCTCGGCGAAGGTGCCGCCGTGCACCCAGTCCTTGCGGGCGTAGGCGATCACCTCGTCGCCGGACTTGAACTCAGGGGTGTCGAGGCCGACGCGCTCGACCACGCCGGCGACGTCCCAGCCGGGGATCGCCGGGAAGGTGACGTTCATCAGCGCGTCGAGACCGCCTGCTGCGACCTTCCAGTCCACGGGGTTGACAGCGGCGCTGCGGACCCGGATCAGGACCTCCGCCGGGCCGACCTTCGGCTCGGGGACGTCGGAGAGGGTCAGGTTGTCGGGGTCGCCGTACTGGTCATAGGTGATGGCACGCATTGATGGTCCAACCGGGACCGGCAGCCGCACTATTCCTCGGGCGCGCTGCGGCCGCGTCGCTTCACTCAGCAGAGGGCGCTGCCGCAGGGGCATGCAGCAACGTGGGCCTCCGGCAGCAACCCGTGCTAGCAGAGGTTGCTGCAGGGGAGGATCAGCGATAGGGCGAGAAGTCGGGCTTGCGCTTCTCGGCGAAGGCGGTCGCCCCCTCCATGCCCTCGTCGGACTTCACGAAGAAGTCGAGGCCGTCGAAGGCGACGTTGCCGATGCCGTTGATGTGGTCGGTGTCGGCGTTGAACGAGTGCTTGAGGAAGCGCAGTGCCGTCGGGGAGTACGACGCGATCTTGCGGGCGTACTCCCGGGCCTTGTCCATGAGCTGCTCGGGCGGCACGACGTCGTTGACGAGGTTCCAGCGCTCGGCGGTGTGAGCGTCGTAGAGGTCGAGCAGGAACCAGATCTGGCGGGCCCGCTTCTCCCCCACCACGCGGGCGAGGTAGGTCGAGCCGAACCCGGCGTCGAAGGACCCGACGCGCGGACCGGCCTGGCCGAACCGCGCGGTCTCCGAGGCGATCGACAGGTCGCAGATGACGTGCAGCACGTGGCCGCCACCGACCGCGACCCCGTTGACCGCGGCGATGACGGGCTTCGGGATCTCGCGCATGAGCCGGTGCAGGCCCTGGATGTCGAACAGGCCCCACTCGGTCTCGCCGTAGCTGCCCGTCTCCGCCCGCTCCTTGACGTCACCGCCGGCGCAGAACGCCTTCTCGCCCGCGCCGGTGAGGATCACGGCCGCCACCCGCTTGTCGGCCCACGCGTGCTTGAACGCCGAGATGAGCTCGTCGACGGTCCGGCCGCGGAAGGAGTTCATCCGGTCGGGGCGGTTGATCGTGATGACCGCGAACGCGTCCTCCTCCACGGCATACGTGACGTCGGTGTAGTCCTCCGGGCGGATCATGCACGACTCCTTGGTGAGTGGGGTGGTTCGGTTGGCTGGTCAGTCGACGCGGACGACCACGGCCTGGCCGAGGCCGACGCCGATGCAGGCGGCGGCGACGCCGGTGCCGCCACCGCGGCGGCGCAGCTCGCGGCAGAGGTCGACGAGCACCCGGGGCGCGGACGCGCCGAGCGGGTGGCCGATCGCGATGGCGCCGCCGTTGACGTTGACGATCTCGCGGTCGACCTGCGGCAGGTGGTGCAGCGTCGAGAGCACCATCGCGGCGAAGGCCTCGTTGATCTCCCAGAGGTCGACGTCCTCGACCGACAGCCCGGCGCGCCGCAGGGCCTGCTCGATGGCCGGCACCGGCGCGACGCTGAACCGGTCGGGCTCGACCGCCACGGTGCGCGAGGCGACGATGCGGCCCAGCGGCTGCACGCCGAGGCGCTCGGCCACGGCTGCGGTGCCGACGAGGGCAGCGAGGGCGCCGTCGTTGATGGGGCTCGAGTTGGCGGCCGTCACGGTGCCGTCGGGAGTGAAGGCAGGCTTGAGGGCGGCCAGCGACTCCAGGCTCGAGTCGGGGCGCAGCGACTCGTCGCGCTTGACCCCCTCGACCTCCATGACGAAGCCGTCGTGCTTGCCTGCGTCGTAGGCCGCGGCCACCCGCTGGTGGGAACGCACCGCCCACGCGTCCTGCTCGTCGCGGCCGATGCCCAGCTCGGTGGCCACGCGCTCGGCACAGGCGCCGAGCGAGTCGGTCCAGTGCGCGGGAAACTTCGGGTTGGTCATTCGCCAACCCACGGTGGTCTGGTGCAGCTGCATCGAGCGCGGCAGTCCCTCGTCGGGCTTGGGCAGCACATAGGGCGCGCGGCTCATCCCCTCCACGCCACCGGCGATGACGAGGTCGGCATCTCCGGTCGCGACCGCGCGGGAGGCCTGCACGACGGCCTCGCCCCCGGAGGCGCAGAGCCGGTTGACGGTGACACCCGGAACGCTCACGGGCAGCCCGGCCAGCAGGGCGGCCATGCGGGCCACGTTGCGGTTCTCCTCGCCCGCGCCGTTGGTGTTGCCGTAGTAGACGTCCTCGACCTCGGCGGGGTCGAGGCCCGGGTGGCGGGCCACCAGCTCCGCGATGGGCAGTGCAGCGAGGTCGTCGGTGCGGATGTGCGACAGCCCACCGCGGTTGCGGCCGAAGGGGGTGCGCACGGCATCGATGACGTAGGCGTCGCGTAGCTCGCTCATATGTCGCAATCTTGACGGTCGTAACAGACAAATGGCAAGGTCGCGCTCGTGAGCACCCCTGAGAGCATGCCGGTCGCCCTCGTGACGGGGGCCGGGCGCGGCATCGGTCGCGCGGTCGCCGTCGCCCTCAGCGAGGCCGGGCACCGGGTGGCCCTCACCTCACGCAGCCGGGACGAGCTGGAGGCCACGGCAGCGGCCTGCCCCGGCCCGACGTTCGTGCACCCGTGCGACATCACCGACGGGGTCGCCGTCGAAGGCCTGTATGCCGCGGTCGAGGCCGAGTGGGGACCCGTCGAGGTGCTCGTCGCCAATGCCGGCGCGGGCGTGTCGGCACCGGTGGCCAAGACGACCGACGAGCAGTGGCAGCGCATGCTCGACATCAACCTCACCGCACCGTTCCGCTGCCTGCGCCGGGCCGTTCCCTCGATGGCCGAACGAGGGTCGGGGCGGGTCGTCGTGATCGCGTCGGTCGCCGCGAAGATGGGCGAGCCCTACATCTCCGCCTACACCGCGAGCAAGCACGGTGTCCTCGGCCTGGTGCGCTCCGCGGCGGCCGAACTGGCCCGCACCGGGGTCACCGTCAACGCCGTCTGCCCCGGCTACGTCGACACCCCGATGACCGACGCCACCGTGCAGGGCATCGTCGAGAAGACCGGCCGCACCACCGAGCAGGCCCGCGCCCTCCTCGAGGCAAAGCAGCCGACCGGTCGGTTGGTCACGCCGGAGGAGGTCGCCGAGGCGGTGATGGCCTGCGTGCGCAACGGCGGCATCACCGGCCAGGGCATCAACGTCGACGGTGGCGCCCTGCAATCCTGAGCGGCAGCGCGAGGCCGGAGCACGCGAAGCCGAAGCACGCGACGCCGGCCACGCGGCATACCCGTCGGTGGTCGACGACCACCCACCCACGAGAGGACCACGATGGCCCTGCAGCGCATCAACCCCCCTGAGCTCGGCCGCCCCAGCGGCTTCAGCCACGCGGTCGTCGGTGAGGGACGCACCGTCTTCCTGGCAGGCCAGACCGCCCTCGACGCCTCGGGCACGATCGTCGGCGACGGGGTCGTCGCCCAGTTCGAGCAGGCGCTGGGCAACCTCCTCACCGCGCTCCGGGCGGCCGGCGGCGAGCCGGGGCACCTCGCGAGCCTGACCGTCTACATCGTCGACATGGACGACTACCGCGCGCACGCTGCCGAGATCGGCGCGGTGTGGAAGCGGCTGGTGGGGCGCGACTACCCCGCCATGGCGGGCATCGGCATCTCGCGGCTGTGGGACGCCGAGGCGCTCGTCGAGGTGCAGGGCTTCGCCATCCTTCCCTGACCCCGGCAGGCGGACAGACTTGGTTGTGTCGTTCTCTAGACGAACGACACAAAGACGCCATATGGTCTGGGGCCACTGAGCGGCCGACGGCCGCGCCCAAGGGAGGGATGGCCATGACGCCGCGACGCACCACTCGAATCTCGCTCGCACTCGCGCTCGGCTCCACGCTCGGCGTCGCCGCCTGCGGTGGTGGAACGCTCGGCTCCACGTCCGAGGAGGCCAGCGGCCCGGTGAAGATCGGCCTGCTCGTGCCGCAGTCCGGCGTCTACAAGTCGCTCGGCGACGACATGAAGGCCGGCTTCGAGGTCTACCTCAAGGAGAAGGGCAACAAGCTCGGCGGCAAGGAGGTGCAGGTCGTCACCGCCGACGAGGGCGAGACCGCCGACACCGGCAAGGCCGCCGCCGACAAGCTCGTCAAGCAGGACAAGGCCACCGTCGTCACCGGCGTCGTCAGCTCCGCCACCATGAACGGCATCGTCGACCTCTTCGAGACCTCGCAGATCCCGCTGGTCGGCTCGAACGCCTCGCCGACCACCCTCACCGGCAAGAAGTTCGTCTGGCGCACCTCCTACGTCAACGACGAGCCCGGCAAGGCCCTCGGCGCCTACGTCGCCAAGCAGGAGAAGGGCCCGGTCTACCTCCTGGCCGCCGACTACCAGGCCGGCAAGGACGAGACGGGCGGCTTCAAGGAGAGCTTCGAGCCCGCGGGTGGCAAGGTCGCCGACGAGGTCTACACGCCGTTCCCCGCCACCAAGAACTTCCAGCCGTTCCTGGCCAACCTGCAGAAGTCCGGCGCGAAGTCGGTGTTCACGTTCTACGCCGGCGGTGCGGCCGTCGACTTCGTCAAGCAGTACGACCAGTTCGGCCTCGCCGGCAAGGTGCAGCACTACTCGGCCGGGTTCCTCACCGAGGGCGGCGTCCTGACCGCCCAGGGCACGTCGGCCGTCGGCACCCGCACCGCGATGAACTACTCGGCCGACCTCGACAACCCGGTCAACAAGAAGTTCGTCGAGGCCTACGTGGCCGCCACCGGCAAGCAGCCGACCACCTACGCCATGGCCTCCTACGACGCCGCCCGCGTCATCGACATGGCCATCCAGAAGGCCGGCAAGACCGACTCGAAGTCGATCAACGCCGCGATCGGCGAGCTCGGCGACATCGAGAGCCCCCGCGGCACCTGGTCGTTCAACGACAACGGCACCCCGAAGCAGATGTGGTACCTGCGCGAGGTCAAGGAGAAGGACGGCAAGCTCGCCAACGTCGTCATCGAGGAGCTCGGCGAGCTCGGCTGACGCCGAGCCGCCCGCACGGCTGTTCCACCCACCGCACTGACCGACTCACAGACTGACCGACTACAGACAGGGCTGGACCTGTGCTCGACTGGTTCGACACCAACCTCGTCAGCATGGTCGACGGAGTGGCCTACGGCTTGCTGCTGTTCACGCTCGCCGTGGGCCTCTCCCTCGTCTTCGGGATGATGGACGTCCTCAACCTCGCCCACGGAACGCTCTACCTCGTGGGGGCGTTCGCGGCCTACGCGCTGTCCGACGGCAGCTGGATGGGGTTCTTCCTCGCCATCACTGTCGGAGTCGCGGCCGGCGTGCTGGGCGGAGGGCTGCTCGCAGCGATGACCGCACCGCTGTCCACCCGCGGGCACCTCGACCAGGCGGCGCTCACCCTCGGCGTCTCCCTCATCGCCGCGGAGGTCATGGTGATGGCGTTCGGCGCGGAGGTCGTGCCGACACAGCCCCCGGACGCCCTGGCCGGATCGGCATCGATCCTCGGCCACCGCTACCCCGTCTACCGGCTCGTCTTCATCCTCGTGGCAGGCCTGCTGGCCACCGCGGTCTACCTCGCGTTCGAGCGGTCATCGCTCGGCGCGCTGGTGCGGGCCACCGTCGCAGACCGCGACATGGTGCGCGCCATGGGCATCGACACGCGCCTCGTGCTCTTCGGCGTCTTCGCCTTCGGCGCCGCGCTGGCCGCGCTGGGCGGTGCCCTCGGCGCACCGATCCTCGCGCCCGGTCCCGGCGTCGACGAGAACGTCCTCGTGCTCTCGCTCGTCGTCATCGTCATCGGTGGCCTGGGGTCGGTGAAGGGCGCGCTGCTCGGGGCCCTGGTCATCGGCCAGGTGCAGACCCTCGGCGTCGCGCTCCTGCCGACCTACGCGCCGTTCCTGCTGTTCGGGGCGATGCTCCTCGTGCTCGCCTGGCGCCCGCAGGGCCTCGTCTCCCTGGTGGCGCGGTCATGAGGGCGCGGCTCGGTCTCGTCGCAGTGCTGCTCGCGCTCCTCGCCGTGCCGTGGGTGATGGGCCCGTATGCCGTGGCGACCGTCTCGAAGATCCTCGTCTTCGCGGTGCTGGCCATGAGCGTCAACCTCCTCACCGGCGTCACCGGCCTGCCCACCCTCGGCCAGGCCGCCTACTTCGGCGTCGGTGCGTATGCCGGCGCGCTCACCGCCATCCACCTCACCGACCTCGGGCCGGTCCAGGTGGTGGTCTCGGCGCTGGCTGGCGCCGCGGCAGCCGCCCTGACGGGGCCGGTGGCGGTGCGGGCCCGCGGCGTGCCGTTCCTCATGATCACGCTGGCCATCGGCGAGATCGTCTACAGCGCGGCCGGCCGCCTCGACTCGGTGACGCACGGCACGGACGGCCTGTCCGGCATACCGCCCGTGGTCGCGGCACCGGGCTTGGCGCCCACGGTGAACGAGGGGCTGGTCTTCTACTACGTGCTCGCAACCTTCCTGCTGCTGTACGGCGCGGTCGCGCTGCTGCTGCGCTCGCCGTTCGGGCTGACGCTGCGGGGCCTGCGCGACAACGAGGCCCGTCTCAGGGCGGTCGGCTACCACTCCACGGCGCACGCCCTGACGGCCTACGTCATCGCGGGGGCCGTTGCCGGGGCGGCCGGGTCGCTCTGGGCGTCGGCCCAGCGGTTCGTGGCGCCCGGCGACCTCGGCTTCGAGGTGTCGGCCCTGGCCCTGCTGGCCGTGATCATCGGCGGGGTCGGGTCGATGTGGGGAGCCTGTCTCGGCGCAGCGGTCGTGATCGTCGCCCGCGACTACATCGGCGGAAACCTCGACGGCCACGGGCCGCTGCTGCTCGGCGCCCTCTTCGTCATCGCGGTCTACCTGCTGCCGCGCGGCATCTCCGGTGGGCTGCGCCAGTGGAAGCGACCCGCCCGGGGACAGGAGGTCTCGGCATGAGCGGGACGGCAGCGGCGGCGCTCGAGCTCGACGGTCTCACGAAGCACTACGGCAGCCTGCGCGCGGTCGAGGACGTGAGCCTGTCGGTGCAGCCCGGCACCCGGCATGCGGTCATCGGGCCCAACGGCGCCGGGAAGTCCACCCTCTTCGCCCTCATCGCCGGCACGCTGCCCGCCACCGCGGGTCGCGTGGTGCTGCACGGCGACGACGTGACGTCGATGCCAGAGCACCGGCGGGCGACACAGGGTCTCGTGCGCACCTTCCAGCACTCCTCGCTCTTCCTGCGCTGCACCGCCCTCGAGAACGTCGCCATGGCCGTGCAGCGGCGCCAGGGCTCGCACTGGTCGATGCTGCGGCCGCTGCGGCGACGGTGGACGGTGCTCGACAGGTCGCACCAGCTGCTCGCCTCGATCGGGTTGAACGACCGCAGTGGCGCCCTCGCCGGTTCGCTGTCGCATGGCGAGCGCCGCCAGCTGGAGGTGGCCGTGGCACTCGCGACGGAACCGTCGGTGCTCCTGCTCGACGAGCCCGCGGCAGGCATGTCGGCCGCCGAGACGGCCCGGTTCAAGCAGGTGGTGCTCGACCTGCCGCGCGACATCACGGTGATGCTCGTCGAGCACGACCTCGACCTCGTGTTCGGCCTGGCCGAGGCCGTCACCGTCATGCACCTTGGCCGGCACCTCCTGACCGGCACGCCGGCCGAGGTCCGGGCGAGCGAGGAGGTCCAGCGGGCCTACCTCGGCGCCGAGGACACCAGCGACCTGTTCCCCCAGGAGGCACGATGACCGCGATGCTGGAAGTCCGCGGCCTGCAGTCCGGCTACGACGGCAGCACCGTGCTCGCCGGGGTCGACCTCGAGGTCGCCCACGGCCAGGTGGTCGCGCTGCTCGGCCGCAACGGTGTCGGGAAGTCCACCCTGGTCAACACGGTCATGGGACTGGTGCGCCCGACCCGTGGGTCGGTCTGCATCGACGGGCAGGAGATGGCGGGCAGGCGCCCCGACGCCATTGCCCGCCTCGGCGTCGGCTTCGTGCCGCAGGGCCGCCGGGTCTTCGCCCCACTGACCGTTGCCGAGCACCTGACCGTCGCCGAGAAGGCCGGCCGGAAGGGCGACTGGGACCGCGCCCGCGTGCTCGACCTGCTCCCCCGGCTCGGCGAGCGTCTCGGCAACCGGGGCGACCAGCTCTCGGGTGGCGAGCAGCAGATGCTGGCCATCGCCCGGGCCCTGCTCATCAACCCGCGCCTGATGCTGCTCGACGAGCCCTCCGACGGCCTGGCCCCTGCCGTCGTGCACCAGGTGGGTGAGGTCGTGCGCGAGCTGTGCCGCACCGGCATGTCCGTGCTGCTCGTCGAGCAGGACCTGCGCCTCGCGTTCTCGGTGGCCGACCGGGTGGTGGTGCTCGAGAAGGGCAGCGTGCGGCTCGACACCACGCTCGAGGACTTCAGGTCCGACCCGGCGAGGGCGCGAGGCCTCCTCGGCGTCGCCTGAACCGGCGGACTACAAACCGCCCTCCACCACGGGTATGCCGCGTGCTCACCGCGCCTCCGACGGCAGGCCGGCGTGTAGTCCCGCGGCAGACGTGGGACGGTCAGGTGGTGCGGACGGCCTCGACGTGACGGTGGGCGGGAGCCTCGAGACGGCGCTGGAGGGCGAAGAACAGGTCGGCGGCCGTCGCCCCCGACCACTGGCGCGGCAGCAGCTCAGGCGCCAGACCCGGGTCGAGGTAGGGCAGCCGGCGCCACGCGGTGAGCACCCGCACGTAGTCGGCGAACGCCTCTCCCTCGTCGTCCCGGCTCCGGCGGCCCTTCCACCCGGCGAGCACCGGCTGGAAGGCGTCGAGGAACTCCTTGTAGAGCGCGTCGAGGCTGCCGAGGTCCCACCACTTGGCGACCTCGTCCTCGACCCCGCCGAAGCCGAGGTAGTCGGCATGGAACAGGTCGACGTAGTCGGCCAGCCCCTGGCGCTCGAGCACGTCGCGGGTCTCCGCCTCCAGGTGCCCGGGGGCCACCCAGACGCCGGGGCCGACCGTCCCGAACCCGAGCCAGGTGAGCCGGGAGCGCAGCATGTGTCGCTTCTGCCGCTCCGACTCCGGGACGCTGAACACCGCCAGCACCCAGCCGTCACGCAGGCTCGCGCGGGTGCGGTCGAAGATGCGCCGGTCGCCCTCGTCGAGGATCTCGCGTGCCCGTGACGACAGTGCGTAGCCCGCCCGACCGTCGACCCGCTCGGCCTCGAGGATGCCGCGGCGCTTGAGCCGGGAGATCGACGAACGCACCGCAGGCTCATCCACGCCGAGACGGTCGAGCAGGCGGATGAGGGCGCTGATGCTGAGCCAGCCGCCCATCTCGCGGGCGTAGAGCCCGTAGATCGTCACGATCAGCGCGCGCGGCCGCGTCTCGGCAGCGGCCGCGGTGAGGTCCTCGGCCAGGTCGGTGTCGGGCACGGCAGGACACTACCCGCTGGCGTCACCCGGTCAGCGTCCGATGAGATTTATGCCGCACCCTTGACTGCCGTCACCGATGGAACATACTTGGCACCGGAGAAAGCGCCGACAACGTCGTCGTGCGCTCGACAGTGAGAGGCCCTGGATGCGACTCAGCCCGTCCGCCCACGTCGACACGTTCTGCCGCGACAACCTGCCGCCGCAGGAGCAGTGGCCGGTGCTGCGCTTCGACGTGCCGGAGGTGCAGTACCCCGAGCGCCTCAACTGCGCGGTGGAGCTGCTCGACGCCATGGTCGAGCGCCTCGGCCCCGACCGCACCTGCCTGCTCGCGACCGACGGCACACGCTGGACCTACGGCGACCTGCTCGCGCGGGCCAACCGCATCGCGCACGTGCTCGTCGACGACCTCGGCCTGGTGCCAGGCAACCGCGTCCTCCTGCGCGGCCCCAACAACCCGGGCCTGGTGGCCTGCTGGTTCGCCGTGCTCAAGGCCGGCGGCGTCGTCGTCCCCACGATGCCGATGCTCCGCGCGGGCGAGCTGGCCACCATCGGGGAGATCGGACGGTTCACCCTCGCGCTCTGCGACAGCCGCTTCACCGAGGACCTCGAGGCCGCGCACATCCCCAACCTGCGGACGCTGACCTACGGCGCGACCGGTGAGGGCGGCGAGCTCGACACCCTCGCCGAGTCGAAGCCGGCCACCTTCGACAACGTCGACACCGCGGCCGACGACGTCTCGATGCTGGCCTTCACCTCCGGCACGACCGGCCGCCCCAAGGCCACCATGCACTTCCACCGCGACGTGCTCGCCAACGCCGACACCTTCTCCCACTACGTGCTGCGCCCCGAGGCCGATGACGTCTTCACCGGCACCCCGCCGATCGCGTTCACCTTCGGCCTCGGCGGGCTGGTCGTCTTCCCCATGCGGGTCGGCGCCGCCAGCCTCCTCGTCGAACGCGCCACCCCCGACCAGCTCGCAGAGCTGATCGAGCAGCACGGGGTGACGGTCTGCTTCACCGCGCCCACGGCATACAAGGCCATGATCGCCAGCGGCAACGCGAGCCGGCTGGCCACCCTGCGCCGCGCCGTGTCGGCCGGTGAGCACCTGCCCCGCGCCACCTGGGAGGCCTTCCGCGACGCCACCGGCGTCAGGCTCATCGACGGCATCGGCGCCACGGAGATGCTCCACATCTTCATCTCCGCGGCCGACGACGACATCCGACCCGGCGCGACCGGCCGGCCGGTGCCCGGGTACGTCGCCAAGGTCATCGACCTGGACGGCAACGAGGTGCCCGACGGCGAGCCGGGACGCCTTGCGGTGCAGGGCCCGACCGGCTGCCGCTACCTCGCCGACGACCGCCAGCTGGTCTACGTGCAGGACGGCTGGAACGTCACCGGCGACACCTTCGTCCGCGACGAGGACGGCTACTTCTGGTACCAGGCCCGCAGCGACGACATGATCATCTCCTCCGGCTACAACATCTCGGCGCCGGAGGTCGAGGAGGCGCTGATGACCCGGCCCGACGTCATGGAGTGCGCCGTCGTGGCCGCGCCGGACGAGGCACGCGGGCACGTCGTGAAGGCCTTCATCGTGCCGGCCGGCGGGCTCACCTCGCTGCCCGACGAGGCGTCGCGCGCCACCCGGGCCAAGGAGCTGCAGGACCACGTGAAGTCGGTCATCGCGCCCTACAAGTACCCGCGGGTCATCGAGTTCGTCGACGCCCTGCCGCGCACCTCCTCGGGCAAGCTGCAGCGGTTCAAGCTGCGCCAGCTCGAGCGCCAGAAGGCGGGCGAGCCGGCGCTGTGACGCCATCCGCGACGCAGCCGTCGATCCGCGTCGAGCGGACGGTGGAGTGGCCCGACACCGATGCCGCCGGCCACTACCACCACTCCAGCGTCATCCGCTGGGTCGAGGCCGCCGAGTCCGAGCTGCACCTCGCCCTCGGGCTGCCCGAGCTGTTCGGCCAGGTGCCCCGGGTTCACTACGAGGTCGACTACCTCGAGCGGCTCTGGTTCCGCGACCAGGTCGTGGTGGAGCTGCGCATCGCCGAGGTCGGGCGCACCTCTCTCGTCTACGACTTCGAGGTATGCCGCGGCGAGACCCCCGCTGCCCGCGGACGCCTGGTGTGCGTCCAGTCCGACCCGGCCGGCCAGGGCGCGCAGGCCTGGCCCGACGACGTGGCCGCCATCCTGCGCGGCGAGGCGCCGCCCCGCCCGACGCCCGACGCCTTGCCAGCCCGCCCCGAGGCGACTGCCGACGTGACGAGTGCATGATCAGAGGGGCATGAACCGCCCGCCGTTGACGTCGAGCACGACGCCGGTGATGTAGGACGCCTCGTCGGAGGCGAGGAAGAGCGTGGGGTCGACGATCTCGCGCAGCTCGGGGAACCGGCTGAGGGGGATCGCGCTGAGCACCTCGTCGCGCTCGCCCGCCGGCATCTCGTCATACATCTGCTGCAGCCGCCCGGTCAGGAAGAGCCCGGGAGCGACGGCGTTGACCCGGATGCCGCGCGGGCCGACCTCGCGGGCGAGCCGCCGGGTGAGGCCGAGCACCGCAGCCTTCGACGCGGCATACGGCACTCCCGTCACCGGCGAGGGCTGGCGGCCGCCGATCGACGAGACGGTGACGACCGCACCACCCTCGCGCATCTGGGCCACGGCGGCCTGCGCGCAGTAGAAGGTGCCCTTGACGTTGACGTCGACGACCAGGTCGACGTCCTCGGGGGCAATGTCCTCCACGGCCTTCGGCGTGCCGAGCGAGCCGCCGGCCAGGGTCACGAGGACGTCGAGGCCACCGAGGTCGTCGCGGACCTGCGCCATGAGGTCGGCGACGGCACGCTGGTCGCGCACGTCCACGGCATACCCCTTGGATGCTGCGCCGGAGCCCCCCGCGTCCGAGGTGCCGGCCGAGAGGGCGGCCGCGGTCGCGTCGCACGCGGCCTGGTCGAGGTCGACGACGGCCACCGCTGCCCCCTGCGCAGCGAAGCCCTCGCACACCGCGCGGCCGATGCCTCCGGAGCCCCCGGTGACCACTGCCACCCGGCCGGAGAAGCGGTCCTGGCGCTCGCTCATGTTCATACCGTTCTGTTGACGATCGTTCAGAGCGCAACATACTCTGGCGGTCGACCACTGGACAACGGGAGTGCCTGTGAAGATCGCTGTGATGGGTGGGGGCCCCGGAGGCCTGTACTTCTCCGCCCTCGCCAAGCAGCTCGGCCCACACCACGAGATCACCGTGTGGGAGCGCAACGCCCCCGACGACACCTTCGGCTTCGGCGTGGTGTTCTCTGACGAGACCCTCGGAGGCATCGAGCACGCCGACCCGGTGGTCTACGCCGCGATGCAGCGCGAGTTCGCCCGCTGGGACGACATCGACGTCCACTACCGCGGTGAGGTCTTCACCAGCGGCGGTCACGGGTTCGCCGCGATGAGCCGCAGGCGGCTGCTCGAGATCCTCCAGGAGCGGTGCCGCGACCTCGGCGTGACGATGCACTTCCTCACGGAGGCGCCCGACGTCGAGGAGCTCTCGCGCACCCACGACCTCGTGCTCGCCGCCGACGGCCTCAACTCCGCGGTGCGTCGCCGCTACGAGGAGACCTTCCGCCCCACGCTCGACGTGCGGAAGTGCAAGTACATGTGGCTCGGCACGTCCAAGGTCTTCGATGCCTTCACGTTCCACATCCTCGACACCCCGCACGGCGTCATGCAGGTGCACGCCTACCCGTTCGACGACAAGGGCTCGACGTTCATCCTCGAGATGCACGAGGACGTCTGGCGCGCAGCGGGTTTCGATGCCTTCGCCGACCGGGAGTGGCGTCCCGGCGACTCCGACGAGAAGTCGATCGAGAAGGTCAAGGAGCTCTGCGGCGACATCCTCGACGGCCACGAGGTCATGGCCAACAACTCGCGCTGGATCTCCTTCACCACGATCCGCAACGAGAGCTGGCGCCACGACAACGTCGTCATCCTCGGCGACGCCGCGCACACCGCGCACTTCTCCATCGGGTCGGGCACCAAGCTGGCCATGGAGGACGCCCTCGCGCTAGCCGCCTGCCTGCACGAGCACGACACCCTTGACGAGGCGCTGACGGCCTACGAGTCGGAGCGCAAGCCGGTGGTCCAGTCCACCCAGCGCGCCGCTCAGGCCAGCCTCGAGTGGTTCGAGAACCTCGGGCAGTACACCCACCAGGAGCCGGCGCAGTTCGCGTTCAACATCATGACGCGCAGCCGCCGGGTCACCCACGACAACCTGCGCGTGCGCGACCCCGAGTTCGTCGCCGGCATCGACGAGTGGTTCGCCGCCGTCACCGAGGGCGGGCGCGCCGACGCGCCCCCCATGTTCCAGCCGTTCCGCCTCGGCGAGCTCGAGCTGGCCAACCGGGTCGTGGTCTCCCCGATGGACATGTACGTCGCCGAGGGCGACGGCCTGCCCACCGACTTCCACCTCGCCCACCTCGGGGGCAAGGCGCTCGGTGGGGCCGGCCTCGTCATGACGGAGATGGTCTGCGTCTCACCGCAGGGACGGATCACCCCGGGCTGCACCGGCATCTGGGACGACCAGCAGCAGCGGGCCTGGGCGCGCATCGTCGACGTCGTGCACCGCAACAGCACCGCCAAGATCGGCCTGCAGCTCGGCCACTCGGGCCGGAAGGGCTCGACGAAGCTCATGTGGGAGGGCATGGACCAGCCCCTCGACGACGGCAACTGGGAGGTCATCTCCCCCTCCCCCCTGGCCTACCAGCCCGGCGTCAACCAGGTGCCGCGCGAGATGACGCACGCCGACCTGGCGGAGGTGAAGGCCGAGTTCGTCGACTGCGCCCGGCGCGGCGACGACGCCGGCTTCGACCTGCTCGAGCTGCACTGCGCGCACGGCTACCTGCTCTCCTCGTTCATCTCGCCGCTGACCAACCAGCGCGACGACGAGTACGGCGGCAGCCTCGAGAACCGGCTGCGCTACCCGCTCGAGGTGTTCCGCGCGATGCGCGAGGTGTGGCCGTCGCACAAGCCCATGACGGCCCGCATCTCCGCCACGGACTGGGTCGAGGGCGGCATCGAGGTCGACGACGCCGTGCAGATCGCGCAGGCGTTCAAGGACGCCGGCGCCGCGGCCATCGACGTCTCCACCGGACAGGTCACCCCCGACGAGGCGCCCGCGTTCGGCCGGTCGTACCAGACGCCGTTCGCCGACGCGATCCGCAACCGGGTCGGCATCCCCACCATCGCGGTCGGCATCATCTCGTCGTGGGACGACGTCAACTCGATCGTCCTGGCCGGCCGCGCCGACCTCTGCGCCGTCGGCCGGGCTCACCTCTACGACCCGAGCTGGACCCTGCACGCCGCGGTCGAGCAGGACTACGACGGCCCGGGCGCGCAGTGGCCGATGCCCTGGCGAGCCGGCCGCCGCAAGCCGCAGGCCGGCCGCACCGACGACCCCAAGCCGCGTCTGCAGCTGGTCCGCGAGGGCGCGGCCGGCACCCGGCACGCCAGGTGGCGCCCGCATGACGCCTGAGCACCTCGGCTCCACGGCTCCGCGAGACCCGCTGGCAGCGCTGTGGTCCGCCCGCAGCGTCGCTGTCGTCGGCGCCAGCGACAAGCCGGGCTCCCTCGGTCGGCTGCCCATCGAGTTCCTCCAGCGCTACGGGTATGCCGGTCGCATCCTTCCCGTGCGCCCGGACGGTGCGCCCGTGGCCGGGCTGCCGTCGTACCGCTCCCTGCCCGAGTGCGTCGACCAGCACGGCGCGGTCGACCTCGCCATGGTCATGGTGGCCGCGCCGCGGGTGCTGGCCGCCGTGCAGGACTGCGCGGCCGCCGGGGTGCCGGTGGCCGTGATCTGCACCAGCGGGTTCGCCGAGACCGGGGAGGCCGGCGCCGCGCTGCAGGACGAGGTGGTCCGTGCCGCCCGCGCGGGCGGCGTGCGGTTGGTCGGGCCCAACTGCATCGGCAGCGTGGGCGTGTCCACCGGTCAGGTCAGCTCGTTCTCGCCGCTGTTCTCCGGTGAGCGCACCGAGCTCGTCCCCGGGCCCGTCGGCTTCGTCAGCCAGAGCGGGGCGCTGGGCTACGGCGCCGTGTCGCTGGCCTTCGAGCGCGGCCTGGGCCTCGGCTGGGTGGTCAACACCGGCAACGAGGCCGACGTCTCGGCCATCGAGGTGATGGACGCCCTGACCCGCGAGCCCGGCTGTCGGGGTGTGCTGGCCTACC
Organism: uncultured Actinomycetota bacterium; assembly: GCA_963730585.1. Classification (GTDB taxonomy): domain Bacteria; phylum Actinomycetota; class Actinomycetes; order Actinomycetales; family Dermatophilaceae; genus Pedococcus_A. Next base: position 510,649 of record CAVSSL010000010.1, on the reverse strand, counting down.
TCGAGACCCTCGGCGACTTCGAGGGGCTTCGGGCCGTCGCCACGACGGGCACGCCCGTCGCCGTGCTCAAGGCAGGTCGGTCCGATGCCGGCGCCCGCGCGGCCGCCTCCCACACCGGCGCCCTGGCGGCCGGCGACAAGGTCGTCGATGCCGCCCTGCGCCAGCTCGGCATCGTGCGCGTGGACGACGTCGACGAGCTCCTCGACGTCGGGGAGGTCATGACGGTCACCCACCGCCCGCGGGGCCGACGTGTCGCTGTCGTGACCACGTCCGGCGGCTCGGGCATCCTCGCCGCCGACGCGGTCGAGGCCCACGGCCTGGAGATGGCTCAGCTGTCGACCGAGACGCTTGCGGTGCTCGACGAGGTCGTCCCTGCGTTCGGCTCGACCGCCAACCCGGTCGACGTGACCGCGTCGGTGATGAGCAACGCCAGCCTGTTCGACCGCACCCTCGACGTCATCGCCGACGACCCGGGCGTCGACCTCATCGTCGCCTGCTTCTGCGTCCTCACCGGCAAGGACGTCGACGACGTCGTGGCGAGCCTGGCCCGCGTGGCCGAGCGGTCCGGCATACCGGTCCTCGCGGTCCGCACGGGTGCGGACCACCTGGCCCCCGAGGCGAGCGAGCAGATGCGCGCGGCCGGCATCCCCTGCTACCCGACCCCCGCCCGCGCCGTGCGGGCCGCGGCGGCTCTCGTGCAGTTCTCGGCAGAGCGCCCGAGCGCCCCGGTCGCTGCGCGGGCGCAGTCCGGCGCTGCACTGCCGGCGCCTCAGGCCGGTGCGACCGAGCAGGAGATGAAGGAGCTGCTCGCCGCGGCCGGCATCCCGGTGCCCGGCGGGCGGATCGCCCAGTCGGCACAGGACGCGGTCGACGCCGTCGCCGAGGTCGGCGGCCGAGCCGTGCTCAAGGCCGTCGTACCGGGCCTGCTGCACAAGAGCGACGCGGGCGGCGTCATCGTCGGCGTGACCGCCGACGACGCTGCAGCGGCCTGGGACAAGGTCGCCGCCCTCGGTGGCGACGTGCTGGTCGAGGAGCTCGTGCCCGGCGGGGTCGAGGCCCTCGTCGGACTGGCGCCCTCTCCTCTCGGCACCGTCCTGACCGTCGGGGTCGGCGGCGTCCTCACCGAGGTGCTGCACGACGTGGCCCTCCGGGTGCTGCCCGTGGGGCGCGACGACGTGGAGACCATGGTCGACGAGACCCGGCTCGGCGCCCTGCTGGCCGGCGTCCGCGGCGCCGCCCCCTCCGACCGACAGGCCCTCGTCGACACGGTGCTGCGCCTCTGCGACCTCGCCGCGGGGTGGCCACCCGGTTTCGAGCTCGACCTCAACCCGGTGACGGTGCTCGCGGCCGGCGGCGGCGTGCGCGTCCTCGACGCGGCCTACGTCGCCCCGACCGGCCCGACCGCACGCCAGGAGGCCTGACAGACATGGACATCGGCACACTCGTCACGCGCGCGGCGCAGCGCTTCGGCGACCGGGTCGCGGTGGAGGGGCCGGACGCCGACCGCACGTTCGCCGAGCTCGGCGACCGGGTGACCCGCATCGCCAACGGTCTTCTGGCACAGGGGCTTCGACCCGGCGACCGGGTGCTCGACCTGCAGCGGAACTCCACGGCCTACCTCGAGACCGACCTCGCCATCCGCGCGGCCGGGCTGGTCCGCGCCGCCCTGAACTACCGCCTGCACCCCAGCGACTGGGAGCGCATCGCCGCCGACTCGGGAGCCCGCGGCCTGGTCTACGACCCCGCCTTCGAGGAGCAGACCGATGCCCTCCGCGACGGCATCGAGGTCGTCGTCTGCACCGGCGACGGCCCGGGACTCTCCCTCGAGAAGCTCATCTCCGAGGCGTCGTCGGGCCGCATACCCGCCCGGGAGCCGGACGCCCTCTGCGGCCTGCACTACTCCTCGGGCACCACCGGGCACCCCAAGGGGGCACAGCGCACCCATCGCAACTGGATGGCCTCGGTCGTCAACATGACCCACGACGTGCTGGGCGGCCCTCCCGGGGCGGACGACTGTTACGTCCACGCCGGTCCCATCACCCACACGTCGGGGCTGTTCGTGCTGCCGTTCCTCGTCGCGGGGGCCCGGCAGATCATCCAGCCGGCCTGGGACCCGGAGGAGTTCGTCGCGGCGGTTCGCGAGCGAGGGGCCACGCACACGGCGATCGTCCCCACCATGGTGGCGCGGCTGCTCGCCTCCGGTGCGGACCGCGACGCCCTGCGCGGCCTGAAGATGCTCGGGTATGCCGGCGCACCCATGCCGCCGGAGCAGATGCGGCAGGCGCACGAGCGCCTCACCCCCCACCTCGTCCAGTACTACGGCCTCGTCGAGGCGATCCCGCCGGTGACCCTGCTCGACGCGGCCGACCACGCGCGCGGCCTCGCCGGCGAGACCGAGCTGCTGACCTCCGCCGGCCGCCCTGCGCTCGGTGTGGAGATCGCCGTCGTCGACGAGGACGGCCGCGAGGTGCCGCCCGGCGAGACCGGTGAGGTCGTCACCCGCGGCGACCACGTCATGGCCGGCTACTGGAACGCCGACCAGCGCACCGACCTCTCCAAGTCGGTCGTCGACGGGTGGCTGCACACCGGCGACCTCGGCCGGATGAGCGCCGACGGCCACCTCTGGCTCATCGACCGCAAGGGCGACATGATCATCAGCGGCGGCTACAACATCTACCCGCGCGAGGTCGAGGACGTCATCGCCGAGGTGCCGTCCGTCGCAGAGGTGGCGGTCGTCGGTGTGGCCGACCACGACTGGGGCCAGCGGGTCGTCGCGCTGGTGACCGCCCGACCCGGCACCACCGTCGACACCGACGCCGTGATGGCGCACTGCCGCGAGCGCATGGCCTCCTACAAGAAGCCCAAGGAGGTGCGGGTGGTGACCGAGTTCCCGCTCAACTCCACCGGCAAGATCGCCAAGAAGGTGCTGCGCGAGCAGCTCCACGCGGAGAGCGCGCCGGACGGCCACAGCACCGTGGAGGTGGTCCGGTGAGGGGCGAGGACCCGCAGCTCAAGGCCGACTACGCGCCGGAGGGTGCCGAGCACCCGGGTGAGTTTCCCTACACCCGAGGGGTTTCCGCCGAGCCGAAGCCGTGGATCATGGGCCAGTACGCCGGCTTCGGCACACCACGCGAGTCCAACGAACGCTTCCGCCGGCTCCTCGACGCGGGCGTGACCGGGTTCTCCGTCGCGATGGACCTGCCCACCCAGATGGGCATCGACAGCGACGACCCGCGCGCGGCCGGCGAGGTGGGTCGCGTCGGCGTGGCCATCGACAGCCTCGCCGACATCGAGGTCCTCATGGACGGCATCCCCCTGGAGAAGATCAGCCAGGTCCGCACGACCGCCAACTCCATCGGCTACGTCTGGGCGGCACTCTTCATCGCCCTCGCGGAGAAGCGCGACGTCTCCCCCAACGAGTTCGGCCTGTTCATCCAGAACGACGTGCTCAAGGAGTTCATCGCCCGCGGCACGCAGATCTTCCCCCCGGAGCCGTCGCTGCGCCTCGCCGTCGACTGCATCGAGTACTGCGCCGAGCATGTCCCCAACTGGACGCCCCTGGCCATGAGCGGCTACCACATCCGCGAGTCCGGGGCCTCGGCCACGCAGGAGATCGCCTTCACCTTCGCCAACGCCCGCGCCTACCTCGACGAGTGCGTGCGCCGCGGGGTGTCCGTCGACGCCGTGGCTCCGACGCTGTTCACCTTCCTCGCCATCACCACCGACGTGCTGCAGGAGGTCGCCAAGTTCCGCGCGGCCCGGCGCGTGTGGGCCCGGCTGATGCGCGACCACTACGGCGCCCAGGACCCGCGGAGCCACCAGCTGCGGATCTTCGCCTTCACCGCCGGGTCGTCGCTCACGGCGCAGCAGCCGCTCAACAACGTCGTGCGCGCCTCGGTCGAGGCGACGGCCGCCGCCCTGGCGGGCGTGCAGACGATGCACGTCTCCGCCTACGACGAGGCGCTCGGCGTCCCGACCGAGTCCGCGGCAACGCTCGCCCTGCGCACCCAGCAGGTGGTCGCCTTCGAGACCGGCCTCACGACGACCGTGGACCCCTTGGCGGGGTCGTATGCCGTGGAGCGGCTCACCGATGAGCTCGAGTCCTCGATCTGGGGCCTCCTGGAGCACATCGAGGAGCGGGGCGGTGCGCTCGCGTGCATCGAGTCTGGTGAGTTCGCGCGCGAGCTCAGCGACGCGGCATACCGGCACACCCTCGCGGTCGAGTCTGGCGCGCGGACGGTGGTCGGGGTCAACCGGTTCCCCGCCGCGGCCGAGCCGCTGGAGGTGTTCCGCATCGACCCGGCCTCGGAGGCCGAGCAGGTCAAGGCGGTGCAGGAGGTGCGCGCCCGCCGCGACGCCGCGGCCGTGGGGGCTGCCCTCGACCGGCTGCGTGAGGACGTCGCGGCGGGGCGCTCGGTCATGCCCGCGACCGTCGAGGCCGTCAAGGCCTACGCCACCATCGGCGAGGTCGTCGACGTGCTGCGCGAGGCCCACGGCGGCTGGGTGCCGAACTCCGCCTTCTGAGCAGGCGCCAGGCACGCCGACGACTGCGGAATGCCGGTTGGGAGTCGGGGCGCGCCGTCCGGTATAGTCGCTGCACGCCAGCCTCGGCTGGCAGTTTGTTGTCACGGCCAGGTAGCTCAGTTGGTACGAGCGTCCGACTGAAAATCGGAAGGTCGGCGGTTCGACCCCGCCCCTGGCCACCACACGAAACCGCAGGTCGTTCAGGGGACGGCCTGCGGTTTTGTGTTTTCGGCACCTCGATTTCCTCACGCGGGCGCGGCGAGTTCCGAGCTCCTGCGGTGTCCCCTAGGTTGGGGGACCGACAAGGGGGGTCGGCGTGCCCGTCGCGCACGTCGCGGGCCGCGCGCCCTGACCGATGCCGAGGATCGCTCGGGCAGCGGGACCACGCCCGCGTTGGGGCGCACGAGGGAGAAGCTCAATGGTTAACGTCCTGCTGGCCGGCGGGATCTCGATGGTGTTGTCCTTGCTCGGAACGCCACTGTTTGTGCGGTTCCTGGTGCGACGCGGCTACGGCCAGTTCATCCGGGATGACCTCACCCAGCACCACTACAAGCGGGGAAAGCCCACCATGGGTGGCGCGCTCATCATCGGCGCCGCTCTTGCTGGGTACTTCGGCTCGCACCTTGCCCTGATGGCGGTGAGCTCCAGCGGCATTGGTGCGGTGGCGCCTGGCCGGGTCACCCTCAGCGCCCTCCTCGTACTGCTCCTGCTGGTCGGGATGGGAATCGTGGGCTTCTTGGATGACTACATCAAGGTCTCGAGGGCCCGCAGCCTGGGCCTGACCTCCACGCAGAAGCTCATCGGCCAAACCCTGGTGACGGTTGCCTTTGCGGTGCCCGCGCTGCTGGCGGTGGACGAGAACGGGCGGTCACCGGCGTCGGCGGCCATCTCGATCGTCAGGGACACAGCCGTCGACCTCGCTGCCGCCGGGCCGATCCTCGGTGCCCTCCTGTTCGTCCTGTGGGCGAACCTTCTGATCGCAGGGGCATCGAACGGGGTCAACATCACCGACGGCCTGGATGGCCTCGCCACCGGCGCGTCGGTGATGGTCTTCGGTGCGTACACCGGCATCAGCCTGTGGCAGTACAACCAGAGCTGCGCAGCGGCCGCCGGGCCCGGCTGCTACGAGGTGCGTGACGCGCTCGACCTGGCGGTGGTCGCCTGCGCCGTCGCGGGCGCCTGCTTCGGGTTCCTGTGGTGGAACGCCTCCCCCGCGAGCATCATCATGGGCGACACGGGATCGCTCTCTCTCGGCGCCGCCTTGGCGGGTATGGCAATCCTGACGCGCACCGAGCTGCTGCTGGCCGTGCTCGGCGGTCTCTTCGTAATGATCACTCTGTCCGTGGTCATCCAGATCGCGAGCTTCAAGCTGACCGGTAGGCGGGTCTTCAGGATGGCGCCGCTGCACCACCACTTCGAGCTCCTTGGGTGGGCCGAGATCACGATCGTCATCCGGTTCTGGCTCATCGCCGGGATCTGCGTTGTCGCCGGGCTGGGCGTCTTCTACGCGGAGTGGGTCACCGGACTGTGACAGGGGGCAAGACACAGAACTCGTTGCCGTCGGGATCGGCCATGAGCACCCGGCTCACTCTGCCCTGGCCGATGTCGATCCGCGTCGCCCCCAAGGAGACGAGGCGGTCGACCTCGGCTTGCTGATCTCCGTCGGCAGGCGGGGCGAGGTCGAAGCGAAGCCGGTTCTTCCGGGTCTTCGGCGCCACTGGGGGACCGCCCCAAGCGACCTTCGTACCGCCACCCGGCGACTGGATTGCCGTCTCCTGGTCCTGGTCCCAGACCAACGGCCAGCCCAGCGCCTCACTCCAGAAGTACCCGACCTCCTGCGAACCGTCGCAGGCCAGCTCCCCGAGGAACCCGCAGCCGGCGAGGAAGCTGTTGCCCGGCTCGATCACGCAGAACTCATTGCCCTCGGGGTCGGCGAGCACCACGTGCTCGTCCTCCGGGTCCTGGCCGATGTCGAGGTGCCGGCCGCCGAGCTGGAGCGCCCGAGCCACGGTCGACTGCTGGTCGTCGAGGGAGGTGCTCGTCAGGTGGAGGTGCATCTGGTTCGGGCCGACCTTTTGCTCCTGGGTCGGCTCGAACTGGATGCTGAACCCGGCGTCATCACTCGGCAGCAGCGTCAGGCCGTCGTCGGCGATCTCCCGGTCCAGCACGCCAGCCCAGAAGCGCGCGAGACGGTCGGGGTCGTGTGCATCGAAGCAGAGAGCGACAAGGTGGGACGTCATCGCGCATCTCCCATCTGCTGACTCGGACAGCCGCAGTCAGGGCGCTCCTGTCCTTTGAGACGGGCACGCTAGACGCCCAGGGACTGCCACACAACGCACACAGGTCCGAGGGGGCCTGCACATGATCCTCAAGGAGGAGTGGGAGCACCCTCGATACGCCGCCCGGCCCCCACGCGAAACCGCGGGTCGTCACGCGACGACCCGCGGTTTCGTTGATGTGGACCTCTTCCTCTGGGGCCACTTCTCCTGGGGGCTGGTGTCCGGCCGTGCTCGCCGAGGCGGGGTCAGGCCATCTCTGGCAGGTGGAGGTGCGCCAGCGCCAGCTCCATCTCGGCGACGTCGTCGACCATGGCGCCCATTTCCGGGGCGGCGCCGTCACGGATGCCGCGCGATGCCTCTCGAGTGGCTTCCAGATGCTGGCGGCTCTCGAAGACCACCGTGCCCACAGCCCGTCCGGTCTCGCGGTTGAGCATGAAGCTGGAACTGCAGAAGCCATCCATGTCCTGGATCCTGGGCAGGACGGCCATGCGGTAGACGTCGATGGCCCGCTCAGCACTGGTGAAGCCGCTCAGCCAGGTGATCCGGGCGCAGGCCCCGTCGGGGGACGCGTGGTCGCGGTGGACCACGGCGAGCTCCCACATGTCGACCGCGCTCGTCGTGGCGCCGAGCATCTGCTCTGCACCGTCGCGCAGTGGGCGCACCTTCTCGGCGGTGCTGGCCATCGCCGCCTCCGACTCCCAGGCGGTCGTGGCGATGCAGCGACCGGACTCCCTGTCGACCAGCAGGGACATGCCGATACAGCCTTCCATCGCGGTGACGGCCGGGATCACCACGTCACGAACGTGGGCGATCCCCGCGTCGATCTTGTCGGGGCTTCCCTGAATGGTGGTGGTGCGTGCGTACAAGAGGAGCTCCTCTGATCGGGGCAGCGCCCGGACGGCGCCGCCGCCCGACCCACGCTTCTCGCAGTGACACCGCCCGGCAATAGTCATGTCGGGCTCGTCACCGACCGTGCGACCATCCGCGCCAAACGTCAGCAAATGGTCAAGAACTCTGCCCAACCGCCCCCATGGGCCCTAACGTTCACGCTGCCCATGGAACAAGCCCGGCGGCTCGGTGAGGAGGGCGTGCGGCACATGCGCGGCGTCGACGACTGCGTCGAGGGGCCTGACGGCTGCCTCGATGCGACCGTGCGCGCTGCCGCTCACGGGAACGGGGAGGCCTTCGGCCGCCTGTGGACCGCCCTCTCGCCTGCGGTCGCCGCCTACTTCCGCGCGCACGCCGTCGAGGAGGCCGAGGACCTGACCAGCGAGGTGTTCCTCGCCGCCTTCCGCGCCCTTCGACCCGAGACCGAGAGCGCGGAGCAGTTCCGGGGTCTGCTGTTCCGGATCGCACACCGTCGCTATGTCGACTGGGTGCGCAGCAGGGTGCGTCGGGGCAACCCGGTGCCCTACGACGCCTCCCTCGACACTCGCGCCACGGAGTCGGCCGAGGAGTGTGTGGTCGAGCTGCTGGGCAGCCAGCGGGCTCTGGCGCTGCTGGACCTGCTGACCCCCGACCAGCGCCAGGTCATCTCCCTGCGCGTGCTGGGTGACCTCTCACTGCAGCAGACCGCCGAGGTGCTGGGTCGCGACGTCGGGACGGTCAAGTCGCTGCAGCACCGGGGACTGGCGCGGCTGCGCCGCTGCATCGAGCAGCAGGAGCAGGCGGGGGCCAGCCTGCCCAACGAACTTTCTCCGGACAAGCCGTATCCCGTGCAGGCCCTCGTGCGATGGAACGCACGTCATGTCTGAGAACCCCCACGAGTCCGTGAACCGCCACGAGCCCGCACTCCTGTCGGAGCTGGACCGCCACGACCGCGCCGCCGACGCGCTGCGCGAGGTCGGCGGACTGATCCCCTCCCGTCCTCTGGCGCCCAGCACCGAACTGGCGGCCTTCCTGGCTCACCCAGACATGACTGCCCCCTCCCTGAACCACGAGCAGCGAAGGAACTCCCTCATGAAGGTGATCCACCTCAAGGCCACCCGGGTCCGCCGGGCCGCCGCGGCCGCCGGTACGGCTCTCGCGCTGGCGACCGTCGGCGCCGCCGCCATGGCGGCGACCAGCGACCCCGTCGACACCGCCGTCGTGCAGGCCGACCCGAGCGAGACCACGAGCACGACCACCGAGGCCACCGAGACCGAGACCGCGGAGCCCAGCGAGACCACCGAGGCCACCGAGACCGAGACCGCGGAGCCCACGGAGACCGAGACGGCGGAGCCGACCGAGACCTCCGAGCCGAGCGAGACCGAGGCTCCCGATGCCCCCGAGGCCACCAGCACGGCGAACCCCCGCGCCTACGCCAACCACCACGACGGCAAGGGCGCTGACGACGAGCACGCCGACGTCCGCGGCGGAGGCGAGGTCGACCACCGTGCCGAGCACCAGAAGAGCGACAAGCAGGGTGACGACGACGCGCAGGAGCAGGGCGACGACGACGCGCAGGAGCAGGAGGACGCCGACGAGCAGGAGCAGGAGCAGGAGGACTCCGGCGACCACGAGGACTCCGACGAGGGCTCCCGCTCCGGTGGCGACAGCCGCAAGGGCCACCACTGACCCGCCTCTCCCGGCCAAGCCCTGATGGGCTGACCCGCCCGTGATGCCAGAGGGCCCTGACCTCCCAGCGAGGTCAGGGCCCCTGCAGTTGCCAACCCGTGGTGGCGAGGCGAGGCTGGGACGGCCGTGCACGGCATACGTCTGACCACGTTCTAAGGAGCACACGGATGGCAACCACCCGCACCGCGTCAGCCCACTGGGAAGGATCCCTCCAGGAGGGTTCCGGCAAGGTCACGCTGGAGTCGTCCGGCGTGGGCGCCTTCGACGTGACGTGGGCCTCGCGGGCCGAGGAGCCCAACGGCCGCACGAGCCCGGAGGAGCTCATCGCCGCCGCCCACTCGTCCTGCTTCAACATGGCCCTGTCGGGCGCCCTGGCGAAGGCCGGCAACCCCCCGACCTCGCTGGACACCACCGCCGAGGTGACGTTCCAGCCCGGCACCGGCATCACCGGCATCGTCCTCAAGGTCACCGGCGCCGTGCCCGGCATGACCGCAGAGCAGTTCCAGCAGGCCGCCGAGGGCGCCAAGGAGGGCTGCCCGGTCAGCCAGGCGCTCAAGGCCGTGCCGATCACGCTCGAGGCGACCTTCGCCGAGTAGGCACACCCACCAGTGTCAGGTGGTCGCTGCTGTCCCCTCGGGAGACAGCAGCGACTGCCGCACCTGGCGGTGCAGCACCTTGCCGATCAAGGAGCGGGGCAGCTCGTCGACGATGACGACCCGGCGGGGCACCTTGTAGCCGGTGAGGTACTCCCGGCTGGCCTCCCTGACCCCCTCGGCGTCCACGCGGGCCCCGCGCCGGAGGACCACGACCGCCACCACCTCTTCACCGCCGGACTCGGTGGGCAGGCCGACGACCGCCGCGTCGGCCACCCCGTCGACCTTCCGCAGCGCCGTCTCCACCTCCGAGGGGTAGACGTTGAAGCCGCCGGTGATGATGAGCTCCTTGATCCGGTCGACCACGGTCACGAAGCCGTCGGCGCCCATCTCGACGATGTCGCCGGTCCGCAGCCAGCCGTCCGGCAGGAGCGCGGCAGCCGTTGCCTCGGGCTGGCGCCAGTAGCCGGAGAACACCTGCGGTCCACGCACCAACAGCTCGCCCCGCTCGCCGGGCCCCTGGACGACGCTCGGGTCGTCGGGGTCGACGATCCGGATCTCCGTGGAGGGGAACGGCACCCCGACGGTTCCGACCCGGCGGGCCTGCGAGACCGGGTTGCCCAGGGCCACCGGCGAGGACTCGGTCATCCCGTAGCCCTCCACGAGGAGCCCGCCGCTCTCGCGCTCCCAGAGGTCGGCGACCTCGCGAGGCAGGGCCATGGCGCCGGAGATGCCGAAGCGCACCGAGGTCAGGTCGACACCACGCTCGCGGGCCGCCGTCGCCAGGTGCTGGTAGATCGGCGGGACGGCGGGCAGGAAGGTGGCCGCCCGCCGCTTCATGGCCTCCAGGACCTGGTCGACGTCGAACCGTGGGAACAGGACCAGCGTCGCGCCGATGCTCATGGCGAACGTGAGGCACAGCGTCAGCCCGTAGGCGTGGAACAGGGGCAGGACGGCATAGATGGTCTCCTTGCCGTCGAGCAGACCCGGCACCCAGGCGCGCCCCTGGAGGGCGTTGGCCAGGAGGTTGCGGTGCGTCAGGATCGCCCCCTTGGGGGTCCCGGTCGTGCCGCCGGTGTACTGCAGCAGCGCGACGTCACCGCTCGCCGGCCGCGGGTGGGCCGGGTCGAGCGGGCCCGACTGGGCGACGAGGCCCTCCCACCGCAGCGCCCCGGGCGCGGGGCCACCCATCGCCTCGCGGGTGGCCCGGGCCTTCGCGATCGGCAGCCGCAGCATGAGCCGTTTCACCAGGGGAAGCGCGGTGGTGAGGTCCACCCCGACCACCGTCTCCACGGAGGTCTGCGGGGCGACCTCCTGCACGACGGGGACGACCTTGTCCCAGACGATGGCGACCCGGGCGCCGTGGTCCGCGAGCTGGTGCGTCAGCTCTCCTGCGGTGTAGAGCGGGTTGTGCTCGACGACGATCCCGCCGAGCCTGAGGACGGCGTAGAACGCGACGACGTGCTGGGGGCAGTTCGGCAGCACGAGGGCGACCCGGTCCCCCTTCTCGACCCCGAGTCGACGCAGCGCCTCGGCTGCGCGTCCGACCTCCTCCGCCAGCGCGGCATACGTCGTGGTGCTGCCGTAGAAGTCGAGCGCCACCTGCGACCCGAACCGCGCCACGGAGCGCTCGAGCATGTCGAACAAGGACTCGTCCGGCACGTCAACCGTCGCGGGGACACCCGGCGCGTAGCTGCTCAGCCACGGCTGCTCCGTCATCGCTGACCACCGCCTCCCGGTCCGCCGCTGCGTCGACGTCCGGCGCTCGCACGCCGCACCATCCGCCACTTCGACACTAGCCGTCGGCCGCGTAGGTTGTAACGCGCTTCGTTTCCCAACTGCCCCAGGAGTCCCCGCATGAGAAGTCGCCTCGCCTCGCTGGTGCTGCGCGCCGCCCGCTGGACCCCGGTGGGCGAGGTGCCACGGACCGGGGTCCTGGTCGGAGCCCCGCACACGTCCAACTGGGACTTCGTGATGATGCTGCTCATCATGTGGCGCGGCGGGGTCACGCCACGGGTGCTCATCAAGAAGGAGCTGTTCCGCGGGCCGCTCGGGTGGCTGCTGACGCGCCTGGGGGGCATTCCGCTCGACCGCGAGAACCCCGGCACCGTCGTGCGCGAGCTGGTCCACGAGGCCCGCAGTGGCGAGCCGTTCCTGCTGATCCTCGCCGCCGAGGGGACGCGCAAGAAGGGTGACTACTGGAAGTCAGGTTTCTGGCGCATCGCCCGCGCGGCGAAGCTGCCCATCGCGCTCGCCTTCATCGACGGCCCTTCCCGCACGGCGGGATTCGGCCCGACCATCACCGCCACGGCAGACGTCGTGGCCGACATGGACAAGGTGCGCGAGTTCTACCGCGACAAGCACGGCATCCACCCCGAGCTGCGCACCGAGCCCCGGCTCCGCGAGGAGCTGCGGGCCGGGAGCTGAGCGGTCAGCCGACCTGTTCGCGCGGGGCCACCAGCGAGAGCCAGGGGCTGGAGGCCGTGGCGAGGTAGTTGCCGGCGCTGGCGCCGAGGACGAGGCGTCGCCGGAGCTCGCGCATCAGGTCCTCGTTGCTGCTGTCTGCCAGCCCAGCCGCTGTGCCCTCCTCCTCGACCGAGAGCCCGCAGGCCTCGGCGGCCCGGAGCACCAGCTCACGAGCCGGGACGTGCAGCGCCCGGGCGAGCGCGTCGATGACCTGCGAGCTCGGCCAGTCGGCCAGCCAGTCCTTGCTCAGGATGGGCATCAGGTCGCTCTCGTCGAGACCGGTGCCCTTCGTGAGGTCCGTGAGCGTCCAGCTGCGCCACTCCATCTCGGCCCGGATGTAGGCCCCGAGTCTGTTCATCGCACTCCCTCTCGTCGTCCGCCGCCCCGTTGCCGGCGAAGCGCCCCGGTGCCAGCGACCCGGTGGGCCCATCTGCCAGTGCACGTAGTCGCATTCAACGGAAGCAAACGCACCCCAGAAACGTTCTTTACTTTCTCTTGACCCTTGGATGACCGTCCCTTTGTGGACGCTCATCCGTACGGGGGAGCCGCGTTCCCCCACCGAACGGGGCCTACCGAACGAGTCTCATCGAATGAGTCCCCCATCGACCCTGGCCTGGGGGCCAGGCCGTCGGAAGCTCCGCGCCGAACCGGAGGGAGCGTCGCGGGGCGGCGTTGGGTGGGGGTGGGCACCGCCCCGCGACAGCTGTGAAACGCAGCGCCTCGGCCGCGGACAGGAGTGACGCCTGCTCGTCCAGACCCCGCCCCCGTTCGCCGCCCAGCGGCTGTACCCACGACGATCCTCGCGACGACGGGCCGCGGCCAGCCTTTTGGAGGTTTCTTGACGAATCCCACCCCCAAAGGTGACCGAGCCGCACCCAGCCGGTGACGACACGCAATGATGCGCCCATGACCCCGCCGCTCAACCTGCCGCTCAACCCGGCCCTCGCGGGGCGGTATGCCGCCCTCGCCCGCCTCCTCGTCCGCCACGGCCGTTCCGACGTCGTCTCGGGCGCGGGCTTCGACGAGTTCCTCGTCGAGCAGGAGCGACCCTCGGGCGACGCCGACCTGGCCGAGGAGCTGGCCGGTGACCTCGAGCGCATGGGGCCGACCTACATCAAGCTCGGACAACTGCTCTCGACGCGCGTGGACCTGCTCCCACCCGCCTACACCGAGGCCCTCACCCGGCTCCAGGACCGGGTCGAGCCGTTCCCGTTCGAGGACGTGCGCGCCATCGTCGAGGAAGAGCTCGGAGTCTCCGTCAACAACGCCTTCACCGACTTCGACGAGAAACCCCTCGCCGCCGCCTCCCTGGGCCAGGTGCACCGGGCCACCCTGCGCAGCGGCCGCGAGGTCGTGGTGAAGGTCCAGCGTCCCGGCATCCGCGAGACGGTGCGCGACGACATGCAGGCCCTGGCCAAGCTGGCCGAGTTCGCCGACAGCCACACGGACGTGGGGCGGCGCTACGGCTTCGGCCACCTGCTCGCCCAGTTCCGGCGCTCGATCGCCGGTGAGCTCGACTACCAGCGCGAGGCGGCGAACCTGCGCCGCCTGCGCGCGCTGACCCGCGACCACGAGCACCTCCTCGTGCCCGAGCCGGTCGCCGACTACACCAGCAGCCGCGTGCTCACGATGGACTTCGTGGCGGGCCGCAAGGTCACCGACGTCGGCCCGCTCGGCCTGCTCGACGTGGACGGCGAACCGCTGGTGCGCGACCTGTTCAACGCCTACCTGCACATGATCCTCGTCGACGGGTTCCTCCACGCCGACCCGCACCCGGGCAACGTGCTGCTGACCCCGGACGGACGGCTGGCGCTCATCGACCTCGGCATGGTGGCCACCGTGCCGCCCCGGGTGCAGGACAACCTGGTCAAGCTGCTGCTCGCCATCAGCGACGCCGACGGCGAGGAGGCCGCGACCGTCCTCGCCACCATGGGCTCCCCCCTCGAGGGCTACGACGCCACCCGGTTCCGCGAGGACGTCTCGGCCCTGGTGACGCGCTCGGTCTCCCTCGGCGGCGACGTGCAGGCCGGGGCCGTGCTGGTGGAGCTGAGCCGGCTGTCCGGCACCCACGGGCTGCGCCCTCCCGCGGAGATGGCGATGGTCGGCAAGGCCCTGCTCAACCTCGACCAGGTCACCCAGCACCTCGACCCCGCCTTCGCCCCCGCCGAGGCGATCCGGGCGAACGTCGCCGACATCATGGGCAGCGGGCTGCGCGTCTCGCCCAGCGGCATCATGTCGGCCGCCATCGACGCCAAGGAGTTCACGGCCAACTTCCCCCGGCGCGCCAACAAGGTCATGCAGAGCCTGGCCGAGGGCACCTTCTCGGTGCGCGTCGACGCGGTGGACGAGGCGCGACTGCTCCACGTGATGCAGCGCCTGGCCAACCGCCTCACCACCGGCATCGTGCTCGCCGCCCTCGTCGTCGGCGCCGCGCTGATGATGCAGGTGCCCACCGACTCGAAGATCCTCGGCTACCCCTCGATCGCGATGGTGTTCTTCCTGCTCGCCGCCGTCGGAGGCGCCGCGCTCGTCGTCTCCATCGTCGTCACCGACCGCAAGATCGCCCGGCAGGAGGGCCGCGCGCGCGACCCGCGGTTGTGAGCACGAGCCACCGGCCCCGTCTGGCGCTATGGTCACCGCCGTGAGCAGCGCGACCAGGAGCCGGTATGCCGCGTGGCCGGCCGTGTTCACCATCCTCGCCCTGACCGGGTGCGCCGGTCAGGGGTCGGTGGAGGGTGGCCCGGCGGCCGAGACCGCCGAGCGGTTCACCAGGGCGGTCACGGCCGACAGCGCGACCGCCTGCGCCCTGCTGGCGCCCCAGACCCGCGTCGAGCTCGAGGGCGAGGACGGCCCCTGCACCCAGTCGCTGCCCGGGCGTGAGGTGCCCGACGACGCCGGCTCCGTCCGGGAGGTCAAGGTCTACGGCAAGGACGCCGTCGCCTACCTCGAGCGCGACACCGTCTTCCTGGCCCGGTTCGACGACGGGTGGCGGGTCACCGCCGCCGGGTGCACCCCGAACGGCGACCGGCCGTACGACTGCGACGTGAAGGGCGGCTGAGGATGCGACCCGTGTTCACGGCATACCTGCTGTTCATCGCCGCCGGGCTGACCTACTGCATCACCATCGGGGTGCTGGCGCGATGAGGCAGCGCTTGCGCAACAACGGGCTCAGTCTCTTCTTCGGGGCGATCCTGCTGCTCTCGCTCGTCGGCCAGGCCTTCACCGGGCAGGCCTTCTACAACGAGCAGGCGACCGACGCGGGACTGCCCACGTTCAGCCTGGGCGAGTACGTCACCTCGTCACAGTTCACCGTCGACGTCGCCGAGAACTGGCAGTCGGAGTACCTGCAGTTCCTGCTCTTCATCCTGCTGACCATCTTCCTGTTCCAGAAGGGGTCGACGGAGTCCAAACCCCTGGACAAGGGCGGCCGCGAGTCCGACCGCGACCAGAAGGTGGCCGAGCACGCCGAGCCGGACTCGCCGGAGTGGGCGAAGCGGCGTGGGTGGCGGCTGAGCCTGTACTCGCACTCGCTCGGCCTCACGATGGGCCTGGTCTTCGTGCTGTCCTGGCTGGCACAGTTCGTCGCCGGGCACAGCGCCTACAACGCCGAGCAGATCCAGGAGCTGAGCGACCCGCTCGGCTGGTGGGACTACCTGCTCGCGCCGGACTTCTGGAACCGGACGCTGCAGAACTGGCAGTCCGAGTTCCTCGCGGTCGGCAGCATGGTGGTGCTCAGCATCTACCTGCGCGAGCGCGGGTCACCGGAGTCCAAGCCCGTCGGTGAGCCGCACGGGTCGACCGGCAGCCAAGGCTGATGCGCACGGCGCACCGGTGGAGCGGCCACCGGGAGTGCCGTGACGGGTCGCGGCACGAATACCGCAGCCCCCGGCCGGGGCTGGCGCTGTTCCCCTGCGGTCAGCAGCCAGCCCGTGGCCCGGAGGCGCCCGACGTCAGAGGACGTCGGACAGCAGTGCGCGGACCTCAGCCTCGCGGTAACGGCGGTGGCCACCCAGGGTGCGGATGGAGTTGAGCTTTCCAGCCTTGGCCCAGCGGGTCACCGTCTTCGGGTCGACGCGGAAAAGCGAGGCCACCTCGGCAGGGGTGAGCAGCTTCTCGGCCTCAGTGGGGCGAGCGACCATGATTTCTCCTCAGGGGTAGTGCAGGCCTCAATAATCGGACAACCACCGCACATACGGAACAATCCATAGGGATGGTCCTTAATAGCCCAAAGGGACTAGTCCGACTAAGCCACTCCTGTCGGGAATACGCTGTGACCGGCGCGCGATCCGCGCCACGTCCACCGCGCACCACCGAGCTCTAGGAGTCACCACCGTGACCGCGTCCTCGTCGCCGTCCCTCACGTCGCCCTCGTCGTCACCGTCCACCGCCAGCGCCGCGCTGTCGCAGCACGAGCAGGTCGTGTTCTGCCACGACAAGGCCACCGGCCTGCGCGCCATCATCGGCATCTACAGCACCGCGCTGGGCCCGGCGCTCGGCGGGACGCGGTTCTACCCGTACGCCTCGGAGCAGGCCGCCCTCGACGACGTGCTGCGGCTGTCGAAGGGGATGGCCTACAAGAACGCGGTCGCCGGCCTCGAGCTCGGCGGCGGCAAGGCCGTCATCATCGGCGACCCGGCCACCGACAAGACCCCCGAGCTGCTGCGCGCCTACGGCCGCTTCGTCGAGAGCCTGAACGGCCGCTACGTCACCGCCTGCGACGTGGGCACCTACGTGGCCGACATGGACGTCGTCAGCGAGGCGACGCGCTGGGCCACCGGCCGCTCCGAGGCCAACGGCGGCGCCGGCGACAGCTCGGTGCTCACGGCATACGGCGTGTTCCAGGGGCAGCGCGCCTGCGCGCAGCACCTGTGGGGCGAACCCACCCTCGAGGGCCGCAGGGTCGGCATCTCCGGCGTCGGCAAGGTCGGTCGGCTGTTGACCGCCCACCTCGTCGAGGACGGCGCCACCGTCGTCGTGACCGACGTGAACGAGCAGGCGCTGGCCGACCTGAAGGCGAAGTACCCGCAGGTCGAGGTCGTCGCCGACACCGCCGCCCTCGTGCGGGCCGACCTGGACGTCTATGCACCGTGCGCCCTCGGCGGCGCGCTCGACGACGCCACCGTGGAGGCGCTGACCGCCACGGTCGTCTGCGGCGGGGCCAACAACCAGCTCGTCGTGGAGGGTGAGGGCGGCACGGCCGACCGCCTGCAGGCCCGCGGCATCACCTATGCCCCTGACTTCCTCGTCAACGCCGGCGGCGTCATCCAGGTCAGCGACGAGCTGCACGGATTCGACTTCGAGCGGGCCAAGAAGGGCGCCACCGCGATCTTCGACCACACCCTCGAGGTGCTCCGCACCGCCGACGAGCGTGGCACCACCCCGGCCGCGGCGGCCGACCACATCGCCGAGGAGCGGATGGCGGCGGCAGGTCGCGGCGGCATCTGGCTGCCCGCGCGGTGAGACACCGGTCCCGCCTGGTGGGCGGCGGGAGGCGACGAAACGCCGTCCGCCAGGCAGGACCAGCGACGCGAAACTTGCGCCGCTGATGTAGCGTTAGCCCCACGACATATTCACGATTCCCGGGACCGCTCCGTGGAGTCGAAGGGCCCATGGCCCTCCGGCTGAGCGATGCCGTCCCGGCAGACGCATGAGGGGGTCACGCCATGGGGCGCGGCCGGGCCAAAGCCAAGCAGACGAAGGTCGCTCGGGAGCTGAAGTACTTCTCCCCGAACACCGACCTCAGCGCGCTTGAGCGAGAACTACACGGCGGTTCGTACAAGCAGCCGGAGCGTGCCTCCGACGACGTGGACGAGACCGACGACTACGACGACTACGGGAAGTGGGCCTCGAGTCAGGGTTGACCTGGTCTCGCCACTGATCGTCACCTCATGCGCGGGCCTCGTGCCCGTGTCATCTCATCGGTCACTGCGGCGCACCTGAGCGTGCGCCGCAGTGCTCCGTTGAGGAGGGCGGATCGCGCCTGACGGCTGCGTGCTGTCCAGGTGTTGCCCGGGGTCGGCGCCTGCGACGGCTTCACTCACGCGCTGAGCGCGAGCCAGCCCACGCCGCCGCCGACGGCCCAGCCGAGCACGCCCGACAGGCTGCCCACCAGCCAGGGCGGAGCCTGCGAGCCGGGCGTCGTTGCCAGCACCCACGCGGAGCCGAGAGCGGTCAGCAGGCAGGTGGCCATGGCCGTGAGGGCCACGGTGAGCACCCATCCGGAGAGGTCGGCGCCCCCGGCGTCGGGGATGAAGATCGCGCTGATCGCCAGGATGAGCTCGAACGCCATGTCGAGCACGAGGGCCGCGGGCACGGCGGCCAGCGCCCCGAGCCAGGCGACACCGGCAGCCCACAGCATCGCGTCCGCGCGTCGGCGCCGTTCGGCGGCAGCAGTCGTCTCCACGCCCGCAGTGTGGACCCGGGGCCGTCCCCGCCACATGGGTCGACGTACTCAGCTCACGGGCCGAGGCCCCAGCCGTCGGAGGTGGTGGGTCCGGCCAGGCCCTGGTGGAACTGAGGGCCGCCGAGCCGCTGGTGCCACGGCTCGTCGAACCCGGCCATGTGCCCCTCCGCGGTCGGTGGCAACGGTTCGGAGCCGTCCCACGCGGCATACCCGCCGAAGAGGCCGAAGACGGCCTCGGTGTCGATGACCGCCTGGGCCAGCGCACGGAGGACGGTCGGGTCGCAGGCCCGAAGGACCGCGCCGGGGACCCTCCGCTCGCCCAGCGTGAGCAGGTGCGCGATACGCACACTGTCGTCCGGGTCGAGCCGCCACCCAGCGACGAGCTCGTCCTGTTCCGTCTGGAGCAGCGCCGCCCGCTGGGGACGCTCGAGCGTCGGCAGCGCCTCGGCATGAGCCGCCTCGAGCGCGTCGAGCGGGGCGGTGCGCAGCAGGAAGCGGTACTGCCGCACGACGAGGTCCTCGGCGTCGGTGCCGAACGGCGGCTCCGGCGGACCTTCGGCAGCGGGCGGTGTCGAGTGACGATGGCGACGGAAGAGCGCCATGAATCGACGCTAGGCCTGCTGCTCCCCCGCTCGCCATGGCCCGCCCGGACCGGTGGCACAGCCGGCGTGGTCAGGCCAGCGGGTGCTCGCCGACGACCTGCACCGCGCCGCCCTCGACGCCCTTGGCGCCGTGGACGACCTCGACGCCTTCCGCGATCGGCGCCCCCTCGAGGGCGGTCACCTCACCGAGCACCCACGACGGTATGCCGCGGGCCTCCAACGTGCGGATGGCCAGGTCGGCCTGCGCCGCGGGCAACAGGGCGACGAACCCGATGCCCATGTTGAGGGTGCGCTCGAGGTCGGCCCGCGGGACCCGGCCGAGCGCGCCGACGGTGCTGAAGACGGGCGGCGGCGTCCAGGTCGAGCGGTCGAGCCGGGCGAACACCCCTCGGGGCAGCACCCGGGCAAGATTGGCCGCCAGCCCACCGCCGGTGACGTGGGACAGCGCGTGCAGGTCGACACCGTCGGTGCGGATGAGGTGGAGCAGGTCGGCGGAGTAGACGCGGGTGGGCGTGAGCAGCTCCTCTCCGAGGGTGCGACCGAACTCGGGCACCTCGCGGTCGAGCGCCCATCCGGCGGCCTCGACGACCCGCCGCACCAGGGAGTAGCCGTTGGAGTGCAGGCCCGACGACCCGAGGGCCAGCACGACGTCGCCGGGCACGACCCGCTGCGGGCCCAGCACGTCGTCGTACTCGACCACACCGGTGGCGGCACCGGCCACGTCGTACTCGTCGGGGGCGAGGAGCCCGGGGTGCTCAGCCGTCTCCCCGCCGACCAACGCGACACCGGCCTGCTCGCAGGCGGCCGCGATGCCCGAGACGATGGCGGCGATGCGCTCCGGGACGACCTTGCCGGTCGCGATGTAGTCGGTCATGAAGAGCGGCTCGGCCCCGCAGACCACAATGTCGTCGACGACCATGCCGACGAGGTCGAAGCCGATGGTGTCGTGCTTGTCGAGGGCCTGTGCGATCGCGACCTTGGTGCCCACCCCGTCGGTCGACGTGGCCAGCACCGGCCGAGTCATGCCGACCAGCGCGGAGGCGTCGAACATGCCGGCGAAGCCCCCGAGGCCCCCGAGCACCTCCGGTCGGGTGGCCCGGCGCACCGAGGCCTTCATCAGCTCGACGGCCCGGTCACCCGCCTCGACGTCGACTCCGGCGGCGGCATACGTGATGGGCTCGCTCACGCCTCCAGCGTAGTGGGCGCCCGCGGGTGGGCGATCGCCGCGTACGGGGTGTGGACACGCACCGCCTGAGGGCCGTATACCTGCGGTATCAGGCGTTGACCTGCGTTTGAGGGGGCTGGCATGGCGACACGCAAGGTGGGCAGCGTCCTCAGCACGTACCGCTACCTGCGGGTGGCGATGGTGCTGCTCGTCCTGCTGCTGACGGCCTCGGTGGTGCTCCAGATCTTCACGCCGGAGCCGGACTGCTGGCAGCGCTCGGTCAGCGCCTACTACTACACGCCGGCCAGGGCGGTCTTCGTCGCGTGCCTGTGTGCGATCGGCGCCTGCCTGGTCGTCTACCGCGGCAACACCGACGCCGAGGACGTCGCGCTCAACGCCTCCGGGCTGCTGGCCTTCGTCGTCGCCTTCGTGCCGACCCAGGTCGACGACACCTGCCCGGCGAGCAACGTCCCCTCGCCGGCCGAGCTCGACGCCGCCGTCACCAACAACGTCTGGTCGCTGCTCGTGGCCGGCGCCGCCCTCACGGCGGTTTCGTGGTTCCTGCGCGCCCGCACGGCGCCCGACGAGCGGGGCGGCAGCCTGTCGCTCTGGCCGCTGGTGGCCTCGACCGTCGGCGTTGTCGTGCTGCCGTTCGTCGTCGTCCGCTGGCACGACGCCGTGCGCGACCACGGCCACGACGTCGCCGCCATCGCCCTCTTCGCCGGCATCGTGGTCGTCGTGGGCATGAACGCCCTCGGCCTGGCCGCCCAGTCCGACGGGGGCACGTCGGTCGCCCGACGGGCGGCCAACCGCTACACGCTCGTGGGCGTCGCCATGGTGGCCACCTTCGTCGGGGTGTTCGTCGCGCACTGGGCGGTGCCCGGCTTCCTGCAGTGGCTGTTCTGGCTCGAGGCGCTGCTCATCGCCGAGTTCGCCGTCTACTGGGTGCTGCAGACCGTCGAGCTCTGGAACGTGGTCGAGCGCGACGACGCCCCGGAGCCCTCACCCGGCGCCGTGGTCCCGGCTCCGCCACCGACCGGCTAGTGCCGACCATGTGGCGCCGGGTTCGACGTCGACACGCCGGTGATCCCCGGCGTTTCTACCTCGACCGGGGAAGTCTCAGGGGCGGGTGAGGGCGTCGCTCGCGCCGCCGTTCACACCCGTGGGCACGCCCTCGACGTCGAGCGGCAGCGGCTCGAACAGGTTCTTGCCCAGTTGGCTCTCGTCGGGCAGCGGGATGGGGTAGTCGCCGGTGAAGCAGGCCGTGCACAGCGCCGAGCGCGGCTGCTCGGTGGCGGCGACCATGCCCTGCTCACTGATGTAGCCGAGGCTGTCGGCGCCGATGCTGTTGCGCACCCCCTCGACGTCGATGCCGGTGGCGATGAGCTCGGCGCGGGTGGCGAAGTCGATGCCGTAGAAGCAGGGCCAGCGCACCGGCGGCGACGAGATGCGCACGTGCACCTCGGCCGCCCCGGCCTCGCGCAGCATCCGCACCAGCGCCCGCTGGGTGTTGCCGCGCACGATGGAGTCGTCGACGACGACCAGCCGCTTGCCCTTGATGACCTCGCGCAGCGGGTTGAGCTTGAGCCGGATGCCGAGCTGGCGGATGGTCTGCGAGGGCGCGATGAACGTCCGGCCGACGTAGGAGTTCTTGACCAGGCCCTGGCCGTAGGGGATGCCGGACTCCTGGGCGTAGCCGATGGCCGCGGGCGTACCCGACTCCGGTGTCGGCATGACGAGGTCGGCCTCGACCGGGTGCTCGCGGGCGAGCGTGCGCCCCATCTCGACGCGGGACTCGTGCACGCCGCGGCCGTTGATGGTGGTGTCGGGCCGGGCGAGGTAGACGTACTCGAAGACACAGCCCTTGCGCTCGGTCTCGGCGAAGCGCTGCGAGCGCAGACCGGCCTCGTCGATGGCGATCAGCTCACCGGGCTCGACCTCGCGGATCAGCGAGGCGCCCACGATGTCGAGCGCCGCCGTCTCGGACGCCACCACCCAGCCGCGCTCGAGGCGACCGAGGACGAGGGGGCGGATCCCCTGCGGGTCGCGCGCGGCATACAGGGTCTGCTCGTCCATGAAGACGAAGGAGAAGGCGCCCCGCAGCCGCGGCAGCACGTCGAGCGCCGCCGCCTCCACGGAGCGGTCGGGGTCGTCGGCGAGCAGCGCCGTCACGAGCGCGGTGTCGGTGGTGTTGCCGCGGCGCAGCTCGCCCTTGGCGAGCTCGTAGCCGGACTCCGCCCGCGCGGCGACGAGCTCGCGCAGCTCGGCGGAGTTGATGAGGTTTCCGTTGTGGGCCAGCGCGACCGTGCTCTGGTCGTGGCCGCCGAGCGTGGGCTGGGCGTTCTCCCAGGTGGAGCCGCCGGTGGTCGAGTAGCGGCAGTGGCCGACGGCCAGGTGCCCCTTGAGCGAGGTCAGCGAGCGCTCGTCGAAGACCTGCGAGACCAGGCCCATGTCCTTGTAGACGAGGATGCTGCGCCCGTCGGAGGTCGCGATGCCGGCCGACTCCTGCCCCCGGTGCTGCAGGGCGTAGAGGCCGAAGTAGGCCAGCTTCGAGACGTCCTCGCCGGGTGCCCAGACGCCGAAGACGCCGCAGGCGTCCTGCGGGCCCTTCTCGCCAGGAAGGAGGTCGTGGGTGAGCCGTCCGTCTCCGCGTGCCACGTGCGCCAGTCTCCCACACCGGCGACGAGCGTCAGCCGCGTCGGTCGAGCAGCACGGCCAGCACGCCGGCCAGCACGGCACCGATCGCCGCGCCGAACACACCGATGTAGAACAGCGCGCTGCCCTCCGCGTAGCCGGGAGCCTGGTCACCCAGCAGCGCGACGACCGCGCCG
This sequence comes from uncultured Actinomycetota bacterium, assembly GCA_963730585.1. GTDB lineage: Bacteria > Actinomycetota > Actinomycetes > Actinomycetales > Dermatophilaceae > Pedococcus_A. The sequence goes on along the minus strand of CAVSSL010000010.1, from coordinate 487,230 downwards.
ACGATGAAGCCCACGACGGCGCCGGACGCGATGAACCGCGTGAAGTTGGGCGAGCGACGGGGTGCGTTCACGGAAGTCACGCTACCGGCGGCCCGACAACTGGTAGCGCCGTGGGGGTGCCCATCCAGACCGTTCGGGGTTACGAATGACCTGACATGGAGAACAGGAGCAGCGCCCCGCGCTGGCCGTATGCCGTGTCCGGCGCCCTCGCGGCGACCGCGGGCACCGCGGCCGGTCATCTGGTCGCTGCCCTCGTCAACCCCGGCGCCTCCCCCGTGGTCGCCGTGGGCGCCATGGTGGTCGACGCCACGCCGACCCCCGTCAAGGAATGGGCCGTCTCCACGCTGGGCACGGCCGACAAGCCGGTGCTGCTGGTCTCCGTCGCCGTCGTGACGCTGCTGGCCGCCGCCGGCATCGGCCTGCTGGCCCGGCGCCGGCGCACCCTGGCCCTGGTGCTGCTCGGCGTGCTGACGGTGCTGGCCGCGGCGGCCGCCCTGGCCCGGCCGACGAGCACCCCGGCCGACGCCCTGCCCGCGCTGGCCGCCGCTGTGGTCGGCGTGACCACGCTGCACCTGCTGGCGCGGCGGGCCGACCGGACGGCGGGACCGTCGTCGCGCGGCGCGGAGCGGGGCTCCGTGGCCGCGGACCAGGCTGTGGCCGCGGCTGGGGAGCGGCCGGCCGCCAGCCCGCTGGACGGCACGGCACACGAGGCAGGCGCCGAGCCCACCGCGGCACGGCGCTCCTTCCTCGTCGGCGCCGCGGGCACCGCAGCCGCGGCGGCCGCCGGACTCGCGCTCGGCCAGAAGCTCGGCGCGAACCCCACCCTGCCGACGGCGGCCGACCTGCCCCGGCCCACCACCGCGCTGTCCACCCTGCCGAAGGGCCTGGACCAGAAGGTGCCCGGCATCAGCCCGTTCCGCACCCCGGTCGGGTCCTTCTACCGGGTCGACACCTCACTGATCGTGCCGCGGGTCAACCCCGACGACTGGGCGCTGGAGATCGACGGCGACGTGGCCAACCCCTTCCGGCTGACCTACGCCGAGCTGCTCGACCTCCCGATGATCGAGCGCGACATCACCATGACGTGCGTCAGCAACGAGGTGGGCGGCGGGTACGTCTCGTCGGCCCGCTGGCTCGGTGTCCGCGTGCGCGACCTGCTGGAGCGGGCCCGAGTGGGCAGCGGCGCCGACCAGATCCTCAGCACGTCGACGACCGGGTTCACCATCTCCACCCCGGTGCAGGCCCTGACGGACGACCGTGACGCCCTCGTGGCCGTCGCCATGAACGGCCAGCCGCTGCCCGCCAAGCACGGTTTCCCGGCCCGGCTGGTCACGCCGGGGCTGTACGGCTTCGTCGGCTCGACGAAGTGGCTCGCCAAGCTCACCGCCACCACCTACGCCAGGGAAGAGGCCTACTGGACCGAGCGCGGCTGGGCCACCGACGCCCCGGTGCTGACGCAGTCGCGCATCGACACCCCGCGCGGTCTCGACACCGTCACGGCCGGCCGGACCGTCCCGATCGGCGGCGTCGCCTGGGCGCAGGGTCGTGGCATCGGCAAGGTCGAGGTGCGGGTCGACGACGGCGAGTGGATGGCGGCGACCCTCGGGCCGGAGGCCGGAGTCGACTACTGGCGCCAGTGGTACGCCCCGTGGACGCCCGCCGGGTCCGGACGACACACCCTGACGGTGCGCGCCACCGACAACGACGGCCAGGTGCAGACCCAGGCCAAGGCTGAGCCGTTCCCCAAGGGGGCGACGGGGTGGCACTCCGTCGTGGTGTTCGTCAAGTGAGGCGGCATGGGTTCGCCGCGTGCGGAACAGCGTCTCGTGACCGCCCCCTCGTAAACGCGAAAAATGTTGCAGGACAAGGCAATCCACTCGAACGGACAGCTCCGAACAACTGGTGTCAGACCACCCCGATGCAAGGAGCTCCACCATGAACCGCACCCGGCGCAGCGCCATCGCCGCCATCGCCCTCTCGGTCCCTCTCGCCCTCGCGGCCTGTGGCGGCGGCGCCGAGTCGTCCGAGACCGGCTCGATGGCAGGCAGCTCGAGCTCCAGCTCCATGCCGAGCAACAGCACCACGACGGAGGCCATGGACGACATGGCTGCCAAGCCGTTCGGCGCGGGTTGTGCCGCTGTGCCGGCGGACGGCAAGGGCTCGTTCGCGGGCATGGCCACCGACCCGGTCGCCACCGCTGCCAGCAACAACCCCGTGCTGTCGACCCTCGTCACGGCTGTCGGCGAGGCAGGCCTGGCGGACACGCTCAACACGGCGAAGGACATCACCGTCTTCGCCCCGACGAACGACGCCTTCGCGGCCGTGCCCAAGGCGACGCTCGACGCCGCCATGGCCGACCCGAAGGGCCTGCTCACCACGGTGCTCACCAACCACGTCGTCCAGGGCCGCCTGAGCCCGGACCAGCTCGCCGGCGACCACAAGACGCTCGCGGGCACGACGATCACGGTGGAGGGCTCCGGTGAGGACTTCACCGTCGGCAAGGCCAAGGTCGTCTGCGGCAACGTGCAGACCGCGAACGCCACCGTCTACATCATCGACGGCGTGCTGCTTCCTGCGCAGTGAGGCGGGGAGTCCGTCATCATGGTCGTCATGTCAGCGTTCTCCCCGGGCAGCCCAGCTCCTGGGGAGAACGCTGCCCCCCGGCAGCCGGACCTCTCCGAGCTGCTCCGGGCATCCGCCCGAGGTGACGAGGCTGCGTTCGCCGAGCTGTACGACGCCACCTCACGCCGGCTCTACGGTCTGGTGCTGCGGGTCGTCCGCGACCCGGCCCAGTCCGAGGAGGTGGCCCAGGAGGCCTTCCTCGAGATCTGGCGCTCCAGCGCGCGCTTCGACCCAGCCAGGGGCAGCGCGATGAGCTGGATGATGACCATCGCCCACCGCAAGGCCGTCGACCGCGTCCGCGCGGCAGAGGCGGCCAGCCGCCGCGACGAGACGTACGAGGCGACCACGCAGGACCGCGCCTACGACATCACCGCCGAGGAGGTCGAGCGCAGCCTCGACGGCCAGCGCGTGCGGCAGGCGCTCGAGTCGCTGACCGAGACCCAGCGCGGCGCGGTCCAGCTCGCCTACTTCGGCGGGTACACGCACAACGAAGTCGCCGCGCTGCTGGGTATCCCCCTCGGCACGGCGAAGACCAGAATCAGGGACGGACTCATCCGTCTCCGCGACACCTTGGGAATGCAGTCATGAACGCCGACATCCACGGGCTCAGCGGCGCCTACGCCGTCGACGCGCTCGACGACGTCGAGCGTGCTGAGTTCGAGCGCCACCTCGGGCAGTGCCCGGAGTGCCAGGACGAGGTCGCGAGCCTGCGGGCCGCGGCGGTCGAGCTGACCCACGCCAGCGCGGCGGCGCCCCCGCCTGCGCTGCGCGACTCCGTGCTGCGCCAGGTCTCCACGGTGCGCCCGCTTCCGCCGGTGACCGGACGGACGGGGTCGTCCGCCGGCCCTGCGGCAGAACAGCCCGCCCCGCTCGGCGTCCCGGCGACGGTGACGCCGCTGGAGAGCCGTCGTCGCAGGGTCAAGCCGATGACCTGGCTGGTCGCCGCAGCCGCCGCAGCGGTGCTCCTCATCGGTGGCATCGTCTGGAGCCCGTGGGACGGCGACCAGCCGCAGCAGCCGCTGACCGCGACCGAGCAGGTGATCCGCGCCAAGGACGCGCAGCGCTACGAGAAGGTCATCGACGGTGCGAAGGCCACCATCGTGCGCAGCGTCTCGCTGGGCAAGGCGGTCATCATCGCGGAGGACATGCCGGCGGCGCCCGAGGGCAAGGACTTCCAGATCTGGTTCGAGAACCCCGACGGGGCCATGGTGAGCGCGGGCCTGATGCCCCACGAGGCCAAACCGACCGTGAGCATGGTGCTCGACGGCGACGCCTCCAAGTACCAGGGCGTCGGCATCACCGTGGAGCCTGCCGGTGGGTCCAAGGAGCCGACCAGCGCGCCGATCGCCCTGATCGAGTTCAGCTGAGGCGAGGGAGGCGGGAGGCGACGTCCTCGAGCACCCGGACGTCACCGGCATACACCCCCTCGGGGCGCGGCCAGTGGGTGACGACGTCGGTGAAGCCGAGGGCCGCGGCGCGGCCGGTCATGTCCTCGAACAGCTCGGCGCTCGCCAGCGAGAACACCGGCGAGCTGTCGAGCAGGAGGTAGCGGTCGCCGCCGCCCGGTTCTCGTCCTTCTGCGGCGAGGGCCTCGTCGAAGCGGTCGGCGAGGCGGCCCACCGCCGTCCACCACTCCTCCAGCGTCTCGGCCCTGCCACCCGTGGTGACCCAGCCCTGCCCCAGCCGGGCAGCCAGCCGTAGCGAGCGGGGGCCGTTGGCGGCGATGACGAAGGGGATGCGCGGCTGCTGCACCGGCCCGGGGAGGGTGCGCGCGTCGACCGCGGTGTAGTGCTCGCCGTCGTGGTCGACGTGGTCCTCGCGCAGCAGCCGGTCGAGCAGCTCGGTGAACTCGTGGAACCGGTCGACGCGCTCACGCACCGACCGCTCCTCCCCCAGCAGGCGCGAGTCGAGGTCGCCACCCGTGCCGAGGCCGCAGAGCAGCCGGCCGCCCGAGATGTCGTCGATGGCCAGCAGGTCGCGCAGGAACGTGACCGGGTGGCGGTAGTTGGGCGAGGAGACCAGCGTGCCGAGCCGGATCCGCTCGGTGACCATTGCCGCGGCGGTCAGCGTCGGGGTCGTGCCGAACCAGGGCGCGTCCGGCAGCCCCGCCCACACGAGGTGGTCGTAGGTCCAGGCGTGGTCGAAGCCGAGCTCCTCGGCGCCCCGCCACAGTGGCGCGGCGTCGGCCCAGCGGTGCTCGGGGAGGATGGTGATGCCGAACCGCATGGTCACAGAGGGTATGCCGTGGTGCCCGGCTCCGCGGAGGCCGACCGGTGGCGCCGGCGCCGGGCCCGCTGCCGTCGAACCCGCAGCAGGCCGCCTGCGGGGACCCGTGACAGGCTTGCCGTCATGAAGGCGACGATCCTGCACGGCACCCGCGACATCCGCGTCGAAGAGGTCGACGACCCGGCCATCCAGCGGCCCACCGACGCACTCGTCCGCGTCACCGCCGCCTGCGTCTGCGGCAGCGACCTCTGGCCCTACCGCGGCATCAACGAGGTGAAGAAGGCGCGGCGCATCGGGCACGAGTTCGTCGGCATCGTCGAGGAGGTCGGCTCGGAGGTGCGCAGCCTGCGCGCGGGCGACTTCGTCATCGCCCCGTTCCTCTTCTCCGACAACACCTGCCCGCACTGCCAGGTCGGCATGCAGAGCGCCTGCCAGAACGGCGGCGGCTACGGCGGCCGTGACAGCGACGGGCTCATGGTCGACGGCGGCCAGGGCGAGTACGTCCGGGTGCCGCTCGCCGACGGGACCCTGGTCTCCACCCGCGAGGTGCCCGACGACTCGCTCGTTCCCTCCCTGCTGACCCTGTCGGACGTCATGGGCACCGGCTGGCACGCGGCCGTCGCCGCCGGCGTGCGCGAGGGCGACACCGTGGTGGTCGTGGGCGACGGAGCCGTCGGGCTGTGCGGCGTGCTCGCCGCGGCCCGCCTGGGTGCCGAGCGCGTCGTGGCGATGTCGCGGCACGAGTCGCGCCAGCGCCTGGCACGGCAGTTCGGCGCCACCGACATCGTCGCCGAGCGGGGTGGCGAGGGTGAGGCCGCGGTGCTCGAGCTCACCGACGGCGTCGGCGCCGACGCCGTGCTGGAGTGCGTGGGCACGGGCGAGTCCATGAACACCGCCATCACCGTCGCCCGCCCCGGCGCCACCGTCGGCTACGTCGGGGTGCCCCATGGCGTCGACCTGCCCATCGGCGAGATGTTCAGCCGCAACATCGGCGTGGCCGGTGGCGTGGCGCCGGTGCGCCAGTACCTCCCGCAGCTGCGCGACGACGTGCTCGCCGGAGCCATCAACCCCGGTGCCGTGTTCGACCTCGAGGTGCCGCTCGACGAGGTGGCGGAGGCCTATGCCGCCATGGACGAGCGCCGTGCCATCAAGTCGCTCGTCCGCCCCTGACGAGGCGGTCGTGACGGCGGAGTTCGTCCCGGACGGCTACGGCGGCGTCGTGGTGGTGGTCGACGACCAGCCGCAGTCGCACGTCGACCTCGCCGACCCCGGGCACCTGCTCTTCGAGTACGTCCTGCACTTCGGGCTCGTGCTCGACACCCTGCCGGAGGGGCCGCTGGCCGTCACCCACGTGGGCGGGGCGGGGCTGACCCTGGCGCGCTACGTGCACCACACCCGGCCCGGCTCGCCGCAGGTCGTGCTCGAGCCCGACACCGCCCTGACCGAGGCTGTGCGCCGCGAGCTGCCGCTCCCGCGAGGGCACCGGATCCGGGTGCGCCCGGTCGACGGTCGCACCGGGGTGACCGCACTGCGTGACGCCAGCGCCGACGTCGTCGTGCTCGACGCGTACGCCGGGGGCCGGATGCCGGCCGAGCTGTCGACGCTGGAGTTCCTCACCGACGTGCGCCGGGTGCTGCGACCGGGCGGCGTGTTCCTGGCCAACGTGAGCGACGAGCCCGCCCGTGACCACCTGCGCCGGTGGCACGCGACCGCGGCGGAGGTGTTCCCCGAGACCACGGCGATCGCGCTGGCCGAGGTGTGGAAGCGCCGGCGCTTCGGCAACTACGTGGTGGTGGGGTCCGCGCAGCCGCTCGACGAGCTCCGGCTGACGAGGGCGGTCGCCGCCTGTCCGTTCCCCAGCTCGCTGCGCGGCCGCGCCGAGCTCGAGCGGCTGCTCGCCGGAGGCCGGCCGTACACCGACGACGACACGAGCGAGTCGCCGCAGCCCCCTCCCAAGGACGGCTGGCGGCTGCGCTGATCCCGCGGTGCAGCGGCCCTCGAGCCGAGGCAGGATGGTCCGCATGCCCGCGCAGACGCTGCCCGCACCCCGCACCCCCGACCCGAAGGACGCTCCCCCGGTGCGGTGGGGCGTCCTCGGCCCCGGCGGCATCGCGCGCTCCTTCGCCGCCGCGCTGCGCGAGGGCACCCGCTCGCGGGTCGTCGCGGTGGGGTCGCGCAGCGCCGACCGTGCTCGCGACTTTGCCGACGAGTTCGACGTGCCCGCGGCATACGGCTCCTACGAGGACCTCGTCGCCGACGACGACGTGGATGTCGTCTACGTCGCGTCGCCGCACTCCGAGCACCACCAGCACGCCCTGATCGCCCTTGGTGCCGGTAAGCCGGTGCTGGTGGAGAAGGCGTTCACCCGCAACGCCGTCGAGGCCCGCGAGGTGCTCGACCTGGCCCGCAGCCGCGGCCTGTTCGCCATGGAGGCGATGTGGACCCGCTTCCTGCCGCACATCGACGTCGTGCGGCAGGCGGTCGAGGCCGGGCTCCTCGGCGAGGTGCTGACCGTGATGGCCGACCACGGCCAGACGCTGCACCCCGAGGGCCCCGAGCGGCTGTCCTCCCCCCACCTGGCCGGCGGGTCGCTGCTCGACCTCGGCGTCTACCCGTTGTCGTTCACCTCGATGGTGCTGGGGGCGTTCGACTCGGTGACGGCGGTGGGCCACCTCACCGACGAAGGTGTCGACGCCCAGCTCTCGGTGACCGTGACCGGCGCCGCGCAGGAGCTGGGCCTGGTCGGCTCGTCGATGGTGACCAAGACGCCCACCACGGCTGCGGTCGTGGGCCGCGACGCCCGGCTCGAGATCGCCGGTGACTTCTTCGCACCCCAGCCGGTGCGGCTGCTGACCCCGCTCGGCGAGGAGCTCGACCGCTACGAGCCGGACGTCCGCGACCACGGCTTCCGCTACGAGGCCGCTGAGGTGGCCCGCTGCCTGCACGACGGCGCGCTGGAGTCGCCGCTGATGACCCACGCCGAGACGCTGCGGGTCATGGAGGCGATGGACGAGGTCCGCCGCCAGGTGGGGGTCCGCTACCCCGGGGAGTGAGCCCTCACAGCAGTTCACACCCACACGGCTGCACTTGGATGAGACCATCTCGCGCCGCATGATGAGCTCCACTCGGCATGCACCGAAGGCGACGGTGAGCCGCCAGGCCGTTCGACGGGGAGGACTCAGAGCGTGGTGAACACCGAGCTCTTGGGTGCGTTGGAGTCCCTGGAGGCCAGGCTCACGACGTTGGGCGCACCGGTGGTCGGGCACTTCAACCCACCGCTCCCGGAGAGCGTGGTGTCGGAGGCGTTGCGCGCGTTGGGTGTGCCGGCACACCCGGACCTCGTCACGTGGTGGGGATGGCACGACGGCGTTCCGTTTGACCAGTACGTGGCCCCGTGACCTCTTCCCTGTGGCCGGCTGGGAGAACGTGGCCACGTTGAGGGTCAACGCGCGAAACGGTGCCGTTCTGGTCGATGACCCCCATCGAATGACTGAGCCCTTGCTCGACCCGAAGTGGGGCTCACTGCTCGAGTGGGTGCAGGACGCGATCGCACTGTTCGACGCGGGGTGGTATCGCCTTGTCGGAGAATGGATCCAGGCCGGCGACCCCTCCCATTGGCCAGTCGGCGTTCGGCGCCAACTCCACTGGTGAGCGTCCCACCCAGGGCCTACCGCCGACACCACCCGAACGGGCGGGCACGAAGGTGCACGACTGCCCCGAGGACACCCAGTCAGACCAGGGGCAGGTAGGGCGCGAGGTCGGCGCGGTGGCCACTGACCCGCAGCGTGCCCGCCTGCCAGGCCTCCTCCCACCCGAGCTCGCCCACGACGAGCGAGAGCCAGGTGGCCGCATCGGTCTCGATGACGTTGGGCGGCGTGCCCCGCGTGTGCGTCTGGCCCTCGATGCACTGCACCGCGCCGAACGGCGGCACCCGGACCTCGACACTGCGGCCCGGCGCTCGCAGCGCGAGCTCCTCCAGCGAGTAGCGCACGGCGGTGGCCGTGGTCTCCCGGTCGGCGAGGTCGGGGTCGTGGTGCCAGGCCAGCACGGCGGCGTTCCCCGCTGCGATCGGGATCCGGCGGCGCGGCGGCATACCGCTCAGCCCCTCACTCGCCGAAGACTGCCGGCAGGGTGCGCGTGTGCGCCTCGCGCAGCTCGGCGAGCGTCACCGCGAACTGTCCCTGCACGTCGAGGCCGTCGGTCTGGTCGTCGACCACGCCGATGCGGGCGTGGGCCTGGCCGCGAGCGGTGCACATGTCGGTGAAGCGGACCTCCTCCGAACGCGGCACGGCGACGACCACCCGGGCAGTCGACTCGCTGAAGAGCGCCGTGAACGCGTCGATGCCGTCGCGCTCGCAGACCTCCTCGAGCCAGACCCGGGCACCGACCCCGTGACGCAGGGTCGCCTCCGCGAGGGCGACCGCGAGGCCACCGTCGGAGAGGTCGTGGGCGGCGTCGACGAGTCCGTCACGGCTGGCGTTGACGAGGATCTCGCCGAGCAGCTTCTCGGCCGCGAGGTCGACCTTCGGAGGACGACCACCGAGGTGGCCGTGCTTCACGTGGGCCCACTCGCCGCCGTCGAGCTCGTCGCGGGTGGTGCCGAGCAGGTAGATGACCTGGCCGGGCGTCCTCCAGCCGCTCGGGGTGCGGCGCGCCACGTCGTCCATGACGCCGAGGACGCCGATGACCGGGGTCGGGTGGATCGCCGTGTCACCGGTCTGGTTGTAGAACGACACGTTGCCGCCGGTGACCGGGACCCCGAGCTCGCGGCAGCCCTCGGCGATGCCCCGGACCGCCTGCTCGAACTGCCACATGACGCCCGGGTCCTCCGGGGAACCGAAGTTCAGGCAGTCGGTGATGGCCAGCGGCGTCGCACCCACCGTCGCGACGTTGCGGTAGGCCTCGGCCAGTGCGAGCTGCGCCCCGGCATACGGGTCGAGCTTGGCGAACCGGCCGTTGCAGTCGGTGCTGACCGCGACGCCGCGGCCGCTCTCCTCGTCGACCCGCACGACACCCGAGTCGTCGGGCATGGCGAGGGCGGTGTTGCCGAGCACGTAGCGGTCGTACTGGTCGGTGACCCACGACTTGTCGCACAGGTTCGGCGAGGCGAGCAGGGTGAGCAGGTCGGCCTTGGCCTCGTCGCCCGTGGCGGGCTTGGCCAACGCGCCAGTTCCGTTCTCCTGCAAAGCATCGAGGTATGCCGGCCGCTCCAGCGGGCGGTGGTAGACCGGGCCGTCGTGGGCCACCGAACGCGGCGGCACGTCGACGATGACCTCGCCGTGCCAGGTGATGACCAGGTGCTCGCCGTCGGTGACCTCACCGATGACGGTGGCCTCGACGTCCCAGCGGCGGCAGATGGCCATGAACTCGTCGAGCTTGGCCCGGCTCGACGATCGCCATCATCCGCTCCTGGCTCTCCGACATGAGGATCTCCTCAGGGCGGAGGGAGGCGTCACGCAGCGGCACGAGGTCGAGCTCGACCTGCATGCCACCGTCGCCGTTCGACGCGAGCTCGCTTGTGGCGCAGGAGAGCCCGGCGCCGCCGAGGTCCTGGATGCCGTCGACGACCTTGGCCTTGTAGAGGTCGAGGCAGCACTCGATGAGCACCTTCTCGGCGAACGGGTCGCCCGACCTGCACGGCGGGGCGCTTGGCCGGGCCGCCCTCCTCGAACGTCTCGGACGCGAGGACGGAGACGCCGCCGATGCCGTCGCCGCCGGTCTTGGCGCCGAACAGGATGACCTTGTTGCCCTTGCCGGAGGCCTTCGCGAGGTGGATGTCCTCGCGGCGCATGGCGCCGACGCACAGGGCGTTGACGAGCGGGTTGCCCTGGTAGCAGTCGTCGAAGACGACCTCGCCGCCGATGTTCGGCAGGCCGAGGCAGTTGCCGTAGCCGCCCACGCCGGCGACGACGCCGGGCAGGACCCGTGCGGTGTCCGGGTGGTTGAGGTTGCCGAAGCGCAGCGGGTCCATGACCGCGATGGGCCGCGCGCCCATCGACATGATGTCGCGCACGATGCCGCCGACACCGGTGGCCGCGCCCTGGTAGGGCTCGACGTAGGACGGGTGGTTGTGCGACTCGACCTTGAAGGTGACGGCCCAGCCGTCACCGATGTCGACGACCCCGGCGTTCTCACCGATGCCGACGAGCAGCTTCTCGCGCATCTCGTCGGTGGTGTTGTCGGCGAAGTGCTTGAAGTGGACCTTGCTCGACTTGTACGAGCAGTGCTCGGACCACATGACCGAGTACATCGCCAGCTCTGCGCTCGTGGGCCGTCGGTCGAGGATGTCGCGGATCCGCTGGTACTCGTCCTCCTTGAGGCCCAGCTCGACCCAGGGCTGCTCGTGGTCGGGGGTGGCCCCGGCGTTCGTGACCGTGTCGACGTGGGGGGCGTGGCCGGTGCTCGAAGCGGTGCTGGTGCTCATGCGTTGACAACCTGCTTGAGGATCGAGGTGAAGAAGGGCAGGCCGTCGAGGCTCGGGCCGTAGCCGGTCCTCGACGCAGTGCTCGGGGTGCGGCATCAGGCCGACGACGTTGCCGCGCTCGTTGGTGATGCCGGCGATGTCGCGGTAGGAGCCGTTGGGGTTGCGGCCGCCCTCCGGCACGACGTACCGGAACACGACCCGGCCCTCGCCCTCGAGCTCGTCGAGCGTGCGCTCGTCGGCGACGAAGCCGCCCTCGCCGTTCTTGAGGACGATGGTGATCTCCTGGCCCTGCTCGAAGTCGGAGGTCCAGGACGTCTGCGCGTTCTCCACCCGCAGCGTCGTGTCGACACAGTTGAACTTGCGGTGGTCGTTGCGGATCAACGCTCCCGGCAGCAGGTGCGACTCGGTGAGCACCTGGAAGCCGTTGCAGATGCCCAGCACGGGAAGGCCGCCCTGCGCGGCCGGCACCAGCTGGTCCATCACTGGCGCGAAGCGGGCGATGGCGCCGCAGCGCAGGTAGTCGCCGTAGGAGAACCCGCCGGGGAGGATGACCGCGTCGACGCCCTTGAGGTCGGCGTCGCCGTGCCAGAGGCTGACCGGCTCGCCACCGACGGCACGCACCGCCCGGGCGGCGTCACGGTCGTCGAGCGACCCCGGAAACGTGACGACCCCGACCTTCACTGGTCGGGGTCCTTCTCGTCCTGCTCTGCCCGGACGGACACGACGTCCTCGATGACGGGGTTCGACAGCAGGGTCTCGGCGGCCTTGCGGGCGGCCTCGAGCACCTCGTCGGTGACCTCCCCGTCCACCGTGAGGACGAACCGCTTGCCCTGCCTCACGTCGGTGAACTGGTCGAAACCGAGCCGGGGCAGCGCCCCGTTCACGGCCTGTCCCTGGGGATCGAGGATCTCTGGCTTCAGCATCACGTCAATGACGACGTTGCCCATGCGGGGTCTCCTGGGAAGCAAAGGGGCGGGAGCGCCGCCAGTCTAGCCGGGGCCCCACGCCACCCCTGCCGACCGCCCACCCCGCGGACGAGCGAGACGGGTTCCCTGACAGCGCCGGCGGTGGCACTCTGGTGGTCTCGCCGCAGCGGCGGGGGCGCGGTCCACGGAGGCGTGAGATGAGCAGCCAGCAGAGCACGGTCAAGCACCGTCTGGTCCACACCGGCAACAGGCTGGGGGTCAGCCTCTACCGGCACTCGGGTGGCCGCATCGGCGGCCACGGCAGCGGCGGAACGCGGGTCATCCTGGTCACCGTGCCCGGGCGGCGGACGGGCCTCCCCCGCACCACCGCCGTCGGGTCGTTCCCCTACCAGGACGGCCTCCTCGTCGTCGGGTCCGGCAGCGCGTCCCCGACGGAGCCGGACTGGTTCCGCAACCTGCGAAAGGCCAGCCAAGCCGAGGTGCAGGTCGGCACCGAGAAGTACCCCGCCGGCATACGGATCCTCACCGGGGCCGAGCGCGACTCCGCCTTCCACGACATCGTCGTGGCGCAGGTGCCGCAGTACGGCACCTACGAGGCGAAGTGCGGGCGCCCGATGCCGGTCGCGGTGCTCACCCCGCTGCCCCGCTGAGCTCCTCCGCCTCCCCCGGCGTGCCGACCGTATGCCGCGCCGTTGCCGAGCGCTGCTCCCGAGCGCTGCTCCCGAGTGCTGTTCCCGAGCACCGGCGTGGCGAGCGCCCTCGGCGTGACTGCGTGAGGATGGGCGCATGCCCAGAGGGAAGCTCATCATCTCGGACCGGTGGCCCGCTGAGCTCGTGCTGGTGCGGCACGGCCAGAGCGTCGGAAACATCGCAGCCACGGAGGCCGGGCAGCGCGGGGCCGAGCGCCTCGACCTCGACTTCCGCGACGCCGACACCCCGCTCTCCGACACCGGGCTCGAGCAGGCGCGTGCCGTCGGCGCCTACCTCGGGGCCGCGGCGGAGAGCGACTGCCCCGACCTCATCGTGAGCTCGCCGTACCGCCGGGCCGCCGAGACCGCCTCCACCGCGGTCGACTCCTGGGGCTGCGGGCACGAGCTCGTCCTGGACGAGCGGCTGCGCGAGCGCGACCTCGGGGTGTTCGACGGCCTCACGTCGGCGGGCATCAAGGCGGAGTACGCCTCCGAGGCCGAGCGGCGGGCCCGGGTCGGCAAGTTCTACTACCAGCCACCGTCGGGCGAGAGCTGGTGCGACGTGACCCTGCGGGTGCGCTCGCTGCTCGCCGACCTCCGCGACGGCTACGAGGGCAAGCGGGTCTGGCTCTTCACCCACCAGGCGGTGATCATGGGCTTCCGCTACGTGCTCGAGGACCTCACCGAGCAGGAGCTGCTGGAGATCGACAGCACCATGGACCTGCCGAACTGCTCGGTGACGTCCTACCGGCGCCGCGAGGGCGGCCTCGAGCTGGTGCAGTTCGCGGACACCTCGGCCGTCGACGAGTCGGAGGCGCCGACCACCGCCGAGCCGTCGCGGTCGAGGGAGGTCAACCATGCCGGCTGACGCCACCACCGGGCCCGTCGACGTCACCGGCGGGCTGCTCCGGGCCTGGCCACTGCCGGACCCGGGTAAGGACAAGGAGGCCCGCGGACGCGTGCTGGTGCTCGGGGGCACGGCGAGCACGCCGGGCGCGGTGCTGCTCGCGGGCGAGGCGGCGCTCCGGGCCGGGGGCGGCAAGCTCCAGATCGCCACGGCGGAGCCGGTGGCCGCAGCGCTCGCGGTCGCCGTCCCCGAGGCACTGGTGGCGCCGCTGGCGACCGACGGGTCCGGCAACATCGGCACCGCCGCCGTCGACGAGATCCTGTCGCTGGCCGAGGGCTGCGACACCCTGCTGGTGGGGCCCGGGTTCGCCGACCTCGACGCCTCGGTCGACCTGCTCGAAAGGGTGCTGCCGCAGGTGTCGTGCCCGGTCGTGGTCGACGCCCTGGGGTCGGCCTACATCACCGCGCACCGTGACGGGCTCGCCCACCTCGGCGGCCGGGCGGTGCTGACGCTCAACCCCGACGAGCTGTCCAAGACGCTCGAGACCTCACCCGAGGAGGTCGAGGACGACCCGGCTTCCGCGGCTCGGCGGCTGGCGAAGGACAGCGGCGCCGTGGTGGTCTGCGGCGGCCAGGGCAAGACGGTCGCCTCCCCCGACGGCCGACTCTGGTCGAGCAGCAGCGGCAACCCCGGGCTGGGCGTCTCCGGCTCCGGCGACGTGCAGGCCGGCATCGTGGCCGGGCTGCTCAGCCGGGGAGCCGAGCCCGAGCAGGCCGCGGTGTGGGGCGGCCACCTGCACGGGTCGGCCGGTGACCGTCTCGCCAAGGAGGTCGGCAGCCTCGGCTTCCTGGCCCGCGAGATCGCCGGACGGGTGCCCGGGCTGCTCGACGAGCTCGCTCGCTAGCGAAAACCCGTTGCGGCGCATGGCGGCCCGCGCCTACCGTGGCCGCGCCATGAAGAGCTGACACCACGCACCCGCTCGCGCCCGCGGCCACGCCCGGCGAGCGTCCCTCGACCGGGCCCCGCGCCCTGGAGTGCTGATGTCAACCACCCTTTTTCTCCGTGACCTCACGGTGTCCCTCGGCGGTCGAGTCGTCCTCGACGGCATCGACCTGTCCGCTCGTCCCGGCGAGCGCATCGGCCTCGTCGGCGAGAACGGCTCCGGCAAGTCGACCCTGCTGCGCGTGGCAACCGGCCACCTGTCGCCCGACGGCGGCGAGGTGCAGGTGCCCGGCGACCTGGGGTACCTCCCGCAGGACGGCGGCCTGGACCCGAGGCACACGGTCGGCGAGGTGCTGCACCGCGCCCTCGCGCCCCTGCACGAAGCGGTGAGCGCGGCTGGAACACCTCGCCGCAAGCCTGGCCGAGCGCCACGGCATACCCGGTGACCGCTCGGCGCAGGACCGGCTCGCGGCCGACTACGACGCAGCGCTGGCGTGGGCGCAGGCCCACGACGCCTGGGACGCCGACCGCCGCAGCGAGGTGGCCGCCCGGCGACTCGGGCTGCAGGGACTGCGGCCGGAGCAGTCCGTCGGCGAGCTGTCCGGCGGTGAGCGCAGCCGGCTCGCCCTGGCAGCCCTGCTGACCCGGCAGCCGGCCTGCCTGCTGCTCGACGAGCCCACCAACCACCTCGACGACGAGGCGCTCGACTTCCTCGAGTCGGCCCTGCTCGCGCTGCCGGGCGTCGTGGTGGCCGCGAGCCACGACCGGGTGTTCCTCGAACGCGTGTGCACCAGCGTCGTCGACCTCGACCCCTCGCACTTCGGGACCGACGGCCGCGGTGGCCGCAGGTTCACCGGCGGCTACTCCACCTACCTGCACCACAAGCAGGCGGCTCGCCGACGCTGGGAGCAGGCGTACGAGGCGCAGCAGGACGAACGGGCAGCCCTGCAGGCGGCCGCACGCACCGTCGCCCGGGACGTCGCCCATGGACGAGCCCCGCGCGACAACGACGGGTTCATCCACCACTTCAAGGGCTCACGGGTGCAGGACACGGTGCGGCGCCGGGTGCGCAACGCCGAGCAGCGACTCGCCGCGCTGGACCGGAGAGCAGTGCCGCGCCCACCGGCACCGCTGACCCTCACCGGCGCCTTCGACGAGCAGGTGCGGGCGGGCCTGGTGCGCGCTCGTGAGGTCGCCGTCGAGGGCAGGCTCCGCCTCGACCGGCTCGACGTCGAACCCGGGGAGAAGCTGCTGCTCACGGGACCGAACGGCTCGGGCAAGTCCACGCTGCTCGGGGTGCTGGCCGGCCGGGTGCGTCCCGACGCCGGCACCGTCGACGTGCGGGCCCGACGCGTCGGCCACCTCCCCCAGGACGTGCGCTTCACCCATCCGGGCCGCAGCGCTTCGGCGGTGTTCCAAGCGGCCTCGCCGCGACGTGACCTGGCCGAGCTGGGGCTGCTCCCTCCGGGCCAGCTCTCCCGCCCCGTGGGCGAGCTCAGTCTGGGCCAGCAACGGCGGCTGGCGCTGGCCTTGCTGGTGGCAGGCCTGCCCGACCTCGTGCTCCTCGACGAACCGAGCAACCACCTGTCGCTCACCCTCGTCGAGGAGCTCGAGGAGGCCCTGCGCGACACCCCGGCCACCGTCGTCGTGGCCAGCCACGACCGGTGGCTGCGGAGCCGGTGGTCGGGCAGCCACACCGAGCTCGGCCCCTGACCGCCCGGCCCCGGAGCCCGCTGCCGCCGCCGCTCCGGGGGTCAGGCCTGCTGACCGCTCGCGATGTTGACCATCCAGCTGATGCCGAAGCGGTCGACACAGGAGCCGAAGTAGTCGCCCCACATCTGCTTCTCCAGCGGCATCTCGACGGTGCCGCCGTCGGCCAGCTTCTCCCAGTAGCCGCGCAGCTCCGGCTCGTCGTCGCCGCTGAGGCTGACGGAGATGTTCCGCCCCGGGCGGTACTCCATCCCCTCCGGCGTGTCGGAGGCCATGAGGGTGAAGCCGGAGTCGGTCTCCAGCATCGCGTGCATGATCTTGTCGGCGGCAGGGGTGCCCTGGGCGCCGTACTCGCCGAAGGTGTTCATCGTGAGGTTGCCGCCGAAGACGCTGCGGTAGAACTCCATCGCGTCACGGGCGGTGTCCTGGAAGCTGATGTAGGGGTTCAGGCGAGAGGCCATGGTCAAACGCTCCTTGTCGATGGTGCGGTCGGTCAGTTCAGGCTAGGGACTCCCGACGGAAGGGGAATCAGCCATTCGACGTCATGCAGACCGCCGGCATACGGCGTTCTCATCGGTTGTCGCGTGTCGGCCTGCCCGCACCTCAGCCGAAGCGCTGCCCGGTCAGCCTCTCGTAGGCCTCGACGTACTTCGCCCGGGTGCGCTCGACCACGTCCTCGGGCAGCGGCGGCGGCGCCTCCCCGGAGGCCTTGTCCCACCCGCTGTCGGGCGAGGTGAGCCACTCGCGCACGTACTCCTTGTCGTACGACGGCTGCGGGTGCCCGGGCTCCCACTGGTCGGCGGGCCAGAACCGTGACGAGTCGGGCGTGAGCACCTCGTCGGCGAGCAGCACCGAGCCGTCGGCGTCGAGCCCGAACTCCACCTTGGTGTCGGCGATGAGGATGCCCCGCTCCGCGGCGATCTCGTTGCCCCGCGCCAAGATCGCCGTGGTGAGGTCACGGACCCGGGCAGCGAGGTCAGGGCCGATCGAGACCTCCACCGCGGCATACGGCATGGGCTGGTCGTGCTCGCCCACCGGTGCCTTCGTCGAGGGAGTGAACACCGGTTCGGGCAGCCGCGACCCGTCGACGAGGCCCTCGGGCAGCCGCACCCCACTGACGGTGCCGTCGGCCTGGTACTCCCGCAGGCCGCCACCGGTGAGGTAGGCGCGGGCCACGCACTCGACCGGCAGCATCTGCAGCCGGCGAACCAGGACCGCCCTCCCGGCGACCTCGGCGGGCACGTCGGTGGAGACGACGTGGTTGGGCACGAGGTCGCGGAGCTGCTCGAACCACCACAGCGACAGCTGGGTCAGCACCGCGCCCTTGTCGGGGATCGGGCTGTCCAGGATGAAGTCGAAGGCCGAGAGCCGGTCGCTGGCGACGAGCAGCAGCTGGTCGTCGCGGGCCTCGCCGGTCGCGGGGTCGAGCGGTGCGTAGAGGTCGCGCACCTTGCCGGAGTAGACGTGGGCGTAGCCGGGCAGCTCGAGCGGCGCGGAGGTCGTCATGGCCGACATCCTCCCAGCACGGCGCGTGCGTGCGCCGCTTGGTCCGGCGCCCGGATGCCGGGAGCTCTCCTGAAGGCGCTTGACTTGAAGTCGACTTCAACTTCCACGATGTCCCCCATGACAGCCCCAGCCGCGGCGACGCGCGCTCCCTCACTGCTCCACCGCCAGCACCTTCCGTTCGCCGTCGGCGCCGTCGGCCTCGTCACCCTCGGCGCCTTCGAGAACCGCGCGGTGCTGACCGTGCTGCCCACGGTGGCGGAGCGGCTCGGCGGCCTCTGGCTGTTCGGCGCCGCCTCGTCGGCCCCGATGATCTCGTTCGTCGTCGCCACCGCGGTCACCGGCACGTGGGCGGACCGTCGAGGCCCGCTCGAGCCCCTGTATGCCGGGCTCGGCCTCTTCGTGCTGGCCCAGGCGACCATGGGGCTGGCACCGTCGATGCCCGTCTTCGTCGCCGCCCGGCTCGGCGGCGGGTTGGCGGAGGGCCTCATCGACGTGAGCCTCGTGGTGCTCATGGCCCGCGCCCTGCCGGAGGAGCTGCGGGCCAAGGTCTTCGCGGCCTTCGCGGCGGCGTGGGTGCTGCCATCGGTGCTCGGCCCCGCGCTCGCCGGCGTGGTCGCCGAGCACCTCGGGTGGCGCACGGTCTTCCTCATGGCAGTCGCCCTCGCGGTGCCGACCGCGGCGATGCTGCGGCCGGCAATGGCCCAAACCGGGGCCACGCTCCCGGCGCCGACGGGCTGGACCCGAGAGGAGCGCCGCATGGTCGGCTCGGCCGCACTCGTGGCCGCGTCACTGGCCCTGCTCACGGTCGGCGGGTCGCTGCTCACTCGTGACGGCTCGCTTCCGCTCGTGGGCGCCGCCGCCGCGGTCACCGGGCTCGTCGTGCTCGCGCCGTCCCTGCGTGCCGTGCTGCCCGACGGCGTGCTGACCCTGGGCCAGGGCATTCCCACCGTCATCGCCCTGCGCGGCCTGTTGGCAGCGGCGTTCGGCCTCGTCGGCACCTTCATCCCGCTCATGCTCACGACCGTCCACGGCTTCCGCCCCGCGACGGCCGGCATCAGCCTGACCGTCACCGGCATCTTCTGGGCGCTGGGCTCGCAGGTGCACGGTCTGTCATGGGTCCAGCGGAGCCTGTCGCCCGTTCGACGGCTGCGGATCGGCTTCGGCCTGATCGCGGCTGGGGTGGCGGGGCCCGCCCTGCTGAGCCTGCAGATCGTGCCTGCCTGGCTGGGCCTGTCCCTCTGGGCGGTTGCCGGCATCGGGATGGGCCTGTCGTCACCCACCTTGGCAACCCACCTGCTCAGCCTGTCGCCAGCCGAGTCGCAGGGCCGCTACACGGCCGCGGGCAACCTCACCGGGTCGGTCTCCCAGTCACTGACGCTAGGAGCCGCCGGCGCGCTCATCGCCTGGCAGGCACCAACCCTGCCGGGCTGGCTCTTCGCGGTGGTCATGGCGGCCGGCGGCCTCGTCGCACTGGCCGGTGCCACGCTCGCCGGCCGGGCCGCTGGCTGACCGCGTTGAGCTCTGCTCGACCTCCCGGCGCGGCGTCGTCACACCATCCACAGGCCCCCCTCTCCGGGTGCGGACTGGGCCCCTGGTCGTCAGCCGACGTGCAGCTCCTGCTGCTCGGCCGCGAGCGCGATGTCGGTGCGGTGGTGGGACCCCTCCAGCTCGATCTTGTCGACCGCCTCGTAGACCCGCTCGCGCGCCTGCGACAGGCTGTCGCCCAGGGCGACGACCGACAGCACGCGGCCTCCCGCGGAGACGAGCGTGCCGTCCGGGCCCAACGCGGTGCCGGCGTGCATGACGTAGGCCGTGGGCACGTCGGAGACGTCGTCGAGGCCGAGGATCGGGTCACCCGTCCGCGGCGTGCCGGGGTAGTTGTGCGAGGCGATGACCACGGTGACCGCGTGCTGCTCCGACCACCGCAGCGGGCCGACCTCGTCGAGCCGTCCGGTCGCCGCCGCGTGGAGCACACCGCCGAGGGGGGTCTCGAGCCGGGCGAGCACCACCTGGGTCTCGGGGTCGCCGAACCGCGCGTTGAACTCGATGACGCGCGGTCCCTTCGACGTCAGGGCCAGGCCCACGTAGAGCACCCCGGTGAAGGGGGTGCCGCGCCGGCGCATCTCGTCGATCGTCGGCTGGGCCACCCGCGTGACGACCTCGTCCACCAGCGACGGGGGCGCCCAGTCCAGCGGCGAGTAGGCGCCCATCCCGCCGGTGTTGGGGCCCTTGTCGTCGTCATGCACCCGCTTGAAGTCCTGGGCCAGGGCCAGCGGGATGACGCTCGAGCCGTCGCAGATGCAGAACAGCGATGCCTCCGGGCCGTCGAGGTACTCCTCGACGACGACCTGAGCACCCTCCTTGGCCAGGCAGGCGCGGGCGTGCTCGAGGGCCTCGTCCCGGTCCGTGGTGACGACGACGCCCTTCCCGGCCGCAAGGCCGTCGTCCTTGACGACGTGGGGGGCACCGAGCGCGTCGAGGGCCGCCTCGACCTCCTCGAGGGTGGTGCACACGTGGGCCAGGGCCGTGGGCACCTCGGCCGCTGCCATCACCTGCTTGGCGAAGGCCTTGCTGCCCTCGAGCTGCGCCGCCTCGGCCGAGGGGCCGAAGCACGCGATGCCCGCAGCGCGCACGGCGTCGGCGACTCCCGCCACCAGCGGGGCCTCGGGCCCGACGACCACGAGGTCGGCGCCGCGTTCCCGCGCGAGGTTGGCCACGCCCTCGCCGTCGAGCAGACCACCGGGCAGCGGCTCGCACAACGCGATGGTGTCCATGCCGGGGTTGCCCGGGGCGGCGATCACCGCGTCCACGGCGGGGTCGGCCACGAGGGCCCGGACGAGGGCGTGCTCGCGCGCGCCGGTGCCGATGACGAGAACCTTCACACGCACACCCTAGAGAACGACCGGCCCGAAGGGGGCCGGCCGTCGCGTGGCGGGACGAGGGGCGCCGACACCAGCCCGACACAGGCCGACACAGCCCGCAGCACCCCGACACCTGAGGGGCGATGCTCAGGTCAACACATGAAAGCGCGGCGTCCCGGGGAGGCAGGGGGGACATCTCCCGGGGACGCCGCGCATCCGACGTGCGGTCGCCTGGCGGGGGAACCTGCAACCTGTCACGTGGGTCGACGTGGTCGACTAGGACAACTGTGGCAAACCAAGGGCCACGAGGTAAAGCCCTGTCGCGGCGGACTTCCGTCATTGACGGATACTCGCCAACGTCAGACGATGTGTCTCGACGAGGCGGCGTCGCCTCGCGGGCCTGCACGAGAGGTGCTCCATGGACCCTAGCGAGAACCCGCCCCGGGCGAGCGAGGATCCGGCCATCCCGCCCTCGGTCCTCTACCCGGACTCCGACATCGACGCGGTCGTCACCCGGGTCTACCTCGCCACGCTCCAGCACCCGCAGCCGTCCCGGTCACTGCTCGTCGCCCAGGGCATCCGGGAGGACCTGGTCGACACCAGCCTGCGCATCCTCGACGGCCAGGGCTTGATCCGGCTGCACGAGGGGGGCCAGCTCGAGGTCATCCCCCCGGACATCGCGCTGCCCAACGTCGCCGCCGAGCTCGAGCACCGCGCACGGCAGACCCGCTCGGCAGCCCACGAGCTGGCCCAGATCTACTTCTCGTCCCGGTCGCAGGTCCTGCGGCCCGACCCCTCGAGCCTGCAGCTGCTCCAGTCGATGGACGAGCTGGCCACCGCGACGGCCGACATCATCAGCAGCGGCACCGAGCGCATCCGCGCCTTCCGGGCCATGTCACCGCGCACCCGAGACCTGTTCGCCGCGCCACTGCACGCGCACGAGGCGCAGAGCTTCGGCGCGGGCGGGGTGCCGCTGCCCATGTACACGACCTACACCAGCGAGGTGCTCGACCTCGAGAACGCCCTCGAGGTGCTCGAGGCCCGCGAGCAGGGCGGCGAGCGGTTCCGGTTCGTCAGCTCGGTGCCCTTCTCCGCGCTCGTCGTGGACGAGTCGGCGGCTGTCGTCGACACCACGCTGTTCGAGGAGAACGGCTCCGGCTCGGTGCTCGTGCGCAGTCGGCCGATGGTGCGGGCGCTGGGCGCCCTCGCGGACCTGTTCTGGGACCTCGGCTCACCGCTCCCCCGGACCGCCGGGGCCCGGACGGCCGAGGCACGCGACCGGACGATCCTCGCCCTGCTGGCGGCCGGCGCCCCGGACGCCACCATCGCCCGCCAGACCGGGGTCTCCCAGCGGACCGTGGAGCGACGGGTCCGCGCCCTGATGGACCAGCTGGGCGCCGGCACGCGCTTCCAGGCCGGTGTGCAGGCCGCCCGGCGCGGCCTGGTCTGACCCGCAGGCCGCCCGACCCGACCCCGCTGAGTCGCGCCCGAGACCTGCACCGAGTCCCGCGCCCAGTCCCGCGCCGAGTCGCGCACCGAGTCGCGCACCGGGCGCCGTGCTGCGGTGGCTTAGACTTCTGCGTTCGCACACCAGGGGAAGAGCAGACAACCGTGACGCGTCCGGAAGACCTCCGCACCGAGGCCGCCACCGACGAGGTGGACCACCGATCCGAGCACGACTCCGCCCAGGGGGTCGACCACGAGGTCGCCAAGGAGATCGCGCACGAGCAGGCGTACGTCGACCGGGTCTACGCCGAGCTGGCCAAGGCCGCCACCCGCGCCGGGCTCGTGGAGGCCGACGGCCTGGCGCGTGGTCGCACCGACCGCACGGGCGACGTCCGCGACGAGGAGCTGACCGGCCTGTTCGAGCGCGACGCGCTGGTGTTCAACGCCGTCCGCCGCCGCACGACCCTGGAGAGCCAGTACGAGGGCCTGGTCTTCGGGCGCCTCGACCTCGACCAGCCGGGCCCGGCCGGCGAGGCACGCGAGGCCCGCTACATCGGGCGCCTGGGCGTCCGCGACGACGAGTACGAGCCCCTGGTCATCGACTGGCGGGCGCCGGCGGCCGCCGCCTTCTACCGGGCCACCCCCGTCGAGCCGATGGGCGTGGTGCGCCGCCGGGTGCTGCGCTGCAAGGGCTCCGAGGTCATCGGGGTCGAGGACGACCTCATGGTCGCCGAGGCGCCCGACGACATGGTGGTCGTCGGCGACGGCGCCCTGCTGGCGGCCCTGACCCGCAGCCGCGGCACCCAGATGCGCGACATCGTCGCGACCATCCAGCGCCACCAGGACGAGGCAATCCGGGCGCAGGCCCGCGGCGTCACCGAGATCACCGGCGGCCCGGGCACCGGCAAGACCGTCGTCGCCCTGCACCGTGCTGCCTACCTGCTCTACTCGGACCGGCGCCGGTTCGAGTCCGGCGGCATCCTCGTCGTCGGCCCCTCGGCCGCCTACACGGCCTACATCGAGCGGGTCCTGCCGTCCCTCGGCGAGGAGTCGGTGACCATGCGGTCGCTCGGCGACGTCGTCGAGGGTGTCACCGCGGTGCGCCTCGACAGCCCGGCCGCCGCCGCGGTGAAGGGCTCGCTGCGCATGCGCCGGGTGCTGGCGCGGGCCGCCCACGACGCCGTGCCGGACGCCCCCACGACGTTCCGTGCGTTCGTCGCGGGCCGGGCCATCCGCCTCGACGCGCCCGTGCTCGACCGCATCCGCGCCCAGGTGCTGCGCAACCACCACCGCAACCTGGCCACCCCGGCCGTCACCCGGGCGCTGGCGGAGGCCGCCTGGGCCACGCACCGCGAGGGCGAGCGCGACGAGTTCCTCGACCAGTTCGAGGACCACCTCGAGGTGGAGGCGTTCCTGCGCGCGTGGTGGCCGCAGGTCGACGCCCGCGAGGTGCTGCTCTGGATGACCGACAGCGCCCGGGTCCGGCGCTACGGCCAGGGCGTGCTCGCGCCGGGCGAGGCGGAGCTGCTCGCCGACTCCTTCGCCACAGCGCTGGAGACCGGTGAGTGGTCCGTGGCCGACGTCGCCCTGATGGACGACCTGACCTCCCGCCTCGGCGCGGTCCAGGACGAGCCGGCCGAGGAGCGCGGGTTCTACGAGATCGAGGAGTACGACGACCTCGCGCAGTACGGCGTCGCCGAGGTGCGTGCCAGCCGCCAAGGAGCGGCGCCCGCGGCGGTGAGCCACGTCCAGCGCGCCCAGGACCCCCGCGAGCGCCTGCTGCACGGGCGCATCGGCGGTCCGGAGGAGTACGCCCACGTGCTCGTCGACGAGGCCCAGGACCTCTCGCCCATGCAGTGGCGCATGCTCGGCCGCCGCGGCCGCTACTCCTCGTGGACCGTGGTCGGCGACGCGGCCCAGGCGTCCTGGCCGGACGCCGCCGAGGCCAACCCGGGCCCGGTCGGAGGCCTTCGGGTCGCAGGAGCGCCGGCTGTTCCACATGGACACGAACTACCGCAACGCCCGCGAGATCTTCGACTACGCCGCCGAGGTCGTGCGCGCCGCGGTGCCGGACGCCGACATCCCGGCGGCCGTGCGCGAGACCGGCGTGCAGCCGGTGGAGGTCACGGTCGGTCCGGGGACGCTGCTCGAGGCCGCGCAGGCCGAGGTCGACCGCTGGCTCGACGAGGTCGAGGGCTCGATCGCCGTCGTGACGCCGTCCGCGCACACCACTGGCCTGGCCGCCCTCGCGGGCGCCGGGTCGGGCCGGGTGCAGGTCATCGACCCGATGTCGACCAAGGGTCTGGAGTACGACGCCACGGTCATCGTCGACCCCGACGAGATCACCGCCGAGTCGCCCGGTGGGGTGCGCGTCCTGTACGTCGCCCTGACCCGCGCCGCGCACCGCATGTCGGTCGTGCGCGTCCGGTAGCCGGTCGCGACCTCCCGACCGCCGGAAGGGTCCGTCCGGGCCCCGCCCGGAGGGGTCCGCCCGGGCCCCGCCCGGAGACGGGCGCCTGCGACCCACCCGTCACCCCGGCTGTGACAGGTGTGACGCAGAGTGCTCTCCGTTGCCTTGTGCGCGGAATGTTCAACCAAAGGGACGAGGCACCCCTCGGGCGATCTGACGTGCCTTTACGTTTTCTTTACTAATACTTTGCCTTCACTAGACGCGCTCTAGACCGGTTCGAGGGGGATCGCACCGGCCGCGAGTCACGAAGGGGAAGCGACATGGGAACGTTCACGGGACTCACCGCCAGGCGTCGAGGCGGGACCGCCCTGGTCGCTGCCGTCGTGGCTGCCATGGTGCTCACGCCGGTGCAGTCGGTCTGGGCCGCCGACCTCGGCGGCTTCGAGATCGACGGCAACCTGACGCCGGCGGCCGGCGGCCCCACCGACTGGTCCGGCCTCGGCGGCGTGGCCTGCGTCGTGGACGGGGTCTCCGACGCCACCGGCTACAAGGGCGCCGAGAGCTCGGACGTCGACTCGTGGGCAGGCGAGTCCGTGGCCACCGGCAAGACCGACATCGCCGCGATCCAGACCTACTCCCAGGTGGACCAGACCGGGCACCAGTGGACCTACGTCGCGGTCCAGCGCGCCACCACCGAGGGGTCGACCTACTTCACCTTCGAGTACAACCAGAAGCCCAACCACCAGAGCCGCCCCGGCGGCAACGGCAAGCCCGCGTCGGTACCCACCCGCACGACCGGCGACCTGCGCCTGATGTTCGAGCAGCAGGGCAACGCCCAGAACGAGGTCCTCGGCAAGATCGTCGTCGACGGCATGGACCGCTGGGTCGGCGGGCAGTGGGTGGCCCAGACCATCACCCCGAGCGCCATCGCCGGCCTGTCCAACACTGCAGCCGTCGCCGGCCTGTGCGGCTCGGCCCAGGCCGTGCCCGGCGCCTTCATGGAGGTCGCACTCGACCTCACCGTGCTCGGCATGGAGCCCGGCTGCGAGAGCGCCGGCTTCGGCACCTTCAACGTCCGCAGCCGCCAGTCGCCGTCGATCAGCTCCGAGATGTCGGACGTCGCGACCGGCACCACCCACGTGATGCCCAACTGCGGCCGCGCCACCATCACCAAGCGCGGCCCCTCGGGCGAGGTGGTCGGCGGCGCCGGCCTGCGCTTCGAGATCTCGCCGGACCCCCGCGACGGGGTCGGCACGGCATACGTCAGTGACAACGTGACCACGGGCCTGACCGGCAACGAGGTCCCGGACGCCGACGACCGCGCCGGGTACGTCGCCTTCACCACCTCGCGCTTCGGCGTCTACACGGTCACCGAGGTCGCTCCGCCGGCCGGCTACCTCCTGCCGGGCGACACCTCCACCACTGTCACCATCGCGCGCTACAGCGACGCGCCGGTCGAGGTCGTCGACCCGCTCGGCACCGGCACCGTGCTGAAGGTCGACGCGACCACCGGCAAGCCCCTCGCCGGCGCGGAGTTCAGCTTCACCAAGACCCAGGACCCCTACCAGGGCACCGCCGTCACCGTCCGCGACAACGGCACCGGCGACCTCGACCCCCGCGACGGCTATGTCAAGGCCGGTGGGCTGTACACCGGCGCGTGGCAGGTCCGCGAGACCGACGCCCCGGCCGGCTACCTGCTCGACAGCGAGCCGCAGACGCTGACGGTGTCGAACCAGACGCCTGACCCCGTGCTGACCCGCGCCTTCGAGAACCGGCAGAACGGCACGCTGGTCTGGGCCAAGGTCGGCGAGGACGAGACGACCCGTCTGGCCGGCGCACGCTTCCGGCTCGACCGCCTGGTGGGGGGCCAGGTGGTCGAGTCGGTGGACGTGACCGACAACAGCGGTCGTGACACCGACGACGACACCGGCGAGTTCCGGGTGAGCGGGCTGGCCTTCGGCACCTGGCGCATCACGGAGACGCAGGCACCCGACGGCTACCTCAAGGCCGCGCCGAAGACGGTCGAGGTGAGCGCACAGAACCACACCGTCACCTTCGCCTTCGTCAACACCGAGAACGGCCAGGTCACCTGGCGCAAGGTCGACGAGTTCGGCACCGTGCTCGAGGGCGCCGCCTTCACGCTCTCGCGCACCGGGCAGTCGGTGGTCGTCACCGACAACACGGGCGCCACGGGCTACTCCGGCCGCGACACCAACCCCGAGCCCGGCCTCTTCGCCGTCACCGGCCTCGACTTCGGCACCTGGACGCTCACCGAGACGACCGTTCCCACGGGGTATGCCGCGGGTGCACCGCAGCAGGTCACCCTCACCGCTGGTGCGGCGACCTTCGACGTCGGCGACGTCGTCAACACCCAGGACGGCCGGGTCAGCTGGACCAAGGTCGGCGAGGACGGCACCCCGCTCGCGGGCGCCGAGTTCACCGTGGCCACCGGCACCGGGAAGGCCGCGCAGAGCCTCCGCGTCACCGACAACACGGGCCAGAGCGGCTACACCGGCCCCGACACCGACCCGCGCACGGGCCGGTTCGCGCTCGAGGGCCTCGACTTCGGCACCTGGACGCTGACCGAGACCGTCGCCCCGCTCGGTTACACCGGGCTGGCCGACCCGATCGAGTTCACCGTCTCGGCGACGGCCCAGACCGTCGGCCTGGGCGCGATCCGCAACACCATGAACGGCCGCCTCGCGTGGTCGAAGGTGGGCGAGGACGGTGCGCCGCTGGCTGGCGCCACGTTCACCCTGACCCTGGGCGACCAGAGCGTCAGCGTCCCCGACAACACCGGCGAGCCGGGCTACGAGGGCGCCGACACCAACCCCGCCGTGGGCGTGTTCGCCGTCGAGGGCCTCGACTTCGGCAGCTGGACCCTCACCGAGACCGTGGTGCCCACCGGCTACGCCGGCATCGAGCCGCGCACCGTCGACGTCGTCCCGTCGGCGACCCCGATCATGCTCGGCGCCATCGAGAACACCGAGAACGGCGCGGTCACCTGGAGCAAGGTCGGCGAGCACGGGGAGCTGCTCGGCGGCGCGGTCTTCACGCTGACCCCGTCGGACCAGAGCGCCGGCCAGACTGGCAGCCAGGGCATCGAGGTCGCCGACAACACCGGGCAGGGTGGCTACCAGGGCGTCGACGACAACCCGGTGGCCGGCCAGTTCGCGGTCGACGGCCTCGACTTCGGCGGCTGGACCCTCACCGAGACGCAGGCTCCCGCGGGCTACGCCGGCGGGGCAGCGGTGAACTTCACCGTCACGGCCGAGCAGCACAGCGTCACGGTGGGCACGATCCACAACACCGAGGACGGCCGGATCACCTGGCGCAAGACCGACGAGAACGACGCCCCGCTGGCCGGCGCCGGCTTCACCCTGACCCTCGACGTGCCGGGCACCCAGGCGGGGCAGGTCGTCGCCGTCCCGGACAACACCGGCCGACCCGGCTACGAGGGTGCCGACACCGACGAGCGGGCCGGGTACTTCTCGGTCGCCGGCCTGGACTTCGGCACCTGGACCCTGTCGGAGACCACGGTCCCGTCCGGCTACGCGAAGGCGGCCGACCGGCAGGTGACCATCACGGCGCAGGACAGCCGGCACGTGCTCACGATCGTCAACAGCACCAACGGCATCCTCACCTGGACCAAGGTCGGCGAGGGTGGTGAGCCCCTCACGGGCGCACTGTTCGAGCTCTCCATGGGCGACCAGCTGCTGAAGGTCGAGGACAACACCGGACAGGCCGGCTACGACGGCTACGACCGCGACCCAGCCCCCGCGGCATACAAGGTCGTCGGCCTGGACTTCGGCCCCTGGACGCTGACCGAGACCCAGGCGCCCACGGGCTACACCGCCGGTGCGCCGCGGACCGTCACCGTCGACTCGGGCACCCCGGTCGCCACCTTCGGCGCCGTGCAGAACACCGAGGACGGGCGCCTGGCCTGGACCAAGGTCGGCGAGGACGGCACCCCGCTCGCGGGCGCCGGCTTCACCCTCACCACGCCCGGCCAGAGCGTCGTCGTCGACGACTTCACCGGCCAGAGCGGCTACGCGGGCCGCGACCGCGACCCCGACGCCGGCGAGTTCCTCGTCGACGGGCTCGACTTCGGGACGTGGACGCTCACCGAGACGACCGTGCCGTCCGGGTATGCCGCTGGGTCGCCGGTCGTGGTCGACCTGCCCCGCTCCGGAGCGGTGCTCCAGCTCGGTGACATCGAGAACACCGAGAACGGCCGCGCCACCTGGACCAAGGTCGGCGAGCACGGGACCCCGCTCGCGGGCGCCGGGTTCACGCTCACCATGGGCGACCAGAGCATCGTCGTCGACGACTTCACCGGCCAGGGCGGCTACACCGGCCGCGACACCGACCCCGACGCCGGCGAGTTCGCGGTCGTGGGACTGGACTTCGGCACCTGGACCCTGACGGAGACCACCGTTCCCGTCGGCTACACCGGGGCCGCTGCACGCACCTTCACGGTCGACGGCAGCGACAGCGAGGCCGAGGTCGGCCGGGTCGTCAACACCGAGAACGGCCGGGTCGACTGGACCAAGGTCGACGAGAAGGGCGCGACCCTCGGCGGGGCGGTCTTCGAGCTGCGCCTGTCCGCCCAGGGCGGCGACCAGCGCATCGAGGTGGCCGACAACACCGGCCAGGCCGGCTACACCGGCCGTGACACCGATTCAGCAGCCTGGCGAGTTCGCCGTCGTCGGTCTCGACTTCGGCACCTGGACCCTCGTGGAGACCGACGCGCCGGAGGGCTACGTCCGCGACGCCGACAGCCGCCAGGTGGTCGTGGACGCCCGCACCGGGGCGATCGACGCGGGCGTGTTCGTCAACGTCGCGGTCTGGGCCACGGTGTCCGGGCACAAGACGGCCTGGGAGCTCGACGCCGACGGCGAGCCGGTGGAGTCCGACGGCGTCGTCGACTACGGCGACCCCGTGCTCTACGGCATCGACGTCACCGCGGGCGGCAGCGTCGCGCAGACCGGCGTGACGGTGACCGACCCGCTGCCGGACGGCCTCTCCTACGTGGAGGACACCGCCGGTTGCGAGCCGGAGCCGTGCACGGTCTCCTACGACCCGAAGACCGCCACGCTGACCTGGTCGGTCGACGTGATGCAGCCCGGGGCCGTCGTGACGGTCTACTTCCTGGCCGTGGTCGACGAGGCACCGGCGCTGGAGCCGGGTGCGAGCGCCCACCTGCGCATCGACAACGTCGCCACGGTGTCGTCCGACCTCGCGCCGACCACGCCGACGAACGTCGTGCGGGTGGAGGCCTCCGCCACGGAGCCTCCGACCGGGGGTCCGGAGACCCCGCAGACGCCGGAGCGGCCGACGCCGGTGCCGCACCACCCGGTGCCGCCGACGGCGCCGCAGCAGCAGCCCGAGACGCCGGCGGTCACGCCGACGCCGCGCACGCCGCTGGCCCACACCGGGCTCGACGGTATGCCGCAGCTCATGGGCGGCGCTGCCCTGCTCATCGTGCTCGGGGCCGGGCTGTGGCGGGTCGCCGCTCGCCGGGAGGTCTGACGGTGAGGTCTGACGGAGAGGTGTGACCACAGAGGTCCGCGCAGGGAGACCTGGGCGGGGCCGGCTCGGCGGGGGTGACGAGCCGGCAGGGGAACCCCCGTAAAGGGGTGGGGGTTACAGGGGGCCGGGGGCGTCGACCGCAGGGTCGGCGCCCTCGGTGCTGCCCGGCCTGGTCAGGTCAGCTCGGTGAGCCGGCTGCGCCAGTGCTCGGCCAGCGCCTCGCGGAAGTGGGCTGCTCCGTCTGCCGACCTCGCGCAGCAGCCGGTCGCGCTCCGCCTCGGCGGCCACCACCACCTCGCTGGGGTAGCCGTAGGCCACCTGGTGCTCGGCGAACTCGTCCTCGTCGTCGACGAACACCCCGCCGTCGAACCGCTCGATGACGTCGAGGTCGAGGTCGACCGCCGTCAGCTCGCCGGCCGCCCGCTCGAGGGCCGTCTGCCCGCCGGTCGTCAGTGTGGGTGTGGTGGCGACGTCGACGTAGAGGCGGTGCTGGTACTCGGGCACCGCCTCGTAGAAGGTCGCGGCGAACCCGCGGTCGCGCGGGAAGAGGCCGACCTGCCGTCCGCGGGAGGTGAACTCCATGCCGGGGCGGGTCCACCGGGTGCCCGGTGGCCAGCCGGCCCACCAGCCGTGCTCGTCCTCACCCAGCCAGACCACGTCGGCGGACCAGTGCTCACCGCCACCCCACTTGCGGAAGCGGACGCGCACCGGGTCACCCGGCACCAGGTCGGGAGTGGAGGCCTCGGCTCCGTTCACACCGCCGCCCTGCCCCGCCGTCCGCTCGGCTTCAGTCGCCGAGCAGCGAGTGGCGGCTGATGATCTGCTCGCGCCCGGGGCCGACGCCGATGGCTGAGACGCGGGCGCCGATCAGCTCCTCGACCCGCAGCACGTAGCGCTGGGCGTTCTCGGGCAGCTCCTCGAAGGTGCGGCAGGACGAGATGTCCTCCCACCAGCCGTCGAGCTCCTCGTAGACCGGCACCGCGTGGTGGAAGTCGGTCTGGTTGACCGGCATCTCGTCGTGGCGCACGCCGTCGACGTCGTAGGCCACGCAGACCGGCACCTTGTCCAGGCCGGTGAGGACGTCGAGCTTGGTGATGACGAAGTCGGTGACGCCGTTGATCCGGGTGGCGTAGCGGCCCACGACGGTGTCGACCCAGCCGCAGCGTCGCGGGCGGCCGGTGGTGGTGCCGTACTCGGCGCCCGTCTTGCGCAGGAACTCGCCCATGTCGTCGTGCAGCTCGGTGGGGAACGGGCCCTCACCGACGCGGGTCGAGTAGGCCTTGAGGATCGCGATGACCCGGTCGATGCGGTTCGGCGGGATGCCCGCGCCGGTGCAGGCGCCACCCGAGGTCGCGTTGGAGGAGGTGACGAAGGGGTAGGTGCCGTGGTCGACGTCGAGCAGGGTGGCCTGACCGGCCTCCATGAGCACCGTCTTGCCCTCGTTCAGCGCCTGCTCGAGCACCAGGGAGGTGTCGGCGACCATGGGACGCAGCCGCGCGGCATACCCGAGCAGCTCCTCGAGCACCTCGTCGACCTCGATGGCGCGACGGTTGTAGATCTTGGCGAGGACCTGGTTCTTGAACTCCAGGGCGGCCTCGACCTTCTGGCGCAGGATCTTCTCGTCGAAGAGGTCCTGCACGCGGATGCCGGTGCGCGACATCTTGTCGGCGTACGTCGGGCCGATGCCGCGGCCGGTGGTGCCGATCTTGCGGGAGCCGAGGAAGCGCTCGTTGACCTTGTCGAGGACGCGGTTGTAGGGCGCGATGATGTGGGCGTTGGCGCTGACGAGGAGCCGCGAGGTGTCGACCCCGCGGGCCTCGAGGCCGTCGATCTCCTCGAACAGCACGGCGAGGTCGATGACGACGCCGTTGCCGATGACGGGGGTGCAGGTCGGGGTGAGGATGCCCGACGGCAGCAGGTGCAGCGCGTACTTCTCGCCCTCGATGACGATGGTGTGGCCGGCGTTGTTGCCGCCGTTGAACTTCACCACGTAGTCGACGGCGCTGCCCAGGAGGTCGGTCGCCTTGCCCTTGCCCTCGTCGCCCCACTGGGCTCCCACCAGCACGATCGCCGGCATGCGTACACACCTTCTCTAGTCGGTCAGTCTTCAGCTCGGCTGCAGTCACAGCACGGGCCCCAGTCGTGCGTGTGCACGGGGGCCCGTACCTCGGAAGGCTACCGGTCGGCCCGCGCCGGGCCCAAGCCGTCCCACGACGGGAGACCCGCCACCCCCGTCCCGCCACCTGGGTGCAGCTACCGGCGGACGCGTGGTGGCGGGGTGCGGCCGGGCCTGAGCAGACCGCTCTCCGCGACGGCCATCCCGAGCTGGAAGCGGGTGTCGGCGCCGTGCTGCTCCATGAGCCCCGCGACACGACGGCGGACCGTGCGCAGGCTGCACCCGAGGTAGCGGGCGATGGCCTCGTCCTTGAGGCCCGAGCCCAGGAGCCTGAGCAGCTCGAGGTCGGCGTCGACCTCCCCACCACCGGACGGCACGGGCAGCGCCTGCTCGAAGACTCGCTCGAAGAGCGCGATGAAGGCCTGGACCAGCATCGCGTCACGGATGAGCACGTAGTTGGAGACCGCGTCGCCCCAGTCCGCCACGGCCAGCACGGCGGTCTCGCCGAACACCGCGAAGTCCGACGGCGGCTGGAGACACACCCGCTGCACCTCCCCCGCCGCGGCGAAGTGGTCCATCTGCCGTCGCGCATCGGCATCGTGGTAGGCGCTGATCGGGTAGATGCCCCGCTGGACCCTGCCCTGCTCCAGCCGCCGGGTCGCCGCGTCGACGATGTCGCTCTCGAGCCCGGGGCCGACGGCCAGGTCGACCACACAGTGCCGCAGTGGCCCGTCGGTGGTGGCGATGAGCCGCTCGATGACCGTGGCGGCGAGGTCGGCGGCGACCGGCTCCCACACCGCGCTGGGGCGGTCCGCCCCGGGCTGCTCGTGCTGCTTGCTCAGCCGCAACAGCGCGTTGCCGATCTCGGCGAGCTCGATGCGGCGGCGGTCGGCGCGCCGGACCTCGCGCTCGAGCACCCGTTGGAGCGTCATGAGCGGGTCGGTCACCAGGAAGTCGGGGTCGGCACCCGGCACGACCTCGGGGGCCGGGACCTCGTGGCCCGGGACCTCGTGGGCCGGGACCTCGCGGGCCGGGACCTCGGGGGCCGGGACCTCGTGGGCAGGGGGTGGGTCGGTCGAGATCTGGTCGGCCATGGGTGCTCCTCTCGCCGTGCGCACAGCGGGCTCACAGAAAGTCTGACATGTTGTGGCCATTGGCAGGTTCGTGACGGGTCAACGGGCCGTCTGGCGGGCATCATGGGCGGTGTCGCGGCGCGTCATGGGGACGACGAACCCCGCGACACACAGAGCGGGCACCCGGGGGCCGCTCGACCGCAGGGGGCGAAGTCGGGGGGCTGGATCGGAGAGGTCCGGCCCCCTGGCTTCACCGCCCCACCCCCTGGCTTCACCGCACCGGCCTTGGCGTCACCGCCCCGCCCTGCCTCCTCCGCACCGGCCTTGGCTTCTCCGCACCGGGCCTAGGGCACGAGGAAGCGGCGGCCCCATCGGGGACCGCCGCTTCGTTGCTGCTGTGGTCGAGCGCCTCAGACGCCCAGCTCGTCCGCCGCCTCCGGTGAGGAGTCGCGCAGGAACTGGCGGCAGCGCTGCTCCTCCTCGACCTCGCCGATGGCGCCGGCAGCCCTGGACAGCGCCGCGAGCGCACGGAGGAAGCCGCGGTTGGGCTCGTGCGACCAGGGCACCGGCCCCTGTCCCCGCCAGCCCGAGCGCCGCAGCGCGTCGAGGGCGCGGTGGTAGCCGGTGCGGGCGTAGGCGTAGCCCTCGACGGTGCGCCCGTCGTCGAGCGCGTCCTCCGCGAGCGTGGCCCAGGCGAGCGACGAGGTCGGGTATGCCGCGGCCACCTGGTCCGGGGCCACGCCCTGTTCCAGCCGGTCGGCTGCGGGGTCCTCGGGCAGGTGGGTGGGCGGGATGCCGAGCAGGTTCTCCGACGGGGTCACCGGGCCGCCTACTTGCCCGAGGTGCCGGCGCTGCGGAGGTTCTGGCAGGCCTCGACGACACGCTGGGCCATGGCCGCCTCGGCCTCCTTGCCCCAGGCGCGCGGGTCGTACTGCTTCTTGTTGCCGACCTCGCCGTCGATCTTGAGCACGCCGTCGTAGTTCTTGAACATGTAGCCGGCCACCGGGCGGGTGAACGCGTACTGGGTGTCGGTGTCGATGTTCATCTTCACGACGCCGAAGTCGACGGCCGCGCCGATCTCCTCGGCGGTGGAGCCCGAGCCACCGTGGAACACCAGGTCGAACGGGCGCTCGCCCTCGCCGAGGCCCTTGGCCTTGACGACCGCCTCCTGCGCGGCCTTGAGGATCTCGGGGCGCAGCTTGACGTTGCCCGGCTTGTAGACGCCGTGGACGTTGCCGAAGGTCAGCGCGGTCATGTAGCGGCCGTTCTCGCCGAGGCCGAGGGCCTCGACGGTGGCGATGGCGTCCTCGGGGGTGGAGTAGAGCTTCTCGTCGATGGCGCCGACGATGCCGTCCTCCTCGCCGCCGACGACGCCGACCTCGATCTCGAGGATCACGTTGGCGACCTTGCAGGCGTCGAGCAGCTCACGCGCGATCTGGAGGTTCTCCTCCAGCGGCACGGCCGAGCCGTCCCACATGTGCGACTGGAACCAGGGGGTGCCGCCGGCCTTGACCCGCTCCGTCGAGGCCGCCAGGAGCGGACGGACGAAGCCGTCGAGCTTGTCCTT
Organism: uncultured Actinomycetota bacterium; assembly: GCA_963730585.1. GTDB lineage: Bacteria > Actinomycetota > Actinomycetes > Actinomycetales > Dermatophilaceae > Pedococcus_A. Next base: position 452,333 of record CAVSSL010000010.1, on the reverse strand, counting down.
GGGGCAGTGGTCGGTGTGCAGCGCGATGTTGACGTCGTAGTTCTTGGCGACCTCGTGGGCGAAGGCGGCGAACGCCAGCGAGCCCGTCACCATGTCCTTGACCGTCGGGCCGCTGAGGTAGTCCGCGCCGCCGGTCGAGACCTGGATGATGCCGTCACTGCCGGCCTCGGCGAACCCGCGGATGGCCGCGTTCAGGGTCTGGCTGGAGGTGACGTTGATGGCCGGGTACGCGAAGGAGCCCTTCTTCGCGCGGTCCAGCATGTCGGCATACACCTCTGGGGTGGCGATGGGCATGGGTCTCTCCTCTTCGAGATGGACGGTCACGCAGGTTCGGCTCGATCTTTCCATGCCTCGACACGGCCCGCGTAGGGGCCGTCCGGCCCGGGTCAGGATTGGCTCGGGTCGAGCACGTAGGGCGTCGTCGTGGAGACCTGCCACAGGCCGGCGCGCTCGAGGATGGGCCGCGAGTGCGGGGAGGCGTCGACGCGCAGGAACCGGTAGCCGTGTTCCAGGGCGAGCCGGGCCCGGTGCGCCACGGTTGCGCGGTACAGGCCGCGGCGCCGCCAGTCCGGGTGCGTCGCGCCTCCCCAGAGACCGGCGAAGTCGGTGCCCTCGACCATCCGCAGCCACGAGGCACACAGCACCGGTCCGTCGGGCGACTCCTCGACGAGGCAGCCCTTCACGAGGTCGGGGCGCGCCCGCATCTCCTCACCGAACCGCAGGGTGATCCAGCGGGTGCCGGGCCAGACGAGGTCGTGCAGGTCGGCGATCCGCTCGAGGTCGCGGTCGAGGTCCGGTCCCGGCTCGACGGCACGCACCCGCAGGCCCGCGGGGAGCTCGACGTCGACGGCGACCCGCTCGGCGTCGCCGAGGATGAGCGCCTCGAGCTCCTCGGGCACGAAACCGGCTGCCACCAGCCGGTCCCCGAGGTCGGCGGGCTCGTCGTACCCGTAGGTCTTCCACTCGACCTGTTGCCCCCGCTCGCGGAAGAAGTCGCGCTGCCGCGCGATCACCGCCGCCGGGTCGTCGCCCGCATGGACGACCAGCCCCTCGGGCGTCTCGATCATCGCGCCGGGCGTGGACGGGTCGGCCGGGTAGTTGCGGTGCACGAGTCCGTCACGCTCCACGACGTTGCCCTCCTCGGCGTCGAGGTCGCGCAGGCGGATCTGGTGGTGGAAGGCGGCGAGCAGCTCGTCGGGAGTCACGGGCGCCATCCCACCGCACCCCGCCGTGGCGCCACCACCGGTTTAGCCGTCGACGCTCGAGGGGCGCTGCCCGAAGACATGTCGTCGGACCCAAGCGTGCATCGCGATGGCTGCTGCCGCGCCGGCGTTGATGGAGCGCGTCGACCCGAACTGCGCGATGTCGAGCACGGCCACGCAGGCGTCCCGCATCTCCGTCGACAGCCCCGGCCCCTCCTGTCCGAAGACGAGCACGCACTCGCGCGGCAGGTCATAGGTCTCCAGCGGCACCGAGCCGGGCAGGTTGTCGATGCCGATGAGCGGTATGCCGCGTCCGTCGCCTCCCGCTGTCGCCGCCCAGGCGACGAGGTCGGTCACCCCGGGGTGGTGGTGCTCGTGCTGGTAGCGGTCGGTGACCATGGCCCCGCGCCGGTTCCACCGGCGCTTGCCGACGATGTGGAAGGCCTTGGCATTGAACGCGTTTGCCGTGCGGATCACCGACCCGATGTTGAAGTCGTGGCCCCAGTTCTCCACGGCGACGTGGAAGTCGTGGCGGTGGGTGTCGAGGTCGGCGACGACCGCCTCGAGCCTCCAGTAGCGGTAGCGGTCGACGACGTTGCGGCTGTCGCCGTTGCGCAGCAGGTCCGGGTCGTAGCGGTCGTCGTCCGGCCAGGCTCCCTGCCACGGGCCGACGCCAACTCGGTTGTCCTCATCGGTCACGACCACCACGATGGCAGGCATGCCCGAGACGCCGCGGAAGCACCCCGACATGTGGGTCGAGCCCGAGCTCGACCCTCGCCAGCCCGACGAGAACGTGCCCAAGGACGAGCGCGGCACCTACGCCGACTACCTGCGGCACTACCGGCTCACCCTCGAGATGAAGTGCGAGGGGCTGAGCCCCGAGCAGATGGCGACCCGCTCGGTCCCTCCGTCGACGATGTCCCTGCTGGGGCTGGTGCGGCACATGGCCGAGGTGGAGCGCTCGTGGTTCCGCCGGGTGCTGTCCGAGGAGGACGCTCCCCGGCTCTGGGGTCCGCGGCGGTCCGACGCCGACTGGGACGGCGCGGTCGGCGACGCCGCGTGTGTCGAGGAGGCGTGGGGCGCGTGGCGTGAGGAGGTCGCGTTCGCCGAGCAGTGGGTGCGCGACAACCCCGACATGGCGCTGGTGGTCAACCACCACGGGGACACGGTCAGCGTGCGCGACGTGCTGGTGCACATGGTCGAGGAGTACGCGCGGCACTGCGGCCACGCCGACCTGCTCCGGGAGTGCATCGACGGGCGCACCGGGCAGTAGGGCTCAGCCGCCAAGCTCCTCGAAGAGCGTGAGCTGGATGCCGCCCGGCGTCTCGAGGCGCGAGTTCAACGAGTCCCACGGAGTCCGGGTGGGCGCTGCGACCAGCTCGGCGCCCGCCTCCACCGCACGCGTCGTGGTGCCGCCGGCATCCACCACCTCGAGCGCCAAGCGGAACTTGGGGCTGACCCGACGACCGACCTCGACCTCGTCGATGAGCTCCACCTGGGCGGTGTTGCACAGCTCGAGGGTGGCTCGGCCGGCGTCGAGGATCATGACCTCGGCACCTCCTTCGCTCTCGACGTGCAGCTCGACCGGCAGACCGAGCGTGTCGCGGTAGAAGGCCACCGCCTGCTCGTAGTCCTCGGCGTGGACCGTGAGGCGGAGCTGCCGGACGCCGCCCGGCTCTGATGTCTGTCCCATGTGCAGGCCAACCCCCCGAAACCGTCGGTGATTCCGTGAGATCCCGCTGCCTCTCCGGTCCTTGTGGATGACCGAACCCGGCTGTCAGACGTCCCCACTTGGCGGCTGGCGGGTCGAGCTCTCCAGCGAGGGCATCTGCACCTGGACGGCGCCGGACGGCCGCACCCACACCACGTGGCCGATGGACCGCCACGGCCGCAGCGTGGCCTGACTGGCCCCACCGCGGCACGGCGAGGATTCGGGAGGTGGCGGCCGCGCGGCATACCCTTGGGCACGTGATGCACTCCCTCGGCCCTGACTGGATGGACCCCCAATGGCTGCTCGACCGCTTCGGCGGGCAGTTCTTCTGGGTGAGCGTGGCGATCGTCTTCATCGAGTGCGGGCTGCTCTTCCCGATCCTGCCGGGCGACTCCCTGCTGTTCGCGGTGGGTCTGTTCATCGCCGAGGGGTCCATCGACATCAACATCGTCGTGGCCTGCCTGATCCTCACGGCCGCCGCCTTCCTGGGGAACGTCACGGGCTACGAGATCGGCCGCGCCATCGGTGCGCCGCTCTACGAGCGTGAGGGTCGCTTCCTCAAGAAGAAGTACTTCGACGACACCCACGCCTTCTTCGAGAAGCACGGCGCCAAGGCCCTGATCCTCGGCCGCTTCGTCCCGATCGTGCGGACCTTCATCACGGTCGTCGCCGGCGTCAGCCGCATGGACCGGCGCCACTTCTTCGTCTGGAGCGGCGTCGGCGCGCTGCTGTGGGCGACCGGCATCACCCTGCTCGGCTACTTCCTGGGCAACGCGTTCCCGGCGCTGAAGGAGCACCTCGAGCTGGCGATCCTCGCCATCGTCGCCGTGTCGGTCGTGCCCATGGTCATCGAGTTCGTGCGGGCCAAGAGCGCCGCGCGCGTGGCGATCGAGGAGACCGAGGAGGTCGTCGAGGACCTCGTCGACGGTCGCGACTGACCTCCTCGACTCACCTACTCCGGACTGTTCCCGGAGTCCCGCCCCAGCCGGTAGGGCGTCGTCACGCCCTCGTACATGAGGTGGGCGATCAGGCCCTCCTGCGCGTGCGGCAGGTTGTGGCAGTGGTCCATCCAGATGCCCGGGTTGTCGGCCACGAACGCCACGTCGAAGCTCTCGCCGTTGCGGACCTCGAGGGAGTCGGTCCACCACGGGCTCCCGGTCGCCTTCACGCCGTCACGGGCCAGCACCACGACGTGGTGGCCGTGCAGGTGCATCGGGTGGGTCTCGCCGGAGCTGTTGCTGATCCGCACCCGCACCACGTCACCCTCGGCCACCATGAACATCGGGATCTTGGGGTAGAGCTTCCCGTTCACCGACCAGTGCACCCCGGGCCGTCCGCCCACGAACCCCGGCCGGCGTCCGATGGCGTACTCGAACCGCCGGTCGGCGGTGCCCGGGTCGAACGACAGCGGGGCTGGCGAGCCGTAGGACAGCAGGTCGACGGACCCGCGCGGGGCACGTGTCGCCGCCGCTGACGACCCCGCCGGTCCGAGCACCAGCGCCGCACCGCTGAACTCGACCCTCGCCGCGCCGTCCGAGGGCACGCGGACGCGCAGGTCGACCCGGCCACCGGCCGGCACGAGCACCGACCTCCCCTGCACCGGGGTCGGCTCGTTGACGTCGGTGCCGTCGATGGCCGCCACCTCGTAGCCGGCCCCGCTCACCCAGACCGGCATGATCCCGTTGTCGGTGTTGACCACCCGCACCCGGGCCGTCTTCCCGGCGGGCACCTCCACGGGCACGTCACCGGTCTTCCCCTGCACGGTCCGCTTGCCGGAGTAGAGGTGCGAGAGCGCGAGCACGTCGACGTCCTCGCCGATCCCTGCACGGGGCGTGACGACGAGGGCGCCGAGCAGCCCCCTGATGACCTGCTGGTGGGAGACCTGGTGCGAGTGGTACCAGTAGGTGCCCGCCTGCTCGGCCACGAAGCGGTAGGTGTGCGACTGCCCCACCTTCACCGCGTCCTGGGTCACTCCCGCGACGCCGTCGTCGGCGTTCGGCACGTCGTAGCCGTGCCAGTGGAAGGTCGCGCCGTCCTTCACCGACTCGTTGACCAGGGTCACCTCGACGAGGTCACCCTGGCGGGCGCGGATCGTGGGTCCCGGGGTCGTGCCGTTCAGCGTGTATGCCGTGAGCGTCAGGCCGGGTGCGAGGGTCACCCGCTGCTGACGTGCCGTGATGGTCATCCGGACGTCCGGGGTGCCCTGACGTCGCTCGACGAGGGACGTGACGTCCCTCGACTGCACCGCGCCGACCGGTGTGGCTCCGCCGGACGAGCCGGCGAGGTGGGAGTGGCCACCGGTCAGGGCCCCGCCGGTGTCGACCGGACCCATGTCGGTCGCCGCGTAGGACGAGGGCAGCAGGCTGCCGACCCACATCCAGCCGAGCGCACCGACGACGAGCAGGGCAGCGGCGAGGGCCGCCGCCAGCCGGAGGCGGCCACGCCGGCGCGACGCTGCCGAGGCACCGACCGGAGCCGGCGCCTCGGGCGGCGCCTCAGACGGCAACGCGGTCCGTGCGCGTCTCCACATGGGCCGGCCTCGTCACCCGCGCCACGCGCAGCCCGGTCCAGGCCGCGGTGGAGAAGAGCGCCAGCGCGTTGATGCCGTGCAGCGCCCCGAGGAAGCTGACGACGTGGCCGAACAGGCCGAGGGTCACCTGGAGGACCACCAGGCCGAGCACGGCGAGCGCGAACGTCACTCCGCGCGGCACCTTCGCGAAGAACGACGAGATGACCAGCAGCAGGGCGATCACCGGGATGACCATCATGCCGTTGATGCTGTGGAAGAGGAACGCCATGAACTCCGGGAACGGTGCCTCGCCGCCTTCGAACGCGCTCTCCATGGTGGCCTTGTCGATGACCCCGCCGTCCTCGATCCACAGACCCATGCCGGCGTCGCCCCAGACGATGAACGACGCCTGGATCGCGACCTCCACCGCCACCAGGAACGCAAGGACCCGGTACACACCTCTCATGGGAGGCCCCTCTCTGTCGGGAGGCTCGGGCACGTCCGGTCATCGGCTGCCCATGGCCTCGGCCCGATGGTGGGGCCGTGCAGCGGTGACCGCCACCACCAGCGGAGCGAGGCTGCGCTCGTCCTTTTGGCGTGGTGGCAGGGGGCCCGATCGGGCTGGCCCGCCCTGGTGGCGCTCGGGGACGTCGACATCCGCTCCCAGCCCTCAGGCCTCAGCGGCGGGTCAAGGCATGAGGGGCTCGGCCCGTCGCCGCAGCCGGTACCACCGCGGCGCCGTCGTGTTGAGGGGCCAGCCCAGCCCTGCCGTGTCGGCAGCTTCGGTCGCGAGCATGTCCCAGCCCGGGAAGGCGGTCGCCACGTCCTCACGGGCCGCAGCACCGAGGAACGACCACAGGCGGGTGGGCCCGAAGGCCATCAACAGCATCGTGGCCCCGGGGCTGGCCAAGGCCGTGACCCCGCGGCCCTCAGCCTGGCGCTGCGCACCGGTCAACCCCTGGAAGCAGCCGACGTCGAGGAAGAAGTCGAAGGTGCCCAGCCTGGCCGGCGACAGGTCCGTCACATCTCCGACGACGTACGTCGCGCCGTCCGCGGCCCGGCGCCTCGCGGCCTCGACCGCGGCCGGGACGACGTCGACGCCCACGGCCTGCCACCCCCGGCGCGCCAGTTCCGGGGTGTACTGGCCACGGCCACAACCGAGGTCCAGAGCCCGGCCCAGCGGGTGGGAACGCTCGGCCTCCTCGCGATCGAGCAGCGCGGCGATGCTTGCTGCCGCCGCTCTCCCGTACCGCTCCCAAGGCCTGATCCCCCAGCGGTACATGAGGTCGTAGTTCGTCATGCGGTTGCCCTCCCGGCGCCCCCCACATCAAAGGTAGTCCCCGTCAGAGCTCGAGCACCCCGAGCCGGTATGCCGCCGTGACCGCCGCTGTGCGGTCGGCCACCCCGAGCTTCTCGAAGGCGCGCAGGAGGTGGGTCTTGACCGTCGCCTCCCCGATGAAGAGCTCGCGCCCGACCTCGGCGTTCGACAGCCCGCGCGCCACGCACCCGAGCACCTCGACCTCCCGCGCGGTGAGGGCGGGACCAGGGTCCGTCGACGCCGACGCTGCGGCGCCGGCGCGGAGCCGTCCGGCCAGCCGCGCCACGACGGGCGGGGCGAGCACCGTCTCGCCGCGGGCGGCCGCGCGGATCGCCTGGGCCAGCACCGTCCGGGGGGCGTCCTTGAGCAGGTAGCCCATGGCCCCGGCCTCGACGGCGCGCACGATGTCGGCGTCGGTGTCGTAGGTGGTGAGCACGAGCACCGGTGGCCCGCCACCTTGGTGGATCCGCGCCGTCGCCTCGGCGCCGTCGAGGCCCGGCATCCGCAGGTCCATCAACACCAGGTCCGGGTGGAGCTCGGCGACCCGGGTGACGGCCTCGGCGCCGTCGGCGGCTTCGCCCACCACCTCGAAGTCGGGCTCCTCGCCGAGCATCGCGACCAGTCCCGCGCGAACGACGGGGTGGTCGTCGACGACGAGCAGCCGCAGGCTCACGCCGTCGCCATTGCTCATCGCGGCACGCTCACACGCAGCGTGGTGCCCGACCCGGGAGTCGTGTCGACGAGAAGCTCGGTGCCGAGGTCCGCCGCCCGCGACTGGGCTCCGACGAGGCCGAAGCCGGACGTGGCACGGCTCGGGTCGAAACCACGGCCGTCGTCGGTGACCTCGAGGCCGACGCGCTCGGGGTCGGCGTAGTCGAGCCGCACCGAGAACGTGGCCGCCCCGGAGTGACGGCGGATGTTGGCGATGGCCTCCTGGGCGGTGCGCAGGACGACGACCTCCGAGTTGGCCGCTGCGGTGCCCGGGGAGCCCACCACCGTGAGCGTGCCGTCGATGCCCGACTCGGCCGAGGCCGTGTCGACCACCCGCTGCAGCGCCTCGGCCAGGGTGCCGTTCTGGAGGTGTCCCGGCGTGAGAGCGGCGACGATCAGCCGTGCCTCGGCGAGGTTCTCGGCCGCGGTGGACTCCATCAGGGCCAGCCGCTCCCGGACCGTCGCGAGGTCGCCCCGGTCGAGGGCGGCGTCAGCGGCCCGGGCCAGGGTCACCACCGAGGTGAAGCCCTGGGCGAGCGTGTCGTGGATCTCGCGGGAGAGGCGCTCACGCTCGGCGAACACCCCCTGGGTCCGCTCCGCCGCCGCCAGGTCGGCCTGGGTGCGGTGCAGCACCTCGATCGTGTCGGCCCGTCGCTCCATCTCGTCGACCAACACGTGGATGAGCAGGCCCATGCCCAACGAGAGCGCGAGCGTGATGGCCGACGAGACGAGCACGGCCATGAGGGCTGACGAGGTCGACGGCAGGGTGGCGAGGCGCACCACCGTGAGACCCGCGACCACGGCAACGGTCACCCCCACTGCCGACCGGCGGCTCAGCAGGGCCCACGTCTGCGGGAACAGCGCGAAGGACAGGAAGTAGAAGTCGCCGCGGGGGTTGAGCGCGATCAGCGCCAGGAACAGCGGCCATGCCACGGCGAGGTAGGTCGCGCCGAGCCGGCGGTCCTGGAACTGCAGGCCCCGGGCGCCCCACACGGCATACGCCAGGCCGATCCCGGTGACGCAGGCCGCCCCGGCGAGCCGCGGACCGCGGTCGTCCATCGCGGTGAGGTAGAGCGCGACGGCGAAGAGGACGCCGGCGATGATGTGCCAGAAGACCAGCTGGCGGCGCCAGACGAGGTCGCGGTCCTGGGCCACGGCGGCGGAGGTCATCGTCGACTCACCGGCTCACACCGACCCGCGCTTGAACCACGTGAAGGTGCGCGCGCTCAGCACCAGGCCGGCCACGAGCCAGAGCGCCAGCACGAGCGCGGTCAGCGGGTGCTCCCACGAGCCCGCGACCTCCTGCGTCTCCATGGCTGCAGGGTAGAAGACCGAGCGCATGCCTTGGGCGACCCACTTCAGCGGGAAGAGGGCCGCTACCTGCTGGAGCCAGGACGGGATGTCGCCGTAGGCGAAGTAGACGCCCGAGATGAACTGCAGCACCAGCAGGGGCCCGATGACGACCGCACCCGCGGACCGGGCCGACCCGGCGAGCGTGGAGTAGGCGATGCCGAGCACCGTCCCGGCGGCGACACCGAGCAGGAAGACCCAGGCGAACGTGCCCCACGCCGACGGCGACGACGGCAGTGGCACGTCGAACACGAGGCGGGCGACAAGCAGCAGCAGGGCCAGCTGGGCGAGCGCGCTCACCGCGACCAGGCCCACCTTGCCGAGGAAGTAGGCCACCGGCGGCATGGGGGTGCTGCGCAGTCGCTTGAGGGTGCCGTCGTCTCGCTCCAGCGCCACGCTCAGCGCGAGCGTCTGGAAGCTGGTGAGCATCACGCCACCTGCCACCATGCCCGGCAGGAAGAACTGCGCCGCACCCATCGGGCTGCCGCCCTCGCGGAAGCTGTCGCCGAAGACGGCTGCGAACAGGGAGAGCATGAGCACCGGGAACAGGAACGAGAAGAACACCGACTCCCGCTCGCGGAAGTACATCTTGAGCTCGAGGACCGTGCGGTCGGCGGCGATGGCGGCCAGGCTCACGACGCCACCTCCTCCAGGTCGGGTGGCCGTCGCTGGCTTCCGCGTGGGGAGCGATGAGGCGCAGGTAGGTGTCCTCGAGCGTCGGCCGGGCCACCGCGAGCTCCGGCACCTCACCGCCGAAGCGGGCCGCGAGTCGCGCCACCTCGGCAGTGGGGTCGGCGGTCTGCACGGAGCGGAGCCGCCCGTCCTCCCGCCACGACACCGTGGCCTCCTGCGCGTGCCGCCCACCGAGCCGGCCGGGCGTGTCGACGGTGAGCATCCGGCCACCAGCGATGACCCCGACCCGGTCGGCCAGGTGCTCGGCCTCGTCGAGGTAGTGGGTCGTCAGCACGATGGTGGTCCCGTCGCCCGCCAGCCCGGAGATGAGGGCCCAGAAGTCGCGACGGGCCTGGGGGTCGAAGCCGGTGGTCGGCTCGTCGAGGAAGAGCAGCTCGGGCCGGCCGATGATCCCGAGGGCGACGTCGAGCCGGCGCCGCTGGCCGCCGGAGAGCTGAGCCGTGCGGCTGTCCCGCTTCTGCGCCAGGCCCACCGCCTCGATCACCTCGTCGACCTCGCGCGGGTGCCGGTAGACCTTGGCGGTGCTGGCCAGCACCTCGCGAACCGTCAGCAGGTCCAGGCCCTGGGAGGACTGCAGGACGATGCCGAGCCTCTGTCGCCAGTCGAGCCCGGCCGTCTGCGGGTCGAGGCCCAGCACCTCCACGCGGCCGCCGTCGCGGCGTCGGAAGCCCTCGAGGATCTCGACGGTTGTCGTCTTGCCGGCGCCGTTCGGCCCCAGCAGGGCAAAGACCTCACCGGGTCGGATCTCGAGGTCGAGACCCGACACAGCCGGCGCTCCCCCGTAGCTCTTGTGCAGCCCCTCGACCAGAACCGGTGTGCTCATGGTGCCAGCCTGCCCGTGCGACAGCGCGCGACGGGAGCGTCGACCGGCTGACCCCGTGTCCACCGACCGGTGGACCCGCCGGGGAGCCGACCGCCGGGGAGCCGCGAAGCGGCTACTGGGCGGTGGGCGGACCCTGCGGCGGCTGGGCAGGGCCCTCGGGTCCGGACTGCGGCGCGGCGGGGCTGGTCGTCGCGCTGGGAGTCGCGCCACCGGCATACCCCGCCGGCGGCGGGATGGTGGCCTCGCGCTGCCCGAAGTCGACCTGCACCGGCTCGCGCTCGGCGCCCTCGGCCTCGAAGTACTCGGCGCGGCCGATGTTGAACATCCCCGCCACGACGTTGCTCGGCACCGTCTCGACGCGGGTGTTGAGCTCGCGCACGTTCGCGTTGTAGTAGCGCCGCGCAGAGGCGATGCGGTCCTCCGTGGAGGTCAGCTCTCCCTGCAGCGCCAGGAAGTTCTGGTTGGCCTTGAGGTCGGGGTAGGCCTCCGCGACCGCGAACAGGCGGCCGAGGGCCGCGCTCAGCGCGCCCTCGCTCTGGGCCTGCTGCGCCGGGCCCTGGCCACCGGCCATGGCCGCCGACCGCGCCTTCATGACGTCCTCGAGGGTGCCCCGCTCGTGGGCGGCGTAGCCCTTGACCGTCTCGACGAGGTTGCCGATGAGGTCGTGCCGTCGCTTGAGCTCGACGTCGATCTGGCGCCACGACTCCTGCACGCGGTTGCGCAGCGTGACCAGGCCGTTGTAGATGCCGACCGCCGCGAGCGCGAGCAGCACCACGACGATGCCGATGATGATCCAGACCCACATGGTGAACTCCCCTGTCCTCGGTGCCGCCGATCCTAGTGCGCGGACCCCTCGGTGCACCGGGCTCTGCCCCGGTTGCGAGGCCCGAGGGCCGCAACGACAGTGGGGGCATGCCTGATCCGAGCACTGACGAGACCCTTGCCCACATTCCCGGCCAGCAGCAGGAGTGGCCCGGCCACACCGCGCCGATGGACCCCGCACCCGACCACGGCGAGCAGTCGTGGACCGGCCGCGACCGGCTGACCGGCAAGCGGGCCCTCATCACGGGCGGCGACTCCGGCATCGGCCGGGCCACGGCCATCGCGTTCGCGAAGGAGGGCGCCGACGTCGCGATCGCGTTCCTGCCCGAGGAGGCCGAGGACGCCGAGCAGGTGCGGGCCGAGGTCGAGAAGACCGGCCGGAGGTGTGTGCTCATCCCGGCTGACATCCGCACCGAGGAGGCGGCGCGCGACGTCGCCGAGCGGGCCCGGAGCGGCCTCGGCGGAGTCGACGTGCTCGTCAGCAACGCCGCCTTCCAGATGGCCCAGCCCGACCTCGGGGCGTTCCCGCCCGGTCAGCTCGAGCGCACCTTCCAGACCAACGTCTTCGCGACGTTCTGGCTGACCCAGGCCGTGGCCCCGACGATGGCGCCCGGCTCGTCGGTGCTCATCACGACGTCGATCCAGGCGTTCTCGCCGTCGGAGCCGCTGCTCGACTACGCCGCCACCAAGGCCGCCCTCAACAACCTCATGGTCAACCTCGCGGCGATGCTGGGGCCGCAGGGGATCCGCGTCAACGCCGTGGCTCCCGGCCCGATCTGGACGCCGCTCATCCCGGCGACGTTCGACGCCGACAAGGTCGAGGACTTCGGCGCCGACACCCCGCTCGGTCGCGCCGGCCAGCCCATCGAGGTGGCGAGCGCCTTCGTCTACCTCGCCTCCGACGAGGCGAGCTACGTCTCCGGCACCGTGCTCGGCGTCACCGGCGGCAAGCCGGTCTTCTGACCAGCCGACCACGAGACCAACAACAAGAGGCGGTATGCCGCGCGGTCCGGGCCGCGCGGCATACCGCCTCCTCGTGTGCGGGGGTGAGGGGCGGCCTCAGGCGAGGCCGAGCTCCTGCAGGCCGTAGACGAAGCGGTACTCCAGGCCCGCCTCGGCGAACTTCGCGCCGGCACCCGTGGCGCGGTCGGCGATGGTGGCCACACCGACCACCTCGGCGCCGGCCTCGCGGGCGGCGTTGGCGGCCTCGAGCGGGGAGGCGCCGGTGGTCGAGGTGTCCTCGACGATGAGCACCCGGCGACCCTCGATCGACGGGCCCTCGATGCGCTGCTGCAGGCCGTGGGCCTTGCCCGCCTTGCGCACCACGAAGGCGTCGAGGCGCTTCCCGGCGGCGGCGCTGGCGTGCAGCATCGAGGTGGCGACGGGGTCGGCGCCGAGGGTGAGACCGCCGACGGCGTCGAAGTCGAGGTCCTTGACGAGGTCGAGCATCACCCGGCCCACGAGCGGCGAGGCCTCGCCGTCGAGGGTGATGCGGCGCAGGTCGACGTAGTAGTCGGCCTCCTTGCCGGAGGACAGGGTCACCCGGCCGTGCACGATGGCCTTGGCCTTGACGATCTCGAGGAGGCGGGCCCGGTCGGTGGTCACGTCCGTTGTCACAGCGGTGTCAGTCACGGGCCGCCAGCCTAGCCCCGGTGGGCCTTGGGGCGGTGGACCGTCCGGGCCCGGCTGCGCACGACCGAGCGCGGGACGAGCCTGAGGCCCGCGACGATCGCCTTGTACTGCGGCCCCGGCACCGAGACCACGCGACCCTTGGCCACGTCGTCGAGGCAGTCGGCGACGAGGCGGTCGGCGTCGAGCCACATGAACTTCGGCAGCCGCGACATGTTGAGCTTCGCGCGCTGGTGGAACTCCGTGCGGGTGAAGCCCGGCAGCAGGGCAGTGGCGGTCACACCGGTGCCGGCCAGCTCGGCCGACAGGCCCTCGGTGAAGACCGTGACGAAGGACTTGATGGCCGAGTAGGTGCCGGAGGTGATCTGCCCGGCCACTGACGAGACGTTGACGATGGCGCCGTGGCCACGCTCGCGCATGGCGCGGGCGGCGGCGTGCGAGAGCACCAGGACGGCGCGGCCCAGCACGTCGAAGACCGCCTCCTCCTCGGTGATGTCGTTGTCGAGGAAGCGCTTCTTCAGCGCGTAGCCGGCGTTGTTGACCAGCAGGTCGACCGGCCTCGCCTGGTCGGCGAGCCGTTCGGCGACCTTGCCGGTCTCGGCCCGGTCGGCCAGGTCGGCGACGAGGATCTCGGTGCCGACGCCGTACTTCGCGCGCAGCTCGTCCGAGACGTTCTCGAGCCGTGCCCGGTCGCGGGCGACCAGCACGACGTCGTGCCCGCGCTCGGCGAGCTGGTGGGCGAAGGACAGGCCGATACCGGACGTGGCGCCGGTCACCAGGGCGGTGCTCATGTGCCCCACTCTAGGCGGGCCACTTAGGGTGTCTGCGTGCGTATTGCCACCTGGAACGTCAACTCGATCCGCTCCCGCATCGACCGGCTCGAGGCCTGGCTGCAGCGCAGCGACGTCGACGTCCTGGCGATCCAGGAGACCAAGTGCCGTGACGACCAGTTCCCTCATGACCGGCTCAAGGGCCTCGGCTACGAGGTCGCCCACTACGGGCTCAACCACTGGAACGGCGTCGCGCTGCTCTCGCGGGTCGGCCTCGAGGACGTGCAGCTCGGGTTCACCGACGTGCCCGGCTGGGGTGACCCGGTGGCGCCGGAGGCCCGGGCCATCGGGGCCGTGTGCGGGGGTGTGCGGGCCTGGTCGCTCTACGTGCCCAACGGCCGCACCCTCGACGACCCCCACATGCCCTACAAGCTCGAGTGGCTCGCCACCCTGAAGCGCAACGCGCAGCAGTGGCTGGCCGACGACCCCTCGGCGCAGGTGGTCCTGATGGGTGACTGGAACATCGCCCCGCAGGACGACGACGTCTGGGACATGGCCTACTTCCAGGGCCGCACGCACGTCTCCCCCGACGAGCGCGCCGCCTTCCAGGGCTTCCTCGACGCCGGCTTCGTCGACCTGGTGCGCCCGCACGCCCCGGGCCCGGGCGTCTACACCTACTGGGACTACACCCAGCTGCGCTTCGCCAAGCGGCAGGGCATGCGCATCGACTTCCTGCTCGGCTCCCCCGCCCTCGCCGACCGGGTCGTCGGCGCCGCCATCGACCGCGAGGAGCGCAAGGGCAAGGGCGCCTCCGACCACGCCCCCGTCGTCGTGGAGCTCGAGGACTGACGATGCGCACCCCTGACCAGCCGCCGCCGGCTCCCGACCGGGACTTCCGGGTCGAGACCGACGACGGCGCCCTCCTGCGGGTGCTGGAGTACGGCCACGACGACCACCAACAGCCGACCGTCGTGCTGGCCCACGGCTGGACGCTGAGCCACCTCTCGTGGCTGCCCGTCATCGAGCGGCTGCGCAGCCAGCTCGACGTGCGGGTCGTGGCCTACGACCAGCGCGGGCACGGCTCGTCGACGCCCGGCCCGACCAACCCGTCGGTGCGGGTGCTCGGCGACGACCTCGCGTCGGTGGTGGCCGTGGCGGCCCCGAAGGGGCCGCTGGTGCTGGGCGGCCACTCCATGGGCGGGATGTCGGTGCTGGCCTTCGCCGGCCGCCACCGCAAGGCGTTCCGCTCGCGGGTGCGCGGCACGGTGCTCGTCTCCACCGCGGCCGGTGACCTGTCGATGCGGCGCAGCGCGCCCGAGGCGTTCGTGATGCAGGCGCTGGCACGGATGCCGCGGCTCTCCGTCGGTCGCGCGGTCAGCCTCTTCGGCCAGCAGCACCTGCTCTTCGGCGAGGGCGCGCGGGCCGAGGACGTGCAGGCGACGCGCGAGCAGGTCGCGGCGACCCACCTGCCGACCGTCGGGCAGTTCTACGCGGCCCTCGGCGACCACGACGAGCAGAAGTCGACGGCCCAGTTCCGCGGCATCCCCACCGACATCATCGTGGGCGCCAAGGACCGGCTGACCCCGGTGCACCACAGCGAACGGCTGCACGAGCTCATCCCCGGATCCGAGCTGACCGTCCTGCCCCGGCTCGGCCACATGCTGACCTACGAGGCGCCCGAGGCCGTCACCGAGACGCTGGCGTCACACGTGCACGCGGCGCAGTCCCAGGCCGGCTGAGGCCGCCGCCCCGAGCAGGGCGGCGAGCGCTGCCCCGGCGAAGACCGTCTGCACCTGCACCAGCCCGGCCGCGACCAGCGCCGTGGTGTCGGTCTGGTCGGGCAGCGCCGCCACCGCCCCGTAGTAGCGGTGCAGCCCGACCGCGGTCAGCAGCGCGAGCCCGACCACCATCCCGACCATGCGGGCCACGACCACCAGCGCGCTGGCCACGCCGTGGGCGTCGTGGGGGGCACTGGCCAGGGCGGCGTTGTTGACCGGTGCCAGCGCGAGGCCGATGCCGACACCCACCAGTGCCAGCACGACGGTGGCGCTGACTCGCCTCGAGGGACCCGTCGCCCCACAGGCTCATCCGCCACAGGCCTCCGGCGGCGACCAGCAGCCCGGCCCCGGCCACGGCACCGTCGCCGAGCCGGCGCAGCAGCCAGCCGCCGGCCAGCGCGCCGACCGGCACCGCCACCAGGAACCGCACGAGCACGAAGGCGGCCGTGGTCTGCGAGTCGGTCAGTGTCAGCCGGGCGAGCACCGGCACGTCGACGACCACCGCCACCAGCGCCACCCCGGCGAGCAGGCTCACCGCCAGTGCCGGCCGGGCGCGTCCGCGGACGACGCCGCGAGCCACCAGCGGCTCGGCCGCCCTCCGGTGCCGCCACAGGTAGAGGGCGGCGGCGACCGCGCCCACGGGCAGCAGGGCGAGGCCCAGCGGCCCGACCACCTCGCGCTCGGGGTCGGAGGCCGCGAAGGTGAGCACGACGGTGCCGAGCGCCACGCCGAGCAGCGCTGCGCCCGGCAGGTCGGCCCGGCGCAGCAGGGGCCACCACCGCGGTGCGGTGACGGCCAGCCAGGCCGCGCCGAGCACGAGCGCCGCGACGCCGATGGGCGTCGCCACCCGCGAGCCGGAGTCGGGGGCGAACGGCACGAAGGGCACGCCCAGCGTCACGTCGGTGACCAGGGCCGCGGGCGCCGCGAGGGCCAGCCCGCCGGCGGCGAGGGCCAGCACCCCCACTGCCACCGGTATGCCGCGGGGCCGGGCGGGGCGGTGGCGCCCGGTCAGCAGCACCGCGCCGGCGAGCACCACGCCGAGCACGACGTTGAGCCAGAAGATCGCCCGCCAGTCGGCGACGGCGAGCACGGCCGCGCCGAGCACGGGCCCGAGCACGCTGCCGAGCTCCTGCACGGCGCCCACCACCCCGAGCGGGGTGCCGCGCCGTCCCGGCGGCCAGAGGTCGGCCACGATGGCCAGGGTCGCCGGCACCAGTCCGCCGCCACCGATGCCCTGGACGACGCGTCCGGCCACGAGCACCGGCAGCTCCACGGCGAGCGCGGTCACCGCCGACCCGAGCACGAACACCGCCAGGCACCACAGCAGCACCTGCTGGCGCGACACGAGGTCGGACAGCCGCCCGATCAGCGGGAGCACGGCGATGTAGCCGAGCAGGAACCCGGAGATGATCGGGGTGGCCTTCTGCAGCGCGTCGATGCCCAGCCCGACCCCGGTCATCATGTCGGTCAGCGCCAGCACGACGACATAGGTGTCGGCGGCCGCGAGCGCCACCGCCACCGAGGCCGTGGCGAGCAGCGCCCTAGGGGCGGGTGATCTCAACGGGCTGGTCGAGCCGCTTGAGGCGCAGCGTGTAGGTGGAGGTGGCGCCCTGGTAGAAGGGGCCGGTCAGCACCACCCGGCGCAGCTCGCCGCTGCGGTCGGTGATGCCGTAGGTGACGTCGAAGGTGGCCGAGCGGTCGCCGGCCACGAGCAGGTCGGCCACGGCGGTGCCGGGCAGGGTGCCCTTCACGGTGGCGAGCACGTCGGCTCCGTCGCGCACCGTGCCCTCCTTCTCCACGCCCTGGGTCTTGTCGACCAGGCTGGTGATGCCGGTCTTGGTGTTGAACAGCTGGGCCGGGTTCGGCGCCCCGTAGTCACCCGGGTCGATCGGGTTGTAGCCGGGGGTGAAGAACTTCATGAAGACGTCCTGCTCGACGGCGATGACGTCCACCGCCCCGGTGACCCCGTTGATGGTCGCGTTCAGGGTGCCCTTGAAGGAGGGCGGCGTGAACCGGCCGGTGCCCTTGGCCCCGGAGATGCCCACGGCCTCGCCCGGGCAGGCCCTGCGACTCGAGGGTGAACGACACGCTGGGGCTGGTCTCGAGCTTCGTCCGCGCCGAGGCGAGCAGCTCGGCAGGCGTCTGGCCCTTGGCCTCCGCCTGCTTCTCCTCGCCCGTGCACGCCGACGCACCCAGGGCGACGGCCAGGACCACGGCGACCGCGGCCACCGTCCTCGTGGGGCCGCGCCTCGCGCTGTCAGCCTCATGGGCGCCACGGTAATCGTCCCGGGTGTGCGGCCCGACACCGCCGCGCCCACACGGCATACCGCCGGTGGGCGCGGGCCGGGCCGTCCCGCGTCAGGGGCGGGGCAGGTCGTCCCGGCGGACGCGGAACCAGCGGTGGCCGTAGCCGTCGAGCGGCAGCTCGACGGTGCCGCCCCGGACCGGGCTCGAGTGGAGCCGCGCTCCAGCAGGTCCTCGAGCCAGATCGGGCCCTCGCCCTCGGTGTCGCGCGGGTCGAGCGTGAAGGCGGCGCTGACGGGGTCGGCCGAGAGGTTGTGCACCGTCACGATCGACGACCCCTCCCAGTGGCACCGGCCCACGAAGACCTGGCGCAGCGGCTGCTGCAGCACCGAGAACTCACCCCAGCCGAGCTCGGGGCACTCCCGGTAGGTCTGGATGAGGCCGCGCATGAAGTTCCAGAGCGAGTCGGGGTCGCGCTTCTGGTCGGCCACGTTGACGTGCTCGGGGCCGAAGCCGTCGGGCACGGGCCGCTGCACCAGCTTGCGGGGTGCCGCGGTGGAGAACCCGCCGTTGGCCACCGGCTCCCACTGCATCGGGGTGCGGACCGCCATCCGGCCCTCGGCCGCGAGGTCCTCGCCCATGCCGATCTCCTCGCCGTAGTACAGCGTCGGCGTGCCCGGCAGGGAGAACAGCAGGCTGTAGACCATGCGCACCCGGCGCGGGTCCCCGCCCATCATCGGTGGCAGCCGCCGCTTGAGCCCGCGCGCGTAGAGCTGCATCTCGGGCTCGGGGCCGAAGGCGGCGAAGACCTCCTGTCGCTCCTTGTCGCTGAGCTTGTCGAGGGTGAGCTCGTCGTGGTTGCGCACGAAGGTCGCCCACTGGCAGTCCTCGTGGATCGGCGGCCGCGACCTGAGCGCCTTCGCGAGCGGGCGGGCGTCCTCGCGCGCGAGGGAGAGGTACATCGACTGCATGGTGATGAAGTCGAACATCATGTTCAGCTCGTCACCGGCGTTGCCGCCGAAGTACTGCTTCTGCTCCTTGTGCGGCAGGTTGACCTCGCCGAGCAGGATGCCGTCGCCGCGGCGCCGGCCGAGGAAGGCCCGCAGCGCCTTGAGGTACTCGTGCGGGTCGCCCGGCACGTCGTCACCGGCCGTGTCGACGTCGGCGATGAGGAAGGGCACGGCGTCGACGCGGAAGCCGGCGATGCCCACCTGGAGCCAGAACCCGATCGACTTGGCGATCTCGTCGCGGACCGCGGGGTTGGCGAAGTTGAGGTCGGGCTGGTGCTTGTAGAAGTGGTGGAGGTACCACTCGCCCGTCTTCTCGTCGAGCTCCCAGATGCTGTCCTCCTTGTCGGGGAAGACGACCTTGTCGGCGGTGTCGGGCGGCGGGTCCGAGCGCCAGACGTAGAAGTCGCGGTACGGGTTGTCCTTGCTGCGCCGGGCCGCCTTGAACCACGGGTGCTGGTTCGAGGTGTGGTTGACGACGAGGTCGGCGATGACCCGGATGCCGCGGTCGTTGGCGGTGCGGATCAGCTCGACGAGGTCTCCGTGGGTGCCCAGCCGGCTGTCGACGCCGAACAGGTCGGTGACGTCGTAGCCGTCGTCGCGGTCGGGTGTCGGGTAGAAGGGCATCAGCCACAGGCAGGTGACACCGAGCTCGGCGAGGTAGTCGATCCGCTGGGTCATGCCGGCGATGTCGCCGACCCCGTCGCCGTTGGAGTCGAAGTAGGTCTCGATGTCGACGCAGTAGATGACGGCGTTCTTCCACCACAGGTCGCTGGTGTTGGACAGGCGCGTGGTCATGGGTCAGGCCTTTCGCAGTTCGGGGAGCACCGTCGAGCCGAAGGCGTCGATGAAGGCGGCCTGGTCCTGGCCGACGTGGTGCAGGTAGATCTCGTCGAAGCCGAGCTCGGCGTACTCCGCCAGCCAGTCGCGGTGCTGCCCGAGGTCGTTCGAGACGTTGACCGGGCCGCGGACCTCCTCCGGCTGGACCTTCTGCCACAGCACGTCGAACGCCTCGGCGGTCTCGATGTCCCACGAGATCGGCGGGCCGAAGACGTTGCCGCCCCACTGCTCGTGGGCGATCGCCAGGGCCTCCTCGTCGGTCGGCGCGAACGACAGGTGCACCTGCAGCGCCATCGGCCCCTTGCCGCCGGCGCCGCGGTAGGCGTCGACGATCTGCCGCAGCGTCTCGACCGGCTGGTTCACCGTGACGAGCCCGTCGGCCCAGGCGGCCACCCGCGCGGCGCTCTCGACCGACACCGCCGGGCCGATGAGCTCGGGCACCGGGTCGGGGCGCTCCCACACGCGGGCGCGGTCGACCGTGACGAGGCCGTCGTGGCTGACCTCCTCGCCGTGCAGCAGCCGGCGGATGACGTCGACGCACTCCTCGAGGCGCTGGGTGCGGATCTCCTTGCGGGGCCAGCCGTCGCCGGTGATGTGCTCGTTGCTGGCCTCACCACTGCCGAGTGCCACCCAGAACCGGCCGGGGAACATCTGCCCGAGCGTCGCGATCTTCTGGGCGTGCACCGCGGGGTGGTAGCGCTGGCCCGGGGCGCTGACGCAGCCGAGGCGCAGGGAGGTGGTCGCGAGCGCGGCGCCGAGCCACGCCCACGTGTAGCCCGAGTGCCCCTGCTTCTCGCTCCACGGCGAGAAGTGGTCGGAGCACATCGCCATGTCGAAGCCGGCCTGCTCGGCGTGCTGCACGTCGGCGAGCAGCTGCCGCGGGCTGATCTGCTCGTGCGAGGCGTGGAAGCCGTAGCGGGTCATGCTCCCTCCTCCGTCGCCAGCTCTTCGGGTGACACGTCTCGTGGAGTGGCCTCGTGCCCACGCCTGTCCCTGGTGCGCTCGCGCATCTTCATCTCGGCCTCGTAGACGTGCCGCTGCCCGCCCATCAGCTCGTCGCGCACCAGCTTGTCGATGCGCTGGAAATCGGCGTAGTAGCCGGCGTCGAACGCCTCGACGATCTGGAACGTCCACATGCCCGGGAGCACGTTGCGGCCGACCATCTCGCAGTCGATCGTGTCGGCGAGCTCGTCGTGCCCGGCCTTGCGGAGCAGCTCGACGGCCTCACCGAGGGCGAGGTCGGCGGTGCCGACCAGGCGGTGCAGGCCGTAGAGCCGCCCGCGGACCTCCTCGATGGCCTCGAAGGCCTCGCTCACCTTGCCCACGGCCTCGACCGTGGCATCGCTGGCGCCCACAGGGCGCTTGTGCAGGGGCTCGTCGGTCATGCGCTCCAGTGTGGTGGCGGTCGCCGCGGAGCGCACAGGAACGCCCACCACCCCGGGACGCGACGAGGGGGTATGCCGTGCGCTCACGGCATACCCCCTCGGCCCCTTCCGCCGTGCCCTCTTCAGGGCACGGGTCAGGCCACGGCGTGGTCCACCCCGCGCACGACCAGCCCGTCGAGGGCGTCGTCGCGGTCGACGATGACGGTGTCGCCGTCACGCACCTCGCCGGCGAGCAGCGCCTTGGCCAGGCGGTCGCCGATCTCCTTCTGCACCAGGCGGCGCAGCGGCCGGGCGCCGTAGGACGGGTCGTAGCCGGTGAGGGCCAGCCACTCGCGCGCGGCCTCGGTGACCTCGAGGGTGATCCGGCGGTCGGCCAGACGGGTGGCCAGCTGGCGCACCTGCAGCTCGACGATGTGGCCGAGCTCCTCGGTGCTGAGCGGGTCGAAGACCACGATCTCGTCGAGCCGGTTGAGGAACTCCGGCTTGAAGGCCGCCCGCACCGCCGTCAGCACCGCCTCCTTCTTGTCCTCGGCCGGCATCACCGGGTCGATGAGGAACTGCGAGCCGAGGTTGGAGGTCATCACGAGGATGACGTTGCGGAAGTCGACCGTGCGGCCCTGCCCGTCGGTCAGCCGACCGTCGTCGAGCACCTGGAGCAGGATGTCGAAGGTCTCCGGGTGGGCCTTCTCCACCTCGTCGAGCAGCACGACCGAGTAGGGCCGGCGGCGGACCGCCTCGGTGAGCTGGCCGCCCTCCTCGTAGCCGACGTAGCCGGGCGGGGCGCCGATGAGGCGGGCGACGGCGTGCCGCTCGCTGTACTCGCTCATGTCGATGCGGACCATGGCCCGCTCGTCGTCGAAGAGGAAGTCGGCGAGCGACTTGGCGAGCTCGGTCTTGCCGACACCGGTCGGGCCGAGGAAGAGGAACGAGCCGGTCGGGCGGTCGGGGTCGGCGAGGCCCGCGCGGCTCCGCCGGACGGCGTCGCTGACGGCGCGCACCGCCGACTCCTGGCCGATGAGCCGGGCGCCGATGATCGACTCCATGTTGAGCAGCTTCTCGGTCTCGCCCTGGAGCAGGCGGCCGGCGGGGATGCCGGTCCAGGCGCTGATGACCTCGGCGATGTCGTCGGCGCCGACCCGCTCCTTGACCATGGCGTCCTGGCTGGCAGGGCCCTGTGCCTCCTGCGCCTGAGCCTGGTGCCAGGGCCTTCTCGAGCGCGGGGATCTCGCCGAACTCGATGCGCCCGCCGGTCTCGTAGTCGAACTCGCGCTGCGCCGTCTCCAGTCGGGTGCGGGCCTCGTCGAGCCGGGTCTTGAGCTCGCCGACCCGGTTGAGGCCGGACTTCTCCTGCTCCCACCGGGCGTTGAGCGCGGCGAGCTGCTCGCTCTTGTCGGCGAGGGTCTTGCGCAGCGCCTCGAGGCGCTCCCGGGAGGCCTCGTCGGTCTCGCTCTGCAGGTGCAGCTCCTCCATCTTCAACCGGTCGACGGCGCGGCGGAGCTCGTCGATCTCGACCGGGCTGGAGTCGATCTCCATGCGCAGCCGCGACGCCGCCTCGTCGACGAGGTCGATGGCCTTGTCGGGCAGCTGGCGGCCGCTGATGTAGCGGTCCGAGAGGCTGGCCGCCGCGACGAGGGCGCTGTCCTCGATCTCGACCTTGTGGTGCGCCTCGTAGCGCTCCTTGAGCCCGCGGAGGATCGCGATGGTGTCCTCGACGCTGGGCTCGCCCACGAAGACCTGCTGGAACCGGCGCTCGAGGGCGGCGTCCTTCTCGATGTGCTCGCGGTACTCGTCGAGCGTGGTGGCGCCGACCAGGCGCAGCTCGCCGCGGGCGAGCAGCGGCTTGAGCATGTTGCCCGCGTCCATCGCGCTCTCGCCGGTCGCGCCGGCACCCACGACGGTGTGCAGCTCGTCGATGAAGGTGATGACCTGGCCGTTGCTGTCCCTGATCTCCTCGAGCACGGCCTTGAGGCGCTCCTCGAACTCGCCGCGGTACTTCGCGCCGGCGACCATCGCGCCGAGGTCGAGGCTGATGAGCCGCTTGTCGCGCAGTGACTCGGGCACGTCGCCGTCGACGACGCGCTGGGCGAGGCCCTCGACGACGGCGGTCTTGCCGACGCCGGGCTCACCGATGAGCACCGGGTTGTTCTTCGTGCGCCGCGAGAGCACCTGCACGACGCGGCGGATCTCGGCGTCGCGGCCGATGACCGGGTCGAGCCGGCCGTCACGCGCCATCTGGGTGAGGTCGGTGCCGTACTTCTCCAGCGCCTCCCCGGCTTCCGCGGGCGTCTCGCTGGTGACCTTCCGGCCCCCTCGCAGCGCGTCGACCTTGGCCTCCATGTCCTTGGCGCCGCGCTTCTCCACGGCGGCGAGGTGGCCGGTCTCCGCGAGCGCGAGCAGGAGCAGGTCGAGCGCGAGGTAGGTGTCGCCCTTGGCCCGCATGAGGGTGTCCGCCTGCTGGAGGACCGCCGCGGCGTCCCGTCCGAGACCCGGCGGCTGAGCGGCACCAGAGGTGGTGGGGAGCGCGCGGAGCCGCGCGTCGGCCTGCCCCAGCACGTGCGCCGCACCGGTGCCGGCTGCCTGCAGCAAGGCGTCCGCCTGCGGGGTGTCGAGCTGGATGAGGGCGCTCGTGAGGTGGTCGGGGGTGATCTCGGGGTGGCCCGCGGTCTGCGCGGCACGCTGCGCGAGGGCGAGCGTCTCGGCCACCTTGGCGGTCGGCTTCAGCTCCATGGGTGTGGTGTCTCCTGTGAGGTGCGTCGATGAGATGCGTCAGAACTCACGCGGTGCAACCCGCTCAAACTTGAGTCTATTCCGCTCAACTTCGTGCTGCAGCACAACCCGGCTCAGCGCATCGGCGCGACGTAGACGCGCCAGCCCTTCGGCAGGTCGTCCGCGGGCAACGGCGCCCACCCGCGCGAGTAGGTGGGTCGGCTCTGCCCGGAGCGCAGCACGAGCGCCACGGTCTGCCGCCTCGCCTGCGTCCGCAGGTCGGCCAGCGTGAACGGCTCGTCACCCGGCACCCGTTTGAGGTGCACGGCGTCGCACCGCGCGAGGTAGGCCACCGGCACGGACTCCGGACCGACCAGCAGGCACGGCGGCGTGACCCCGTGCCGGGCGAGCGAAGCGGCGACGGCGTCCCACCGCTCCCGCCCCGGCTCCGAGCCGGCCATGACCGACTCGAGCTGCCGGTACTGCGCCACCACGTGTCCGGCCAGCAGCAGCGCGACCCCGGCCGCGACCGCGCGACGGACGACCCCGGAGGGGCGAAGGCACAGGTGGCGCAGGGCCTGGGCCGCCGGCAGCGCGAGCAGGGCGTAGGACGGCAGCAGGAACCGCGGGGCGGCGTAGCCGACGAGGAAGAGGTAGGGCAGCGCCAGCACCACCCCGACGAGGGCCGGCAGGAGCGTCGCCGACCGGGGGGCGTCACCGAACCCCACCCGGTCGCGCGAGCGCAGCACCAGCCACACCGCGAGGGCCACCAGCAGTGCCCCGGCCGTCCACCACAGCAGCCCGGTGGTCGGGATCGGCTGGGTCGCCCGGTCGCACGGCCGGCACAGGAGCGGGCCGTCGAGGGCGCGCAGCTGGTAGTCCGGCACGAAGCGCTCCCCGGTGCTCTGGGTGCTGATCGCCCGACGCAGCCGCGCCACCACGCCGTCGTAGCGCAGCTGCGCCTCGACCACCCACGGCAGCGCGCCCAGCACCGCACCGGCAGCCAGCGGCCCGAGCAGCGCGACCGTGCGACGGCGCCAGCGGGGGTGCGCGAGCACGCACACGGCCAGGGCCCCGAGCAGCGGGACGACGTCGCCCGGCCGGATGAGCGCCGCGGCGGCGACCGCAGCCCCACCGGCCCAGGGCAGCCAGGTCGGCGCCCTCCCCAGCGCGGCGCAGAGCAGGGTGCCGGTGGCGAACACCCCGGCCAGGGCGATCGGCACGTTGGGCATCAGGCTCGGCGCGTAGAACACCGTGATCCACAGCGAGGTGAACCCGAGGGCCGCGAGCGGCACGGAACCGTCGGGGCGCACCCTCAGCCACACGGCATACGCGCCGTAGAGGGCCAGCGCCGCCAGGACGGCGAGGTAGACCCGCAGGGCGACCGGGGAGCCGGTGACCGCCTGCAGCGGGGCTGCGATCCACGGCATGCCCCGGGCGCGCGGCGCGGTGAAGGCCAGCGCCGGCCGGCGCGGGTCGGTCTGGCTGGCGTAGATCGCCTCGTCCCAGCCCAGCGGCAGCTCGGCGACCAGCAGCACCTGGACAGCGCCGAACACCACCGCGACACAGGCCAACCCTGCGCGCGGCGTCAGCCGCTCCCCCAGACGGGCGCCCCGGCCCATGCGGGCAGTCTGCTCCGGCATTGACGCCGGACGCGAGCCGCCGCGCGGCATACGGTGGGCTCGTGCCCATCCCCCAGCGGGTCGCTCGGTTCAACCGCCGCGTCACCAACCGCGTGGCGACGCCCGTGCTGCGCTGGGTTCCCGGCTTCGGCGTGGTGCACCACGTCGGCCGGCGCTCGGGACGCCCCTACCGGACGCCCGTCAACGTGTTCGCCGTCGACGGCGACTACGTCGTCGCCCTCACCTACGGGCGCGAGAGCGACTGGCTCAAGAACGTGCTCGCCGCCGGCGGCTGCGAGCTGGAGGTGCGCGGACGACGCATCCGGTGCACCGTGGCCGAGGTCTTCCACGACCCGACCGCCGCCCGGATCCGGCTGCCCGAGCGGCCCGTGCTGCGCTGGCTCGGGGTGACCGACTTCCTGAGGTTGTCGCCCGTCGACGGCCGCGCCGGCTCCCCCGACCCGGGTTAGCCTGCGACACATGGCGTCCCCTGCACCGACCAGCGCCGACCGCGCGCGCCAGGTCGGCGTGACCGTCAGCGAGGTGCTCTGCGTGCTCGGCACCCTGGTGGGCGTCGGCGTCATCGGGGGCAGCGAGGTGCCGGAGGCCTCCGGCGGCGCCCTGGCGGCCGACGCCACCCTGCTCGCGCCGGCCGGCCCGGCCTTCTCGATCTGGTCGGTGATCTACCTCGGCCTGGCCGCCTACACGGTGTGGCAGTGGCTGCCGGGCCAGGCCACCGACGAGCGGCACCGGCAGACCGGCTGGCTTGCCGCGGCATCGATGCTGCTCAACGCCACCTGGCTGCTCGTGACCCGACAGGACTGGATCTGGCTGAGCGTCGTGGTGATCGCGGCCCTCGTCGGGGTGCTCGGCGTGCTGGTGCGGCGGCTCACCGAGCGGCCGTCGTTCGGTGTCGTCGAGGCGGTGGTCGTCGACGGCACCTTCGGTGCCTACCTGGGCTGGGTCTGCGTGGCGACGTGCGCCAACGTCACCGCCGCCCTCGTCGCCAGCGGCGTCGACCCCGGCCCGCCGGCCAGCGAGGCCTGGGCGGTGGCCGTGCTGGCGGTCGTCGCCGGCATCGGCGTGCTGCTGGCCCGCCGACTCGACGGCCGGTATGCCGTGGCCCTCGCCATCGCGTGGGGCCTGCTCTGGATCGCCGTGGGCCGGACCTCCGACCAGCCCGAGTCGACGGTCACCGCCTGGGCGGCGGTGGCCGCCGCCGTGGTGGTCGTGGCCGCGACCGCCCGGCAGAAAGGGCGCTACCGCGGCCCGGTCGACGACACCACCGGCTGACACCACCGGCTGACGTGGCCGGCTGACGTCGCCGGCGAGCGGGTCCGGCTAGGTGGCCGGCTGGGCCTGAGGCAGGTCGAGCCCGCGGACGGCCTGGGCCACCAGCTCCTCCGGCGACAGCGAGACGTCGAGCTCGATGCCCGACTCGTCCGGCTGCAGCGGCTCCAGCGTGGAGACCTGGGAGTCGAGCAGGCTGGCCGGCATGTAGTGCCCGGACCGGGAGGCCATCCGGTCGCGGATCACCTCCACGTGCCCGTCGAGGTGGACGAAGTCGAGCGTGGGCGGGCCGGCGGCGAGCACGTCGCGGTAGACGCGGCGCAGCGCCGAGCAGGCGATGACGGTCGAGCGGCCCTCGGCAGCGCGCTCGGCCATCCAGGTCGCCAGGTCCCGCAGCCAGGGCCAGCGGTCCTCGTCGGTCAAGGGGGTGCCGGCGCGCATCTTCTCCACGTTGGCCCGGGAGTGGAAGTCGTCGGCCTCGGCGAAGAGCAGGTTCGTCGCGGCGGCGATGCCGTGCGCGACCGTCGTCTTGCCCGAGCCGGAGACACCCATGACCACGACGTGCCGGGTGCCCGACCTCAGGTCGAGCGGCGTTCCACCGGGGGCTGCCTGGTCGCCAGTCATGTCACCAGTCATGGACGGTGCCGTCCTTGAGGCGGTTGAACGGCAGGTAGGCCGGCTGGTACGGGAACCGCGCAGCGGCGTCCTCGTCGAGCTCGACCCCGATGCCCGGCTCGTGACCCGGGTGCAGGTAGCCGTCCTCGAACGTGAAGGACTGCCGGAACACCTCGTTGGTCAACGGCCCGTGCTGCATGTACTCCTGGATCCCGAAGTTGTGGATCGCCAGGTCCAGGTGCAGCGCCGCGGCCATCCCCACCGGGGAGATGTCCGTCGGCCCGTGGATGCCGGACTTGATCTGGTACTGCGCCGCGAAGTCCAACAGCTTGCGCATCGCCGTGATCCCACCGGTGTGCGTCACCGCCGAGCGCACGTAGTCGATCAGCTGCTCGCGGATCAGCGTCTGGTAGTCCCACACGGTGTTGAAGATCTCCCCGATCGCCAGCGGCGTCGTCGTGTGCTGGCGCACCAGCCGCAGCGCCTCCTGGTTCTCCGCCGGGGTGCAGTCCTCGAGCCAGAACAGGTCGTACGGCTCGAGCGCCTTGCCCAGCTTCGCCGCCTGGATCGGGGTCATCCGGTGGTGCCCGTCGTGCAGCAGCGGCAGCTCCGGGCCGAACTCGTTCCGCACCGCCTCGAACACAGTCGGGATGTGCCGCAGGTAGGCCCGGGTGTCCCAGTCCTCCTCGGCCGGCAGCGGCGCCCGCTGCGCCGGCTCGTAGTCGTACCGCTTGCCCTCGCTGCGACGGCTGCGCCGCCACCCCGTAGACCGCGTTGATCCCCGGCACCGAGGTCTGCACCCGGATCGAGCGGTAGCCCAGCTCCAGGTGCTTGCGGATCGAGTCGAACAGCTCCTGCGTGTCGCGGCCCGACGCGTGCCCGTAGGCCATGATCCCGGTCCGGGACGCGCCCCCGAGCAGCTGGTACAGCGGCATCCCCGCCGCCTTGGCCTTGATGTCCCACAGCGCCACGTCGACCGCCGCGATCGCCGCCATCGTCACCGGTCCGCGCCGCCAGTACGCCGACCGGTAGAGGAACTGCCAGGCGTCCTCGATGTTGTGCGCGTCGCGACCGAGCAGCAGCGGCACCACGTGGTCCTTCAGGTACGACGCCACCGCCAGCTCACGCCCGTTCAGGGTGCCGTCGCCCAGCCCGGTCAGGCCGTCCTCGGTCGTGACCTTCAACGTCACGAAGTTGCGGTCCGGGCTGGACACGATCACGTCGGCGGCGACGATCTTCACTGCTGTGCCTTTCGGTTGGGCCCTGGCGTTGCGGGGGGCCGGGGTTCGGGCGTTGGGTGTCTGGGTAGTCAGCGCACGGTGGCGCCGGGGGTGTGTCGTTCGAGGAGGGCGAGCTCGTCCCGGGTCGGGGCGCCCTCCCAGTCGCCACGGGTGGAGACGGCGAAGGCGCCGGTGGTCGCCCCGCGCGCGAGGCAGTCGGCCGGCTCGAGCCCGTCGAGCACCCCGGAGAGGTAGCCGGCCGTGAACGCGTCGCCGGCCCCGATCGGGTCGACGGCCGTCACCGCGAGGGCCGGTGCGTCGACACGACCCTCGCGGGAGTGCAGCGTCGCGCCGAGGGGTCCGCGCTTCACGGCGACCTGCTGCACGCCGCGGTCGAAGAGGTCCGCGACGGCGTCGTCCTCGTCGCCGGGTGCCACGAGGTCGAGCTCGTCGTCGGAGGCGATGACCAGGGTGGCGCGGCTGGCGAGCGGTGTGAGCGCCTCGCGGGCCTGCTCACGGCTCCAGAGCCGGCTGCGGAAGTTGACGTCGAGGGAGACGAAAGCGCCTGTGGCAGCGGCGGACTCGACGGCCCAGGCGACCGCCTCGGCAGCGCTCTCGGACAGCGCCGGGGTGATGCCGGTGACGTGCAGGACCCGGGCCCCGGCCTCCAGGGCGCCGGCGAGGTCGTCCTTGCACACGGCCGAGCCGGCCGAGCCCGACCGGCGGTACTCCACGCTCACCAGGTCGGCGGTGCGCTGCTCCACGAACATGAGGCCGGTGGGCCGCTCGCCGTCGACGACGGCATACCGGGTGTCGACGCCCTCGGCGCGCAGCTGCCGCAGCACGAGGCGCCCGAACGAGTCGTCGCCCACCCGACCGGCCCACGCAACGCCGTGGCCGAGCCGCGCCAGCCCGATGGCGACGTTGGACTCGGCGCCGGCGAGGCGCACCGTCTGCTGGGCGCCCTGGGTGAGGGGCCCGTCGGCGCGGAAGGAGACCATCGACTCGCCGAACGTCAGCACCTCGGCGGCGTGCATGCTCACGGCGTATGCCGTTCTGCCGCAGCGACGTACGCGCGCGCCCGCTCGCGCAGGGCGGCGAGGTCGCCACCCGAGGCGGCGTCGCCGACGAGGGGGCTGCCCACGCCGACGCCGATGGCACCGACTGCGAGGTAGCCGTCGAGCTCCTCGAGCCCGACTCCCCCGACGGCGAGGAAGGGGATGTGGGGGAAGGGGTCGCGGACGGCCTTGAGGAAGGCGGGGCCACCGATCGAGGCGGGGAAGAGCTTGACGACGCTCGCGCCCTGCTGCACGGCTGTGAAGGCCTCGGTGGGGGTGAGGGCTCCGGCCGCGACCGGCAGGCCCTTCTCGGCGGCCACCGCGATGGACGGCGTCACGGCCGGGGTCACGACGAACTGGGCGCCGGCCGCCTCGACGTCCGCGACGTCAGCGGCGGTGAGCACCGTGCCGGCACCGATCTGGGCGCCCTCCGGGAGCTGGCTGCGGACCTTCTCGATCGCCTCGCAGGCGCCGGGTGTGGTCAGCGAGATCTCGACGAACCGCACGCCCTCGTCGAACAGCGCGAGCGACGTCGCGACGGCGGCGTCGCCGTCCGTGCCGCGGATGATGGCCATGACCCGCGCACGGGCCAGGGCGTCGACGAACGCGCCCGACGGCATACCGGTCACCACTGCATCCCTCACCACGGCGTCCTCACCACTCCGCGAAGGAGCCGTCGGCGTGCCGCCAGACCGGTCCACGCCAGGCGTGGCCGCGCTTGTCGGCCGCGCGCACCGCCTGCTCGTCGACCTCGATGCCGAGGCCGGGGCCGGTCAGCCGCTCGATGTGGCCGTCCACGAACTGCAGCGGCGCGGGGTCGACGACGTAGTCGAGCACCTCGGCGCCCTGGTTGTAGTGGATGCCGATGCTCTGCTCCTGGATGAGGTAGTTCGGCGTGGCGAAGCCGACCTGGAGGCAGGCGGCGAGGGCCAGCGGGCCCAGCGGGCAGTGGGGCGCGAGCTGGACGTCGTAGACCTCGGCCAGCGCGGCGATCTTGCGCACCTCGGTGATGCCGCCGGCGTGCGAGAGGTCGGGCTGCGCCACGGCGATGCCGGCCTGCAGCACGGGGAGGAACTCCTGCCGGCTGTAGAGGCGCTCTCCGGTGGAGACGGGCGTCGTGGTCGAGCGGACGAACTCGCCGATGAGGTGGGAGTTCTCGGGGACCACGGGCTCCTCGAGGAAGAAGGGCCGGTAGGGCTCGAGCAGCGGCGCCACGCGGCGTGCGTTGGCCAGGGTGAACCGGCCGTGGAAGTCGACCGCCACGTCGCCGTGGTGGCCGAGCACCTCGCGGGCCGCGGCCACGCGCTCGACGACACCGTCGATCTCGGCCACGGTCGCGACCGGGCTCATCCGGCCCGAGGCGTTCATCTTCACGGCGGTCAGGCCCGCCTCGACCTGCTCGCGGATGTGGTCGGCCACCTCGGCCGGCTCGTCGCCGCCGACCCAGCCGTAGACGCGGATCCGGTCACGCACCGGGCCACCGAGGAGCTGGTGCACCGGGGCGCCGAAGTGCTTGCCCGCGATGTCCCACAGCGCCTGGTCGATGCCGGAGACGGCGCTGGCCAGGATGGGGCCACCGCGGTAGAAGGAGCCCTTGGTCATGACCTGCCAGTGGTCCTCGATGCGCAGGGCGTCGCGTCCGAGGACCATCTCGGCGAGCTGGTCGACGGCCGTGCGCACCGTCTCGGACCGACCCTCGCAGGTCGCCTCGCCCCAGCCGACGATGCCGCCCGCGGTCTCGATGCGGACGAAGAGCCAGCGGGGGGCGACGAGGAAGGTCTCGACGCTGCGGATGACGGTCTCGGAGCCGGGGCGGGCCTGCTCGGTGCGCGTGGTGACGGCGGTCATCTCTCAGCCCTTCGTCGCGCCGGCGGTGAGCCCGGAGACGACGTACTTCTGCGCGAAGAGCGCGATGAGCATGATCGGCAGCGTCACCACGGTGGAGGCTGCCATCAGGCCGCCCCAGTCGATGCTGGCGTAGCCCACGAAGTCGAAGATCGCGACGGGCAGGGTCTTGGTGTCGGCGCTGGAGAGCACCAGGGCGAACATGAAGTTGTTCCAGGAGAAGATGAACGACAGGATCCCGGCGGTCGCGATGCCCGGCGTCGAGAGCGGCAGGGTGATCCGGCGGAACGCGCCGATCGGGGTGAGCCCGTCGACCATGCCCGACTCCTCGAGCTCGAGCGGGAGCCCGTCGAAGTAGCCCATCATGATGTAGACGATGAGCGGCAGCGACACGAACATGTGGCTGAGGATCAGCACCGTGAAGCCGCCGACCATCTTCAGGTTCGAGAAGACGTAGTACCAGGGCACCAGGAGCGAGACGGCCGGGATGACGCGTGCCATCAGCACGACCAGCGCCGAGCGCCGCATCGAGAAGCGGCTCATCGAGTAGGCGGCCGGCACGCCGAGCAGCAGCGACAGCGCGGTGGCCGCGAACGCGACCCACAGGCTGTTGACGATGAACTGCACGTAGTTGGCCTGCTGCAGGACCTTGGAGTAGTTGTCCCAGGTCGGCGAGAAGACCAGCGCCTTGTCGGGGTTGTAGATGTCGACGTTGGTCTTCAGGGAAGCCGCGACCATCCACGCCAGCGGCGCCAGCAGGGCGAGCACGACCAGGACCAACGCGGCGATGCGGAAGACCTTGAACGGGGTGCGGGCGCGCATCAGGAAGCGTCCTTCCGGCGGGAGGTGACGGCCCACATCGAGCCGATGATGATGAGGAAGAAGATGATGAGGACCGCGGACGAGACGCCGTACTCGTTGTAGTCGAAGCTCAGGCCGTAGGCGTAGACGTTGAGCGTCTCGACCTCGTGGAACGAGCCGCCGCCCTTGCCCTTGGTGGCGTAGAGGATGTCGAAGGTCTTGAGGGCGTCGATGCCGCGCAGCAGGACCGCGACGACCAGGGTCGGCATGAGCAGCGGCAGGGTGACGTGGCGGAACCGCTGCCACGCACTGGCGCCGTCGATCAGCGCCGCCTCCTGCGGCTCGTCCGACAGCGAGGTCAGGCCGGCCAGGAGGATGAGCACGATCATCGGTGTCCACTGCCAGACGTCGATGAACATCGTCGTCGGCAGGGCGGTGTGCTCGCCGGCGAGCCAGGGCCACGGGCCGAGCCCGAACCAGCCGAGGACCCGGTTGGCCATGCCGATGTTGGGGTCGAAGATGAGGCGCCACATCATGCCGACGGCCACGGGGGTGGCGACGAGGGGCAGCAGGATGGCGACGCGCACCCACTTCTCGCCCTTGAACGGCCGCCACAGCAGCAGCGCGATGGCCATGCCGAGGACGATCTCGGCGGCGAGCACGCCTCCGGTGAAGACGACCGTGCGCAGCACCGCCGGCCAGAACCGGTCGGTGTCACCGAGCACCTCGAGGTAGTTGGCGAAGCCGACGAACTCCGACTCCGCGCGCACCGACCCCTCGGCGTCGGTGAGGCTGAGGTACACCGTCCACGCCACCGGGAAGATGATCAGGACGGCGACGAACACCATCGCCGGTGAGGCGAACAGCCACTTGCGGTGGCGGTTGGCCCAGAGCGCCCAGCCGGGCGTGCTCGCCGAGGTCGTCAGGCTGCTCTCCCGCGTGGGGTTGGGGGAGGTGGTGGTGGCTGCCATGTGCTGCTCCAAGTCGGCGCGTGCTGGGGGGCTGGGGCCGGCGGCCCCACCGGGGGTGGGGCCGCCGGCCATCCGGCTGTGGTGTTACTTGTTCTCGTCGTCCAGGAACTTCTGGAACGCCTCGTTGGCGGCGTCCGCGGAGCCTGCCGCGTCCTTGCCGGTGATGGCGTCGACGATCGGCTGGCCGACGATCTCGCGGGCCTCGGCGACCTTCACCACGAGCGGACGGTCGTGGCCGACGCCGTTCTTGGCCATCGCGGCGTTGGCCTCGACGAGGTCCTTCGGGTAGGTCGAGGTCGCGGCGGGGTCCTCGGCGACGGAGGTGCGGCCGCCGGGGACGCCGGCCTTCTCGTTCTCGAGGGTCTGCGCCTTGCTCGTGGCCCACTCGATGAACTTCCAGGCGTTGGCCTGGTTCTCGGAGGCGTCGTTCACGCCCAGCGCCCAGGACGGGATGCTGTAGGGCTTGGAACCGGCCGGGCCCTCCGGGAAGGGCGCGAAGCCGACGTCCTTCGAGACCTTGGACTTGGCCGGGTCGGTGGCGTTCTTGTAGAGCGAGTTGGCCTCGGTGTAGAAGGCCGCCTTGCCCTGCGTGAAGATCGCCATCGCCTCGGGCCAGCCCATGTCGGTGCTGACGTTGGCCGGGCCGAGGTCCTTGATCAGGCCGCCGTAGAACGCGTACGCCTGCTTGGCCTCCGGGGAGCCGACGGCGGACTTGCCGCTCTCGTCGACGAAGTCACCGCCGAAGGAGTACAGGAAGCTCGAGAACTGCGTGACCGCCGGGGACTTGCCGGTCCGGGCGACGAAGCCCGCGACGCCCGGGTTCTCGGACTTGATCTTGGCCGCCATCGACTTGAGCTCGTCGAGCGTCTTCGGCGGGTTGGTGTAGCCGGCCTTCTTCAGCAGGTCCTTGCGGTAGTACAGGACCTCCTGCTCGGTGATGAGCGGGACGCCGACGACCTTGTCCTCGTAGGTGGTGGCCTGCACCGGACCCGACTTGAAGTCGCTCCAGTCCCACTCCTTGTTGCCCTTGACCTTGTCGCTGATGTCCGCGAGGTACTTGTTCTTCGCGAAGAGCTTCCCCTCCTGGAGGGGGCGGTACATCATCACGTCGATGTCGCTGGAGCCGGCGTTCAGCTTCACGTTGTACTGGTCGGACAGCTGGTCCTCGCCGAGCTGGGTGATCTCGACCTTCAGCCCGCTCTGCTTCTCGAACTCGGGCAGGGCCTTCTTGATGTTCTCGGTCCAGACGTGGTTGGCGAGCGTGACCCGGACGGTCTTGCTGCCCGAGCCCTCTGCGTCGTCACCGCCGCATGCCGAGAGGCCGAGGGCTGCCGCCACGGCCAGAGAAGTCCCGATAACTGATGACTGACGCAACACGTCGGTCTCCGTTCCTGTCGTGGCGTCCCGCCATTGGGTCGCCGCCTCCGTAGACGGCACTACATCCGCCTAATCACCGGATGTTAGATCTCTAAATCTGATTTATGCAAGAGGGTGGCCGCCATGCGTATGCTTTAACCCATGACCGAGCCAGCACCGGAGCTGCCCGAGGCCGACGCCGACGCCGCCGACGCCGCCAGGGCCGTCGCGGCCACCCACGCGACCGAGGCCACCGCGGCGTCGGGGCTGACGGGCCTGCACGCCCAGGTCCTCGACCAGATCGGCACGGCCATCTGCGGTGGCCGGCTCGCCGCCGGCGCGGTGCTCTACATCGACGACCTGGTCGACCGCTACGGCGTGTCCCGCTCCGTCGTCCGCGAGGTGCTGCGGGTGCTGTCGTCGATGGGGCTGGTCGCCTCGCGGCGCCGCATCGGCACGATCATCCAGCCGGCCTCGGCGTGGAACGTCTACGACCCCCAGGTCATCCGCTGGCGCCTGGCCTCCGACGGCCGTCTCGGGCAGCTGCGCTCGATCACCGAGCTGCGTGGCGCCGTCGAGCCCGAGGCCGCCCGGCTCGCCGCCGAGCGCGCCACCCCCGACGACGCCAGCGACCTGGTGGGGGTCGCCGCCCGGATGTGGGCCGCCGCGCAGGGTGAGGACGAGGACCAGTTCCTCGCCCTCGACATCGAGTTCCACCGCCTCGTGCTCGCCAGCTCGGGCAACGAGATGTTCCTCAAGCTGCACGAGCTCGTCGCCGAGGTGCTCACCGGTCGTCACCACTACGGCCTCATGCCGCACCACCCCCACGAGGAGGCGCTGCAGCTGCACGCCGACGTCGCCTCGGCGATCCAGCGGCACGACGGCGACCTCGCCCGCGCGGCCATGCTGCGGATCATGGAACAGGCGATGGACGAGATGAAGGCCATGTGGGAGAAGGCCGACGAGCAGCCGGCCCCCTGACGACTGCCCCTTCCCGACGTTGTATGCCGCGGGGAGCGGCTAGAAGAGGCCGACGACCTCGCCGTTGTCGTCGAGGTCGATGCTCGCCGCCGCCGGGTTGCTCGGCAGGCCGGGCATCGTGCGCATGTCGCCGCTGATCGCGTAGACGTAGCCGGCACCGGCCGCGGCGCGCACCTCGCGCACCGGGCAGCCGCCACCCCTTCGGGGCGCCACGGAGGGTGGGGTCGGACGAGATCGACAGGTGCGTCTTGGCGATGACGACCGGGAAGCCGCCGTAGCCGAGCACCTCGAAGCGCTCGAGGTCCTTCGCCGCGGTCGGCGAGAAGTCCACCCCGTCGGCGCCGTAGACCTTCGTCGCGACGGCCTCGATCTTCTCGCGCAGGGTGTCGTCGAGCTCGTAGGTGTGGCGGAACTCGTGCTGCTCGCCGCAGGCCGCGACGACCGCCTCGGCGAGGTCGCGCGCACCCTTGCCCCCGTCGACGACGTGGGTGGAGACCGCCACGTGGGCCCCCTCGGCCTCGGCCACCTCGCGGATCACCGCGTGCTCGGACTCGAAGTCGGAGGGGAAGGCGTTGATGGCCACGACCGGCGAGACGCCGAACGAGCGGACGATCTCGATGTGCCGGCGCAGGTTGTCGGCGCCGGCGCGCACCGCCCGCGGGCTCTCGTGGAGCATCTCCGGCGGCAGCGGCTTGCCCGCCACGACGCGGTAGTTGCCCGAGTGGGCCTTGAGCGAGCGCACCGTCGCGACCAGCACCGCGGCGTCGGGCTCGAGCCCCGAGACCCGGCACTTGAGGTTGAAGAAGCGCTCGGCCCCCATGTCGGAGCCGAAGCCGGCCTCGGTGAGCAGGTAGTCGCCGGTGCGGATCCCGACCTGGTCGGCCACGACCGAGGAGTTGCCGGTGGCGATGTTGCCGAACGGGCCGGTGTGCACGAGCACCGGTGTGTTCTCGGTGGTCTGGAGCAGGTTGGGCTTGAGCGCGTCCTTGAGGACCACGGCCATCGCGCCCGCTGCCTTGACGTCGTCGGCGGTCACCGGCCGACCGGCATACGTGAAGCCCACCACGATGCGGCCGAGTCGCGCGCGCAGGTCGCGCAGTGACGTCGAGAGGCCGAGGATCACCATCACCTCGCTGGCCGCGGTGATGTCGAACCCGCTCTGCCGCGGGACGCCGTCGATGCGGGCGCCGAGGCCCTCGACGATGTTGCGCAGGGCCCGGTCGTTGACGTCGAGCACCCGCCGCCAGGCGACGCTGCGCGGGTCGAGCCCGAGGTCGTTGCCGTGGTGCAGGTGGTTGTCGACCATGGCCGCGAGCAGGTTGTGGGCGGCGGTCACGGCGTGGAAGTCGCCGGTCAGGTGGAGGTTCAGCTGCTCCATCGGCAGCACCTGGCTGTAGCCGGCGCCGGCCGCGCCGCCCTTGATGCCGAACGTCGGGCCCATCGACGGCTGGCGCAGGGCGAGCGTCGCGCGGTGGCCGAGCACCGAGAGCCCTTGGGCCAGGCCGACGGCCGTCGTGGTCTTGCCCTCCCCCAGCGGCGTGGGGGTCATCGCGGTGATGACGACGTACTTCGCGGCGGGGCGGTCGGCCAGGTCGTCGACGGCCGCCAGGTCGACCTTGGCGACGTGGCGGCCGTAGGGCTCGAGGCGCTCCTCCGGTATGCCGGCGGCCCGCGCCACCTCCGTGATGGGCTCGAGGTGCGCGGCACGCGCGATGGCAAGGTCCGAGGGCAGTGACGACGTTGGCACGTGGCCAGTCTGGCCCCCTGCCGTCGAGCGCCACGAGGGCTTTGCCCTCAGGGACAGGACTTTCAGGGGCCGTTGGTCCCGGTATGCCGGTGCCGCCGGCTCGCGGTCAGAAGTGCGGCTTCCAGACCACGAGGGCCTGCGAGCGGTTCGGCCGCGGTCGCTGGCCGGCGCGCATGGCGATGATCTCGCCTGCCGGGCCGACGGCGAAGACCCGCGAACCCGGCTGGGCGCTCGCGTTGCGCACCCGCTCGAGCTCGTCGGCGAGCTCGGCCACCCGGGCGCGCAGTGCGTCGACCTGGTGCTCGAGCTCGAGGATGCGCTGGATGCCGGCGAGGCTGACGCCCTCCTCCTGGGACAGCCGCTGCACCTCGCGGAGGATCGCGATGTCGCGGGCGGAGTAGCGCCGTCCCCCGCCACGGGTGCGCGACGGGGAGACGAGGCCGAGCCGGTCGTACTGCCGCAGCGTCTGGGCGTGCATGCCGGCCAGCTCCGCCGCCACGGAGATCACGAAGACCGGGGTGTCGTCGTCAGGGGCGAAACCGCGCAGCGTGGACACCGGTCATCACTCCTGCCGGGCCCGCGCGAACAGCTCACCGCGCGGGTCCTCGCCCTGCTCCTGGGCCTGGAGTGCCTCCACCGCCTTGCGGGCCTCGTCCGTGAGCCGTTGCGGCACCACGATGTTCACCCGAGCGAGCAGGTCGCCGTGGTGGTCCTTGCGCGGCACGCCGCGCCCCTTGACGCGCAGCACGCGACCACTGGGTGTGCCCGGGGCGATGCGCACCTTCACGGGCTCGCCGGACAGGGTCGGCACCGACACCGTGGCGCCGAGGGCGGCCTCGGCGAAGGTGACGGGCAGGTCGACGGTGAGGTTGTCACCGTCGCGCCCGAACACCGGGTGCTTCTCCACCTCGACCGTCAGGACCAGGTCGCCGGCAGGAGCCCCCTGGTCGCCCGGCGCGCCCTTGCCCGCCAGCTTGATCTTCTGGCCGTCGCGCACACCGGCCGGGATACGCGTGGTGATGCGGCCGTTGCCGGTGCTGAGGGTGACCGTCGCGCCCTCC
Source organism: uncultured Actinomycetota bacterium (assembly GCA_963730585.1). Taxonomy (GTDB): domain Bacteria; phylum Actinomycetota; class Actinomycetes; order Actinomycetales; family Dermatophilaceae; genus Pedococcus_A. The sequence goes on along the minus strand of CAVSSL010000010.1, from coordinate 414,268 downwards.
ACCGCGTCGCGGAACGACAGGGTGGTGCGGGCGGTGATGTTGGCCCCGCGGCGCGGGCCGGCCGGGGCGCCGAAGCCCCCGTAAGCCGGCCCGCCGCCACCGAACATCCCGCCGAGGATGTCCTCGAGGTTGGGCTGGGCCCCGCCACCGCCGGTGCTGAACCGCACCCCCGGCCCGGCGCCACCGCCACCGAACATCGAGGAGAACACGTCCTCGAAGCCAGCACCGCCGCCACCGCCCGGGCCGCCGGCCCGGAACCGCGCGCCGCCGTGCGTCATCGACCGGATCGCGTCGTACTGCTGGCGCTGCTCCGTGTCGGACAGCACGGCATACGCCTCACCGATGTCCTTGAAGCGCTGCTCCGCCTTCGCGTCCCCGGGGTTCTGGTCGGGGTGCTCCTTGCGGGCGAGCTTGCGGTAGGCCTTCTTGATGGCCGTGGCGTCGGCGTCCTGGGGGACGCCGAGGATCGCGTAGAAGTCCTTCTCGAACCAGTCCTGGCTGGCCATGACGTCCTCCTCCCGGGCGGTCGTGCAGTGGTACTACGGGTCTGTGTTGCTGGGGCCCTGCGCTACTGCGGGTCGGCGACCGCGACGCGGGCCGGCCGGATGACCTGGTCGCCGGCACGGTAGCCGGGCTGCAGGACGGTCACCACCGTGGTCTCGGTGGCACCCTCCGGCAGGTCGGCCTGCGTGTGCATGAGGGCCTCGTGCCGCATCGGGTCGAACGGCTCACCGACGTCACCGAACCGGGTCAGCCCGAAGCGGGTCAGGGTCTGCTCCAGCTTCTCGGCGATCGAGGCGAACGGCCCGCTCTGCAGGTCGCCGTGCTCGCGGGCCGCGTGGATGTCGTCGAGCACCGGCAGCAGCGTCTCGAGGACGTCCTGGACGGCGCGCTCCTGCACCATGGCGCGGTCGCGGTCGACCCGGCGCTTGTAGTTGACGTACTCGGCCTGCAGGCGCTGCAGGTCGAGCAGCCGCTCGGCCGCGAGCGTGGTGTCCGGGTGCGGCTGCGCAGGCTCTTGCCGGGCGACGGCGTCCTGCTCGTCCTCGAGCTCCTGCTCGAAGGCCTCGAGGGTCTCCTGCCCGGGGCTGCCCGCGTCGCCCGCCGGGGCGGCGGTGGGCGCCGACGGCTCTGCCGCCTCGGCACCCACCACCTCCTCGGCCTGCTCGTGACGGGGGTCGACGTTCTCCGTCACTTCTTGTCCTCGTCGTCGTCGACGACCTCGGCGTCGACGACGTCCTCGTCACCGCCGGCCTGCGAGCCGGCACCGGCGCCTGCCCCGGCACCCGCGTCCGCACCCTCACCGGCGCCCGCCTGCGACTCGGACGCCGCGGCATACATCGCGGTGCCGAGCTTCTGCGACTCCTCGGAGAGCTTCGACGTCTTGGCCGAGATGTCCTCGGCGGTCGCGCCGGACTCCGGCTTCAGGGCTGCCTTGAGGTCCTCGAGCGCGGCGTCGACCGGCCCACGGCCGTCGGCCGGCAGCTTGTCGGTGTTGTCGGCGAGGAACTTCTCGGTGGAGTAGACCAGCTGCTCCGCGGTGTTGCGGGCCTCGGTCTCCTCGCGGCGCTTGCGGTCCTCGTCGGCGTGCGCCTCGGCCTCCTTGACCATCCGCTCGATGTCCTCCTTGGCCAGGGCGGAGCCACCGGAGATGGTGATCTTCTGCTCCTTGCCCGTGCCGCGGTCCTTGGCGGAGACGTTGACGATGCCGTTGGCGTCGATGTCGAAGGTGACCTCGATCTGCGGCACACCACGGGGAGCCGGGGCGATGCCGGAGAGCTCGAAGGTGCCCAGCGGCTTGTTGTGCTGCGCGATCTCGCGCTCGCCCTGGAAGACCTGGATCAGCACGCTCGGCTGGTTGTCCTCAGCGGTCGAGAACACCTCGGAGCGCTTGGTCGGGATGGCCGTGTTGCGCTCGATGAGCTTGGTGAACAGGCCGCCCTTGGTCTCGATGCCGAGGCTCAGCGGGGTGACGTCGATGAGCAGGACGTCCTTGCGCTCGCCCTTGAGGACACCGGCCTGCAGCGACGCGCCGACGGCGACGACCTCGTCAGGGTTGACGCCCTTGTTGGGCTCCTTGCCGCCGGTCAGCTCCTTGACGAGGCTGCTCACGGCCGGCATGCGGGTCGAGCCACCGACGAGGACCACGTGGTCGATGTCGGAGAGCGAGATGCCGGCGTCCTTGATGACGTTGTGGAACGGCTGCTTGGTGCGCTCGAGCAGGTCCTTGGTCATCTGCTCGAACTGCGCGCGGCTGATCGACTCGTCGAGGTGGATCGGGCCGTTCTCGGACATCGAGAGGTACTGCAGCGACACGTTGGTGCTCGTCGCGGTCGACAGCTCCTTCTTGGCCTGCTCGGCCGCGTCACGGAGGCGCTGCATGGCGATCTTGTCCTTGGACAGGTCGACGCCCGAGGAGTTCTTCACGACGGTGAGCAGGTGGTTGACGATGCGCTCGTCCCAGTCGTCACCACCGAGCTGGTTGTCACCGGAGGTGGCGCGGACCTGGATGGTGGAGAAGCCGTCCTCCGGGTCCTTGCCGACCTCGAGGAGGGACACGTCGAAGGTGCCGCCACCGAGGTCGAAGACGAGGATGAGCTCGTCCTCCTTGCCCTTGTCGAGGCCGTAGGCCAGCGCCGCGGCGGTCGGCTCGTTGATGATGCGCAGGACGTTCAGGCCCGCGATCTCGCCGGCCTCCTTGGTGGCCTGGCGCTCGTGGTCGTCGAAGTAGGCCGGCACGGTGATGACCGCGTCGGTGACGTCCTCGCCGAGGTAGGCCTCCGCGTCGCGCTTCAGCTTCTGGAGGATGCGGGCGCTGATCTCCTGGGCGGTGTAGACCTTGCCGTCGATCTCGGGCGACTTCCAGTCGGTGCCCATGTGGCGCTTGACGGAGCGGATCGTCCGGTCGACGTTCGTGACGGCCTGGCGCTTGGCGATCTCGCCGACCAGGACCTCACCGCCCTTGGAGAACGCGACGACCGACGGGGTCGTGCGACCGCCCTCCGCGTTGGCGATGATCGTGGGCTCGCCGCCCTCGAGGACGGCGACAGCCGAGTTGGTGGTGCCGAGGTCGATGCCGACCGCACGTGCCATGGTGGTTTCTCCTGTGCTGATGGGTGGTTCGTCGGTGGTTCTTGAGCTGCCTGTACTCACGTTAGGAGCCGGCTCTGCGCTTGCGCAAATCCGGAGCCGAAAACTTGAGTCTGCTTGGCTCAACCCTGCTCCCGGTCCGATTGTTCCCCCACTCGGAGTGGCCGTGCAGACGCCGGTATGCCGCGGGCCCACCGGGTCGGTCACGACAGCCGGGACACCGCCCGGTCAGGGTCGGAAGTCCCTTCCCGCCGCGGGCGGACGAGCCACGCTGGAGGTGAAGGCAGGTGACCACCATGACCAACTACCAGGTGCCGCCCTCGAACCTCGCCGAGGAGCAGGAGCTGCGCGAGCGGGCACTGAAGCACCTCAAGGACAAGCGCGACCTCAAGGCCCATCTCCTCGCCTACGTCTCGGTGAACCTGCTGCTCGTGGCGATCTGGTTCGCCGCCGGTGGCGGCTTCTTCTGGCCGATCTTCCCGATCCTCGGCTGGGGCATCGGCATCGCGTTCCACGTCTACGACGTGGTCTCGCCCGAGCCGGGACCGACCGAGGTGGCGGCCGAGATGGAGCGCATGCGCCAGCAGCGCTGACGCTCCGCCCACCCCGCGTATGCCGCGTTACGCCTCAGGCGCTGCGTTCACCCTGCCGCGACCTCACGGGCGAGCTGCGCCGGCATGTAGTCGTAGCGGACGAAGGTGCGCGTGAACGTGCCCGTGCCGTGGGAGACCGAGCGCAGGTCGATGGGGTAGCGCGACAGCTCGAACTGCGGCACCTCGGCGTGCACCACCGTGTAGCCCGCCAGGTCGCCCGGCTCGGTGCCGTGGACCTGCCCCCGCCGGCCGCGCAGGTCGGCGAGCACCGACCCGAGCGCGTCGTCGGCGACCGTGATGTCGACGGCGTCGATCGGCTCGAGCAGCGACACGGTCGACTCGTTGGCCGCCTCGCGCAGGGCCTGGGCCGCCGCGGTCTGGAAGGCCATGTCGGAGGAGTCGACCGAGTGCGCCTTCCCGTCGAGCAGGGTCACCCGCACGTCGACGCAGGGGTAGCCCGCGAGCACGCCCTTCTCGAGCTGCGCCCGGGCGCCCTTCTCCACGGACGGGATGAACTGGCGCGGCACCGCGCCGCCGACGACCTTGTCGACGAACTCGAAGCCGGCGCCGCGCTCGAGCGGCTCGACCTGGAGCTTGCAGACGGCGTACTGCCCGTGCCCGCCGGACTGCTTGACCAGACGGCCCTGCACCTCGACGGCCCGGGTGAAGGTCTCGCGCAGCGAGGTGCGCAGCGGCTCGACCTCGACCTCGACGTGGTAGCGCTCGCGCAGGAGGGAGATCAGCTGGTCGACGTGCGCCGGTCCCATCGCCCACAGCACCACCTGGTGGGTCTCGGGGTTGTGCTCGAGGCGCATCGTCACGTCCTCGGCCACGATGCGCTGCAGCGCGGTGCCGAGCTTGTCCTCGTCGCCCTTGGACTTGGCGTGGATGGCCACCGGCAGCAGCGGTTCGGGCAGCACCCACGGCTCGACGAGCGCGGGCTTGTCCTTGCCCGAGAGGGTGTCGGAGGTCTCGACGCCACTGACCTTGGCGACCAGGGCGATGTCACCGGCGATGGCGGACGACTTCGGCCGCATCTCGTCGCCGACCGGGGCGCTCAGGGGGCCCACCCGCTCGTCGTCGCTGTCGTGGTCGCCGTGGCCCTCGAGGGCGCGTCCGACGAACTGGCTCAGGTGCCCGGAGACGTGCACCGGCTCGTCCGGGCGCAGCGTGCCGGAGAAGACCCGCACCAGCGAGAGGCGCCCGACGTACGGGTCGGTGGTGGTGCGCACCGCCTCGGCGACCAGCGGCCCGTCCGGGTCGCACGCCACCTGGCCGAAGTCGCCGCCCACGGGGGTGTAGACGGCCGGGATGCGCGAGTCGGCCGGCGACGGGAACCCGCGCTCGATCAGGTCCAGCACGTCCTCGACGCCGACGCCGGTCGGCGCGTGGGTGGGCAGCACCGGGAAGAACCGCGCGGTCGCGATGGCGGTGCGCAGGTCGGCGGCGACGGCCTCGAGGTCGATCTCCTCGCCGCCGAGGTAGCGCTCGAGCAGCGACTCGTCCTCCGACTCCTCGATGACCGCCTCGATGAGGGCACCGCGCTGGTCGTCGATGAGGCCCGCCTCGGCGGCGTCGGGGTCACGCAGCACCGGGTCGTCGCCGGTGTGGTCGCGGACGGTGCGGCGGAGCAGGTTCAGGGTCCCCATGACCGATCCGCCGCTCAGCACCGGCACCTGGAGCGGCTGGGCGTCGCCGAAGGTGCGCTGGCACATCTCCACGGTGGCCTCGAAGTCGGCGCGCGCGCCCTCGAGCCGCGTGACCACGACCGCCCGCGGCATACCGAGCACCTCGCACTCACGCCACAGCAGACGGGTCGCCTCGTCGAGGCCGTCGACGGCCGAGACAACGAAAAGGGCCGCATCAGCGGCCCGCAGCCCGGCTCGTACCTCGCCGACGAAGTCCGGGTGGCCGGGGGTGTCCAGGAGGTTGACGGTGACGCCGTTCCGGTCGACCGACGCCACCGACAGCGCCAGCGACGACTCGTGGGTGTCGCGCGGACGGCGGCCCGGCACGGTGGCCGCGACGATGCGGTCGAACAGCGCCGTCTTGCCGGCACCTGTCGGCCCCACGAGGACGACGTTGCGGATCTGGTCAGGGGAGACGGGGTCCCGCACCTCGCGGGCATCGGCTGCGCGGTTCATGGCGACACCTTGCTCCTTCGACCCTCGGCTGACAAGGGACGTTCTTCCTGTGCCGTCCGGTCCTACCCGTGGCCGCACCCCAAGGGGTAGGTGCGCAGCGTGCGCGTGCCGTGCTCCTCGTAGCGGACGAGCCGCACCTCCTCCGCCATCGTGCGCACGGGCAGGACGTCCGCCAGCTCCTGTCGCACCAGCGGCACGTCCCGCCCGGGCCCCAGCGCGCACAGGCTCAGGTGGGGCACGGGGGCGAACTCACCGGCATACGGCGGGTGTGCCGGGTAGCGCGCCGTGAGCGCGTCGGTGAGCTCCTCGAACGGTTCGGCCGGCTCGGGGTGGAGGTGGACCAGGCCGGACGGGAAGACCCGCACCTGGGCGAGCGTGAAGGCGAACGCCTCGGTCGCGGCGAAGAGCGCGGCGAGGTCGGCGTCGACCTGCGGGGTCAGCTCGTCCTCGGGCACGAACGGCCCGAGCAGCGTGATGTGGGCGTGGATGTGGTCGTCGTCGGGTGAGAGCCACTCGGGGCCCTCCACCTCGTGGCGCCACCGGATGTAGGGCTCGAGCCCGGGCACCGGGACGTAGAGGACGGTGTGCGCCACGCAGCGCATCCTGCCGGTGGCGTAGGCGGCTCATGACATTGGGCCCTGTGACGGCCACGGCGGGCACGGGAGTCTGGAGGGAGCGGAGCAGGGGACAGCAGAAGCAGCGGCGCGCAGGGAGCCGCCCCGAGCCAGGAGCTGCCGATGTCGGACCTGCTGCGTCGAGGCGCCTTCCTCCTCACCGCCGTCTTCGTGGTGCCGCTGGTGGTGTTCACCGTGGCGCAGCTCGTGGAGGACGTCGGTGGGTGGTGGGGAACGGTGGTCCTCGTGCTGGCGGTCGCCGTGGTGGCGGTGCTCAGCTACCTCGCCGCGGTGCGACCGGGCAGGACCGGGCGGTGGCTGGGGGTCGGTGTGGCCCTGCTGGCGGCCTACGTCGTGGCGGAGTCGTTCTACCCCGGCGAGCCCGCGGGGTCGGCGGCGCCGATCGGGATGACGGTGCTCGCGCTGCCGCTCGCCGTGCTGGGGCTGCGACGCACCGGGGAGGCCGGGGCCCTGCTGCTGGCCGACGGCATGGTCCCGCTGCTCAGCCTGATGGTCCTGTCCGGGCTGAGCATCGAGCGCACCGGGGTGCGCCTGGCGTCGTCGTCGGAGTTCCTCGGCATCCCGGTCTTCGTCGGGGGCGCCCTCTTCCTGCTGGCCTGGGTGGTGCGCTCACGCCAGCACCGTGGTCGTGGCACCTCCCGGCCCCGCGCGGGACTACTGGACGGCGCGGGCGAGCAGCGCCACCACGAGGGGCAGCAGCGAGGCGACCACCAGCACCGTGTCGGCTGAGCGCCAGGGCGCAGCCGCCCACCAGGTGCGCCGGTATGCCGTGGAGAAGCCGCGCGCGTCCATGGCCACGGCCAGCGTGGCCGCCGCCTGCAGGGAGCGGATGAGCATGCCGACCGTGAGCGCGCCGACCTCGGCCAGCACGGCTCGGGGCGACCGGCGGCTGGCGCCGAGGCCTCGGACGCGCCGGGCGCGGGCGATCTCGGCCCAGACGTCGCCGAAGGTGTGCACCCGCTGCAGCGCGGCGGCGGTGGCCACGACCGGCCGGGCCGGTAGCCGGAGCCGTTGCGCGAGGTGGTCGCCGAGGGCGTCGGCGTCGATGTGAGGGATGAGGACCGCGGAGGGCAGCACGATCGCGAGCACCCGCAGGCCCGCCCCGGCAGCCACCTCCAGCTCGCGGCCGCCGAGCAGCCAGCTCGACCAGGCGACCGAGAGGGCGCCGATCGCACCGGGCACCAGCCGGATGAGAACGCCCCGCACCCGCCCACGGGGGCGGGGACCCTCACCCGGCGACACGAGGGCGAGCGCAGCCAGCAGCACCTGCACGGCCACGACGACCAGCGTCGCGGTCCAGTGCGGCGACAGCACCCCGGCCGGGATGGCGGCGGTGCTGGCCGCGAGCAGCGAGAGCGGGCCGCACCGCGCCACGAGCGGTCGCCGGGGCTCGGGCGGGGTGGGCGGCTGGTCGGGGCGCTCGAGCACCACGGTGCGGTCGCAGCGCGCCTCGACGGCGTCGTCGTGCGTCGTGAGCACGACGGCCGAGCCTGCGTCACGAAGGCCCTCGACGACGCCCATGACGGCCGCCCAGGTCAGCCGGTCCTGGCCGACGGTCGCCTCGTCGGCGAGCAGGAGGGCGGGCTGGTGCGCCACGGCGGCTGCCATGGCCAGGCGACGCTGCTCGCCCCCGGAGAGGTGGCGGGGGTCGGCCTGCTCGAGGTGGCCCAGACCGAGCAGGTCGAGCAGCGCGTGGGCGCGGGCCTCCGCCTCCGACTCGACGAGCCCCACCGCCCGCGACGTGGCCATGACCTCGTCGAGCACCGTGCCCGCCACGATCGTGGACGACGACCACTGCGGCACCCAGGCGATCGTGCGGGCGAGGTCGACGGTGTCCCAGTGGGCCGGCTGCCGCTCGCCGTGGTGGGCGAGGGTGGGGTGCACCCTCACGACGCCGTCGTCGGTGGGCACCAGGCCGGCCAGCGCGAGCATGAAGGTCGACTTGCCGGAGCCGCTGGGCCCGACGAGGGCGAGCGACTGGCCGGCGCGGGCCTGCAGCCACTGGCCGTCGACGGCGAGCGTGGTGCGGGTGCCCCCGGTGACCAGCCGCACGCTGCGGCGCACCGTGACGTCTGCGGCGTCGACCGCCACCTCGTTGGCCCCCAGCGCACCGGGCCCGAAGAGCCCCGGTGGCAGGGCGGCCGGCTCGGGCGCCGCGAAGCCGGGCACCCAGATGCCCTGCTCCACCAGCTCCGCGCCACGCTCGGCGAGCACCACCTCGGGCACGCCGTCGGCGACCACCCGGCCGTCGCGCCCGAGGACCACCATCCGGTCGGCGAAGTCGACCCACGGACCGAGCCGGTGCTCGACCACCACGGTGGTCAGCCGGCGCGAGGCCACCACCTCGCCGACGCAGGCGCGCACGGCTGCCGCGTTGCCGGGGTCGAGCATGGCGGTCGGCTCGTCGAGCAGGAGCAGTGACGGCTCCAGGGCCAGGGCCCCGGCGAGGGCCAGCCGCTGCTGCTCGCCGCCCGACAGCGCGTGGGTCGGGGTGTCCTCCGGCATGGTCAGGCCCACCGCCCGCAGCGCCGACGTGACCCGGCCCGGCATCTCGGCGCGCGGGACGCCGGTGTTCTCCAGGCCGAACGCGACGTCGCGCCCGATGGTCGCGGCCACCACGCCCGAGCCCGGCTCCTGGAGCACCAACCCGACGGTGCCCGGGCGCACGTGCGGCGACCGGCCGTCGATGGTCACGGTGCCGGAGAGGTCGCCGGAGTCGGCGACCTCGAGCACTCCTGCGAGCGCCCGCAGGAGGGTCGACTTGCCGGACCCGCTCGGCCCCACGAGGAGCAGCCGCTGCCCGGGCGGCAGGACGAGGTCGAGGTCGGCGAGGACCGGCTCGCGTCGCCCGTAGGGACGCCACGTCAGGTCGCTGACCTCGACCGCGCCGGTGGCGACGCGAGGCGGTTCGGCCTCGGTCGCTGCCACCGGCGCGGTCGGACGGGTCATGGTCAGACGCTGTGCCGCTCGCGGACCTCCTGGCCCGGGGGCAGCGCGTTCAGCGCTCCGGCCCCGGCCAGGGCGCGGGTCAGCAGCCAGCCGCCGACACCCGCGATCACGGCACCGGCTGCCGTGAGGATGACCAGGTAGGCGACCTTGTGGACCATGTCCCAGTCGGTCCAGTAGGCGTACCACTCGTAGACCGCCTCGAGCGGGGCGGAGAGGGCGCCGGCGAGGGCGGCCGCGCCCACGCCGAAGGCGGCGTAGCCGAGGACGGCGAAGGCGATCTCGGCACCGAGGCCCTGCAGGATGCCGGAGACGAGCACGGTGGCGCCCCACTGGGTGCCGGGCAGCATCGAGACGAGCGCCGCGATCACCTCACAGAGCAGGGCCGCGCCAGGGCGACGGATGACGAGACCGCCGACCACACCGGCGATGAGCCACGGGGCGGCGGTGATGCCCTGCAGCGGCGGGAACGCCAGGCCGAGGGCCTTGGCCGGGGCCTCGTAGGCGATGCCCCAGCCCCAGTAGGCGATGCCGAACGCCGCGCCGAGGAAGGCGACCGTCAGCAGGTCGACGGTGCGCCAGCCCATCAGCGGTCGGCTGGCGCGGACGGAGGTGCCGCGCGAGGCGGCGGGGTCGAGCTTGGTGCTGCTCATGTGTTCCTTCTTCCCGATGGTCCCGGCCTCCGTGGAGGACGGTGGAAACCTCGGGGGAAGCGCCGTGTCTGCCGGCGGACGGCACACGACCAAGCCGCGGGCCGACACGGTGCTCGAGATTCCCGACTCCCTTCGCCGGTGCTAACCGGAGCAGGTTCGAGGGTCTGCGGCGGACCGCACTCTCAGCGCTTGCGCGCTCCCCTGTCGTTACGCGATGAACATTACCGCAGCCTGTGCGAGGGTGGACAGCAGAGAAGCCTCCGTCCCCAACCCAAGGAGCAGCCCCGTGGGCACGTTCGTCTGGCGCATCATCGGCACGGGTTCGGCACTCCTCGCCGGTGTGGCCGCCAACAAGGTCGTCCAGACCGTCTGGAAGAAGGCCGGGCGCGACGAGGTCCTCGACCCGCGCGACCCCCGCACACCGTGGAAGGACGCCGTCCTGTTCGCCGCTCTCACCGGCCTCGCGGTCGGTGCCGCGCGCGTCGTCGTCACGCGCAAGGCCGCCGAGTACTACGAGAAGTCGACCGGTGTGCTGCCGCCGCCGATGCAGGAGGGCGAGGCCTAACCCGTCGGGAGGTCGAGCGCCCGGGCGATCGGCACGCCGGCCCGGTAGGACAGGTGCAGGTGGGAGGGCGCGTCGAGCACCGCGAGGTCGGCGCGGGCCCCCACCTCGACCCGGCCCACGTCGCTGCGGCGCAGCGACAGCGCGGAACCGGCCGTCGCGGCATACACCGCCTCCCCGGGCGTCAGCCCCATCTCGCGCACCGCGAGCGCGATGACGAAGGGCATCGACGACGAGTAGCAGGTGCCGGGGTTGCAGTCGGTCGCCAGCGCGACCGAGCACCCGGCGTCGAGCAGTGCCCGGGCGTCGGGGTAGGGCGAGCGCGTCGAGAACTCGACCCCCGGCAGCAGGGTGGCCACCGTGGTGCCGGCCGCGCTGGCCAGCGCCTCGACGTCGGCACGCGACAGGTGGGTGCAGTGGTCGACGCTGGCCGCGCCCAGCTCGACCGCGAGCTGCACGCCCGGGCCATGGCCGAGCTGGTTGCCGTGCACGCGCAGGCCGAGGCCGGCGGCGCGTCCCGCCGTGAGCACGGCGCGTGCCTCCTCCTCGGTGAAGGCGTGCGCGGAGTGTGGCTCGCAGAAGACGTCGACCCACCGCGCGTGCGGGGCCGCCGCCTCGAGCATCGGACCGGTGACGAGGGCGAGGTATGCCGCGCGGTCGCCGGCGTACTCGGCCGGCACCACGTGGGCGCCCAGGAAGGTGGTCTCGTCGGTGACCTCGGCGGCGATGCGCAGGGCCCGCGTCTCGTCGTCGACGGTGAGCCCGTAGCCGCTCTTGACCTCGATCGTGGTGGTGCCCTGGGCGCGCATCTCGGCGACCCGGCGCCGGACGAGGGCGCGGAGCTCGTCGTCGCTGGCCGCGCGGGTGGCGGCGACCGAGACGCCGATGCCGCCGCCGTCGTAGGGGGTGCCGGCCATGCGGGCCGCGAACTCGGCCGCGCGGTCGCCGGCGAAGACCAGGTGCGAGTGGGAGTCGACGAAGCCGGGGAGCACGGCACGACCCTCGACGTCGACCTGCCGGTCGGCGGCGGGAGCCTCGGCCGCCGCGCCGACCCAGGCGATGCGGCCGTCCTCGGCGACGAGCGCGGCGTCGCGGCGCAGGCCGAGCCGGTCGGGGCCGGTGCCGTCGCAGGTGACGAGCTCACCGATGCCCGTGACGAGGGTGCTGGTCATCGGCCGCTCATGCCCGGCCGCGGACGAGGTCGAGGGACTCCACGAGCAGGCGGGAGACCTGGCCGATGCGGTGGTGGCCGTGGCGCACGACCTCCTCGCCCCCCACGTAGACGTGCTCGACGTCCGACTGGTCGGCGCAGTAGATGACCTGCCCCGCCCGGGTTCCAGCGGTGTTGACGCTGTCGGTGCGCACGACGACGAAGTCGGCGAGGGCGCCGTCGGCGATCCGGCCGCCGTCGGCCCAGCCGAGGCTGGCGTACCCGGCGTGGGTCGCCGCCTCGACCAGCTCGTTCGCGGTGAACCGCCCGCGCTCCCCGGTGGCGAGGCGCTCGTGCATCTCCAGCCCGCGCACCTCCTCGAACGGATCGATCACCGCGTGCTGGTCGGACCCGAGAGCGAGCGGGCTGCCGGCGTCGAAGAGGGCGCGGGCCGGACCGATGCCGTCTGCCAGGTCGCGCTCGGTGGTGGGGCAGATGCAGGCCGTGGTGCGGGAGCCGCCGAGCAGCTTGATGTCGCCGTCGGACATGTGGGTCGCGTGGACGGCTGTCGTGCGCGGCCCGAGCAGGCCCGCCTCGTCGAGCAGCTCGGTCGGGGTGCGGCCGTAGAACATCTGGGCGGCGAGGTTCTCCGCCGGCTGCTCGCTGAGGTGCACATGGAGCGGCTTGCCCACCGCCGCCTGCGCCACCGGGGCGAGCTGCTCGCGGGGCACCGCCCGCACGGAGTGCACCGCCGCGCCGATGCGGGTGTTGTCGTCCTCCTCGAGCGCCGACACCCGAGCCGCCCAGCCGTCGACGTCACCGTCGGTGAACCGGCGCTGCACGTCGTCCAGCGGCAGGTGGCCGTCGCCGCTGAGACCGCCGGAGAGGTAGCAGGTGTCGAGCAACGTGATCCGCACGCCGGCCTCGCGCGCAGCCTTGATGAGGGCCTTGCCCATGGCGTTGGGGTCCGAGTAGGGGTTGCCCGCCTCGTCGTGGTGCACGTAGTGGAACTCGCCGACGACGGTGATGCCCGCCAGGGCCATCTCGCAGAAGACCGCGCGCGCCAGCGCGAGGTAGGTGTCGGGCGTCAGGCGCCGCGTCACGGCATACATCTGGTCACGCCACGTCCAGAAGTTGCCGCCGTCGCTGTGGGTGCGGCCCCGCAGCGCGCGGTGGAAGGCGTGGCTGTGGGTGTTCGCGAAGCCGGGGAGGGTCACACCGGGGAGCCGGACGTCGCCGGTGGCCGCCTTGGCCCGCGCCTGCACCCCCGCGAAGCGCCCGTCCACCACGGAGAACCGCACCCCGGCCGCCGGACCGGAGGGGAGCCAGGCGTTCTCGGCCCAGTACGTCGTCATGCGCGCTCCCCTGCGAGGTCCTCGAGCACCGCGGCCAGGGCGGTCACCCCGGCCCGACAATCATCGACCTCCGCCCACTCCTGTGGCGAGTGGGAGATACCCGTGGGATTCCGGACGAAGAGCATGGCCGTGGGGATGCCGGCGTTGGCGAGGATGCCGGCGTCGTGGCCGGCTCCCGTGCCGAGCAGCGGTATGCCGTGGGGCTGGGTGTCGTGCGGGTGGGTGTCGTGGGGCTGGGTGTGGTGGTTCGCGGGGGTGGGGATGGCGGCGAGGATGCGCTGGAGGCGGCCGGTGAGGTCGGCGTCGAAGGCGGTGGCCGGGGTCCACGACTCCTCGGTGAGGGTGGCGCCGGCTCGCTCCGCCTCGGCGCCGACCTGGGCGACGGTGGCCCGCACGGCGGACTCGTCCGCGCCTCGGGCGTCGAGCCACCCGGTGACGGCGCTGGGGACCGCGTTGACCCCGCCGGGCTGGACGGTGACCTTGCCCATGGTGGCCAGGCAGCCGTGCTGCTCGGCCGCCTCGCGGGCGGTGAGCACGGCACGCGCGTAGCCGAGCATGGCGTCGTGGCGGTCCGCGAGGCGGGTGGTGCCGGCGTGGTTGGCCTCGCCGGGGAAGTCGAGGCGCCAGCGCCCGTGCGGCCAGATGCCGGTGCCGACGGCGACGGGGTGGCCGAAGGCGGGGTGGTCGGGGTCGGCGAGGGCCCGGCCCTGCTCCACGTGGAGCTCGACGAAGCAGCCGACGCGGGCGAGGGTCTCCTCGTCGCGACCGAGCTGCTGGGGATCGCGGCCGGCGCTGGTCATCGCCTCGGCCATGGTGGTGCCGCCGGCGTCGGTGAGGCCGCGGGCACGGTCGGCGTCGAGGGCGCCGGTGATGACCCGCGACCCCGCGCAGGCGACGCCGAACCGGGCGCCCTCCTCGTCGACGAAGTTGACGACGCCGATGGGGCGGCTGGGCTGCCACCCCTCGGTGCGTGCCTTGGCCTGGAGCAGGTCGATGGCGGCCAGGGCGCTGACCACCCCCAGCGGCCCGTCGAAGGCCCCGCCGTCGGGGACGCTGTCGAGGTGGGAGCCGGCGACGACGCCCCTCCTCCCCTGCGCTGCGGCGTCGGGGTCGCCCCACCAGGCCCACTGGTTGCCCATCCGGTCCTCGGTGAGGTCGAGGCCGCGAGCCGCGCACTCCCCCGCGAACCACTCCCGCAGCGTGTGGTCCTCCGCCGTCCAGGCGAAGCGGCGGTAGCCACCGGTGTGGCGGTCGCGGCCGACTGGTTCTAGCGCAGCCCACATCGAGTCGAAGCTCACGGAAGGCGACTCCTTCGTCTCATGCCTGCGTTCTGGCCGCCCTGGTCGGTCTTCTCGACCTGGCGCGGCCGGTCTGGCCAACATTCCAGCAACGTCCGCGACGGGCGTGGGGTGCCGGGCCTGCACAAGTGTCTCGGATGCGAGAACTCCCGCCGTTGTCCACAACGTTCCGTGGCTTGTCCCACTGTCCACAGGCGCGGCTCCTGGGCTTGCGCTCCGCGACCCGGTATGCCGCCGGAATTAATTGTGCCGCAACGGATTTCGTCAATGCCTACGAAAGTTGGGCTGTCGGTGGTCGCCTCTAGGGTTGTCGTCATGGAGGGGAAGCAGCTCGACGAGCAGCCGGCGCACCTGGTGGCGCAGCCGGCATCTCGGGCGACCAGGCGACCTCTGACCACCACGGAGGTCAAGGACTTCCTTGAACGCCTGCCCTCCTTGGACACCGCCGTGTCGGACGCCGAGCGCGTTGACCAGATCTCGGTGCTGGAGGCGGTCAAGCACGCCTGCGCCGGTGCCCAGGCGACCGTGGCGGTGGCGTTCGACGCCTCGCAGCGCGAGATGCAGGCCGCGGCCGGCGTGCCGGCGCGGGAGCGGGGCCGCGGAGTCGGGGCGCAGGTCGCCCTCGCCCGGCGGGAGTCCCCGTCGCGCGGGTCGCGGCACCTGGGCCTGGCCAAGGCCCTGGCCGACGAGCTGGCCCACACCGGGGAGCACCTGCGCCACGGCCGGGTCAGCGAGTGGCGGGCCACCATCGTGGCTCGGGAGACCGCCTGCCTTGACCCGGACGACCGGCGCGCGGTCGACGCCGAGCTGGCCGCTGATCTGCCGACGTTGTCGGACCGGGAGGTCGAAGCCCGGGCGAAGGCCTTGGCGGTGCAGTTCGACGCCGCGTCGGTCGTCAAGCGGGCCGCCAAGGCCCGGGCGGATCGACGGGTCTGGCTGCGCCCGGCGCCGGACACCATGACCTACCTGACCGCGCTGCTGCCGGTCGAGCAGGGCGTCGCCGCGTACGCCGCCCTCAAGGCCGCGGCCGGCACGGCCCGTGCCACCGGCGGTGATGACCAGGGCGGCGAGCCGGACACCCGCGGCGAGGGACAGCTCATGGCCGACACCCTCGTCGAACGGGTCACCGGGCAGGCCAGCGCCGCCGCGGTGCCGATCGAGATCCAGCTCGTCATGCCCGCCGAGACCCTGTCACCCGCCGAAGCCGAGGGCCATGGTGAATTCGGGCACGAGCCCGCGACACTGCCCGGTGGGCAGGTCATCCCGGCCGCGTTCGCCCGCCGGCTGATCGCCGACTGCGCCGACGCCTGTGACGACGCCGGCACCTCCCTTGCCCTGCGGCGGCTGTTCACCAGCCCCGACGCCTCGCAGCTCGTCGCGATGGACTCCCGCAAGCGGGTCTTCGGCGGCCAGCTGCGCCGGTTCCTCCTCGCCCGCGACCAGGTCTGCCGCACCCCGTGGTGCGACGCCCCCGTCCGGCACACGGACCATGTCGTCCCCGACCGGGCAGGCGGCCCCACCAGCGTCACCAACGGGCAGGGCTTGTGCCAGGCCTGCAACCAGGCGAAGGAAGCCCCCGGATGGTCCGCGGTCACCCTGACCCCCGGCCCGAGCCTCCAGCGACCACACGGTCCACCTCACCAGGTGCGCACCATCACCCCGACCGGGCACAGCTACGACTCCAGCGCCCCACCCGTGCTGCCCACTCGAGCCCGAACGTCCGCCAGGGCTCCCTCACCCGGACAAATGAGACGACCACTGGACCCCTGGCACGACACCGTCATCACGCTTCCATGGGCGGAGCGGTCGCAGCTGCCCACCCTGCTCGACAGCGCCTGAGCAGGAGGCCGGGGTTCGGCGCCCGGGCATACTGTTGCCGCATGACGAGCGACGGCGAGGAGCGGGCGGCACAGGCGCTCAAGGCATCCGGCATCGACCACGCCATCACGCGCCACGGCAGGGTCGGCTCCCTCGAGGAGGCGGCGGCCGCCCGCGGGGTCGAGCCGCGCGACATCATCAAGACCTTGGTGGTGCGTCGCGCCGACGACGATTACCTCTTCGTCCTCGTGCCGGGCGACCGCGAGATCTCCTGGCCGAAGCTGCGCGCGCCTGCTCGGGGTCAGCCGTCTCTCCATGCCCGACGCCTCGACGGCCAAGGACGTCACGGGCTACGAGCGCGGCACCATCACCCCGTTCGGCTCGCTGCGTGCCTGGCCGGTCATCGCGGACGCCACGGTCAGCCGTCGCACGATCTCCATCGGCGCGGGCGCCCATGGCGTGGCAGCGACGGTCCATGGCGACGACGTCATCAGGGCCTTGGAGGCGCAGGTCGCTGACGTCACCGACCCGGTCGCGGCGAGCTAGACGACCTCCCAGTCCGCGACCGCTCCCTCGACCACCCGGAACAGGGGGTGCGGCGCCGGAGTGTCGACCTCGCGGGTGGTGCGCTCGGCCCTGAGGGACGCCAGCCACTCGGGGCTGCGCAGCGTCAGCTTGGCGACGAGGTGGCCCCACTCGTATTCGAGCTGTCCGGTGCTGACCTCGAGGCGACCGGCCCCGTCGGCCGGGTCCGCGGGCCGGGTGATGATGCGCGAGCGGTCGTAGCGGTATCCCCGGCGCGACGCCTCGTCGGCCACCAGCTCGAGGTAGGCGCCGATCGTGGCGACCGGGTCTGGAGTCGCCTGGAAGCGCCGCAGCTGGGGGTGCTTCGTGTAGCCCTTCGTGCGGCCGGCGAGCACTGCCTGCGCCAGCAGGGCCTCCCGCCAGGTCGCGGTCAGGCCCTGCCGGTCGAGGTACCTCGGGTGCAGCGACCACAGCCTCATGCGCACGACCTCATGGGCTCCGATCCTGCCCGAGAAGGCTCAGCCCTCTCGCATCGGCACCCGCACGCCACGCTCGGCCGCGACGCGCTCGGCGATGTCGTAGCCGGCGTCGACGTGGCGGATGACCCCCATGCCCGGGTCGTTGGTGAGCACCCGCTCGAGCTTCTGGGCGGCCAGGTCGGTGCCGTCGGCGAGCGACACCTGACCGGCGTGGAGCGAGCGGCCGATCCCCACACCGCCACCGTGGTGGATCGAGACCCACGAGGCGCCGGACGAGGTGTTGACGAGCGCGTTGAGCAGTGGCCAGTCGGCGATGGCGTCGGAGCCGTCGAGCATCGACTCGGTCTCGCGGTAGGGGCTGGCCACCGACCCCGCGTCGAGGTGGTCGCGGCCGATGACGATCGGTGCGCTGACCTCGCCCGAACGGACCAGCTCGTTGAACGCGAGCCCGGCCTTGTCGCGCTCTCCGTAGCCCAGCCAGCAGATGCGGGCGGGCAGGCCCTGGAACGCGATCCGCTCCTGCGCACCGCGGATCCACTTGTGCAGCCGGTCGTTGTCGGGGAACAGGTCGAGCACAGCGCGGTCGGTGGCCGCGATGTCCTTGGGGTCACCCGACAGCGCAGCCCAGCGGAACGGGCCCTTGCCCTCGCAGAACAGCGGCCGGATGTACGCCGGCACGAAGCCGGGGAACTCGAACGCGCGGTCGTAGCCACCCAAGCGGGCCTCGTCACGGATCGAGTTGCCGTAGTCGAAGACCTCGGCGCCGGCGTCCTGGAACTCGACCATCGCCTGCACGTGCTTGGCCATGGAGGCGCGAGCCCTGTCGGTGAACTCCTCCGGCTTGGCCTCGGCGTAGTCGTGCCAGTCCTCGACCGAGACACCCTCGGGCAGGTAGGACAGCGGGTCGTGCGCAGAGGTCTGGTCGGTGACGATGTCGATCGCCACACCCCGGCGCAGCAGCTCGGGGAACACGGTTGCCGCGTTGCCGACGACCCCGATCGACCAGGCCCGCTTCTCCTCCTTGGCCTTCAGCGCCTTCTCGACCGCCTCGTCGAGCGAGGAGGCGACCTCGTCGAGGTAGCGGTGCTCCACGCGCCGGTGCAGCCGGGCCGGGTCGACGTCGACGATGAGGCAGACGCCGCCGTTGAGGGTGACGGCCAGCGGCTGCGCGCCCCCCATGCCGCCGCAGCCACCGGTCAGGGTCAGCGTGCCGGACAGCGTTCCGTCGAAACGCTTCTCCGCCACCGCGGCGAACGTCTCGTAGGTGCCCTGCACGATGCCCTGCGTGCCGATGTAGATCCACGACCCGGCGGTCATCTGGCCGTACATCGTCAGGCCGAGGTGCTCGAGCCGGCGGAACTCCGGCCACGTGGCCCAGTCACCGACGAGGTTCGAGTTGGCGATGAGCACCCGCGGCGCCCACTCGTGGGTCTGCATGACACCGACCGGCCGCCCCGACTGCACGAGCATCGTCTCGTCGGGCTTGAGCGTGGTCAGCGTGCGGACCATCGCGTCGAAGGACTTCCAGTCACGGGCCGCGCGACCGGTGCCGCCATAGACGACGAGGTCGTCGGGACGCTCGGCCACTTCGGGGTCGAGGTTGTTCATGAGCATCCGCAGCGGGGCCTCGGCCCCCCAGTGCGAGGCGGTCAGCTTCGTGCCGCGCGGGGCGCGGACGGGACGGGCGCCTTCCATGTCGTTCTCCTTAGGGCGCTGGTGGTTCAAGACGTGGGTATGCCGGCCGGCTCAGTGGAGCGGGCCGGTGACGGTCTGCGCCGCCGCGACGGCGGCGCCGCTCGCGACGAGCTGCACGGCCGTCTCGATCTCGGGGGCGAGGAACCGGTCGGTGCCGGGGCCGGGCGCGCCTGCCTCGCGCAGGGCTCGAACCACCGCACCCGTGGCCGGGCTCGGCTGCTCGGGTGCCCGCAGCTCGATGGCGCGGGCCGCCGTCAGCAGCTCGATGGCCAGGACCCGGGTCAGGCCGTCGACGGACCGGCGGAGCTTGCGCGCCGCCGACCAGCCCATCGACACGTGGTCCTCCTGCATGGCCGAGCTCGGGATCGAGTCGACCGAGGCGGGTGCGGCGAGGCGCTTCATCTCGGAGACGATCGCCGCCTGGGTGTACTGGGCGATCATGTGTCCCGAGTCGACGCCGGGGTCGTCCGCGAGGAACGCGTTCAAGCCGTGGTTGCGCGAGGTGTCGAGGAACCGGTCGGTGCGGCGCTCCGAGATGGACGCGAGGTCGGCAGCGACGATGGCGAGGAAGTCGAGCACGTAGGCCACCGGCGCGCCATGGAAGTTGCCGTTGGACTCCACCCGCCCGTCCTTCGTCACCACAGGGTTGTCGACCGCGGAGGCGAGCTCGAAGCCCGCGACCTGCGCGGCATACGACACCGTGTCGCGGACGGCGCCGGCGACCTGCGGCGAGCACCGCAGCGAGTAGGCATCCTGGACGCGGGTGCACGCCTCGGTGCGGTGGCTCTCGCGGATGCCGCTGTCCTGCATGAGCTTCCGCAGGTTGGCGGCGGACAGCGCCTGGCCCGGCTGCGGCCGGAGCTCATGGAGGTCGGCCGCGAAGACGTCGTCGGTGCCGAGCTGCGCCTCGACGCTCATGGCGGCGGTGATGTCGGCGACGGTGAGCAGGTGGCGCAGGTCGGTGATGGCCAGCACCAGCTGCCCGAGCATCCCGTCGGTGCCGTTGATGAGGGCCAGACCCTCCTTCTCGCGCAGCTCGACCGCAGTGATGCCGGCGGCGGCGAAGGCCTCGGCGGTCGGCATCCGCTCGCCGCGGACGTCGCGGACGACGCCCTCACCCATCAGCGCCAGGGCGCAGTGGGAAAGGGGGGCGAGGTCGCCCGAGCAGCCGAGCGAGCCGTACTCGTGCACGACCGGGGTGATGCCGGCGTTGAGCATCGCCACGTAGGTGCTGAGCGTCTCCTCGCGCACACCGGTGCGGCCGGTGGCCAGCGTCGAGATGCGCAGCAGCATCAGGGCCCGCACGACCTCGCGCTCGACCTCGGCACCCGAGCCGGCGGCGTGCGAGCGGACCAGCGAACGCTGGAGCTGGGCCCGCAGCTCGACGGGGATGTGACGGGTGGCCAGGGCGCCGAACCCGGTGGAGACGCCGTAGTGCGGCTGGTTGTCGTCGGCGAGGGACTCGATCACGGCCCGGCTCCGGCGGACCTCAGCCAGCGCCTCGTCGGCGACCACGACGGGGGCGTCGTGCCGGGCGACGGCGACGACGTCGTCGAAGGAGACCGGGCCGGTTCCCACGGTGACCGGGCGGGTGGTGGTGCTCACGCTCATAGGGATATTGGAGCGCTCGGCGGGCCGTCCGCGTCCGTCCGCGGGCGGCATACCGTCTCGCATGTGAGACGAACGTCGGCGTGACCACGCGACGTCCGCCGCCCAGCATTCACCACGGTGCAAGTTTGCACTGTGGTGCAGCATTCGGTTAACGTCCCTGCTCATGACGGCGCCGACCTCCCTGCCTGCCCACGACGGCCGGCGCGCCCTCAACCGGGCGCGCACCACCGAGCAGCTCGCCGGCGCGGCCTACGCGATCCTGCGGGAGCAGGGCTTCGAGGCGGTGACCGCCGACGCGGTGGCCGACCGGGCGGGGGTCTCCCGACGCACCTTCTTCAACTACTTCCCGCGGGTCGAGCTCGTCCTCCAGGAGTCGGTGCGCAGCACCATCGCCGACCTCGTCGAACGGTTCCACTCCCGCCCCGCCGACGAGCCGCTGCAGGACTCCCTCGACGCCGTGCTCAACGAGCCGTTCAGCGACGAGGTGCTCGAGCAGGCCCTGGTCATCTTCGGGCAGGCGCAGACGTCGCCAGCGGCGCGCCACTACCTGCAGGAGGCCCGCGACCTCGAGGCCACCCAGGTCGCCGAGGCCCTGACCGAGCGACTTGGCTCCGCGGCCGACCCGCTCTACGTCCAGGTGGTGGCCGACGCGCTCGTCGCCGCGGGCCACCGCGCCTGCGCTGCCTGGGTCGAGCGCTGCGGCGGGGTCGTCGACGACTCCACCCGCGCCCTGCAGCTCACCCTGCTCCGGCAGGCGTTCCAGCACCTGTCCACCGCCTTCACTCCCCAGGGGTCCTGACCACATGGCAACGTTCCTCTACCGGCTCGGCCGGCTCGCCGCCCGCCGCGCCTGGCTCACGATCGGCGCCTGGGTCGCCGTGCTCGGCATCCTCGGCGGCCTGATGGCAGCCTTCGCCACGCCACCCACCTCGGAGATCACGATCCCCGGCGCCGGCTTCCAGACCGTGCTGGCGAAGCTGGGCAAGGAGATCCCCGCCGCCGCGGGCGGCATCGGCACCATCACCATCGAGAGCAGGGACGGCGGCGCCATCACCCCGGCGCAGCGCGCGGCGATCACGCGCACCCTGGCCGACTGGGAGCAAGCACCCCACGTCCAGTCCGTGATGGACCCGTTCGCGAACCAGCAGCGCCTCGACGACGCCGCCGCGAAGGTCGCCGGCGCCGACCGCACGATCGCCGCGGAGCAGGCCAAGCTCGACCGCGGGCACGACTTCCTCAACCTCAGCAGCATCGACCTCGAGAAGGCGCGGGCCGAGCTCGCCCGCCTCGAACGGACCGGTCAGGGCGACAGCGCAAGGGCCGGCGAGCTGCGCTACCAGATCCCCCACCGCGCGAAGGGAAATGCCGACCTCACCGCCCAGCTGCGTGAGGGAGACCGGAAGATCGCCGATGCCCGTGCGCAGCTCGACGACGGGCGTCGCCTGCTGGCCCTGAGCGACGGCCTGCGGTTCGTCAGCAGCGACGGCAGCACGGTGATGCTGCAGATCCAGTTCGACCAGTCGATCAGCCAGCTGCCGCCGGACGTCCGCGCGCAGGTGCCGCACATCGGCGAAGAGCTCGCGAGCAGCGGGCTGCGGGTCGACTACGGCGCCGACATCCTCCAGACCCGCAGCGTCGTCGGCATGGGTGAGGTCATCGGCCTCGCGCTTGCGGGAGTGGTGCTGCTCGTCATGCTCGGCACCCTCGTCGCTGCCGGGCTGCCCCTGCTGGTGGGCCTGGTCGGCGTCGGCGCCGGCCTCCTGGCCGCGATGGGGGCCACGGCGTTCTTCGAGATGAACTCGATGACGCCCGCGCTGGCGCTGATGCTGGGCCTCGCCGTCGGCATCGACTACGCGCTCTTCATCGTCAACCGCCACCGGCAGCAGCTGCTGCACGGCATGGAGCTCCAGCACTCGATCGGCATGGCCACCGGCACGGCGGGCAACGCCGTCGTCGTCGCCGGCGTCACCGTCGTCATCTCGCTGGCGGCCCTGACCGTCACGGGGCTGCCGATCCTCGCCCAGATGGGCCTGGTCGCCGCCGGCACGGTGCTGATGACGGTACTGGTCGCGCTGACCTTGACCCCGGCGGTGCTCAGCCTCATGGGCCAGCGCGTCCTGCCGCGCCGAGCCCGGGCGGCCCACGAGCGTCCCCAGCGTCGGTTCGGCCGCGGCCAGGGCCGCTGGGCCGTGCACGTGACCAACCACCCCGTGGCTGCCATCGCGCTCACCGTGCTCGTCATCGCCCTCATGGCCGTGCCTGCCGCCGCGCTCAGGCTCGGCCTGCCCGACGGCAGCAGCGAGCCCAAGGACTCCAGCGCCTTCCACTCCTACGTCACCATCGAGGAGAACTTCGGTCCCGGCGCCAACGGTCCCATCGTGGCGGTGGTGACCCTCGACCAGCCGGTAGCGGGCGCGGACGTCAGCGCCCGCCAGCTCGAGATCGGCGAGCGACTGAAGGACCTCGGCGGTGTCAGTCAGGTGGTTCCGTTCGGCGTGAGCGAGGACCGCGACACCCTCGCGTTCCAGGTGGTGCCGGCAGAAGGTCCGACCACCGAGGCGACCGTCGACCTCGTGCACAACCTGCGCGAACTCCGCCACGACCTCCCTGAGGGCACGAACCTCGGCATCACCGGCCAGACCGTGGCGAACATCGAGATCGCCGAGCGGCTCGGGGCGGCCCTGCCGCTCTATGTCGCCCTCGTCGTCGGCCTCTCGCTCGTGCTGCTCATGGCGGTGTTCCGTTCGGTGCTCGTGCCGCTCGTCGCCACGGCCGGGTTCCTGCTCTCGGTGGCCGCCAGCTTCGGCGCGGTCGTCGCGGTCTACCAGTGGGGCTGGCTGGCAGACCTGCTCGACGTCAGCCGTCCGGGCCCGATCCTGCCGTTCATGCCGACACTGCTCATCGGGGTGCTGTTCGGGTTGGCCATGGACTACCAGATGTTCCTCGTCTCCGGCATGCACGAGGCCCGCTCGCACGGCGAGGACGCCCGCACCGCGGTGCGCACCGGCTTCCGCCAGGGCTACCGGGTGGTGACGGCTGCCGCGATCATCATGGTCTCCGTCTTCTCGGGCTTCGTCTTCGCCCACCTCACGATGATCCGCCCGATCGGCCTCGGCCTGGCGGTGGGAGTGGCCGTCGACGCCTTCCTCGTGCGCATGACGCTGACCCCGGCGGTCATGCACCTGCTGGGCGACCGCGCCTGGTGGATCCCCCGGTGGCTCGACCGGCTGCTGCCCGACCTCGACGTCGAGGGTGCCGCGCTGCGCCGCCGCCTCGCCGAGCGGGAGACGCTGGGCGACAACGGGTATGCCGCCGGGCCTGGGAGCGCCGACGCCGCCCCGGCCGCAGTGGGCCGGGACGGCGAGCGGGAGACCGTGGGAGCGGTCAGCCGGTCTTGACGGCCAGCACCGGGCAGGAGGCGTCGAGCAGGACCCGCTGGGCCACCGACCCGAGCAGCAGCTTGCCGACCGGCGAGCGGTGCCGGATGCCGATGACCAGCACGGAGGCCTTCTCGTCCTCGGCGACCTTCAGCAGCGCGTCGGCGGCGTCGTTGCCCTCCTCGATCTGGCGGACCTCGAAGGCCGTGCCCAGCTCGGCGAGGTCGCGCCCGACCCGGGCCAGCTGGTCCTCACCGGCCCGACGGGCGTCGACGAGCACGTCGTCGCGCGACATGTTGACCACGAGCAGCCGCTCCTCGCGCCGTCGGGCCTCCTCGACCGCGGCGGCCAGGGCCGCCTCACCGAACGAGTTGGGCACGTAGCCCACCAGGACCGTCACACCGACACCTCCGTCTTCGTCTCGGCGTCGTGGTGGTCGCCACCTCGACGCGCCTTGAGCACCTTGGCGATGAGCGGCCAGAGCAGCACCACCGCGATGATCGCGTAGCAGACCCAGGCCACCGGGCCGCCGATGAGGCCGGAGGCGTCGCCCCCGGTCAGCTGCAGCGAGCGGCGCGCCTGCTTCTCGGCGATCGGACCGAGGATCACGCCGACGATGAGCGGGAGCACCGGCAGCCCGAACCGCCGCATCGCGAAGCCGAGCAGGCCGAGGGCCAGCAGCAGCCACAGGTCGAACGGCTGCGAGTTGACCGCGTAGGCGCCCATCGACGCGAAGAAGAGGATGCCGGCATACAGGTAGGGCCGCGGGATCTGCAGCAGCTTGGCCCAGACCGGTGCCAGCGGCAGGTTGAGCACCAGCAGCATGGTGTTGCCGATGAACAGGCTGGCGATCAGCGCCCAGACGAGGGCGGGCTGCTTCTCCAGCAGCAGCGGGCCCGGCTCGAGGCCATACCCCTGGAGCGCCAGGAGCATGATCGCAGCGGTGGCGTTGGTCGGCAGGCCCAGGGCGAGCATCGGCACGAGGGTGCCTGCGGCAGAGGCGTTGTTGGCCGCCTCCGGACCGGCCACGCCCTCGATGGCACCCTTGCCGAACTGCTCGGGGTGCTTGGAGAGCTTCTTCTCCGCCATGTAGGAGAGGAACGTCGGCATCTCCGCGCCGCCCGCGGGGATGGCGCCGAACGGGAAGCCGAAGAGGGTGCCGCGCAGCCACGGCTTCCACGACCGCTTCCAGTCCTCCTTGCCCATCCAGGGGCGGCCGACCGGGATGACCTCGCCGGCCTTGCGGCGCAGGTGCGCAGCGACCCAGAGCGCCTCGCCGACCGCGAAGATGCCGACCGCCACCACGACGACGTCGACGCCGTCGGCGAGCTGGGGAAGGCCCAGGGTCAGGCGCTGCTGGCCTGTGACGAAGTCGATGCCGATGAGGCCGATCGTGAGCCCGACCAGCAGCGATGCCAGGCCGCGCACGCGCGACGAGCCCAGCACCGCACTGACGCCGACGAACGCGACGAGGATGATCGCGAGGTACTCGGGTGCGCCCAGGCTGATGGCGAACTGGACGACCTGGGGCATGACGAACACCAGCGCGAGCGTGGCGATCGTGCCGGCGACGAAGGAGCCGATGGCCGCGGTGGCGAGCGCCTGGGCGGCCCGGCCGGCCTTGGCCATCTTGTTGCCCTCGATGGCGGTGACCACCGAGGAGGACTCACCGGGTGTGTTGAGCAGGATCGACGTGGTCGACCCGCCGTACATGCCGCCGTAGAAGATCGCGGCGAAGAGGATCAGGGCCTGGGTGGGCTCGAGGCCGTAGGTGATCGGCAGCAGCAGCGCCACCGTCATGGCCGGGCCGATGCCGGGCAGGACGCCGACGGCCGTGCCGACCGTGACGCCGAGGAGTGCGAAGAGCAGGTTCATCGGCGTCAGGACGTCGGCGAAGCCGCCCATGAGGGCGTTGAGGTTGTCCATCACAGAATTCCCTGGAGGATGCCGGCCGGCAGGTTGACGCCCAGGCCGATCGCGAACGCGTAGAAGGTGATGAGGGCCATGGCCACGCCGATGACGAGGCCACGGATGTGGTGCCGGTTGCCCAGCGCGAACGCGGAGCCCCAGAACAGCACGGAGCCGCTGATGACCCAGCCGAGCGGCTCGATGAGCACCGCGTTGGCGGCGAAGGCACCGATGAGCAGCGCGATGGTGCGCACGTCCATCCGGGAGGTGAGGTCGACGTCCTCACCCTCCTCGGCGGCGCCCACACCACCGCGGGCGACGTCGACCGCGTAGAAGATCGACACGATGATGAGCAGCACGCCGAGCAGGATCGGAGCCGGTTTGGGTCCCACCGGGTCGTTGCTGCTCGCCACCGCGCCGAGGCGGCTGGCGTCGACCAGGGCGAACACGCCGAGCAGGGCGAGGGCCGCGCACACGCCGTACTGCGCGCGGTCCCCACCCTTGCCCGTCAAGGACTGCTGGCTCACGCCAGGCCCAGCTGCTTGAGGATCTCGGCGACCTGCGTGTCCTGCTCCTTGAGGAAGGTGCCGAACTCGTCACCGGTCTGGAAGGCGTCGGTCCAGCCGCGCTTCTCCTCCTCGTCCTTCCACGCCTG
Source organism: uncultured Actinomycetota bacterium (assembly GCA_963730585.1). Classification (GTDB taxonomy): domain Bacteria; phylum Actinomycetota; class Actinomycetes; order Actinomycetales; family Dermatophilaceae; genus Pedococcus_A. The sequence continues at coordinate 387,774 of CAVSSL010000010.1, read as the reverse complement.
CGAGTCGTGCATCTTCGTCAGGGCGTCGACCCACGTCTTCTTGTCCGCCTCGGAGATGCCGGGAGGGGCCACGATGCCGCGCCAGTTGGTGAACACCAGGTCGATGCCGCTGCTCTTGAGCGTCGGGACGTCCTTGAGGGCGTCGATCGGCTCCTCGCTGGTCACTGCGAGGACGCGGACGTCACCGGCCTCGACCTGGTCGAGGAACTCACCGAAGCCACTGGCGCCGAAGGCGATCTTGTTGCCGAGCAGGGCCGGGAGCAGCTCACCGCCACCGTCGTAGGAGACGTAGGAGACCTGCTTCGGGTCGATGCCGACCGTCTTCGCGAGCTGCATGGGCAGCAGGTGGTCGGGGCCACCCGGGGAGGAGCCGCCGCCGACGGCAAGCTTCTTCGGGTCCTTCTTCCAGGCCTCGACGAGCTGGTTGATGTCCTTGTAGGGCGAGTCCTTCGGCACGACGATGGCGCCGGCCTCCTCGATCAGCTTGGCGATCGGGGTGGTGTCGTTGAGGGTCGCCTTGGACTTCTGCGTGTAGGCCGCACCCACGACGCCGAGGCCCATCTGCATGGCGAGCTTGCCGTTCTCCTTCTCGTTCACCGTGCGCTGCAGGCCGACGGTGCCGCCGGCGCCGGGCAGGTTGAACACCTGGATGGGGGCGGTGATCTTCTCCGTCTCCATCACCTTCGCGGCCACGCGGGCGGTGGTGTCGTAGCCGCCACCCGGGGAGTTGGGGACCATGAGCTGCAGGCCGGTGGCCGGCTTGCCGTTGCCGGCTGACGCCGAGCCTCCGGCGTCCTTGGCGGCGGTGGCGCCGCATGCGCTGAGGGCCAGGGCGCCGGTGACGGCCAGGACGCCGAGCAGGGCGGAGGGGCGAGCTCGCATCGTTGAGACCTCTTTCGTTTTTTCTTGAGGGAGCGGGATGATCGTGCAGCCCCAGGGAAGATTCGTCCCTCTTGTGTCATCAGTGAAGGTTGAGTTCATAGTGGTCATGCGTGCGCTGCGCCGTTCGACCCTTGCGGGTCAGCTGCTGGCGTTCCAGCTCGCGCTCATCACCGTGGTGCTGGTCGCGGTGGGAGCACTCTCCCTCGCCCAGTCCGAGGCGACCTTCACCAGGGTCGAGGGGCGACGCGTCTCGGCCCTCGCCGAGCAGGTGGCCGCCAACCCCCTGGTGCGGGGCAACCTCGCCGTGCCGGAGCAGCGCACCGGCCTGGCCACTCTCGCCCAGCAGGTGGTCGTGCAGTCCCGCGTGTCCGATGTGACCATCGCCGACGACGACGAGCACGTGCGGGTCTCGACCGACCCCTCGCTCGAGGACGCAGCCCTCCCGGTGGGCGACGCCCGCGTCGCCGAGGGCAGCAGCTGGTCGGGGACGATGGAGCTCGAGGGCGACCGCCAGCTGGTCGCCCAGGTGCCGGTGCTCAGCGTGCAGGAGGGCCACGTCGGCGAGAACCTCGGCACCGTCATGGTCGCCGTCGACTTCCCGTCCGTGTGGGAGCGGCTCCGCGGCGCGTCGTCCTACCTGCTCCTCTACCTCGGCATCGCGTCCGCGCTCGGCGTGCTCGGCTCCTGGCTGCTGGCGCGCCGCCTCAAGCGCCAGACGCTCGGCCTCGAGCCACGTGAGATCGCCGGTCTGGCCGAGCACCGCGAGGCGCTGCTCTACGGCATCGCCGAGGGGGTCATCGCCCTCGACCCGCAGAACCGGATCACCCTCGTCAACGACGTCGCCCGCCGGCTGCTCGACCTGCCCGACCATGCCGCCGGCGTCAGCCTGGCCGACCTGCGCATCGAGGGTCGGCTGCGCGACGTGCTCTCCGGCGAGGGCGATGCCCGCGACGAGGTGGTCATCCGCCGCGGCCGGGTGCTCGTGATGAACCGGATGGCCGTCGAGAAGGACGGTCGCCACCTCGGCACGGTCACCACGCTGCGCGACCGCACCGAGCTCGCCCACCTCGAGCGCGAGATCGGCTCCTTCCGCAGCTCCACCCAGCTGCTGCGCGCGCAGGCCCACGAGTTCGCCAACCAGCTGCACACCATCTCCGGGCTGATCCAGATCGGCGAGTACGACGAGGTGGTCCGCTACGTCGACGCCGTCAGCCGGCACCGCGAGTCACTCGACCTCACGGTCAACCGCCGCGTCCACGACAACGCGGTGGCGGCGCTGCTCATGGCCAAGTCGTCGCTGGCGGCCGAGCGACGCGTCGAGCTGCGGATCAGCGGCGACACCTCGCTCGACCGGCTCGAGCCGGCCGACTCCGCGGACGTCGCGACCGTGGTCGGCAACCTCGTCGACAACGCCATCGACGCCGCCACGGGCTCGCCGGACGCGTGGGTGGAGATCGCGCTGCACCAGGACGCCACGACCGTCGAGGTGGTCGTCCGCGACTCCGGGCCGGGCGTCGCTCCCGAGGTGGCGCAGGAGGTCTTCACCCATGGGTTCACCACCAAGGCCGCCGAGTCCGGCGAGCGCGGCATCGGCCTCGCGCTGACCCGGCTGGTGTGCCAGCGGCGCGGCGGCGAGGTCGCGCTCTCCAACACCGAGGACGGTGCCATGTTCCGAGCCCAGCTCACCGTCACCGCCGTCGCCGGAGTCAGTGCGGAGACGGTCTCGTGATCCGGGTCCTCGTCGTCGACGACGACTTCATGGTGGCGCGCATCCACACCGGCTTCGTCCAGCGGGTTCCCGGCTTCGAGGTGGTCGGCGCCCGGCACACCGGCGCCGACGCGCTGGCCGCCGTGGCCGAGCTGCAGCCCGACCTCGTGCTGCTCGACCTCTACCTGCCGGACCTGTTCGGCCTCGACGTGCTGGCCCGGCTGCGGGGTGCCGGTGAGGGCTGCGACGTCATGGTCATCAGTGCGGCGAAGGAGCTCGACGCCGTGCGCCAGGCCTCCCGCCAGGGCGTGGTCGACTACCTCCTCAAGCCCTTCGGGTTCGACGAGCTCCGTGACCGGCTCGACCGGTATGCCGCGCGGCGGGCGGCGCTGGACGCCGCCGTCGTGGAGGGCCAGGGCGACATCGACCGGGTGCTCGGCAGCCGCGCCGCCGGTGGCCCGCCGGGCCCCCTGCCGAAGGGCATGAGCGTCGAGACCGCCCAGGTCGTCGAGCGGGTGCTGCGGGAGACGTCGGGCACCCTGTCGGCCTCCGAGTGCGCCGAGCAGGCCGGCCTGTCACGGGTCAGCGCCCGCCGCTACCTCGAGCACTTCGCCACCACGGGTCTGGCGGAGGTGCGGCTGCGCTACGGCACCACCGGGCGGCCGGAGCGCCGCTACCGCTGGGCCACCTGAGCGGTCTGCCGGACTCGCCCCGTGGGGCGTGCCAGACTCGCCCCGTGGCGAATGCACCCGCTGCGGCCCAGGCCCTCGCTGTCCTCTCCCTCCTCGCCCGGCACACCGAGCCGCTGCCCGCCGGCTCCATCGCGCGCGAGCTCGGCCTCCCCCGCTCCAGCACCTACCACCTGCTGACGGTGCTGCGGGACCACGGCTTCGTGACGCACCTGCCCGAGGAGCGTCGCTACGGTCTGGGCGTCGCGGCCTACGAGCTGGGATCGGCCTACCAGCGCCAGGCGCCCCTGCAGCGGCTCGCCCGCCCGCTGCTCGGGCGCCTCGTCGACGAGACGACCCACAACGCCCACCTCGCCGTGCTGCACGGCCGCGACGTCCTCTACGTCGTCGAGGAGCGGGCACCGGGACGGCCGCTGCTCGTCACCGACGTCGGTGTCCGGCTGCCAGCCCCGCTCACCGCCAGCGGCCTGGCGATGCTCGCCGCGCTTCCGGCAGCGCAGGTGCGGGCGCTCTTCCCCCACCGCGACAGCCTCGTCCAGCGCGACGGCCGCGGCCCCACCTCCGTGACGCAGCTGCGCCGCGAGCTCACCGAGGTGCGCAACCGCGGGTATGCCGTGGAGGAGGGGTCCGTCAGCGAGGGCCTGTCCTCGGTGGCCCAGGCGGTGCTGGACCACACGGGACACCCGGTGGCAGGTGTGGCCGTCACCTACCCCACCGACGCCGTCGACGCATCCGAGAGGGCGAGGCTGGTGGCCGCCGTGAACCGCACGGCCACCAGCCTGTCGAGCCGCCTCGGCGCCCGTGGTCGGGCGGGCGGGACCGTCGGCTAGACGCCGATCTTCTGCCAGGGCCCCCAGATGGCGAACGTCAGTCCGGCACTGGCCTGGATGTTGACGTAGAGCGTGTGACCGTCCGGGCTGAACGTCGACCCCGCGAACTCGTCGCCGCGGCGGTCGGCCCCGGTGGCGCTCGTCATCCGGTTGAGCGCGATGTCCCACAGCTGCCCACCGCGGGAGAGGCCGCGGAGGTAGTTGTCGCCCGAGCTGTCCTCGCACAGGACGAGGCTGCCGCGCTCGCTCACCGTGATGTTGTCGGGGAAGTCGAGCGTCTCCTTGCCGGGCGACTGGTACACGAGGAACAGCTTCTCGGACCGGGTGTCGTAGCCCCACACCTGACCGAAGCCGTTGCCGTACCCCGAGCTGCTGTTCGGCCCGGTCATCGCCGCACCGCCGCCCTGCGTCGAGGTGAAGTAGACGACGCCGTTGTCGTAGATCTGGCCCTCGAGCCGCGAGAAGTGCGCAGCGCCCTGGGCCCGGCCCTGGTCGCCGACGTGGGTCAGCGCCTGGTCGTTGGTGGTCGGCGCGGTCTGGCCCGGGGTGTAGGAGAACGTCGGGTCCGGGTCGTCGATGTCGACCCACTCCACGGCATACCGAGCACCCTTGGCCTGCTCTGCCTCGAGGTGCGCGTTGTCGACGCCCTTGACCTTGAGCATCTGCAGCGTGCCCTCGTTGTCGATGTGGCCGACCTCCATCGGGTGCCGCTTGGGCTTGTAGCGGTAGTAGCCCGACGGGAACGCGAAGTTGTCCTCGGTCAGGTAGAGGTAGCCGTCGACCGGGTCGAGCGCGACCGCCTCGTGGGCGAACCGGCCGGCCCTGGTGATGGGCTCGCCGGAGGCGCGGCCAGTGGTCGGCACCTCGAAGACGTAGCCGTGCGGCTTCGTCAGCGGGATGTTCGACCTGCCCGTGAAGTCGGGGCCGACGTCGGGGCCGTTGACGGTCTCCTCGCAGGTGACCCAGGCGCCCCACGGCATCTGGCCGCCGCTGCAGTTCATCATCGTGCCGTTGAGCCCGGTCCAGGCGCTGGCGACCTCACCCTCGGCCGAGACGTTGACGACCGTGCAGCCACCTTGGGCCTGCGGGTCGTAGGTGTGGTCACCGACCGGGCCGAACGCGGGACCGGGGTTGTTGACCTCGTGGTTGCGCACCAGCGTGACCAGCCCGTCCTCACCGGCGAACGCGCCCATGCCGTCGTGGCGGCCGGGCAGCTTGGTGCCGTCGTCGAGCACGACCGGCTGCTCGGTGTCGTGGAAGGACCGGTAGGAGAACCCCTCGGGCAGGTGCAGCCGCACCTTCCCGTCGCGCAGGTCGGGGGTGGGGCGCAGGGCGCGGAAGGGTGCCGCGCCGAGGGCGCCGGCCGGGCCGGCGACGAGGCCCTGGAAGGGGCCGGCCAGCAGGGCGCCGCCGGTGACCGCGGCACTGCCCTTGAGGAACGTGCGTCTCTCGACTGCCATGCATCTCTCCTTTGAGACGGCGGGTGGCCCGGGGGTGGCCCGGGCAACGGTCTCGCCACGCTAGTGCGGCCCCACCGTCGCCGGAACCCCTTCGGGCGTGAAAACCTGTCGCTCGTGACCAGCGAACCGGCGGTTCCCACCACGGCGGTCGTGCTGTGCGGCGGCGAGAGCCGGCGCTTCGGCTCCGACAAGACCCGGGCCGACCTCGGTGGCGTCCCGGTGCTCGACGCGCTGCTCTCCTCCCTGCCGTCCGCGTGGGACGTGCTGTGCGTCGGACCGGAGCGCCCGACCACGCGGGCAGGCGTGCACTGGACCCGCGAGGACCCGCCGGGCGGCGGACCCGTCGCCGGGCTCGCCGCCGCCCTCGCCCAGGTGGAGTCGCCGGTGACCGTGCTCCTCGGTGGTGACATGCCGTATGCCGGGCCCGTCGCCGTCGAGCTCGCCGCCGCCCTCCCGGACGTCCCCGACGCCGACGCGGTGGCCGGGGTCGACGGTGAGGGGCGCGTGCAGCCGCTGCTCGCGGCATACCGGACCGCGGCGCTGCGCGCCGCCCTGCCGGAGGAGCCCGCGGGGACCCCGCTGCGCCGGCTGCTCGACAGCCTGACGGTGCACCGCGTCGACGTGCCCGCGCGGGCCAGCCAGGACATCGACACCCCGGAGGACCTCGAGCGGGCGCTCCCGCAGGCCGACCCTAGGCTCGGCCCATGAAGGCCATCACGATCCCCCAGCCCGGAGACGCCGACGCCCTCGTGCTCGCCGAGGTGCCGGACCCCGACGCCCGGTGCCGGCGAGGTGCGCATCCGCGTCGCGGCCGCCGGGGTGAACCGGGCCGACATCATGCAGCGGCGCGGGTTCTACGACCCGCCACCCGGCTCCTCGCCCTACCCGGGCCTCGAGGTCAGCGGCACGGTCGACGCGGTGGGCGACGGCGTGACGCAGTGGTCGGTGGGCGACGAGGTCTGCGCGCTGCTCGTGGGCGGCGGCTACGCCGAGCAGGTGTGCGTGCCGGAGGGCCAGGTGCTGCCGGTGCCGGCGGGTGTCGCCCTCGAGGACGCCGCCGCGCTGCCCGAGGTCGTGTGCACCGTGTGGTCCAACGTCTTCATGACCGCGAACCTGCTGCCGGGACAGACCCTGCTGGTGCACGGCGGCTCCTCCGGCATCGGCACGATGGCCATCCAGCTGGCGCGTGAGGTCGGCGCCCACGTCGCCGTGACGGCGGGGTCGGCCGAGAAGCTCGAGGCGTGCCGCAACCTCGGCGCCGAGGTGCTCGTGAACTACCGGGAGCAGGACTTCGTCGAGGAGGTGCGCCAGGCGACCGGTGGTGCCGGCGCGGACGTCATCCTCGACAACATGGGGGCGAAGTACCTCGCCCGCAACGTCGACGCGCTCGCCGTGAACGGCCGGCTCGTCGTCATCGGCCTGCAGGGCGGCACCAAGACCGAGATCGACCTGAACGCGTTGCTGCGCAAGCGCGCTGCCGTCATCGCGACGTCGCTGCGGGCCCGGCCCGTCGAGGAGAAGGCCACCATCGTCGCCGCCGTGCGCGAGCACGTCTGGCCGCTCGTGGAGTCCGGCCGGGTGCGGCCGGTCGTGCACTCGCGCCACCCCCTCGCCGACGCGCCCGCCGCGCACCGCGAGATGGAGGAGAGCGGCCACATCGGCAAGATCCTGCTGCTGCCCTGACGCCGGGTATCCTTGGACGCGCTAAGGGTTCCTGTGCGTCCTTGGAGGCGGGTTCGGCGCACGCCCGCTGTGCCGTACCCCGGCACCTGCACAGAATCGAACCCGCGTGTCACCGATCGCCTCCTACCGGCGGCTCTTCGCCCTGGCCGGTCCCCTCTACGTCGTCACCGCCTTCCTCGGCCGACTGCCCCTGGCCATGAGCCAGATGGGCGCCCTGCTCCTCGTGTCCTCGGCGACCGGCTCGTATGCCGCGGGCGGCCTGGCCGCGGGAACGCTCGCCGTCGCCAACGCCGTCTGCTCCCCCGTCGCCGGAGCGCTGGCCGACCGCGTGGGCCAGCGTCCGGTCGTGCTCGTGCAGTCCGTGGTCGGCGGGGTCGCGCTCGCCGCCCTGGTCGGCCTCGCCGCAACCGGGTCCGAGACCACGCTCCTGGTGGTTGCGGCCGGCCTCGCCGGTGCCTTCGCACCGCAGATCGGCCCGCTCGCGCGTGCCCGGTGGCGGCCCATCACCCACGGCAGCGGCGCCCACCAGCCCCGCCTGGTCGAGGCGGCCTTCTCCTACGAGGGCGCTGCCGACGAGGCCTCCTTCGTGCTCGGGCCGGCCCTGCTCGGTACCCTCGTCGCGGTGGCCGCCCCCGGCGCGGGGCTGCTGACCGCCGCCGTGCTCCTGCTCGTCTTCGGCGTCTGGTTTGCCCTGCACCCGACCGCGCGCCTGACCCACGCCGCCCGCCACGACGGGCCCGCCGAGGGCAGGCTCCTGACCCCGGTCTTCGTGGTGCTGCTGCTGGCCCAGCTGCTCATCGGCGTCATCTTCGGCTCGGTGCAGACCGGCACGACGGTGCTCGCCACCGCCGCCGGTGAGGCGGGCAGGGCCGGCCTGGTGCACGCGGTGCTCGGTGTCGGCAGCGTCGCCGCGGGTCTGGCGATCGCGGCCCTGCCCGAGCGGGTCGGCTACGCCACCCGGGTGCTGGTGACCGCCGGTGCGCTGTTCGTGCTCGGCCTGCCCCTGCTGTGGACCGACTCGCTGCGCTCCCTCGTGCTCGTCGTCCTGGTGCTCGGCTTCGCCGTCGCGCCCTACATGATCAGCAACTTCACCCTCGGCGAGCGGGCGGCCCCCGTGGCGCGGGTCGGCGCCGCGATGACCCTCCTCGCGGCCGCCACCGGACTCGGCTACGCCCTGGGCTCGGCCACCGCAGGCCGGCTCGCCGACGCCTCGGGCCACACCGCGGCCTTCGGGGTCACCGTGGCCGCGGGCGGGGCGGCCCTGCTGCTGGCGGCGGTCGCGCAGCCGCTCCTGCGCGGCGTCGCGCGTCGGCCCGCCGGCGAGAACGCCGCGCCACGTGTCGGCGCGGAGGTGCTTGACGCCGCTCCCTGATACTCGGTATACATCCGCTCTACCAGCGGGAATACCGGGTATAGACCCCGGACCCGCTGGCGAAGGGGACGACGAGAGGGGACGGCATGTCGGTGCGGCTGGGTCTGTTGGCGCTGCTCGCCGAGGAGCCGACGTATGGCGCCCGGTTGCGGGCGGAGTTCGAGGCCAGGACCGGGGGGACCTGGCCGCTCAACGTCGGGCAGGTCTACACGACCCTGGCCCGGCTGGAGCGCGACGGCCTGGTCGAGGCGGTGGGCGAGGACGCCGAGGGGCGCATCTCCTACCGCCTCACCAGCGCCGGCCGGGCCGAGGTGACCCAGTGGTGGCTCGCACCGGTGGACCGGGACTCCACGCCCCGGGACGAGCTGGTCATCAAGCTCGCCCTCGCCGTGACGGTGGAGGGCGTCGACGTGCACCGGGTCGTGCAGACCCAGCGCACGGCGACCCTGAAGCACCTGCAGGACCTCACCCGCCTCAAGCACCGGGCCACCGCGGGTGACACCGACACCGACCTCGCCTGGCTGCTGGTCCTCGAGAACCTCGTCTTCGCGGCGGAGGCGGAGGTCCGCTGGCTCGACCACGTCGAGGCCCGGCTGGCCCGGGAGGCGGGCCGGCCGCGGAGGCGGGCACACGGCATACCCGCGCAGCAGCAGAAGAAGGACCACACCAACACGTCAGCCTGAGGGGGCACAGATGGGCACGACACCGATCCTGCGACTGGCCGAGGTCAGCCGCGTCCACGGCAGCGACACCACCGCGGTGCGGGCACTGGCGGGGGTGAGCATGGAGGTCCACGCCGGCGAGCTGGTGGCCGTCATGGGACCCAGCGGTTCCGGCAAGTCCACGCTGCTCAACCTGGCCGGGGGCCTGGACGCGCCCACCGGCGGCCAGGTCTTCATCGAGGGCGAGGCCATCGGCACCCTGAAGGGCGACGGGCTCGCCCGGCTGCGCCGGCGGAGGGTGGGGTTCGTCTTCCAGGACTTCAACCTCATCCCGTCGCTGACCGCCGCCGAGAACGTCGCCCTGCCGCTCGAGCTCGACGGCCAGCGGGTGCGCCGGGCCCGCCGGCACGCCCTGGCGGCCCTCGACCTGGTCGGGGTGCGCGAGCTCGCCGACCGCTACCCCGACGCAGATGTCCGGCGGCCAGCAGCAGCGGGTGGCCATCGCCCGCGCCCTCGTCGGCGACCGCAAGCTGGTGCTCGCCGACGAGCCGACCGGGGCCCTGGACTCGCACACCGGCGAGGACGTGCTGCGCGTGCTGCGCGAGCGCTGCGACGACGGAGCCGCGGGGCTGCTCGTCACGCACGAGGCCCGGCACGCCGCCTGGGCCGACCGCGTCGTGTTCCTGCGCGACGGCGTCGTCGTCGACAGCACGGGTCAGCCGGCGACGGCCGACTCGCTGCTCGAGCCCACCGCCTGAGGCCGCGGCATGACCACCCTCGCGCCCGGGACAGCCGTCGGCCCCCGAGACCTGCCCGAGATCCTCTCCGCAGCCCGAGCTCCCGCACCGGGCCACCCGGCTCCAGCGGTGGCGGGCCAGCTGGCGGGTCGCGCTGCGGATGGCCCGCCGGGACGTCCGGCGGCACCGCGGCCGCAGCGTCCTCGTGCTCGTCATGGTGATGCCTGCCGGTCGCGCTCCTCGTCGGCGCCGCCACGCTTGGCGCCACCGAGCAGCAGAGCGAGGCGGACCGGATCCCGGCCCGGATGGGCCCCGGTCAGGCCCTGCTCGAGGGCTCGCCGCAGCAGGAGCGGATCGCCCAGTCCCCCGAGGAGCCGCAACGTCTTCGAGCAGCGGGCCGGACGCCGCCGCGCCCATCCCCGGGTCTCGACCCCGCCGGCGACGTCGCCGCCAACACCGCAGCCCTCGAGCGCCTCGTCGGGGGCGAGCTGATTCGCGTGAGCCGAGACGTCGACGCGCGGCTGGTGCTGGGCGAGCGTCGGGTCGCGGTGCACGGTCTGGTCGTCGACGGGAGGGTCGGTGACCTCGCGCCCCAAGGCTCGCGCTCGTCGTCCGGCCGCTGGCCGCCGACGACCCGACGAGGTGCTGGTGACCACAGCCGGCGTGGCCAAGGGCCTGCCCACCACGTGGAAGCGGCTCGGATCTCCGCGGACGGCGAGGAGCGCGACATCGCCGTCGTCGGCACCGCCACCGCCCTCAGCGGCCGGGGAGGACTGCCGACTTCGTCACCCCGCAGTGGCCCGTCGCGTCAGCGGGAAGGGTTCAGCGCTACGGACTCGCCGGCTGGATCGTCCTGCGCGACAAGCCGGTCGCCTGGGCCGAGGTGCGCTCGCTCAACGGCTACGGGCTCTCCGGTGCTCAGTGCGCCGCCGTGCTGCGCGACCCGCCGCCGAGACAGCGAGCTCGCCCCCGAGGTCCGGGTCCAGTCCGCGTTCTACGAGCGACACGGCCCGCGCAGACTCGCCGTCATCGGCGGCGTCATGCTGTTCATCGTCACGACCCTGCTGGTCGGGCCGGCGTTCGCGGTCAGCGCGGCCCGCCAGCGCCGCACCCTCGCGCTGGCCGCCAGCAACGGCGCCGAGACCCGACAGCTGCGGCGGTCGGTGCTCGCCCAGGCGCTGGTGCTCGGGCGCTGCCGCCGCCTCGCCGGCGCCGCGCTCGGAGTCCGCGGCACCTGCGCGGCCGTTGCCATCTGGCGTGCCGACCCACCCGGGAACCCTGATCGGCAGCTTCAGACATCCCGTGGGTCGGCGATGGCGATCATCATGCCGTGCGCCGTGGTCAGTGCCGTCGACCGCCGCCCTGCATCCCGTCGCTGCGCCTCGGGCAGGCTCGACATCGTCGGAGTCATGCGCGGCCAGAGCGTCTCGCCACCGGCTGAACCGCGTCTGCCCCTCGCTGGCGGGCGGTGATGGTCGCCGTGGCGGCGGGCTCTTCCTCGTCTGGACCGTGCACAGAACGCCGGCCGCGACTACGCGGTCGCGGGAGGCGCCGTCGTGCTGGTGCTCGGCGCCCTGCTCACCGTGCCGGCCCTGCTCGCGTTCGCCGGCCGGCCGTGGCCTCGCCTGCTGCCGGTGGCCCCGCGCATGGCCACGCGTGACGCCGCCCGTCACCGCTCCCGCTCGACCCCGACCGTCGCCGCCATCCTCGCCGGGCGTGGCCGCCCTGACCATCGTTCAGCATCGCCCTGGCGAGCGACACCGAGCAGCGCCGGCTCGAGTACACGCCGCAGGCCGCGATGGGCCAGGGGTTCATCCAGGTCGGCGAGCCCGACGCCCGCATCGCGGTCAAGCAGGCGCTGCGGGCCGACGCCCCGGGACTGGTGGCCACTCCCTACGCCCTTGTGTCCCCCGCTGAGAGCACCGCTGATTCGACCCACCTCTCCGTGGTGGCTGTGGTCCCACCCGGGTGCACCCCGAAGCAGGCCTTGGGTGTGGGCGTCCAGGACGACGCCGGCTCCACGGTCGTCGAGCGCTGTATGAGGGTGGGGTCCCTGGCGTACAACCAGGGCCAGGTCCTCGTCCTCCCGGCCGCGGAGCTGGGCGTGCGCCTCGGCCTGACCCCGGACCAGCAGCGGGTCATGGCTGAGGGGGGAGTGGCCACCGTCCGCCCAGGCCTGGCCACGAACGGGACAGCCGAGGTGGTCTCTGGGCTGGCCGGCATCGACCAGGGCACCGGCGGCCTGACCGACCTCTCCGGCCTGGAGTCGCCCACCGGCAGGGAGGTGCGGACCGACCCGATTCTGGTCATCCCGTGGCTGCCGCTCGTCGTGGTCGTCCTCGGGGTGCCGTTGCTGGCCGGGCTGCTGTCCGCAGCAGCGATCCGCCGCGCGCCGGCAGTGGCGCGCCGGGCCGAGTAGCCAGAAGAAGAGCCACACCAACACGTCAGCCTGAGGGGGCACAGATGGGCACCACACCGATCCTGCGACTGGCCGAGGTCAGCCGCGTGCACGGCAGCGACACCACCGCGGTGCGGGCACTGGCCGGGGTGAGCATGGAGGTCCACGCCGGCGAGCTGGTGGCCGTCATGGGACCCAGCGGGTCCGGCAAGTCCACGCTGCTCAACCTCGCCGGGGGCCTGGACGCGCCGACCGGCGGCCAGGTCTTCATCGAGGGCGAGGCCATCGGCAGCCTCAAGGGCGACGGGCTCGCCCGCCTGCGCCGGCGCAGGGTGGGGTTCGTCTTCCAGGACTTCAACCTCATCCCGTCGCTGACCGCCGCCGAGAACGTCGCGCTGCCGCTCGAGCTCGACGGCCAGCGGGTGCGCCGGGCCCGCCGCCACGCCCTGGCCGCCCTCGACCTGGTCGGCGTGCGCGACCTCGCCGACCGCTACCCCGACAAGATGTCCGGCGGCCAGCAGCAGCGGGTGGCCATCGCCCGCGCCCTCGTCGGCGACCGCAAGCTGGTGCTCGCCGACGAGCCGACAGGGGCCCTGGACTCGCACACCGGTGAGGACGTGCTCCGCGTGCTGCGCGAGCGCTGCGACCACGGCGCCGCGGGGCTGCTGGTCACCCACGAGGCCCGGCACGCCGCCTGGGCCGACCGTGTCGTGTTCCTGCGCGACGGCGTCGTCGTCGACAGCACCGGTCAGCCGGCGACGGCCGACTCGCTGCTCGAGCCCACCGCCTGAGGCCCGGCCATGACCACGCTCCTGGAGCCCACGGCAGACGCAGCGGTGCCGGACGGCCCGGTCCCGCCGGCCGGCACCGGCTCGCGGCTCTCGCGCTGGCACGCCTCGTGGCGGGTCGCGCTGCGGATGGCCCGCCGCGACCTGCGCCGGCACAAGGGGCGCGCCGTCCTGGTGTTCCTCATGGTCGCCATCCCGGTGGGGCTGCTCGCCGGTGCCGCGACGCTCGGGGCCACCGAGCAGACCGACGCCTCCGACCTCGCGACGGCCCGGATGGGGTCGGGGCAGGCCCTCGTGCAGGGGCCGCCGGTCGGGAAGGTCCTCCAGGGCCCGGACCCCGACCAGGGGCGGCATGGGCTGGAGCGAGGACGACAAGGCCGTAGCGGTGCCCGGCTATGCCGACGGCGCCGATCCTGCAGACAACGCCGACGCCGTGGCCGCCCTCGTGGGTGGCAAGGCCGTCCCCGTGCAGGAGGCGGAGATGCGCTGGCTGAAAGGCGATCGACGGATCCGCGTCTCCGCCCTGGTCATCGACCCGAGGATCGCCGACGTCGGCGCGAAGGCGCGGCTGACGAGCGGGTCGCTGGGGCAGCGGCCCCGACGAGATCGTCGTCACGCCGGCCGGCGAGCGCAAGGGCCTCCCGCGGTCGGGCCGCGTGACCCTCTCGGCCTCTGGCTCCGAACGCTCCGTGCCAGGTGGTCGGCGCCGCGACGGCATTCCAGCGAGTGGGGCGGCCAGCCCGACTTCGTCGTCGCGGCCCTGCCCGAGGGGGCCGGGACCAGCTCCAGCGGCATCGGCGGCGGCGGCTCGTGGATCATCGTCGACGACGAGCCGGTGACCTGGCCGGACGTGCAGCGCCTCAACACCTATGGCCTGACCGTCTTCAGCCGCGCCGTGCTCGCGGACCCGCCGCCGGACAGCGCGCTGCCCGTGGAGCTTCGACGGCAGCAGTCGTTCGTCGAGGACACCGGCCGGATGATCGCCGTGATCGGCGGCGTCATGCTGTTCATCATCACCACGCTGCTGGTCGGGCCCGCCTTCGCGGTGAGCGCGTCACGCCAGCGGCGCACGCTGGCCCTCGCCGCCACCAACGGTGCCGAGACCCGCCAGCTGCGTCGCACCGTGCTGGCCCAGGCCCTGGTGCTCGGCGTCCTCTCCGCCGTCGGCGGCGTGCTGCTGGGCCTCGCGCGGTGTGCGGGTGGGGCTGTGGTGGTGGGTGCGCAGCCACCCCTCGACGAGCTTCGCCTCCGTGCCGCTCGACATCCCGTGGCTGGCCCTGGCGATCCTGCTGCCCTGCGCCGTGCTGAGCGCGGTCGTCGCGGCCCTGCTGCCGGCGCTGCGGCTCGGCCGCCTCGACATCATCGGCGTCATGCGCGGCCAGAGCGTCTCGCCGCGGCTCAACAAGCTCGTCCCGGTCGTCGGACTCGGCGTCGCGGTCGTGGGTGGCGCTCGTCGTGGTCTCGTCGGCACGTGCGCATCGGTCGGCGGGGAGGTGCAGGATCGCGCTCGGCGCGATCGCCCTGGTGCTGGGCACCCTGCTGCGTCATCCCGGCCCTGCTGGTGCTGGCCGGGCGGCTGGCCTCCGTGCTTCCGGTGGCCCCCCGCATGGCCACGCGCGACGCCGCCCGGCACCGGAGTCGCTCGACCCCGACCGTGGCGGCCATCCTCGCCGGCGTCACGGCCCTGACGACGTTCAGCATCGGCCTGGCCAGCGACACCGAGCAGCGGATGCAGACCTACCGGCCCCAGACCCTCACGGGCGAGGGCGTCGTCTACACCGGTGACGCCGAGGCCCGGCTGGCCGTGGAGGCCGCCCTGCGCGACACCGCGCACGGGCCTCGTGCAGACACCGTTCAAGGTCGTCCGCCACGGCGGAGGACCCGATGATGGCGCAGCCCGGCAGCGCCCCGGCGCCGGTCCGCTACGTCACCGCCGTGCCCCCGGGCTGCGCCCCTGCGCAGTCGATTCTGGTCAGCGGTCCCCAGAACCAGGGATGCGTCCGGCTCGGCTCGCAGGTCTACGACGACACCGGCGGCCAGATCGGGGTGCTGCCGGCGCCGAGATCGCCCGCCGGCTCGGGCTCACCGAGGCCCAGCGGGCGGTCATCGAGGCCGGTGGCATCGCGGTCGCGGTCAACGGCCTCGCGGACCGGGACCGGCTGTCCATCGCGAGCGGGACGTTCGTCATGGACCAGACCACCTACACGCGCCAACGGAGCGTGGCCGTGTCACGCACGGACGAGCTCGGGTCGTCGGCGTCGACCGGAAGAGGATTGCGCCCGGTGCGATGCCGCGGCCAGACCGGTGCCCTCGTGACGCCGGAGACCGCGCAGCGACTCGGCTGGCCGCTGCAGCAGGAGTCCGTGCTGCTCCGCGACCCGAGCGGCTCCATCAGCCGCGAGACCGAGCGGCAGCTCGACGAGCGGGTCGGTGACGGAGGCCGGTCTCTACGTCGAGCGCGGCTTCCAGCGCTACGACGAGACGGTCATGCGGATCATGATGGCGTGCCGGCGCCTTCCTGGTGCTCGTCGTCACCCTCATCTCGACGGCGCTGGCGATGGCGGAGCAGCAGACCGACCAGGGCGACCTTCGCCGCCGTGGGTGCGACCCGTCGCACCCGGCGGGCCCTGGCCGCCTCGCAGGCCATGGTCGTCGGTCTCCTCGGGGCCCTCCTCGGCGTCGCCGTCGGCCTGGTGCCCGGCATCGCCGTCACCTACCCGCTGACGACGAGCTCGAGCTGGGACCCTCACCGGGCCAGGAGACCTCGCACCGGCCCGTTCCTGGAGATCCCGTGGCAGCCCCTCCTGCTCGTCGTGGTGGGTGTGCCGCTGCTGGCGGGCCTGCTGTCGGCGGCGGCGGTCCGTCGCGCCCCGGCCGTGACGCGACGCGGCTCCTGACGGCGGAGCACCTACGCGCGCCGGCGCGGTCGACACGTGGTGTCGACCGGCGGGTAGCACTGGCTGGTAACTAGCCCCTCCACCTACGCGCCCGTAGGTTGGACGGAGGTCGACGACCCCCAGCGACCACCCCCATCGGAGGACGAGCGCCATGACCGCGACCACGTGGAGCCAGACCGACCTGCTGCGTGAGCTGAACCAGGTGGTGGAGGAGAACCTCAACCGGCACCTGAAGGTCGCCAAGGAGTGGTTCCCCCACGAGTTCATCCCGTGGTCCGACGGGCGCAACTTCGACGGCCTCATGGGCGGCGAGCCGTGGAGCCCGAGCGACGCCCCGCTCAGCGACGTCGCCCGCTCGGCCCTGATCGTCAACCTGCTGACGGAGGACAACCTCCCGAGCTACCACCACGAGATCGCGATCATCTTCGGCCGCGACGACGCGTGGGGTGAGTGGGTCCACCGCTGGACCGCCGAGGAGGGCCGGCACGGCATCGCCATGCGCGACTACATGCTGGTCAAGCGGATGGTGGACCCCGTTGCGCTGGAGCGGTTCCGGATGACGCACATGTCACAGGGCTACGAGTCGGCGCACTCCGGCGAGCTGCTGCACTCGCTGGCCTACGTCAGCTTCCAGGAGCTGGCCACCCGCGTCTCGCACCGCAACACCGGCCGGTTCACCGACGACCCGATGTGCGACCAGCTGCTCGCCCGCGTCGCGGCCGACGAGAACCTGCACATGATCTTCTACCGCAACCTGCTGCAGGGGGCCCTCGAGCTCGCACCCGACCAGACCGTCATGGCCGTCCGCGACGTGGTCAAGGGCTTCCAGATGCCGGGCACGGACATCCCGGGCTTCCAGCGCAAGGCCGTCGAGATGGCCGTCGCGGGCATCTACGACCTGCGCCTGCACCGCGACGAGGTCGTCGCCCCCGTGCTGCGGTTCTGGAAGCTCTTCGAGCTCGAGGGCCTCAGCGCCGAGGGCGAGCAGGCGCGCCTCGAGCTCGCCACCTTCATGGAGGAGCTGGACAAGCAGGCGTCACGCTTCGAGGACAAGCGCGACACCCTCAAGGAGCGCATGAACATCCCGTGAGCGGGGCGCACGGCCGACGATCGCGAGCGCGTTGGCGGAATCGTCCCGGATAACAGACCGGTAACGACTAGCATCAGCGCTCATGGGACTGTGGGACGAGCTCGAGTGCGAGATCGCCCATCCCAACGTCTTCCAGCGAGCCGTCCAGGCCGCCGCCGCCCAGCGTCCGGTGAGCCGGGTGCTGAGCCGTCTCCACCACCCGCTCGACCGCGCGATGGCCGGCCTGTCCGGCGGCCGCGTCAGCGCCACCCGGCCCCTCGCCGGGCTCCCCACCATCACCCTGGTCACGGTGGGCGCCCGCACCGGCGAGCGTCGGCACACCCCGCTCGTGGCGTTCCCGCTCGACGGCAACATCGCCGTCATCGGCTCCAACTACGGCAGCGAGAAGACGCCCGGCTGGGTCCACAACCTCTGCTCCACCCCCGAGGTGGAGGTCGAGCACCGTGGCCGCACGGTGGCGGCCACGGCGCGCCGGCTGGGGCGCGAGGCGGCCGAGTCCGTGTGGGCGCTGGCCGAGAGCACGTATGCCGGGTACGCCCAGTACCGCACCTGGGCGCAGGGACGCGAGATCACCGTCTGGCTGCTGAGTCCCCGCGACGCCTGACGCCTCTGGTGGCCCGACCCGTGGGCGGGGCAGGCTGGCGTCCGGCACGTGAGGCAGGATGGGCCCATGACGGAGCAGCCCCAGCAGTCCCAGCAGGACAGCGGTCGCGACGACGAGCAGCAGCAGCAGCGCGTCGTGGTGGTCACGCAGGACGGCATGGGCGTGGCGCCGCACCCCGAGGACGACGAGGCGCCGACCAACCCGGCCGACCTCGTGGAGCAGCCGGCCAAGGTCATGCGCATCGGCTCGATGATCAAGCAGCTCCTCGAGGAGGTGCGCAACGCCCCGCTCGACCAGGCCGGCCGGATCCGCCTGGCGGAGATCCACCGCCGCTCGATCGAGGAGCTGAAGGACGGCCTCGCCCCCGAGCTCATCGAGGAGCTGGAGCGGATCGCTCTGCCGTTCGGCGAGGAGGCCCCCACCGACGCGGAGCTGCGGATCGCCCAGGCCCAGCTCGTCGGTTGGCTCGAAGGGCTCTTCCACGGGATCCAGACCGCCCTCTTCGCCCAGCAGATGGCGGCCCAGGCTCAGCTCGCCGAGATGCGCCGCGCCCTGCCGCCGGGCCATGGCCCGGTGCACCCCGCGGCCGGTGGGGTGCCGGGCATGCCGGGCCCGGGCCAGGGGCCGGGCCACGAGGGCGACCGGCCCACCGGGCAGTACCTCTAGCCCGCAGTCCCCCACTGCACCGGGGGACGCACCACGGCATACAGCTCCAGGGCGATCCTGACGGTCACGAGGATCAGACCGGGCGCCACGAGCAGCCAGGCGCTGTCCCGCGCCACCTCGGGTGCCAGGCCGCTGCGCGTGCTGAACGTCCACGCGGCACCGAGCCCGAGGGCGATGTGCAGGATGACGATGCGCTTGAGCGGGTCGGACGCGAGGTCCGACGGCCGGTGCCGGTCGCCCAGGGCGAACCAGCGCAGCGCGACGTCGAACCCGTGAGAGGCGAAGAACCCCGCGGCCATCGCGGCGAGCGCCCAGGGCCCGGCCCGCAGCCCTGCGCTGCCGGCGATCTGGAACGCCACGGTGCTCTGGACGATGGTGAACGCGACGAGGACGTAGACCACCAGCCAGCTCGCCTCGACCAGCTCCGACCGGCTCATCGCCCGGGCCGGCCCGCCGTTCGTGCTCACCGTCCCCTGGCTCAGGACCGGACCCGGTGCGGTCATGACACGGACCACGGTCCAGAACAGCACGGCATACAGCTCGAAGAGGTAGGAGAGCAGGACGTCGCCGCTGGCCCAGTCTCCGCGGAGCAGCGCGACGAGCGGCATGAGGCAGGCGGTGAGCACCAGGGCGATGGACACGACGCGGGCGGCCCGTGGCGAGACCCGCTGCAGGGCGCTCTGGGCGAGCTGCAGGCCGACGACCCGCAGGACGGCATTCACCGCGCGGCTACCGCTGCCGGCACCGGAACGCGGATGGCACGGTGCTCACCGACGTGGGCGAGGACGTCGACCACCACCTTGATCGCGATGAGGAGGAGCCCGGGCGCGAGCGTGGCCCAGCCGGACCAGGGCAGCGAGAGGTGGCCGCCGCCCCCACCCGTGACCACGAACGCGCCACCGATCACGGAGAGGTGCATGACGAACACCCGCGGGTAGACCGCGAACATCGCCCGCTGGGGCCCGACGCTCCGGCGCTCGCCGCGGGCGAACCAGTGGATCGCGGTCGACAGCCCGTGGCTGAGGATCATGACCAGCAGCATGAGCAGGTAGCCGCCGACCGATCCGGTGGTGCCCGCCTCGCCCGCCAACGAGAACGTCAAGATCCCGTGGACGAGGGTGAAACCGCCGTAGTGGAACAGGAAGAAGGTGAGGAAGAGCAGTCGCGCCACGAGGCCGATCGTCCTCAGGGCCCGTGGGTCGTCCGACTGGCGGGCTGCGGCCGTGATGGCGGCCGACCAGTCGACCCGGGGCCGACCGTCCGGGGACCACCTGCTGGCCGAGCCGTCGACCGAGGAGGTGGCGATCCGCACCGCCGCCCACAGGCCGATCGCGACGTTCTCCAGCCAGTAGGCGATGAGCACGTCACCCGCACCCCACCGGCCGCTCAGCATGGCCATCAGGGGCACGCTGTTGGCCGCCAGCAGCACGAACAGGGAGGCGACCCTGGCCGCGGCCGGCGAGAACGTCTGCATCACGGCATACGCCGCCTGCAGGCCGAGCGCCCGCAGCAGGTCCGTCATGACTCCCCCTCCGCCGACTGCCCTCGGCACACCGCGGCCGGGGCGCGGCGAGCCTAGCCACGCCCCGGCACGGGGAGGTGGCGAAGCGGTGGCAGCCCGGCCGTTCGGCCGATGCCGCGGTATGCCGCTAGGCGAGCTGGCCGCGGTCGACGCGCAGCAGGGTTCCCTGAGCCGACCCGCCGGCCGAGGTGGTGGTCGCACCGCTGTCGCCGCCGCCGCTCGGCAGGTCGACGGTGTAGACGTCGAGGCCGCGCACGAGGTCGACCGAGTACGCGATGTTCGTGCGCTGGCCCGTCATCGCGCCCTTGCGGCTGTAGACCGGCACCCAGTAGGAGTCCCACACCTCCGACGCGCCCCACACCGCGTGCCCGTAGGGCTTGAGGTCGCGCGGGTCACGGGCGTCGACCAGCTGGGTGCCGCCGCCGTAGTAGCCCACCGTGACGATGCCGGACGGGTGGTAGTCGAACCAGTGTGCCGAGCAGAACGAGCCGACCGGCAGCGGGAACGTGCCGAGGTCGGCCAGCTCCACCTTGTCGAGCGGGACGATCGCGTCGGGCGTGCCGTCGAGGCGCTTGACCCACCAGGTCTGGAACGAGCCGGCCGTCGAGCAGTCGACGTCCTCGTAGTCCTCCTCGGTGACGAGCAGGACGTTGCCGTTGGCGAAGGAGGGCGGGGCGTCGGGCCGGAACGCGGCGGCGTTGGGGCGCGAGGAGTTGTGGTGGATGAAGTCGTTGTAGCCGTTCTTCGTGCCGTCCTCGTTGAGCCCCCGGCCCGCTGCACCCGTCGTGGTCACGAGCCGTGGGTGGGCGGGGTCGCGCACGTCGAAGACGGACGAGCCGTTGTAGCCGGTGTGCGTCCCGTAGCCGGCGGCGTCGAAGTTCCACTTGTGGCCGCCCGACGGTGAGGCGAACGGCTGCACACCATCGGTGTCCGGGTCGGCGTCGACCTCGCGGGGGTGGTCGAGGTCGTCGAGGTCGATCATCGAGAAGGTCGTGCGCTCGCCGGCGGAGTAGGCGTACCGGCAGTCGGTGTCGACGACACAGGCCACGGTGTGGGTGCTCGTCGTCGTGGGCGCACTCGAGCGGATGTGCGGGTTGGCCGGGTCGGTGACGTCGACGACGACCAGGGTGTTGCCGCCTGCCGCCCTCGTCGTGTGGTCGATGTCGGTGGAGGCGTCGTAGAGGTCGACGCCGATGAGCGCGAAGCGTTCGGTCCCGGCCTTCGTCTTCCGCTCACCGCAGTTGATCGCCTCGTTCTCGAAGACGAGGTTCGGCAACGTGCCGACGAGCTTCGGCGCGACCGGGTCGCTCACGTCGAAGACGCTGAGCGAGTCCAGGCTCGACATGACGAACAGCGGCGCGCTCTTCAGGAAGCACCCGGAGATGCCCGCGGTCTCCGGGAAGCTCGCCGCCAGCCGCACGTTCGGGCTGTTGACCAGCGGCACATTTGTGCCGTCGCTGTAGGCGTCGCGGAGCCGCTCGGCCCGCTGGGCGTCCTTGCCGTGGTCGCTGTGGGCGAGTGCCGAGGGCGCTGCCGCGAGCGAGAGCGACGTCGCGGCGGCGAGGGTGGCGAGCGCGCTGAGCGCGCGTGCGGTGGACGTGCGGGCTGTGCGCATGGGGTGCCTCCCGGTGCCGGGCCCGCGTCGTCGCGGGTCTGTGCGGCTCAACGAGGCGAGCCCACCGGAGGTCACGACCCGGTATGCCGCGGTGCCGCCCCGCGGCATACCGGAAAGCGCCGCCGCGCCGTCGGGACGCCCGGGTAGCGTTCGCCCCCATGAGCGACGACGTGAGGCGGCTGGCCGAGGACTACCACGAGTACACGATGTCGGTGAGCCCGTCGTGGGCCCACATGCTCGGCGACTACCGCTTCGCCGACCGCTACGAGGACGCGAGCCGGGCCGCCGAGGACGCGGAGATCGCGCGGTCCCGGGAGTTCGCGGCCCGTGCCGCGGCCATCAGCGACGACGGCCTCTCGCTGCAGGACCGCGTCACTCGTGCCGTGGTCGAGTTCCAGGCGACGAGCGGGGCCGACCTCGGCGAGTGCCGGTTCGCGCGAGTTCGCCGTCAACCCGGTCTTCGGCGTGCAGGTCGACGCGCCCATCACGGTGTCCAACCTCGGGATGCCGACCGTCGAGGTGGCCGAGGCCATGGTCGCCAAGTTCCACGGCATCGGGCAACACCTGCGCGACGTCGCGCAGCGGCACCGCGAGGGCGTGGCCTCGGGTCGCACCCCGGCCGCCTTCGCGGTGGCCGCGACGGTGCCCCAGCTCGACGCGTGGCTGGCCAAGCCGCTCGACGACGACCCGCTGCTGCAGACCTCTCCCCCGCCCGAGGGCCTCGACGTCGACGCGTGGCGCCAGCGGCTCCAGGAGGCGATCGCGACCTCGGTGCGTCCCGGCGCTGCAGGAGTTCCGCGACGTGCTCGCCGACGAGGTGACCCCGCACGTGCGCCCCGACGAGAAGTGCGGGCTCGTCTGGCTCCCGGACGGCGAGCAGGCCTACGCGACCTCGCTCGTCGCCAACACCACGACCACCCTGACCGCCCAGCAGATCCACGAGCTCGGGCTCGAGCAGATCGCCAAGCTCGAGGAGGAGTACCGCCGGCTCGGGAAGGAGCTGTTCGGCACCGACGACCTGCCCGCCCTCTACGACCGGCTGCGCACCGACCCCGTCCTGCGCCACGACGATGCCGCCGAGATCCTGTCCGCCTGCGAGACGGCCTTCGCGCGGGCGCGGGAGGCGATGCCGCAGTGGTTCGACCGGCTCCCCCAGGCGGACTGCGCGATCAAGACCACCGACCAGGGAGCGCTCGGCTTCTACTACCCGCCGGCCGAGGACGGCTCACGCGGCGGCACCTTCTACGTCAACACGTCCGACCCGAGCGCGTGGGGACGGTTCGAGATCGAGGCGCTCAGCTACCACGAGGGCATTCCCGGTCACCACCTCCAGCTCGCCATCGCGTCCGAGCTCACTGACCTGCCGGCCCTGCGCCGCCACACGGTCTTCAACGCCTACGCCGAGGGCTGGGGCCTCTACACCGAACGCCTCGCCGACGAGATGGGCCTGTACTCAACGCCGCTCGACCGGCTCGGCATGCTCACCATGGACTCGATGCGGGCCTGCCGGCTCGTCGTCGACACCGGCCTGCACGCCTTGGGTTGGAGCCGCCAGCGCGCCATCGACTACATGGTGGCCAACAGCCCGCTGTCGCTGGCGAGCGTGACGGCCGAGGTCAACCGGTATGCCGTGCTGCCGGGCCAGGCGTGCGGCTACATGGTCGGGCGCCTCGAGATCCTGCGGATCCGGCGGGAGGCACAGGAGCGCCAGGGCGCGGCGTTCGACGTCACGCAGTTCCACAACGCCGTGCTCGACTCGGGCAGCGTGCCGCTCGCCGTCCTCGACGACATCGTCAGGGCCCGCCTCCCCTGACCCCCGCTGCCACCACCACCCGGGTCGCGCGGGGGGACGCGTCAGGCGGTGGCCGCCGCCAGCGCCCGCCCGGCGGTCCGGCCTGAGAAGATGCAGCCGCCGAGGAAGGTGCCCTCGAGCGAGCGGTAGCCGTGCAGCCCACCGCCGCCGAACCCGGCAGCCTCGCCCGCGGCATACAGGCCCTCCACCGGGTGGCCGTCGTGGCCGAGCACCCGGCCGGTGAGGTCGGTCTCGAGGCCGCCGAGGGTCTTGCGGGTCAGCACGGACAGGCGCACGGCGATGAGCGGACCGGCCTTGGGGTCGAGGATGCGGTGCGGGCTGGCGGTGCGGATCAGCTTGTCGCCGCGGTAGGCCCGGGCGCCGCGGATGGCCGTCACCTGCGCGTCCTTGCCGAACGCGTTGTCGAGCTGGCGGTCGCGCTCGACGACCTGTCGCTCGACGTGCGCGGCGTCGAGGAGCGGCTCGGGGGTGAGGGCGTTCATGCGGTCGCACCAGTTCGCCGATGGTGTCGGCCTGGACGAAGTCCTCGCCCTTGTCGAGGAACGCGCGCACCGGGGCCGGCATGTCGGAGGTCGCGCGTCCGAGCACGTCGCGCACCGACTTCCCCGTCAGGTCGGGGTTCTGCTCCGAGCCCGAGAGCGCGAACTCCTTGCCGATGATCGTGTGGGTGAGGATGAACCACGAGTGGTCGTGGCCGGTCTTCCTCAGGTGGGCGAGCGTCCCGAGGGTGTCGAAGCCGGGGAAGAGCGGCGGCGGCAGCCGGTTGCCGAGCGCGTCGAACCACATCGAGCTCGGGCCCGGGAGGATGCGGATGGCGTGCTGCGGCCAGACCGGGTCCCAGTTGTGGATGCCCTCGACGTAGTGCCACATGCGGTCGGGGTTGATGACCCGGCCGCCCGCGTCCTGGGCGACCTGGATCATGCGGCCGTCGACGTAGGCCGGGACACCGGTGATCATCCGGTCGGGCGGTGTCCCGAGCCGCTCCGGCCAGTTGGCCCGCACGAGGTCGTGGTTGCCGCCGATGCCGCCGGAGCTGACGAGCACTGCCTGGGCCGTGAGCTCGAAGGAGGACGTGACGTCGCGGTTGGTCGGCCGGCCGCGATCGGCGTCGTCCGCGGCGAGGACCGCGCCCCGCACCCCGGTGACGGCGCCACCGTCGACCACGAGCTCGTCGACCCGGTGGCGGAAGCGCAGCTCGAGGCGTCCCGCCGCCCGGGCCGCCTGCACCCGGCGCAGGAACGGCTCGAGCACCCCCGGGCCGGTGCCCCAGGCGATGTGGAAGCGCGGCACCGAGTTGCCGTGGCCGCTCGCGCTGCCGTCGCCGCGCTCGGCCCAGCCGACGACCGGGAAGAAGCGCATGCCCTGCGCGTGCAGCCACGGCCGCTTCTCGCCCGCCGCGAAGTCGACGTAGGCCTCGGCCCACTGCCGGGGCCAGTGGTCCTCGGGGCGGTCGAAGCCGGCGCTGCCCATCCAGTCCTGGAGGGCGAGGTCGACCGAGTCGTGGATGCCCATCCGGCGCTGCTCGGGGCTGTCGACGAGGAAGAGTCCGCCGAACGACCAGTGCGCCTGGCCGCCGAGGTTGGCCTCGCTCTCCTGGTCGAGCACCACCACCCGTCGCCCGGCCTCAGCGATCTCGGCGGCGGCCACCAGACCGGCCAGGCCGGCTCCCACGACGATGACATCGGCATCCATGGACCGACCCTAGAGCCCTCCCCTGCCCCGGGTCGGGGTATTGCCGCGGGCTGTTGCGCGCGTCAATACCCCGACCCGGCAGGAGTCAGGGTGGCGTCAGACCGGCGAGAGCTGCACCCCGGCCGCCGAGCGCGTGAAGGCCACCTCGCCCAGGTTGGTCACGACGGCGTCGGCGGCGCCCACCAGCTCGTGGCGCGGTGTGGTGGTGACGACCGCGAGGGTGGCGCAGCCGGCGGCGCGGGCCGCCGCGAGCCCACCCGGGGCGTCCTCGACCACCAGGCAGTCGGTGGGGTCGACGCCGAGGCGCTCCGCCGCGAGCAGGAACGGGTCGGGGTGCGGCTTGCCGCGCTCGACGTCGTCGGCCGTGACCAGCACGCGCGGCGCCTGCAGGCCGCTCGCCTCGATCCGCGCGGCCGCCAGCGGGGCGGTGCACGAGGTGGCGATGGCGGAGTGGTCGGGGGCGAGGGCCGCGAGCGCCTCCGCCGCTCCGGGCAGCACGTCGATGCCGTCGGTGTCGGTGAGCTCGAGCTCGGTGATGCGCCGCAGGGCGCTCTCGTAGCGAGGACCGGGCAGCACCTCCGCCACGATCGCGGCGGCCGGCACGCCGTGGAAGCCCTGCAGGCGGCGCGGGTCGACGTCGTGCTCCTGCGCCCACCGGACCCAGCTGCGCACCACCACGGCGGTGGAGTCGATGAGGGTGCCATCCATGTCGAAGACGACGGCGGCGAAGGGGCGCCCGTGCAGCGGGCCGAGCAGCGGCGGCATACCGAGAAGAGTAGGCACGGCCGGTTCTCGTTACGGTGGTCGGGTGAGCACGCACACCGGCCGCTCCCCGCACCGCCGGCGCCCGCCCCGGTGGGTCGGCGCGCTGCTCGCTGCGCTGGGGCTGGTGGCGGCGTGCGTCGCCGGCGGGGTGGCCGCGACGACCCTCTTCCCGTCGACCGTCGAGACCATCAACTACCGGGCCCAGCTGCGCCTGTCGGTCAACCCCGAGGACGTCTCCAGCCTGCACACACCCACGGTCTTCGGGGACATCAACCTCGACTTCGACGGACCGGTCATGGCGCCCGGCGTGCTCGCCGGCGTCCAGGTCAAGCCGAACATCACCGACCTGCTCGCCCAGCCGAAGGTGTCGATCAAGGCGCTCCAGCCGGGCCCGCTGGAGCTCTCGAACGCAGCCAAGGACGCGAGCGTCGCGATGGGCGGCCGCTTCGCCGCCGGGGCCCTCGCCGTCGCCCTGCTCGCCGCCGGCGGGTATGCCGTGTGGCTCCGGCGCCGTCCGTCGGCGCGGTTCCTCGCCGCGACCGGCGCGTGCTGGGTGCTCGCCTGCGGCCTGACCGGCCTGAGCATCTGGCAGACCTACCAGCCCGACCGCCTCGACGCCTTCCGCACGACCGGGATCCTGGGCGCGGTGCAGCGCAACGCCGACCTTCTCAACGGGGTGGAGACCCGGGCGCAGCAGACGACGCCGTACCTGAAGAACCTGCTGGCCCTGTCGGCGGCGCTGCAGGACAAGTACGCGCCCCAGTCGCTGAACGAGCCCGTGGCCGCGCGGGTCCTGCTGGTCTCCGACATCCACGGCGCCCAGCAGTACCCGCTGATGAAGACGATCGTCGAGGAGGAGCAGATCGACGCCGTCGTCGACCTCGGCGACCTCCTCAACTTCGGCAGCACCACCGAGGGCGACACCGTCGGGCTGTTCAAGGGCATCCAGTCGCTCGGAGTTCCCTACCTCTTCGTGCGCGGCAACCACGACGCCCACAGCGCGAGCGACCAGGCGCTGCTCCAACGGCTGGCCAAGGTGCCCAACGTGGTGCTGCTCCAGCCGGACGACCAGACCTACACCGAGATGAGCGTCGGCGGCATCCGCATCGCCGGGTTCAACGACCCGCGCTGGTTCGGCGACGACAACCGCAACAACGCGGCCAAGCAGGTGCCGGCGCGCGAGGCGTTCCAGGCGGCGTTCGCCGACCGGGAGCAACCCGACCTGGTCGTCTCGCACGAACCCGGGGCGATGAAGGACCTGGAGCGCGCTGACATCCTCGCCCACGGCCACATGCACAGCGACTCGCTGGACGGCAACCTCATCGGTGTCGGCACCTTCACCGGCGGTGGGCCCTTCAGCCACTTCCTCGAGGGCACGGATGGCGAGGAGCTCACCGGACAGCCGTCGGCCTTCGACATCGCCGTCTTCGGCCAGGACTGCCAGCTGACCTCGCTGACCCGCTACCAGTTCCGCAACGTCATCGAGGGGCGTCCCGCCTACGACGACGTGACGCTGGTCAACGGTTCACGGATCGAGCAACCGGCGCCGGCGAGCCGGGACGGCGCCGGACAGGGCGGCGGCAACGGCCAGCAGGCGACGCCTCGCACCTGCTCGTCCCTGTCGGGGACCTCGACGCAACAGGTGCCCGCGGCGCCTCGAGGGCAGGCCCAGGGCGCGGGCTAGGCGGTGATCGTCCCCTTGAGCGGGGCGGCGCGCAGCACGCTCGCCTCCAGCAGGTCGATGAGGGCCTCGGCGACCTCGGGACCGGTGACCGGTACCGCGGCCAGGCCGTCGACGATGTCGGCCGCCAGCCCGTGCACGGGCATGCCGGCCCGGGTCGCGTAGCCGCTGAGCAGCCGGTGGGCGAGGTCGGCGTCGACGCCGAACGCGAGCATGAGTGCGCCGGTGGCCTGGTCGACGGCGGCTCCCAGCGGAAGGGCTGCGGCGACCGCGGTGCGTGCGGTCTCGCCGAACGGTGCGGTGACGTCGACGACGAACCCGCGCAGGGCGGCGAGCTGGTCGCCGTCGTAGACCGGCGTCCCGACGTTGACCACGGGGTGCACGGACCCGGTGCTGTCGACGATCCGGTAGAGGCACGAGTAGGGCGTGCGGTCCTGGAGCAGGGCGAGGAACTGGGAGAGCGTGCCCTCACGGTCCTCGGGGTGCACGTGGCTCAGCAGCTCCTCGGTCGTCATCGCGGCCCCCTCATCGCCGTACTGCAGCACGGGAACGGGCGACGACCACGTCCAGGCGTCACGGGGGGCGTCGTACTCGTAGGTCGTCACGAGGTGGAGCGGAAGGATGGGTGCGTACTCGCTCATGCCGGGCCTCCTCGGCGGGACGACCCCCCGCCCAGAGGCGGTGCCACTGGGCCGGGGAAGCTCCCCGGCAGCCTGGTCGACCAGGGTGCCACGATAGACCGCGACCCGGCCCGTCCGGGGCGCGAGGATCCGGGCACTTTGCTTGAATGCCCCTGACCGCACCAACACGTGGAGGCAGCAGTGACGACATCCGAGATCACGGACCTGCACGAGGTCGCGGGACGGCTGCTGGGCGAGGCGCAGCGGGCCGCTTCGGGCCGCGCGGCCGAGACCATCATCTCCGGCTCGGTGCAGCGCTCCACCGTCATCGCCCTGACCACGGACGCCGAGATGGGCGAGCACGACTCCCCACCCGCCGCGCTGCTCCACGTCATCAGCGGGCGCGTGCGCCTCCACACCCACGACCAGGAGTGGGTGCTCGGCGCGGGCCAGGTCGTCGCGGTGCCGCCCCGGCGCCACGGGCTCGACGCGCTCGAGGACTCGGCCGTGCTGCTGACCGTGGCCCTCCACGGCTGAGCGAGGAGCCTGCCTCCATGCGAAGCGCCGGCCTGCGCTGGCTCGGGCTGGTCGGTGTCGCGGCCGTGCTGTTCGTCGTTCTCGACCTGGCCTGGCTCACGACGGTGGCGGCCCCGCTCTACGACCGGCTCCTCGGCGACCTGCTGGCCGAGGAGCCGAACGCGGCCGCGGCGGTCGGCTTCTACGTCCTCTTCCTGCTCGGGCTCACCCACTTCGTCATCCGGCCGGCCGTGGAGCGCGACTCCCTCTCCCTCGCCGGTCGCGACGGTGCCTTCTTCGGGCTGGTGACCTACGCGACGTGGGACCTGACCAGCCTGGCGGTGCTCGAGGGGTTCCCGGCCGCGCTGGTCCCCGTGGACCTCGCGTGGGGGGCGTTCCTGGCCGCCGCCGTCAGCGTCGGCACCGTGGCGGTGTGGCGCAGCGTCACCCGTCGACGGCCACCCGCAGGTCCCTGACCTCATAGGCGTATGCCGCGGCCTCGCCGGCCGCTCGGCAGGTGAGCTTCGCCGGTGGTCGCCGCTCCCGCACGACGGTCGCCTCCACGACCGCCGGCAGGGCACCGCGACCGGCCAGCCGCACCCGCCAGGTGTCCGCGCCGAGAGCCGTGGTGGTGTCGCCGACGAGGTCACGGGCCCCTCCGGGACCGAACCGCTCGTGCGCCGCGACGATGGCGGCCTGCACCACCGGCGGCTCGGTGCTCAACCCGCGCAGGTGCGCCGGGGTGACGGTGCCGGCGAGGTGGGCCTCGACGACGGGCACCGCAGAACCGGCCGCCAGGTTGCCGTAGTACGCCCCGTCGGGCAGCACCACCACGTTGGCGGCGAAGCGGTCGCCGCCCACGTGCGAGCACTCCCAGGTCGCCTCCGGCCACCGCTCGGCCAACGTCTCGGCGACCGGGCGGCCGCGCAGGGCGCAGCAGGTGTCGTGCCGTCCATGGGCGCACACGAGCAGCAGCGGGTGCTGCGGCCCCGAAGGGACGACCTGGCCTGCGAAGACGTCGGCGGCGTGCTCGAGGTCGGTCCCGGCCTGCCACGTGCCCCACTGCTGGCGGCCGTCGTGGTCGACCACGACCCAGGCCTGCGGACCACCTGGGCTGCGGCGACCGTGGCGGCGGATGAGGAGCACCCGGCCGCCGCGCGACCGCGCCAGCCCCTCGAGCCGGGCGCCCACCTGAGGCGGGATGAGGCGGGACTGCAGCGCGTGGGTGGCCCAGCCCTCGGGGTACTCGACGAGCAGCCACCGCCGCGCCGGTGCGGCCGTGCCGACCAGCGGGTCGCCGCGGCGACGGGCCGCCGTGGCACAGTGCGCCGGGTTCAGCGCCGGGTCACTGCTGTTCACCGCGGGACCGCGATGCCCTGGAGCAGCAGCTGCCGGGCCAGACCCTCCCCCAGGTCGGAGACGGCCGCCGAGCCCTCGGCGAGGAGACGCCGTACGCCCTCGACGTCCGCCTCCGCGACCCGCACGTCGCCGGCGCGGCTGGACAGCGCGGCATACCCCTCCCGCACCGGGCCGAGGCGGGCGGCGAGGTGCGGGCGGAGGACGAGCTCCTGCTCCGGCGCCAACGTCTGCGCGGCGCGCACCTGGGCGAGCGGTCGCACCGGGGCGGCACGTTGGGCGGCGCGGACCCGGCGGGACAGCGCGCCGGCGAGGTCGGCCGGGTCGATCTCCCCCACGGCTCGCAGCACCGCGGCGCGCGCCAGCTCGAGGTCGCCGGCCCACTGCTGGGGGTCGGCGGCGTCCACGCCCAGCGGGAGCGACCGGCGCAGGGCGACGTCCTCGGCGGCGCGTGCGAGCGCGACCTGGAGCACCTCCTCGGCCAGGTGCTGGCGCGTCCACGGGTGGATGCCGATGGTGAGGTGGGTGCTGACTCCGCCGAGCGCCGTGGCGGAGTGGAGGTAGCCGCGCGGGAGGTAGAGGCAGTCTCCCGGCTCGAGCACGGTCTCGATGAGGGGCTCGCGCGAGGCGGCCTGCTCGACGGCGGATCGGCGGCCGGTCCACGGCTGGTCGCGCAGCGGGAGCGGGTGCACGGGCGGCCGGATCCGCCACTGCTTGCGGCCCTCGACCTGGAGGACGAAGACGTCGTGCACGTCGTAGTGGTCGCTGAAGCCGGTGTTCTGGGCCGGCGTGACGTAGGCGTTGACCTGCACGGGGTGGCCGAGGTCGGCGGCGAGGTCCTGCGAGAAGGCGATCAGCGGCTGCCAGGTGCGGTGCAGGCCCTGCAGCACCATCGTGGCGCCGTCGGCGAACTGGCGCAGCAGGCGGTCGTCGCTCAGCTGGTCGGTGACGCCCGCACCGATGCCGCCCCCACTGGTGAAGGAACGCTCGGGAAGGGTGGCTCCGTCCTTCGCCAGACGCAGGAAGGGGGTGCGCAGGCCGCGCTCGGAGACCAGCTCGTCGACGGCGTCGTTCGAGAACAGGTCGGTGAAGGGCGCCGGCAGGTCGGCCGCGCGGGAGAGCAGGGGATCGCTGCCCCAGTGGCGTTCGGCGAACTCGTCCGGCCCACAGGAGACCAGGCGTGACAACGCAGGGTGCCCGTGCTGGACGGGCACCCTGCGTCGTTCTGTGGCGGTCATCTAGGCGCCGGAGTCGGCACCGCCGTCAGCGCCACCGTCGTGGCCCATGGGGTTCGCGCCTCCGTCGGCCGGGCCCTCACCCGCGCCGGAGTCCGCGCCACCGTCAGCACCGCCGTCCGCGCCACCGTCAGCACCGCCGTCCGCACCGCCGTCAGCGCCACCGTCCTGGCCCATCGGGTTGGCGCCGCCGTCGGCCGTGCCCTCACCCGCGCCGCTGTCGGCGCCGCCGTCAGCGCCACCGTCGTGACCCATCGGGTTGGCGCCGCCGTCGGCCGGGCCCTCGCCCATCTCGTCCATCGGGGTCTCGCTCATCGTCGTTCTCCCACCTGCACCGGGGGCGCCACACTGCGCCGCGCAAGCCCTTCCTACGCCAGGTCCCCGAGGCCCGCCACCGGAAGCAACGTCCAGGTGCGCGGTGCGGCTGGTGAGGCGCCGGCATACGGCTGTCAAAGACTTGGCAAGGGTTTGAACCCAAGACCCCATGCCCGGCAGGGCGCCCCTACAGTCCAGCCACCGTTCACACGACTCAGGGGGATCAATGGGGATCATCCGTGCGCTCGCCGGCGCTGCCGCGACCGCTGCGACCGCTGCGCTCGTGGCAGGTGCAGCACCAGCACAGGCCGCGAACTCGTATGTGGCACTGGGAGACTCGTACTCGTCAGGCACCGGCACCCGCAGCTACATCGACGACGGCACCTCGTGCCAGCGGTCCGTCTACGCCTACCCGTCGCTGATCGCGGCCAGCAAGGGCCTGTCACTGAACTTCCGGGCCTGCTCCGGCGCCACGGTCGCCGACGTCACCAACACCCAGCTCGGCGCGCTCAGCTCGACCACGACGCACGTCTCGATCTCGGTGGGGGGCAACGACGCCGGGTTCGCCGACGTGCTCACCGAGTGTGCCCAGCCGGCCTGGATGAGCGACTGCAACGGGGCCATCGACGACGCGCAGTACATCATCAACAACGTGCTTCCCGGACGGCTCTCGACGCTCTACGGCTCGATCCGCGCGAAGGCACCCAACGCCAAGGTCACCGTCGCCGGCTACCCCCGGATCTTCAACGGCGAGGACTGCAACGCGGGCACCTGGTTCTCCCCCACCGAGGAGTCGCGGCTCAACGCCACCGCCGACCTGCTCAACAGCCGCACCGCGACCCAGGCGGGCAACAAGGGCTTCGCCTTCGCCAACCCGACGTCGGTCTTCATCGGCCACGCCGTGTGCGACGACCCGGAGTGGCTCAACGGCCTGTCCAGCCCGGTCAGCGAGTCCTACCACCCGAACCGCACCGGCCACAGCAGCGGCTACGCGCCCGTCGTGAGCCCGAAGCTGGTCGGCACCTCGTTCACCGCCAGCGGCGCCACCCTCGCCAAGGCGACGTCCAGCGCCGGCTCGCTTGCGGCGCAACAGCGCTCGTATGCCGCGCTGGACGCCTCGATCACGCCGAAGGAGATCGTGGCACCCGACCTCACGAGCCCACGCGCCCGGGCCGCGGCCAGGGACGCCGGGGTGGACCTCACGAGTCGGGCGAGCATCGACGCCGCCGACCGTGCGTGGTCGCAGCGCCAGGCGCAGGAGTGGGCGCGCCGGTGAGCTGAACCGCGAGGCGTCAGACGCGGGTGCCCGGCTCGAGCCGGGCACCCGCCCCGACCACGGCGTTGCGGGCGATCCGGCTCTGGCGCCCGACGAGGGTGATGTCCTTGTCACGCGGGCGGTTCGAGGGCGCCGCCGTCCCCACGCGGGCTCCCCGGCCGACCACCACCTCGTCGTCGACGATGCAGGTCCGCACCTCGGCGCCCGCCTCGATGACGACGTCGCCGAAGAGCACGCTGTCCTCCACGACGGCACCAGCCTGGACGACGGCACCCGGGCCGAGCACCGACCGCACGACCCGCCCCCGCACGTCGCAGCCCACGCCGACGACGCTGTCCTCGACCTCGGCACCGGCACGCACGACGCCGGGAGCGCGGTCCGGCGAGCGCGTCATGACGGGACGCTCGGGTTCGTCGAAGGCGTCGATGCGTCCGGCGATGAAGTCACGGTGAGCGGCGAGGTAGGCCTCCGGGCGGCCCACGTCCTTCCAGTACCGCCCCAGCGGGAAGGTGCGCACCTCGCCGTGCTCGATGAGCCAGGGCAGCAGGTGCTCACCGAAGTCACCGAGCCCGCTGTCCTCACCGTCGGCCTCGTGCGCGAGCTCGCGCCGGAGGCTCTCGAGAGCTGTGACGAGCGAGTCGGCCCGGTAGACGAAGATCTCCGTCGCGACGGTCGTCGACGACGGGGACGAGGGTTTGACGTCCACCCCCGTCACCCGACCGTCGACGCCCGTGTGCACGACGACGTTGTGCCGCGCCTCGCTCCGGCTGGTCTCCGCCGTGACCAGCGTGCAGTCCGCCCCCGAGGCCAGGTGCGACTGCACCACCTCGAGGAGGTCGAGGGCGAAGACGTGGTCGGCGCTCAGCACCACCACGACGTCTGCGCCCGAGCGCTCGATCTCGTCGCGCATCCGCAGCAGGTCGTCGGCGTTGCCCTGCGAGAAGCCGGACTCGACCCCACCCCCGGCTCCCTCCTCGGGCACCACCCGGCGGAAGCCGCCACGCGTGCGGTCGAGGTCCCACGGCCGCCCGCCCGCCACGTGGGGGTCGAGCGAGGCGGCTTGGTACTGCACCGAGAGCCAGACGTCGCTGATCCCGCTGTTGCCCAAGCTGGACAGCGCGAAGTCGACCAGGCGGTAGGCACCGGCGAACGGCAGTGCCGGCTTGGCCCGCTCACGGGTGAGGACGTCCATGCGGCTGCCTTGCCCGCCCGCCTGGACGATGGCGATGACCGAGGATCGCGCTCCCATGCGCCAACCCTAGGCGGAGCCCCCGCCACCCACGCGGCGCGGGCACGATCGGGCCGACACGCCTCGCGCCGGCTCGGTGAATGGCGGGAGACTGCGCCATGACGTCTCCCACCACCCCCGTGCAGCTCTCGGCGGCGACGGTCGGTGACCTCGACCCCCGCGTCGCCCGGCCGGCATACGACCGGTCGCAGGTCACCGCTGCGATCGTCCACTTCGGGGTGGGCGGCTTCCACCGGGCCCACGAGGCGATGTACCTCGACCGCCTGATGACGACGGCACAGCCTTGGAGTGGGGGATCTGCGGTGTCGGCGCACTGCCGCACGACCGCCGGATCATCGACACGCTGCGCGCGCAGGACGGTCTCTACACCTTGGTCGTCAAGCACCCTGACGGCCGGCGCGAGCCGCGCGTGATCGGCTCGGTCGTCGAGACGATGTTCGCCCCTGACGACCCCGAGGCCGTCGTCGCGCGCCTGGTTGACCCGGTCACCCGGATCGTGTCGCTGACCATCACCGAGGGCGGCTACCTCGTCAACCAGGTGACGGGCGAGTTCGACGCCTCCGACCCGTCCATCCAGGCTGATCTGGCCGAGGGCGCCACTCCCTCAACGGTGTTCGGCTACATCACTGCCGCGCTCGCCCGGCGACGTGATCGGGGTGAGGCACCGTTCACGGTGATGTCGTGCGACAACCTGCCCGACAACGGCGACGTCGCGAAGCGGATGATCTGCGCCTTCGCCCGCCTCAAGGACCCGGGCCTCGCCGACTGGATGGAGGCCGAGGTCGCCTTCCCCAACTGCATGGTCGACCGCATCACGCCGGTGACGTCGCCGGAGGACATCGACCGGCTGGCCGAGGAGTTCGGCGTCGAGGACGGCTGGCCCGTGGTGTGCGAGCCGTTCACCCAGTGGGTGCTCGAGGACCGGTTCGGCCAGGGCCGGCCACCCTTCGAGGACGCGGGGGTGCAGATGGTGGGCGACGTCGTCCCCTACGAGCTGATGAAGCTGCGGCTGCTCAACGCCAGCCACCAGGCGCTGTGCTATCTCGGCCACCTGTCGGGCTACCGGTATGCCCACGAGGTCTGCCAGGACCCGCTCTTCGCCGACTTCCTCCTCGCCTACATGGAGCGGGAGGGGTCCCCGACGCTGCCCGAGGTGCCGGGAGTCGACCTCGCCGCCTACCGCCGCGAGCTCATCGCCCGCTTCGCGAACCCCGAGGTTCGGGACACCCTCGCGAGGCTCTGCGCCGAGAGCTCGGACCGCATCCCCAAGTGGCTGGTGCCCGTGATCCGCGAGAACCTCCGCACCGGGGGCGAGATCGAGCGCTCGGCGCTCGTGGTGGCCTCGTGGGCCCGCTACGCCGAGGGTGTGGACGAGAAGGGCGAGCCCATCGAGGTCGTCGACCGCCTCAGGGACCGGGTCATGGCGGCCGCCGCGCGGCAGAAGGACGACCGCGCTCGCCTTCATCCGCGACCGCGACCTCTTCGGCGGCCTCGCCGACGACGAGCGGTTCGCCGCGGCCTACACCTCGGCGCTCGACGCGTTGCACACCCGGGGAGCCCGGGCCACGCTGGAGGCCGTGGTGAAGAAGGGGTGAAGGAGAGCTGATGCGCGTCGCGGTGCTGAACCGACCCGGAGAGGTCGAGGTCGTCGAACGGCCCGCGCCCGAGCCCGGACCGCACGAGGTGCTCGTGCGGGTCCGCGCCGTGGGGGTCTGCGGGTCCGACACCCACTACTACGACCACGGCCGGATCGGCCGCTTCGTCGTGGAGGCGCCGCTGGTGCTGGGGCACGAGTCGGCCGGTGTCATCGAGGCCGTCGGCGTCCGAGGTCGACCCGGCCCGCGTCGGGCAGCGGGTGTCGATCGAGCCCGGCGTGCCCTGCCGTCGCTGCCCCGAGTGCCTGGCCGGCCGCTACAACCTCTGCCCGGAGATGGTCTTCTACGCCACCCCACCCGTCGACGGGTCGCTCGCCGAGCTGGCCGTCATCGACGAGGCCTTCGCCCACCCGGTGCCCGACACTGTCTCCGACGAGTCCGCCGCCCTCCTCGAGCCGCTCTCGGTCGGCATCTGGGCCTGCCGGAAGGGGGGCGTGGGCCCTGGGTCGCGCGTGCTCGTCACCGGCGCCGGTCCGATCGGCATCGTCGCCGCCCAGGTCGCGCGGGCGAGCGGCGCGGCGGAGGTCGTCGTCGCCGACGTCAACCCCCACCGGCTCTCCGCGGCCACAGCGCTGGGCGCGAGCCGCGCCGTCAACACCGCGGAGACCTCCCTGGAGCAGGCGTATGCCGGTCGGCCGGGTCCCGAGGTGCTCCTCGAGTGCTCTGGGCACCCGGGCGCCACCGTCGACGGCATCCGTGCCCTGGCTCCTGCCGGCACCGCGGTGCTCGTGGGCATGGGCGGCGACGAGCTCACCCTGCCGCTGTCGGTGCTGCAGGAGCGCGAGCTCACCGTCACCGGCACCTTTCGCTACGCCAACACGTGGCCGACGGCCATCGCCCTGGTCGCGACGGGTCAGGTGGACCTCGACGCCCTGGTCACCGCACGCTTCGGCCTGGTCGACACCGAGCGGGCCCTGACTGCGGCACGCGACGATGCCCACGCCCTCAAGGCCGTGGTCCTGCCCCAGACGTGAGCACGATGAGGGCACGGCCGAGGCCACGGGCGAGGATGACGGGAGCGACGAGGTGAGCAGGACGCTGGTGGCCGGGGTGGACTCCTCCACCCAGTCGACCAAGGTCGTGGTGTGCGACGCCGACACCGGCGAGGTGCTGCGCACCGGCCGGGCGCCTCACCCCGAGGGCACGGAGACCCATCCCGACCGCTGGTGGGACGCCTACCGGTCCGCGACCGCCGACGGGCTGCTCGACGGTGTCGCCGCGATCGCCGTCGGTGGGCAGCAGCACGGCATGTGCGCCCTCGACGACCGGGGGGCGGTCGTGCGCGACGCCCTGCTCTGGAACGACACCCGCTCGGCAGGCGCGGCCAGCGAGCTCGTGGCCGAGCTGGGCGGCCCGGAGGCGTGGGTGGAGGCGGTCGGCCTGGTGCCGGTGGCCAGCTTCACGGTGACGAAGCTGCGCTGGCTGGCGGAGCACGAGCCGGCCAACGCGGCACGGGTGCACGACGTGGTGCTCCCCCACGACTGGCTGACCGGTCAGATCCTCAAGCAGGGCAACGACTTCCGTGAGTGGACCACCGACCGCGGCGACGCCTCGGGCACCGGCTACTGGTCGCCGGTCACCGGCGAGTACCGACCAGACCTGCTCGAGCGGGCGTTCGGCCGTGCCGTGGCCACTCCCCGGGTGGCCGGCCCGTCCGAGGTCGTCGGTGAGACCGACGCGGGCATGCTCGTCGCCCCGGGCACGGGCGACAACATGGCGGCCGCGCTCGGGCTGGGCATCCTGCCCGGTGACGTCGTCGTGTCACTGGGCACGAGCGGGGCCGTCTTCGGCGAGCACTCCAAACCCGTCTTCGACATCGGCGGTGACGTCGCGAGCTTCGCCAGCGCGACCGGCGACCACCTGCCGCTCATGTGCACCCTCAACGCCGCCCGCGTGCTCACGGCCGCGGCCCGGATGCTCGGCACCGACCTCGCCGGTCTCGACGCCCTCGCGCTGGCGGCGGAGCCGGGAGCGGGCGGGTTGACGCTGCTGCCCTACCTCGACGGTGAGCGCACCCCGAACCTGCCCGATGCCACCGGCACCCTCGGTGGGCTCACCCGCGCCAACGCGACGCCGGAGAACCTCGCCCGGGCGGCGGTGGAGGGCATGCTGTGCAACCTCGTCTCGGGGGTGGGATCCCTCACCCGCCTCGGGGTCCGGGCGGAGCGGGTGCTCCTGATCGGCGGCGCCTCGGCCTCGGCCGCGGTGCGCGCCATCGCCCCCATGCTCTTCGGCGTCCCCGTCGTGGTGCCGAGCCCCGGCGAGTACGTCGCGGTGGGCGCGGCCCGACAGGCGGCCTGGGCGCTGCGGGGCGGCCCCACCCCGCCCGACTGGCGCGTCGGGACCGAGTCCGAGCTCGACCCCCACCCGGGGCCGGAGGGCTCGCAGGTCACCAGCCGGTATGCCGCGCTGCTGCGGACCGTGCACGGCCGCTGACCGCCACCTCTACTGGTTCGGGGTGTTGCCGAGCGCCATAGCGCTCGGCAACACCCCGAACCGGGAGAGAGGTTGGGGCTCAGGCGCGACCGTGGGCGGCGCGGCTGCGACGGCTCAGGGAGTCGACGGTGACGGCGAGCAGGAGCACGGCACCGGTGACCATGTAGCGGATCGAGCTGTCGAGGTTGAGCAGGCTCAGGCCACTCGAGATCGACTGGATGACGATGATGCCGAGCAGTGCCGAGTAGGCCGAGCCGCGGCCACCGAAGAGGCTGGTGCCGCCGATGACCGCCGCGGCGATCGCGTTGAGGTTGGTGTCGCCACCGCCGCTGCTCTGGTTGGCTGCGGCGAGCCGGCCGGCCGCGAGCAGGCCACCGAGGGCGGCGAAGGTGGAGCACAGCGCGAACACCGAGAGGTAGATGCCCTTGACGTTGATGCCGGCGCGCCGCGCAGCCTCCACGTTGCCGCCCACTGCCATGACCGAGCGACCCCAGCGGGTGCGGCGGATCGCGAAGTCCATGACCACCACGAGGAACACGAAGAGCAGGAACATCACCGAGACGCCGCGGTCGCGGTTGAGCACGTAGGTGGGCACGAGCAGCACCACCGCGAGCAGGAGCGCCCGCAGGCCGATCATCATCGCCGGCGTGGTCGACAGGCCCGCCGCCGAGCGCTGGGCGTTGTTCCGCAGCTTGGCGCCGGCGTAGAGCGCGACAGCGAGGAGCACCAGCACGTAGGAGGCGACGGTCGGCAGGAAGGTCTGCTGGGCGAACTTCACGATCCCCGACTCGAAGGGGATGTTGATCGTCCCCTCCTTGCCGAGCACGTACAGCTGGAGGCCGAGGATGCCGAGCAGTCCGGCGAGCGTGATCACGAAGCTCGGCACGCCGAACCTCGTGAACAGCGCTCCGTAGGCCAGGCCGATCACGACGCCGGCGACCAGGGCCGCGATGATCGCGACGGCCGACGGCCAGCCCTGGTTGACCATGCCCACGGCGAGGATCGCGGCGGCCAGGCCGCTGACCGACCCGACCGACAGGTCGATCTCCCCGAGGAGGAGGACCAGCACGATACCGATGGCGATCGTGCCCACGGCCGCGCACTGCAGGGTCAGGTTGACCAGGTTCCGGCTGGAGAGGAACGAGTCGTTGAGGGCCTGGAAGACGCCCCAGATGATGATGAGGCCGATGACCACCGGGAGGGAGCCGAGGTCACCGCTCTTGAGCCGGTTGGTGAACACCTTGAACCAGCCGCTGACGCCCTGCGAGGCGATGAGCCGCTCGTCCTGGAGGTCGGCGGGCAGCGCCGCGGTCGTGTCGGGCGGGAGGTTGGGGGTGGGAGTGGCGGTGCTCATCACTGCTCTTCCTTCTGGACCCGGCGGGCGGCCCGCTCGGAGACGGCGTTGGTCGTCGCGCCGGTGATGGCGGCGATGATCTCCTGGCTGCTGGTCTCATTCACGTTGAACGTGCCGTTGTTGCGCCCGAGCCGCAGCACGGTCACCCGGTCGGCGACGGCCATCACGTCGGACATGTTGTGGCTGATGAGGATCACGCCGTGGCCGTTCTCGCGCAGCCGCTCCACGAGGTTGAGCACCTCGGCAGTCTGGGCGACGCCGAGAGCCGCGGTCGGCTCGTCGAGCATGACGACCTTCGGGTCGCCGAGCAGCGAGCGGGCGATCGCCACCGTCTGGCGCTGGCCACCCGAGAGGCTGGCCACCGGGATGCGCACCGAGGGGATCTTGGCGCTCAGCTGGCGCAGCAGCCGCCAGGACTCCTGCTCCATCTTCACCTCGTCGAGGGCGCGCCCGCGGTAGAGCTCGCGGCCGAGGTAGAGGTTGGCCACGACGTCGAGGTTGTCGCAGAGGGCAAGGTCCTGGAAGACGGTGGCGATGCCGAGCTTCTGCGCCTCGGCGGGCGTGGAGACCGAGGTCGACTGGCCGTCGAAGGTCATCGTGCCCTCGTCGGGGGTGTAGACCCCGGCGATCGTCTTGACGAGGGTGGACTTGCCGGCGCCGTTGTCACCGACCAGCGCCACCACCTCCCCGGAGTTGACGTCGAAGTCGATGTCCTTCAGGGCCTGCACCGCGCCGAAGCGCTTCGAGACACCTTGCAGCGACAGCACGGCTGTGGTCGGAGGTGCGGTGGTGGCGGTCATCTCTGTCCTTTGGTGTTCGCAGCGGTATGCCGGGTGCGCCCGCGGGCGGGTGGGTCACCCACCCGCCCGCGAACGTGCGGGGTCAGCTCAAGCCTGCAGCGGTGCACGCCTGCGCGAAAGAGCCTGAGCAGATCTCTTCGACCTTGAAGACGCCGTCCTTGACGACGGTGTCCTTCACGTTCTCCTTCAGCACGGCCACCGGGTCGAGGATCGTGGAGGGCACGCCCTTGACGTCCTGGGTCGACTCGGGCTTCTGCTTGTTGGCCAGAGCGAGGGCAGCCTTTGCCGCAGCCTCGGCCTCCGGGTTGATCGGCTTGTAGATCGTCATCGACTGGTCGCCCGCGATGATCCGCTGGATGGCCGCGAGCTCGGCGTCCTGGCCGGTGACCGGGGGCAGCGGGGTCACGCCGCCACCCTTGAGCGCGGTGATCGCGCCGCCGGCGGTGCCGTCGTTGGCGGCGTAGACGCCCACGAGGCCGGACTTGACCGCGGTGATCTGGCTCTCCATCCACTGCTGGGCCTTGTCCGGGCTCCAGTCCGGGGTGTCGTACTCGGCCACGATCTTGTAGCCGCTGCCGTCGAGGACGCTGTGGGCGCCCTTCTTGAAGTCGGCGGCGTTCGGGTCGGTGGGCGAGCCGTTGATCATGACGAGGTTGCCCGACGTCTTGCCGCCCTTCTTGAGCAGGTCGACGAGCGTCTGGCCCTGCAGCTTGCCGACCGTCTCGTTGTCGAACGAGACGTAGTAGTCGGCGCCCTCGATGAAGCGGTCGTAGGCCACGACCGGCACACCCTGGCCCTTGGCGTTGTTGACGACCGCCGCGGCGGCCTTGCCGTCGACCGGGTCGAGGACGAGGACGTTGGCGCCCTGGGTGAGGGCTGCCTCGGCCTGCTGCTGCTGCTTGGCGGCGTCCTGGTCGGCGTTGCTGTAGATGATCGTGCAGTCGCCGCAGGCGGCCTTGATCGCCGCGGTGAACAACGGCCGGTCGCGCGCCTCGTAACGGGCCGTCTTGGACTCGGGCAGGAGGAGCGCGATCTTCTTGCCGCCCCCGCCGCTGCCGCCGCCCGTGTCGCCCGTGTCCGAGCCGCCGTCGTCCCCACAGGCCGCGAGGCTGGCCATCCCCAGGCCGGCCACGAGGGCTGCGCCGGCGAGACGGGTGAATCGAGTGTTCATGGCTGAGCTCCCTCAGTGTCTTCGCCGGCAACCCCGTTGGTGCGGCTTTGCTGAGTGTGACGCCGGTGAACTGTTGTCGTCAAGAGTTGAATTCAAGAAGTTGACACAATCGGGACGTACCCGGCGTGTCCCGGTCGCTCCGGACATGAGGCCCTACACGGCGGCAGCAATGAGACCCTCCGCGGCCGCGTGCCGCTCATCGGCGACGGCGAGCGCCCCCACCACGTCGGCGTCCGTGTCGAGCTGCGCCTCGCGCAGGCTCACCGAGGCCGCCGCACTGGGGATCGCGCAACGCTCGAGGGAGGCCAGCATCGGACCGTTGATGACGTCACCCACCCGTGAGAGGAGACCCCCGAGCACGATGACCTCGGGGTTCATGAGGTTCACCAGACCGGCCACCGCCACGCCGAGGTGGCGTCCCGCGTCGCCCAGCACACGCCGGCAGCCGGGGTCGCCCTCGAGGGCGCGTGCCACGACCTCCCGCAGGCTGAGGCTGCCGTGGGTCGGCGCGAGGGCGTCGAGCAGGGCCCGGGAGCCGATGAACGTCTCGAGGCAGCCGCGGTTGCCGCACCGGCACACCGGGCCGTTCTCGTCGATGGTGAGGTGGCCGATCTCCCCCGCCGTGCCCGCGCTTCCGCGGAACAGCTCGCCCCCCAGGATCAGGCCGGCGCCGACGCCGTAGGACATCTTGATGTAGACACCGTGCTGGACCCCCTGCAGCGCACCGCATTTCAGCTCGCCGAGGGCGGCGAGGTTGGCCGTGTTGTCGAGCACGACCGGGGCCTTGAGGTGCCCCTCCATCTCGCTGGCGACGGCCACGCCGCGCCAGCCGGGCAGGATGCCCTCCGACCCCACCTGCCCCGAGACGCTGTCCACCGGAGCCGGGAGGCCGACGCAGACCGCCTTGACGTCGGACATCGTCTTCCCGACCTTCTCGACCAGGTCGTGCACCAGGCGGGCCGCCCGCTCCATTCCCTCGTCGGCGGGGTGGTCGGCCGGCAGCGGCATGCGCTGGCTGCCCAGGAGGTCGCGCGGCCCGGTCCCGACCGCCACGCGCACGTCACGGTCGCCGAACGCGATCCCGGCCAGCAGCGTGTTGCCCGTGGCGAGGGAGACGAGCACCGCGCGCCGGCCGTTGCGGATGCTCGGCGAGAGCTCCACGGCACCGGCTGCGTCGAGCTCCCTGACCATGTTGCTGACGGTCGCGGCGCTGAGGCCGGTCTGGCCTGCGATCTCCACCTGTGTCATCGCCCCCTGCAGGCGCAGCGCATCGAGCACCCGCAGGCGGTTCGACTCTCGCAGCGACGCCTGCGACCCCGGCGCCAGCCCTGAGTTCACGGCCTAAAGATAAGGGTTCGACGAGCGGATGGGTAGAAGTCGGCCCGACCGGATTGGATCCGGCCGGGCCGTCCCTTCGGGCGGTCAGCGAGTGGCCCCCACTGGCGCGCGGTCCCGCACCGTCACGACCTCGTCGGCCGCACCAACGACCCGGGCACGCCGCCGCGCGAGCACCTCGGCGCCGGCCAGCACGACCAGCCCGGCGAGCGAGAGTGCCGCCCCCACCCAGAGGGTCGAGGCGTAGCCCAGGCCAGCGGTGATGGCCAGGCCGCCGAGCCACGCGCCCGCGGCGTTGCCCACGTTGAAGGCGGCGATGTTGGCGCCGGACGCCAGCGTCGGCGCCTGACCGGCATACCGCATGATCCGCATCTGCAGACCCGGCACGGTCGCGAACCCGAAGGCCCCCATGAGGACCAGCCAGGCGACCGTCGCCACCTGCGACGACGCCGTGAGGGCGAACAGCCCCATCACGACGGCCAGGGCCGCGAGCACGATCGCCAGCGTGCGGGGCACCGAGCGGTCGGCGGCCTTCCCGCCGACGTGGTTGCCGGCGAAGAGCCCGACCCCGAAGAGCACCAGGAGCCACGGCACCGTGGCCGCGGCGAAGCCCGAGACCTCCGTGAGCGTGTAGGCGATGTAGGTGAAGGCCCCGAACATCCCGCCGAAGCCGAGGACGGTGACCGCGAGGGACAGCCACACCTGCGGCTCCCGGAAGGCGGAGAACTCACGGCGCAGGCCGCCGCCCGAGGCCTCCCCGGGCTGGCTGGGCACCAGGACCGCCATGCCGACGAGCGCGAGCACCCCGACGACGGTGATGGCCCAGAACGTGGACCGCCATCCGAGCTGTTGCCCGAGCAGGGTGCCGAAGGGCACGCCGAGCACGTTGGCGGTGGTGAGCCCGGCGAACATCGTCGCGATGGCCCCAGCCCTGCGCTCCGGGGCGACGAGGGCCGCCGCAACGACCGAGCCGATGCCGAAGAACGCGCCGTGGGTCAGGGCGGCCAGCACCCGGCCGGTCATCATGACGGCATACGTGGGGGCGAGGGCGGAGGTGAGGTTGCCCGCGATGAACAGCAGCATGAGGGCGGTGAGGACGTGCTTGCGGTTGAACCGGGTGACCGCCGCGGTGAGCCCGACGGCGCCGACCGCGACGCTGAGCGCGTAGCCGGAGATCAGCCAGCCGGCGGTGGCCTCGTCGACGGCGAAGTCGCGGGCGACGTCCGGCAACAGGCCGGCGATCACGAACTCGGTGAGCCCGATCCCGAAGCCGCCGGCGGCGAGGGCCAGGAGCGCGAGGGGCATGAGGAGCCTTTCCTGAGGAGGTGCGATGATGTCGGCGCAGATAGAG
Source organism: uncultured Actinomycetota bacterium (assembly GCA_963730585.1). Classification (GTDB taxonomy): domain Bacteria; phylum Actinomycetota; class Actinomycetes; order Actinomycetales; family Dermatophilaceae; genus Pedococcus_A. The sequence continues at coordinate 343,551 of CAVSSL010000010.1, read as the reverse complement.
CGCGTACGCAACTAACGGCGCATGCAGCAAAGTAGTTGCACACGCTCGTAATTGCAAAAGCGGTATGCTGTGTGCTCACGCCGATCAGTCACCGGCCCCGGGAGGAGACCAGCCGTGGGAATCGCCGACGACGCCGTCGAGGTCCGCGCCTCCGGGTGGCGCACCCTCGCCGCCCTGCACGGGCTCATCGAGACGGCCCTCGAACGGGAGCTGCAGGGCCAGCACGACCTCTCCGTGGTGGAGTACACCGTCCTGGACGCCCTCTCGCGCCAGGACGGGTGGCACATGCGCATGGCGCAGCTGGCGCGCGCCGCCGCCCTGAGCAGCAGCGCGACGACGCGGCTGGTCAACCGCCTCGAGGACCGCGGCCTGCTGCGCCGCATCCTCTGCGAGGACGACCGCCGCGGGATCTACACCGAGCTCACGCCGGCCGGGTCGACGCTTCTCGACCGTGCCCGCCCGACCCACGACCGCGTGCTCGAGTCGGCGCTGCAGGGGGCGGCCGAGCTGCCCGAGCTCGCCCCGCTCGTCACCGCGCTGGCGGCGCTGCCGGCTGGGGCTCGCTAGTCCCGAGCCAGGCTGGAAGCAGGCTGGGCGGCCTCTCCACGACACCAGGCCCCGGCGATCAGGGGGGAGTCAGCCGGGGCCTGGTGGATCGGGGGCACACGCCCGGGGGTATGCGCGTGTGGTGGTCACATCATGCTGGTTGGAGACCCCGTCCGTCACCACACCGGAACAGCGGGTCGTCGTAGCCGGGCACGTCCTCACCGTGCCGGCGCACCTGTTCCATGGACCGGGGCAGGTCGAACGGCAGCCGCCCGCGGGGCTCGACGGCACCGGTGAGGGCGTCGACGAGCGCGTCGTCGCAGGTCCCGTAGCTGCCCACGACGCGCCGAGGCGATCGGCAGCAGCGGGGTGAGCACGGCCGGGCGGTCGAGCACGACGTCGACCACGAGCGGGCAGCACGCGGCGATGCGGGCCAGCCGGGCGACGAGCCCGGGCGGGAAGTCCAGCGACCCCTGGTGGAACCACGACTCCAGGAACAGGTCCGAGCGCGGCTCGAACGGCGCCAGGAGCCGCACGACCGCCACGTCGGCGTCCTCAGGGCGGTCGACGGGCGTGCCGAGCCGGGCGAGCGCCTCGGGCGAGACGTTCTCGGCGTAGACCCGGCGGCCACGCTGGAGCGGCAGCACCGGGAGGTGGGCACCACCGTTCTGGAGCACCGTGACCGACGCGGCCTGCGCGGCATACCCCTCGTCGCGAAAGTCCTGGCGCCCCACGGTCTCGGCGGCGAGGTCCTCGTCGACGTAGGGGTTGTCGAAGAGGCCGAGGCGGAACTTCACGGCCAGGATGCGGCGCGCCGACTCGTCGATGCGCTCCTCGGTCACCCGGCCCTGCGCGACGAGGTCGAGCAGGATGTCGACGCACTCCTCGCCCCCGAACTGGTCGGCACCGGCGTGCAGGATCAGCTCCATGCGGCCGTGCGGGTCGAGGTGCTCGACGCCCCACGCGCGCGCGGGGAGCACCTGGTCGCCGACGTGGTTGTCGTTGACGAGCTCCCAGTCGGTGACGACCACGCCGTCGTAGCCGAGCTTCTCGCGCAGCAGGCCGGTGACGACCTGGCGGTTGTAGCCGAAGCCGACCTCCTCGATCTTCTCGCCGTCGATCTCGAGCCCGACCGGCATGCCGTAGTAGGGCATGATCCCCGCCGTGCCCGCCTCGATGATCGGCGGGAAGGGCTTGAGGTGGTCACCGAAACGCCCACCGGGGTAGACCTGCTCGCGGCCGTAGGGGAAGTGCGCGTCCTCGCCGTCCTTCTGCGGACCGCCTCCGGGGAAGTGCTTGCTCGTGCAGGCCACACTGTCCGGGCCGAGCTCACCCTTCTGGAACCCCTTGAGGTAGGCGACGCCCAGCTCGGTGACCACGTCGGGGTCCTGGCCGAAGGTCTGCGCCTGCCGCGCCCAGCGGGGCTCGGTCGCGAGGTCGAGGGTGGGGTGCAGCGCGGCGCGGATGCCGACCGCGGTGTACTCCTGGCGCGCGACGTCGGCGAACCGGTGCACCACCTCGGGGTCGCGCAGGGCGGCGAGGCCCAGGGGTTCGGGCCACTGCGAGAACGAGCGCGCGGCGAACGACGCGCCGGCGTTCTCCATGAACGCGTGGCGGGGGTCGGTGGAGACCGTGACCGGTATGCCGTGCGGCGTCTGCTCGGCGAGCGCCTGGAGGGCGTTGTGCCACCGGGCGGCCATGCGCGGGTCCTCGAGGGCGTGGACGTTGAAGTGCGTCAGGTGCTTGTCGAGCACGACCACCGAGGTGGGCGACTTGCTGATCTTGCCGGGGTGCTCGAGGACCGTGCCGTCCTCACCCGCCTCGATGACGGTCTGGAACATCAGCCCGGCCTTCTCCGGCAGGGAGAGCCGCGAGAGCAGGTCGTCGACGCGCTCCTCCACGGGGAGACGGGGGTCCTCGAAGGGATCCATCCGCCCGTTCTTGTTGAGGTCGCGGAACTCCACGCCCTCGGGACTGGTGAGCTTGACCGGCTCCATCAGGCGATCCCCGCCCCGAACTCCTCCATGCCGATCACCGGTCGGAGGGCCCGCTCGACGGCGCGGGTGGAGAACGCACGACGGATCACGTTGTCGCCCAGCACGTTTCCGATGGCGCCCATGATCATCGCCTGGTCGAGCGAGAGATAGCGCCGGGCCACGGTGCCCGAGCCGACCGCGACGGCGTCGAAGAAGCCGCCCTCGCCGTAGGCGCCGAAGTCGGCCGCCTGGAGGCGGGCCAGGTTGTCGTAGGCCTGCTGGGGCTCGTGCATCATCGCCAGGAACGCGGCGTGGGGGGTCACGACGCCGTCACCGAAGCGCGGGTCCGGGTTGGTGCCCTCGCGGCAGTCGCCGAACCCGGCGTCGTAGTTGGTCCGCTCCTGGTCGGAGAAGTACCCCTCCGGGTTGAGCCCGAGGGCGTCGACGCCGTACTCGCGGTAGCCGCCGGCGGGGTTGCTCGACGGCGAGAAGCCCCAGTAGCCGTAGCCGGCCTCGACCAGGCCGTGCTCGCGCTGGGCCCGTACGTGCAGCGGGTGGTTCACGCCCCAGGAGCGGGGCGCCCAGCTGGCCTCGGGGACGAAGACGTCGGGCATGAGCTCCTCGAACATCGAGCCGCCCCAGCCGGGGACGATGTGCATCCCGCGGTAGGTGTAGGCGCCCTCGTAGACGTCGAGGCCGAGGTAGGTGCGGGTCTCCCCCACCGGCTGCATCTCGTGCCACGACCAGTCACAGCTCGCCGGGAAGGTGCGCCACATGGCGAAGTACTGCCGCGCCGGGATCTGGCCGGTGATGATGCCGAGGTAGCTCGTGATCCGGGTCTCCGACACCGTGGTGTCGTAGTGGTGCTTGGTGTACCAGACGTCCGGGCCGACCCCGATGTGGTTGCCGGTGAAGGTGGCGTCCGGGTTCGGCGGCGGGTCGTCGTAGAAGCCGCCGTGGATGAGGCCTCCCGGCCGCGGGGCGTCGGGGTTGTAGAACATGTCCCACCGCATGCGGGAGAAGACCCGGTCGGCGAGCGGCGCGGCCCCCTGGTCGGCCTCGCGCACCACCATCAGCGCGGCTCCGAGCCAGCCGTTGTCGACGCTGGAGAGGAAGGGGTAGATGCGGTCACCGCTGCCGGGGAACGCCGTCAGCTTGGCGCCGGTCGCCTCGTCGTACCAGTTGTAGTACATGCCGCTCGGCTCGTGGTGCTCCATCCGCAGCAGGGTGCGCAGGGTCTGCACGAGACGCTTGGTGCACTCGGCCCCGGTGATGATGCCGAGCTCGCGCGCCGCGACGGCGCTCCACATGAGGCCACCGATGTTGGTCGGCGAGGTGTAGCCGCTGCGGTCGGCGGCCGCGAGGGACGCGTCGATGTTGTCGGCCGGCAGGCCCGTCTTCTCGTCGGTCATCCGGACCAGGGAGTGCCACGTGTCGGCGGCCCAGCCGCGCAGGCGGGTGGCGTCGACGGCATACGGGGCGGTGCTGGAGCGCACGAGGGCAGGTGCCTTCCGGGCCAGGGGCTGTGCGGCGGCCGGTCGGGCCGCGCCGAGGGTGATGGCGGTGGTCGCGGCACCTACCGCGCCGCCGAGGAGGACCTGGCGGCGGCTGGGGACCTGCGTGAGGGGGCTGGGCATGGAGGGGCTCCGATCAGGTGGCTGAGGAGGTCCGGACGAGTGCGGTCACTTGATGCCGGTGGTGGCGATGCCTTCGATGAACCGGCGCTGGAACGCGAGGAAGACGGCCAGCACGGGAAGGAGCACGACGGTGGCGCCCGCGAGGAGCAGGCCGTAGTTCGTGCTGTTCTGGCCCTTGGAGTAGAGCGCGAGGGCGACGGGCAGGGTGTAGGTGTCCTCGGTCTGCGCGACCACCAGTGGCCACAGGAAGTTGTTCCAGCTGCCGAGGAAGGTCAGGATCCCGAGCGTCGCCAGGGCCGGACCGCACAGCGGCAGGATGATCCGCGCGAAGATCCGCAGCTCTCCGGCACCGTCGACCCGACCCGCGTCGAGGAGGTCCCTGGGCAGCCCGAGGATGAACTGCCGCATGAGGAACACCCCGAACGGAGCGACCAGGAACGGCAGGATCAGGCCGGGCAGGCTGTTGATGAGGCCGACGTTGGCGACGAGCACGAACAACGGCACGAACGTGACGACGCCGGGGATCATCAGGGTCCCCATCACCAGGACGAACAGCGCTCGCTTCCCGGGGAAGTCGAGCATCGCCAGCGCGTAGCCGAGCATCGAGCAGAACAGCAGGTTGCCGGCCGTGACGACCACCGCGACGACCAGCGAGTTGGTGAAGTAGGTGCCGAAGTCGAGGCGGGAGAACAGCTGGGTGTAGTTGTCGAGCGTCGTCGTCTCGGGCCACCACGTCGGGGGCGACTGGCGCAGCTCGCCCTCGGTCTTGAAGCTGCCGAGCACCATCCAGACGAACGGTGCCATGACGGCGACGAGGCAGACGCTGAGCACGACGTAGAGCCACGGACGGCCGGTGCTTTTCGTGAGCATGGTTGTCCCTCAGTCCTTCTCGCGCAGGAGGCGGAACTGGATCGCGGTCACGACCGCGATGACGACGAAGATGATGTAGCTGATCGCCGCGGCATACCCGTAGTTGCCGAAGCCGAACTGCCGGTAGGTGTACATCGACATCGACACGGTGCTGTTGAGCGGACCGCCGTTGGTCATGACGAACGGCTCCTCGAAGAACTGCAGGTAGCCGATGCCGGTGGTCACCGAAACGAAGAGAATGGTGGGTCGCAGCAGGGGAAGGGTGATGTGGCGGAAGCGTTTCCAGGCCCCAGCGCCGTCGATGGCGGCCGCCTCGTGCAGGCTCCACGGCACGGACTGCAGGCCGGCGAGGAAGATGATCATGGCGGTGCCGAAGTTCCGCCAGGACGCCATCATGATGAGGGCCGGCATCGACCAGTTCGGGTCACCGAGCCAGTTGGGGCCGTCGATGCCGAACCACCCGAGGGCGGTGTTGATCAGGCCGCTGTCTCGCTCGAGCAGGAAGCGCCAAACCACCGCCACCGCCACGACCGAGGTGATGACCGGCAGGTAGAAGCCGAGCCGGAACATGGCTCGCAGCCTGGTGATGCCGCGGTCGAGGGCGACGGCCGCCGCGAGCGCGATGACCATCGTCAGTGGGACACCGATGAGCACGAAGTAGGCGGTGTTGCGGGCGGACTGAAGGAACAGCGGGTCGGACAGGGCCTTGGTGAAGTTGTCGAGGCCGACCACGTTGACGGCGAACGGCGTCCGCAGGTCACGGGACCGGGTGTCGGTGAAGCTCATGAAGAGCGACTGGAGCACCGGCCAGGCCGTGAACGTCAGGAAGAGCAGGCAGAACGGGAGCGCCAGGACCCAGGCGGCCCGCCCCTCCCGCAGGCGCGAGCGGTGGCCCGGCCTGCGGGAGGCAGCGCGCACTGTCGTGGCGCGCTCGGTGGTGGCGGTCATCGCCCTACTGCCCCGTCCCGATGGACTCGGCCTGCTGCTGCACCGACTTCAGCGCCGCGGCGGGGTCGGCACCCTTCTTCGTCACCTTCTCCAGCTCGGTGTCGAGGGAGGTGATGACCTGCTCCCAGGTCGGGAACGACGGCGGCGCCTGCGCGGTCTTCAGCTGCTCACCGAACGTGGCGAGCTTCTTGTCCGAGCTGATCGCGGGGTCCTCCCAGGCCGACTGCACCGAGGGCAGGTCGGTCGACTGCTGGTACCACTTCGCCTGCGTCTTGGGGTCGGCCAGGAACTCCACGAACTTCCAGGCGGTGTCGCGCTGCTTGGAGTTCTTGAAGACCACGAAGTCCGAGCCGCCCACGAACGAGGAGGACGTCTTCTTCTCGGGCATCTTGGCGACGGAGTACTTGTCCTTGAAGCCCTCGCCGCCGACCTTCTCGACAGCCGACATCATCCACGGGCCGGAGATGAACATGGGGACCTTGCCGCTGGCGAAGTCCGGCTCGGTGGTCGGGGTGTTCGGTGCGGCCTTGTCGGAGATGCCGTCGGTGAAGAAGCTCTGGTAGTACTCCATCGCCTCCTTCACCTCCGGGGTGTCGAAGTTGTAGGCCTTGCCGCCGTCCTTGGTGAGCTCGGCACCGTTGCTCCAGGCAAACGGCATGAGCGTCTGCCAGGAGCCCTGGCCGCCGGCCTGCAGCCCGATGCCCCACTTGGCGCCGGCCTTGGTCTGCATGGCCTTGGCCATCGCCTTGAGCTCCTCCCAGGTCTTGGGGGCCTCGGTGAAGCCGGCCTTCTTCGCCAGGTCGGTGCGGTAGTAGAGCAGGCGGGTCTCGACGTACCACGGGATGCCGTAGGTGGTGCCGTTCACCTCGGCCGTCTTCTGCGCACCGGGGAAGAACTTCGAGGTGTCGATCGACGACGGCAGCGGGTCGAGCGCGTCCTGGCCGGCGAACTCGCCCATCCAGGTCGAGCCGACCATGGCGGCATCAGGGGTCTTGCCTGCCGTGATCGCGGTGGCGAACTTGTCGTGGGCCGAGTCCCACGGCACCGCCGTGACGTTCACCTTCGCGCCGGGGTTCGCGGCCTCGAAGTCCTTGGCCAGCGCCGGCAGCTTCTCACCCTCGGCCCCCATCGCCCAGACGGTGATGGTGCCGGTGGCCTTGCCCTCGCTGACGGCCTTGCCCTGGCTTTCGCCGGAGGCCGTGGCGCCGCTGTCGCGCCCGCAGGCGGACAGGGCGAGGGCTGTGGTCGCCACGGTGGCGACCACGATCGCGGAGGTGCGTCTCATGACGGGTTCTCACTCTCTGTTGGACGGAACGGTCCGGGGGGACCTTGCAGGGGCGGGGTGCGGGTGGGTGGGGGACGAGACCGGGGGAAGGGGACGGGTGCGCGGCTAGCGCGGTGGGCAGCCGCAGGAGGAGCGCAGGACCACCTGGGTGGGCAGCACCTGGAGGCCCTCACGCGGACGGTGGCCGGAGACCCGCTCGTGGAGCCGCTCGGCGACGAGGGCGCCGAGCTCGCGGACCGGCTGGCGGACGGTGGTCAGGCCGGGGCGCACGTAGCGGGCGGTCATGACGTCGTCCCACCCGACGACGGCGATGTCGCCCGGCACGTCGAGGCCGCCGTCCTGGAGGGTGTGCATGATCGAGAGGGCGAGCTCGTCGTTGGCGCAGACGAGGGCGTCGGCGGTGACCTCGCCACTGAGCACCCGCTGGGCGAACGCCGCGCCGTCCTCCTCGCGGAAGGCGGTGCGCACCGGCTCGGCCGCCTTGCGCCGCTTGGCGCGGTGGGCCGCGACGAAGCCGCGGTAGCGGTCGCGCACGTCGGGCGCGGTGTCGGGGTCGCCGACGAAGAGCAGGCGCCGACGGCCGTGGTCGAACAGGTGGGTGGTCAGCTCGCGCGCGCTGCCCTCGTTCTCGGCGCCGACGGCCTCGACGTCGGGCTGCGCGTCACCGGCGATGAGGATGAGCGGCTTGGACCCGCGCAGCCCGCGCACCACGTTCTCGGGGATGGAGTCGGAGCCGAGCACCGCCAGCCCGTCGACACGGGTCGCGAGCTGGCGCAGTGTGCGGGCGAGGTCGCGCTTGCCCTCGGTGAGCACGAGGACGACGCTCTGGCCCAGCTCGGCCGCGCGGGTCTCGAAGCCCAGGAGCAGCTCGGCGTAGTAGGGACCGGTCAGCTCGGGGAGCACCAGCCCGTGGGCCTCGTGGTGGCGCACCGCCAGGCTGCGGGCCGCGCCGAGGGGCACGTAGTTGAGCTCCTCCACGGCCGCCAGCACCTTGTCGCGGGTGGCGTCCGACACGGCGGTGGAGCCCTGCAGCACCCGGGAGACGGAGGCGATGGAGACGCCGGCGAGCTCGGCGACGGAGTAGATCGTCGCCCCCTGCCCACCGTGCTTCGTGGAACCCATCGGGTCCGCCTTCCTCGTTGAAAGCGCTTACAAGTACCGGTTGACGAGTCTGCCCCCACCTGTCCGAAATGCGCAAGACCTCCGGGAGGACTTTTTCCGAAACGACCCACGCGGAGGCGCCCACCGTGCTAGACGACGCCGGCGTCGGTCGTGACTAACGGGCCGGCGGCAGGGAGGCGAGCTGGAGTCGCAGCGCCAGCCGGGTCTGCGGGTCGCCGAGGTCGACGTCGGCGAGCTCGGGCAGGGCGGCCATCCGACCCATCCGGTAGCGCAGCGTGTTGGGGTGCACGTGCAGCGACCGCGCGGCGAGCGCCGGCTCGCCCGGGTGGTCCAGCCACGCGGCCAGCGTGGGCAGATAGGCCGTGCCCCGCTCGGCGTCGTGGCGGCGCAGGGCCTCGACCGGCCCCAACAGGGCGGCCTCGCGCAGGGCGGCGGAGGCACGCTCCACCGTCACGGCGGCCCAGACCTGCTCGATGCCGGCGACGTCCAGCGCACCCCGTGACCGCTCCGCCTCCGTCGCCTCCGCCCGCGCCCGGGCGAGCTCCCCTGCGCTGTGTGCCGGGTGGCCGGCTGCCGCCGTCAGGCCCAGGCCCTCGCCGGCCGCCTCCCCGACCACCGAGCGCAGCCACGCCCAGGTGCCGGGCACGGCGCCCTCGGCGCGCAGCACGGCATACACGCGGCCGTCGAGCGTCGCGAGCAGCGGCTGGTGCCACGAGTGGCGTCGGCACACCGACTCCCACAGGTCGAGCAGGTTCTCCGGGGAGGCGTCCGCGGGGCCACCGAGGCAGACGACGCGCCACGGTCCCTCGGGAAGCCAGTCCTCCGCCCCCGCAGCCGTGCCGCTGAGGGCGACGCGCAGGCGGTCGGCCGCGAGGCGGCGGCCGAGGTCGGCCTGGGCCCGCAACCGCAGCAGGTGCAGGGCGACCAGCGACGCGGTGCGGCTCACCTCGCGGACCACCTCGGCATCGGGCCGCTCCGCCACGAGGGCCCACACGGAGCCCAGCCACTCCCCGCCCGCGCGCACCGGCACGACCAGGCGGGGAAGCGTGCCGCTGGGGTCGGCAGGCACGAAGACGGGCTCGGACGACCTGGCCAGTCGGCGGAACACCCCACGGGCGCGCAGGCTGGCGAGCACCTCCTCCGGCACCCGGCGACCGACGATGGTCGACACGCGGGCAGGGTCGGTGACGTCCTGCCGGGAGGAGTAGGCGAGCACCCGTGAGTGCGGGTCCTCGATCGTGACCGGGGCGTCCACCACCGCCGCGATGGCGTCGGCGAGGGCGAACAGGTCGTCGTGCACCGGCGCCTCGACGCGGCCGGGGGCACCGGTGGCGGTCGCGCGGTCCAGCACGCCACGCAGCAGCCACACCGTGTGCGCCCAGGAGGCGTGGTCGGCCAGCTCGAGCAGGGCGACCTCCCGGCGCCGGGCGAGGTCGCGCACGGTGCGCCGGCGGGCGAGCGCCCGTCGGAGCACGACGCCGCCCGCCCCGGCCTCGGCGGCCCGGCGGAGCAGGTCGGTGGCGGCCTCGGCCCGGTCGAGCCCCACACCGAGGACGAGGTCGCCCGGCTGGCCCACGACGCCCTGGCCCGGCTCGGCCAGGGTGAGGTCGTCGACCTCCGCCCCGGGCACGTCCACCGCCAGAGCGAGCAGCCCGCCGCCGAGGGAGGCCGCGAGGTCGGCGACGCTGATCACGCAGGCATCCTCCCACGGCGTTGTGGTGTCACCACAAATGAACGGGCGAACATTGGCCTGCCGGCACCATGGCCGTCCGCGCCACCCGACCCACCATGGGACGCATGGCTTCCGCACCCGTCACCTCCTCCGGCCTCCCTGTCCCCCGCCGCGTCGCCGTCGTCGGCGCCGGCATGGTGGGCCTGTCCACCGCCTGGTTCCTCCAGGAGCACGGCGTCGAGGTGACCGTGCTCGACCGCGAGGGCGTCGCCGCCGGCTCGTCCTGGGGCAACGCCGGATGGCTCACCCCCGGCATCGCCACGCCCCTGCCGGAGCCGGCCGTCCTCAAGTACGGCCTCCGCGCGGTGCTGAGCCCCTCCTCCCCGGTCTACGTGCCCCCGAGCGCGAACCCCGACTTCCTCCGCTTCGTCGCGGGCTTCACCCGGCACAGCACCATGAAGGCCTGGAAGAAGGCCATGGGCGCTCTCGTGCCGGTCAACGACCTGTCACTCGAGAGCTTCGACCTGCTGCGCGACGGCGGCGTGCAGTCCGAGACCCGCGAGACGCACTCCTTCCTCGCCGCCTACCGCACCGCGGAGGAGCGCCGCACCCTCCTCGAGGAGATCGAGCACATCCACTCGGCCGGGCAGTCGATCGAGTTCGACGTGCTCACCGGCGACCAGGCCCGCGAGATCGAGCCGTCCCTCTCCGCGGAGATCGGCGCCGCGATCCGCCTGCGCGACCAGCGCTTCATCGACCCCGGCTCCTACGTCCACGCGCTCGCCGACTCGGTGCGGGACCGCGGCGGCAAGATCGTCACCGGGGCCACCGTGGTCGACCTCGTCGAGACCGGCGCCGGCATCGACGTGGTGACCGCCGAGGGCAGCCGCGAGTCGTTCGACTCGGCCGTGCTCGCCACCGGCGCCTGGCTCGGCACCCTCGCCCGCCGGTTCGGCGTCCGCCGGGTCGTGCAGGCCGGCCGTGGCTACAGCTTCAGCGTCGCCGTCGACCACGTCCCCGACGGCCCGGTGTACTTCCCGGCCCAGCGGGTGGCCTGCACGCCGATCGGCGACCGGCTCCGGGTCGCGGGGATGATGGAGTTCCGCAAGCCCGAGGCGGCCCTCGACCAGCGCCGCATCCAGGCCATCACCGAGGCCGCCCGCCCGCTGCTGCGCGGCGCCGACCTCGACCACCGTGAGGACGAGTGGGTCGGCTCGCGGCCCTGCACCGTCGACGGCCTCCCGCTCATCGGTGCGACCCGCTCCACCCGCGTCTTCGCAGCCGGCGGCCACGGCATGTGGGGCATCACGCTCGGCCCGGTGACCGGCCGCCTGCTCGCCGAGCAGATGGTGACCGGCCGGCGGGTCGCCCAGCTCGCGCCCTTCGACCCGCTGCGCTGACCCTCTCTCCACCGATCCGCCGCGCCGGGGTCCCGGCCCGCGTCATGATGGGTCGATGGACACCGGGGGCTCGGGGGCAGGGGGCTCGGGGACGCTGGCCTCGGGGGGCTCTGACACGGCCTGGCTCGAGGCCGCCATCGACCTCGCCACGGCCAACGTGGCGAGGTCGGGCGGCCCGTTCGGCGCCGTGGTGGTCCGCGACGGGCGCATCCTCTCCCGGGGCACCAACCGCGTGACCCCCGAGCTCGACCCCACCGCGCACGCCGAGGTGGTCGCCATCCGCGCGGCCTGCCGCGAGCTCGGCGACTTCAGCCTCGCCGGTGCGACGCTGTACGCGTCGTGCGAGCCCTGCCCGCTCTGCCTGGCCGCCTGCCTGTGGTCCCGGCTCGACCGCGTCGTCTTCGCCGCGGACCGGTATGCCGCCGAGCGGGCCGGGTTCGACGACTCCCGTTTCCACGCCCTGCTCGGACCCCGTGCCGACCCCTCCACCTGGCCGATGCAGGTGGCGCACCTCCCGGTGCCCTCCGCCGAGGAGCCGTTCGACGCCTGGCGCGCCTTCGAGGGACGCGTCCCGTACTGAGTCTGTCGCGTCACACTCCCCACGCCGCCTCCCTGGCCGGGCGTAGCCTCGAAGTATGTTCACGGGGCGACGCTCCGATGCCCATGACGCGCTCAGAACCCGCCGCAGTGAGGCGGCCCAGCGCTGGGCCGCAGCCACCGGAGGCGCTGCTCCGTGCGCGGTGGACCGCAGTGGCGCCCAGCGCGACCCGGCCAAGTACCACGAGGGCGAGGTGGCTGCCCTGGGCGAGGCCATGCGCATCGTGGCCTCCTCCGGGCCGGTCGAAGCCCTGCCGCTGGTGGAGAGCACCCTTGCCGAGTGGACGCACCGCGCGAACAGCCTCTCGGCGTCGCCGAGCCCGGCTTGGCGGGCCTACCACCAGGGCGGTCGCGACGCGCTCCAGGCCTTCCTCGACGCCGAGCGTCGCGACGCTGACGCCGGCTGACGACGCGCCCACACCTGCACCTTCTCAAGGGCGCCACCCCCGTTTGTGGAATACCCATGGGGGTATGTACGGTTGGCATCCACGACGGAAGCCGCACCGGAACAGGAGAGCCATGCAGGAGATCACCCTCGAGCAGTTCGCCACCGCCCACCAGGACGACGCGGCGTTCATCCTCGACGTCCGCGAGGGCATGGAGTACCTCCAGGGCCACGTGCCCGGAGCGGTGCTCATCCCGATGTCGCAGCTGGCCGGCCGGGTGGCCGAGGTGCCGCGCGACCGGCCCGTGCACGTGATCTGCCGGAGCGGCAACCGCAGCGCCTCCATGACCGCATTCCTCGAGCGCGCCGGCGTCGACGCCTGGAACGTCGCCGGCGGCACCGACGCGTGGGCACGCTCCGGCCGCCCCCTCGTCGCCGGCCGCGACCCCCGTTGACGAGCCGTTGACACCCCCGAACCACCCCGCCACCGTCAGACCTGACGTTCCCCAGGAAGGAACCCCCATGGCCGTGACCATCCTCCCCGTCGAGACGCCCTCGCTGGGCGACCGCAGCTACCTCGTCCATGACGGCGAGGTCGCCTTCGTGGTCGACCCGCAGCGCGACATCGACCGCATGCTCGACCTCGCGAAGAGCTGTGGTGTGCGCATCACCCACGTCTTCGAGACGCACATCCACAACGACTACGTCACCGGAGGCTTCGCGCTGGCGAAGGAGACCGGCGCGGCCTACCACGTCAACGCCGACGACAAGGTCTCCTTCGAGCACGACCCGGTGCGCGACGGCGACGTCGTCGAGGTGAGCGACACCCTCACGGTGCGCGTCGTGCACACCCCGGGCCACACCTTCACCCACCTGTCCTACGTGCTCGAGGGCGAGACCCCCGCGGTCTTCTCCGGCGGCTCCCTCCTGTTCGGTTCGACCGGCCGCCCCGACCTGCTCGGCCCGGACCACACCGACGCCCTGGCCCGCCACCAGCACGCCTCGGCGCACAAGCTCGCCGACCAGCTCGCCGACGAGACCCAGGTGATGCCGACGCACGGCTTCGGCTCCTTCTGCTCGTCGACCCAGTCCGACTCGACCTCGTCGACGATCGGCCAGGAGCGCAGGAGCAACCCCGCCCTCACCAAGGACGAGGAGGCCTACGTCGCCGAGATCATCGCCGGCCTCGACGCCTACCCCGCCTACTACGCCCAGATGGGGCCGGCCAACGCCGCCGGCCCGTCGGGCGCCGACCTCGAGGCCCCGGAGCTCGCCGACAAGGAGGAGCTGCGCAAGCGCCTGGAGGCCGGCGAGTGGCTCGTCGACCTGCGCAACCGCACCGCCTTCGCCGCCGGCCACGCCCCCGGCACGCTCAACTTCGGCATCGACGGCCAGTTCGCGACCTACCTCGGCTGGCTCATCCCGTGGGGCACGCCGGTCACCCTGCTCGGCGAGAGCGCCGAGCAGGTCGCCGAGGCCCAGCGCGAGATGGTGCGCATCGGCATCGACCACCCGGCCGCCGCCGCCACCGGCAAGCCCGAGGAGTGGACCGACGAGCCGATCGGCAGCTTCGAGCGGGCCACGTTCGCCGACCTGGCGCAGGTGCGCCACCACCGGCCCGTGCAGGTGCTCGACGTCCGGCGCGGCCAGGAGTTCGAGGAGTCGCACATCGAGGGAGCGGTGAACGTGCCGATCCACGAGATCCTGGGCCGCCTCGACGAGGTGCCCTCGGGCGAGGTCTGGGTGCACTGCGCCGGCGGCTACCGCGCGTCCATCGTGGCCAGCATCCTCGCGGCCAACGGCCACACCGTCGTCGCCGTCGACGACTCGTTCGACGAGCACGCCGAGGAGTCGGGCCTGCCGCTCGTCAAGGCGGCCTGACCTCACCACCCCCACCCCCACACCCCGCACGTGGGCGCGGCGCCTTCCCCTGCGCCGCGCCCACGGCATACCGAAAGGACCCCATGACGACCGTCTCCACCATGCCCGCCCGCCTCGATGTCGAGACCCTCCGCGAGTGGCTCGGCCGCGAGGACTCCCCGCGCCTGCTCGACGTGCGGACCCCCGCCGAGTTCGGGACCGCCCACATCCCCGGCTCCTACAACGTGCCGCTCGACCTGCTCAAGGAGCACCGGGAGGAGCTGCGCCGGCACCTCGAGGACGACGTGGTGCTGGTATGCCGTTCCGGCAACCGGGCGGGCCAGGCCGAGTCGCTGCTCGCTGCGGCCGGACTTCCCAACCTGCACGTGCTCGACGGCGGTGTGACCGCGTGGGAGAAGGCCGGCGCCCCGCTGCGCCGCGGCGCCGAGAAGTGGGACCTCGAGCGCCAGGTGCGCCTCGTGGCGGGCGGCCTCGTGGCCACGGGCGTCGTCACCAGTGTCGTCTTCCCGCCGGCGAAGTGGCTTGCCGGCGCCATCGGCGCGGGCCTGATGGGCGCGGCGCTGACCGACTCCTGCCTCATGGGCCAGCTCCTCTCGAAGCTGCCCTACAACCGCGACGCCAGCTGCGACCTGCAGTCGGTGCTGCGCGAGCTGCAGGACTGACCGGCACCCCCGCACCCGCCGGCCCCCGGCCCCGCTTCGGGGGCTGGCGGGAATATACCCCAAGGGGTATTCTGTTGAGACAGGTGACGCGCTCTCTCCGGAGCGCACCACCGATGTGAAAGGACCCCAGCCATGGCCCCTCGTGCCCTCACCAAGGACACCTTCACCGACACCGTCCAGGGTGACGGGATCGTGCTCGTCGACTTCTGGGCGGCCTGGTGCGGCCCGTGCCGCATGTTCGCCCCGGTCTTCGAGCAGGCCTCGGAGAAGCACGGCGACATCGTCTTCGGCAAGGTCGACACCGAGGCCGAGCCCGAGCTCGCCGGCGCGCTGCAGATCTCCTCGATCCCCACGCTCATGGCCTTCCGCGACGGCATCCTCGTCTTCGCCCAGCCCGGCGCGCTGCCGGCTGCCGCGCTCGACGACGTGATCCGCCAGGTGCGCGCGCTCGACATGGACGAGGTCCGCCAGCAGGTCGCCGCCCAGGCGAGCTGACCCCACAGCGTGCGGCGCGGCCTGCGTCCCCCTCCTAGTGCGGGCCGCGCCGCACAACCCCACCCGGACCCGCACCCGACCCCCACGCCACACCAGACCCGAGGAGGGCCCCCATGGAGACCGCCACCACTGCCGAGATGCACTCAGTGCTGAACCGGCTCAAGCGCGCCCAGGGCCAGCTCGGCGGGGTCGTGCGGATGATCGAGGAGGGCCGTGACTGCGCCGACGTGGTCACGCAGCTGTCGGCCGTGCACCGGGCGCTCGGGCGCGCCGGCTTCGACGTCATCGCGCTCAACATGCGCGAGTGCCTGGCCGCTCCCGACCCCGACCGCCGGGTCGACCTCGACGAGCTGCGCCGGCTGTTCATGTCGCTGGCCTGACGCCTTCGGGTGCCGCGTGGCCCACCACCAGGCCAGGCCCACCCCGCCGACGGGGATCTCCAGCCCCACGGTGATCGTGCGGTAGACGAGGACCCCTGCCGCCGCCGTGACGGGCTCCGTGCCCAAGGCAACCAACAGGCCGGTCATGCCCACCTCGACCACGCCCGTGGCTCCCGGGGTGACCACGGCCATCGACAGGATCCGCTCGACGGCGAAGCCCGCGAACACGATGGCCAGGGCGGGTGCGGAGCCGACCGTCGCCAGGCAGAGCCACAGCAGCGCAGCCTGCAGGAGGGCGTAGGCCGCCTTGCCGACCGTGAGCCGGCCCCACGCCGTGCTGATGAGGTCGGCGCTGTCGCGGCGCAGCCGCACTGCCCCCGCGGCATACCCCCCGGCGGGGGGAAGCGGGCGGCCCACAGCTCGCGCGAGCCGGTCGACGACCCCGCCCAGTGCGCGGGCACCGCGGTCACCGGCGATCAGCGCCCGCACCACCAGCAGCGCCACCACGAGCAGGCCGGACCCGACCAGAGCCGCCTGCGAGAGTGCTCCCCCGCCGTCCAGGCCCGCCAGCGCCAGCCAGCAGAGCGCGATGCCCGGCAGCACGAGCTTGGCCAGGGTGTCCCAGACGTTCGTGAGCAGGGCCCACCGTGCAAAGTTCGTCGAGCTGAACCCCCACGCGCGGCTCATCGTGTAGTTGGCCACCGTGCCCGCGGCGCCGCCGAGGGGCAGCACGTTCGACACCGAGCTGCCGGTGAGGTTGAGGAACAGGGCTCGCCGGCTGGTGAGGCCCGGCATGGCGGCCGTCAGCGCGAGGGTGTGCACCCAGAGACCGGCGAGCCAGACCACCACGAGCAGCAGCAGGTCGGTGGGGCCGACCGCTGCCACCGCGGGCCCGATCTCGTCCCACCCGACCCCGCCGGCACGAGGCACCGCCCAGGCCACGGCGACGGCGGCGACCCCCAGCGACAGGACGCACCTCACGAGGCGGCTCGGCACGAGGCGGCTCAGGGGGTGGGCGGCGGTCTCCATGGGGCGAGTCTGCGAAGGGGCGGGCCACCTCCGCATCGGGGCTCGTACCCAGATCGACCCCGGCACGGCCTCCGGCGGCTCAGGGACACCTCAGGGTCAGGTGCGCGGTCCCGCGCCGGCGGCCGGGCTGTCGACCACGGCGCCGGCACGGCTCGCGCGACGGGTGCGGCGCGTGCGGATGAGCCACCACAACAGCGCGGCGCCCCCGAACGGGATCTCGAGGCCGATGATGAACGCCCGGTAGAGCAGCACGCTCGCCGCCGCGGTGGCCGGGTCGACCCCGAACGACACCAGGGTGCCGGTCATGCCGACCTCGACCACCCCGGTCGCGCCCGGGGTGACGACCGCCATCGACAGCACGCGCTCGGCCGCGAAGGCGGCGAAGACGACGGCCGCCGACGCCGATCCGCCGAGCCAGAAGATGCACAGCCACAGCAGGAAGGCCTGGCTCAGGGCGTAGGCCGCCTTCCCGACGGTGAGGCGTCCCCAGGCATGGGCGACGAGGTCGGCGAGGTCGCGACGGAACTGCCCCGCGTCAGCCTCGAAGTGCTGCTCCTTCAGGCGCCGGACCCGCAGCGAGCGGACCACCGCGTCCAGGAGCCGCCCGACGACCTTCATGCCGACGTCGCGGTGGAGCATGAACCAGGTGAAGGCGACGAGCAGCCCCAGGATCACCACACCTGCCACAGCCGCGCTGACGAGGGTCTCCGGGGAGGAGGTGTCGGAGACGACCAGCCACAGCACGGCCACCGCCGGCACGACCAGCTTACCGAGGATGTCCCAGATGTTGGTGGCGATGGCCCAGCGCAGGAAGGCCGACGTGCCGAAGCCCCAGACCCGGCAGGTGGAGTAGTTCAGGGCGGTGCCGGCCGCCCCGCCCAGCGGAAGGACGTTGGAGACCGCGCTCCCGGTCTGGTTGAGGAACCAGGCGCGGGGGCTGCTGAGCCCCGGGAGCGCCGCGCACAGGGCGATGGTGTGGATCCAGAGGCCGAACTGCCACACGACACCGAGCAGTGCCACCTGCCACAGGGTGAGCTGGGAGAACGCCTCCCCGATGGCCGACCAGTCCGCACCCGCGACCAGCGGCAGGCCCCAGATGAGGAGGGCTGCTCCCAGGGCCAGCGAGGCGATGCCCTCGGCCACCCGCCACCAGTCCCAGCCACGTGCCGGCAGGTCAGGCTCCTGCCGCCGCGCGGTACTGCGCAGCGACGGCTCGCTCGGCCTGCGCGGCTGGGCCATGCCTTCAGTGTCAGGCCCCGGTCAGCGCGGCGAAGCGGGTCGTTCGGCCCCCCTTGCCGATCCGCGCCGACGTTGGAGTGGGGACAGGGTGGGGCAGAACGGTGACTGAGTCACTGATCCGCTGGGCGGATCAGTGACTCAGTCATGGTTTGGCTCGAGGTCGCGGAGGGCACGCTGGGCCTTGGCGACCTCGACCTCGGCGGCCCGCCGCGCCCGGGCAGCGACCGTAGCTGCCTGCTCGGCGTCGCGGTGCTCCCCCCGGACCTGCTTCAGCTGCGCTTCGAGCTCCTCGACGCGCCACCGGGTCTCGTCCGCGCGGTCGCGGGCCTGGTCGAGGACGAGGGCCGATTCACGGGCCGCCTCGGTGGCGGCGGCGTGGGCTTCGCGCGCCTCGGCGACCCGGCGCTGCCGCTCCGCCACCTGCGCCTCGTCCTCGGCCTTCGTGTCGACCTTGGGCGGGGCCTTCACCTCGACCTGCGGGGTGGGCTTCTTCTCTGTCTTCGGCTTGGCCTTCTCGGCCGTCTCCCCCGGCACCACCGTCAGGACGGCACCGGAGGACGTGCGGACGACCGCCTCGGAGAGGTCGACCTCGCCGAAGCCGGAGTAGCGCAGCGCCCGGGTCAGGTGGCCGGAGAGCACCGCGCGGGTCGCCTCCTCATCTGCGAGGGCGGCGATCAGGGTGGCCCGCACCTCCTCACCGACGGCAGGGGTCAACGGTCGCCCGACGCGCCTGCCTGCTGCGTCGGCGTCGTCCGCCCACGTGCCCAGGAGGTGGTCCCGTTCCTTCCTCAGCTCGCTCATGGCGGCCGCGTCGAGCTGTGCCTGGGCAGCCCGTAACCGCTGCCCGAGGTCGCTCAGGCGCTGGGCCTGCTCGGGCTGATCGCGCACCACGGCGTTGACCGCCCAGGCGGCCACAGTGGGACGCCGCGCGCGGCCGAGCGCCTTCGCGAGAGCGCCATCCCCCGCTGTCTTCGCCTGCTGGACCAGCCGCGTGCGGGTGGCGACGAACTCGTCGGGCACCACGGCATACAGCTCGGCCAGCGCGGCCGAGAGCGCCGTGGCGGCGGACTCGTCGGAAGGGACCACGCCCTCATGCTAGGGACGTGTGGACGCGCGGGCCCGGCGCAGCAGGAGTAGACAGATCGCCGTGACCAGCGCGACGAAGGACCGGGACGCCGAGCGCGACGAGCCGCAGGGCGAGAGCACGCTGACCGTGGTGGTGGCCTTCGCCGCCAACGGCGCGGTCGCCCTGGCCAAGAGCATCGCGGCGCTGTTCACCGGGTCGGCCTCGATGCTGGCCGAGGCGGCGCACAGCTGGGCCGACACGGGCAACCAGGTCTTCCTCCTCATCGCCCAGCGCAAGTCGCAGCGGCCGCCGGACGAGGCGCGACCGCTGGGCTACGGCCGTGAGGCCTACGTCTGGTCGATGTTCGCGGCGATGGGGCTCTTCGTCGCCGGCGGTGCGGTCTCGGTGTGGCACGGCATCTCCGAGCTCAGCCACCAGGGTCCGGTCGAGAGCCCACTGGTGGCGTATGCCGTGCTCGGCGTGGCTTTCGTGTTCGAGGGCGTCTCGTTCGCCCAGGCCTTCCGGCAGACCCGGGCCGAGAGCCGCAGGCTCGACCGTGACGTGCTCGACCACGCCCTGCGCACCTCGGACCCCACGCTGCGCGCCGTGCTGGCCGAGGACACCGCCGCCCTCGTCGGGCTGGTCATCGCGGCACTGGGCATCGCGCTTCACCAGCTGACCGGCTCGGCCGTGTGGGACGCCGCCGGCTCGATCCTCGTCGGCCTGCTGCTCGTGGCGATCGCCGTCGTGCTGATCGAGCGCAACCGCCGCTTCCTCACCGGCCAGGCGAGCGACGAGCGCCTGCGGCAGGGCATGCTGGCGCGGATCACGGCCCTGCCGGAGGTGGCCCGGGTGACCTACGTGCGGCTCGAGTTCGTCGGGCCGCGCCAGCTGGTGCTCTTCGCGCGGGTCGACCTCGAGGGTGACCGGCCCGAGACCACGGTGGCCCACGCGCTGCGGCGCGTCGAGGAGCGGCTGGAGGAGGACCACCGCATCGTCGAGGCGCTCATCACGCTCGCGACCCCGGAGGAGCCGGCCCTCAGCCCGCGAACGGAAGGGTCGGCAGACCGGTCACACCGGGGGTGAGCGAGAACAGCGCACCGGCCAGCGGTTCGTCGGCGCGGTCGAGGCCCTCCGCCGACGTCGTGATGAAGAGCTCGCGCAGCCCGTCGCCACCGAAGGTGCAGGCGGTCACCTGGCTCACCGGCAGCTCGACGACCTCCGCGAGACGGCCGTCCGCGGTGTAGTGCCGCACCGCCGAGCCGCCGAACAGAGCGACCCAGACGCCGCCCTCGGCGTCGACGCACAGGCCGTCGGGGTGGCCGGCCTCCTCGGGCTCGTCGCGCAGTGAGACGAACTCGCGCCGGCGCCGGAGCTCACCCTCCTCGTAGTCGAACAGGCTGACCGTCCGGGTCGGGGTGTCGTTGTAGTAGGCGAGCCGGCCGTCGGGGCTGAAACCCAGCCCGTTGCTGATGGTGACGTCACCCCAGACCCGTTGCACGGCATACGGATCCGCCGTCTCGAGGCGGTACATCGTGCCGGCGCCGGGCGTCTCGTCGTAGGCCATGGTGCCGCACCAGAACCGGCCGTCGGGGTCGCAGCCGCCCTCGTTGAAGCGGATGCCGGGGTCGTCCCAGACGTCGGGCAGCACGCGCAGGTCCGAGAGGTCGTCCCTGTCGGCGAGCGCGAAGGCGCGCTCGGTGGCGACCACGGCCCCGCCCCGGGTGCGGGGGCGCAGGGCCGCGGCGACCGAGCCGACGTGGGTGCGCGTGACGCCACCGTCGTCGGCGAGGTGCAGCACGTCGCCGGCCAGCATGTCGACGAACCGCAGGCCGCCCCACGGCTCCCACCAGACCGGGCCCTCGCCGTGGTGGGCGACCGGGTCGGTGCGCTGCTCCGCGCGGGACATCAGGCGCCGTTCCCGACCGAGGCGCCGCCGGCCATGGTCACGTCACGGTGCCACGACTCGGTCTCGTACTTCGTCGCCCACCCCATCGAGCGGTAGAGGCCGTCGGCGCCCGTCGGGGAGTCGGCGTCGACCTCGAGGCCGACGCGGTTGCGCCCCCGCGCGGCGGCATCGGCGATGACGGTGTGCAGCAACGCCTTGGCAACGCCGCGGCCCCGTGAGCGCCGGTGCACGCCGATGTAGTCGATGTAGCTTCCCTCGACGCCCTGCTCGTCCGCGGAGAGCACCGAGCTGACCAGCGCCCCACCCGGCACCTGCTCGCCGTCGACGTCGATCGTGGCGATCCACCAGTGGTCCCAGCGGTGGCCGGGGTCCTCACGCAGCCGCTGCACGAACTCGGGGAAGCTCTCGCGGTAGGAGTTGAAGTGGTCGGCGAAGGACTCCTCGAGCATCCGGTGCACGGTCTGCAGGTCGGCGGCCACCGGCAGGCCGTCGTCGTGCTTGGCCACCCGCCGCACCGTCACCCCCTCCCGCGGCGCCGGCAGCGCGCCGGGCTCTCCTTCGGCGACCGTGACGGGGCGGCTCATCTGCAACCAGGTGCGGGTATGCCGGTAGCCCGCCTTCGCGAGCCAGCTCCGCTGCCGCTCGTCGGCGGCGTAGGCGCCCGAGTCGAGCTGGGTTCCGGTGAGCCCGCGCTGCTCCGCGACATCGAGTGCCGTCGCCTCCGCCCAGCCGAAGAGGGCGGCGGCCAGCTCGTCGGCCGCAGGGACCTCCGGGGCGACCGTCAGCTCGACGACGCTGCGGCCGGCGGCCCGGTCGTGCACGTTCACCCAGGCCCCGACGCGGCCCGACGCGTCCTCGGCCAGCAGCTGGCGGCGGGTCCACGAGGCGGTGCCGGTCGCCGCCGACGCCACGGCCTCGGGGTCGACCGAGCTGGAGCCCCGCACGGACTGCTGGTGCGCGGCGAGCAGGTCGGCGAGCGCGGCGTGGTCGGTCAGCTCCGGGGTGCGGGCGGTCCAACCCGCGGGGAGGTGCGGCACCGTCGGCAGGGGGCTCGTGTCAGTCACCGGTCCAGTCTCGCAGCGTCACGCCCACCTCGCCGGCGACCGATGATTCCGAGGACCACAGGACGTCGGTACGGGTGTGGGCTTTCACTGGTGGAGACACCCGAAGGCACCGCACGAGACGCCGAGGAGACCGCCCACACCGCCAGGCACAACCCGAAGGAGCACGCGATGCCCAGGACGACACCCTGCCTCTGGTTCGACACCCGCGGCGAGGAGGCGGCCGAGTTCTACTGCTCGGTCTTCCCGAACTCGAAGGTCACGAACGTCACCCACTACGGCCCGGCCGGCCCGCGGCCCGAGGGCGAGGTGCTGACCGTGGAGTTCGAGCTCGACGGCCAGCCCTACACCGCGCTCAACGGTGGACCGGAGTTCACCTTCGACGAGGCCATCTCGTTCCAGATCGACTGCGCCGACCAGGAGGAGGCCGACCACTACTGGTACGCGCTCTCCGAGGGCGGCGAGGAGAGCCAGTGCGGCTGGCTCAAGGACAAGTTCGGGCTCTCCTGGCAGGTGGTGCCCAGGCGACTCGTGGAGCTGTTGGCCGACCCGGACCGCGACCGCAGCACCCGGGCGATGCAGGCCATGCTCCAGATGAAGCGGATCGACGTCGCCGAGGTGGAGCGCGCCGCGGACGGCGGCTGACCAACGAAGGCTGCTCAGGCGAGCCCGATGCGGAAGCCGCCCTCGCCCACGGTGGCCCGGACGGTGCCGCCGGCGGGCGGCGAGACGTCGTCGCACCCGCCGGCGCGTCGCTTGCCCGTGTGGCCCGCCTCCACCCGGCAGAAGAGGTGTGGACCGGTCACGGCCATGGTGAACCGCCCCTCGTCATCGACCTCGGCGAGGACCACCTTCCACTTCTTGGCGGTCGCGTCGTCGAGGACGAACCCGGAGTAGGGGAGATCGCGAGCCGTGAGGCCCTTGTGCCCCTTGCGCGCCAGGGCGACCACGTCCTCGGTGCGCTCCGCGGGGATGGCGACGATCCAGCCACCGCCCTCCGGTGAGGCGGGCAGGCCCGTGTCGTCCGTGCTGACGATGGTGCCGGCGATGCCGTTCGCCGGGGGCTCCGGCACCCCGGCGCCGCAGCCACTCGTGGTCGCGCACACCAGGGCTGCTCCGAGGAGGATGGCGCGGCGCCGCCACCCCCGCTCGGGCCACCGGGCGCCAGTCGCCAGCGGATCAGCGGCGGCGGGCGAGGAGGTGCACAACGTCGTAGGCGGTCTAGTGACGGGCACGAGTGTCCGTCACGGGCTCGCTCATCGTTCCCCCTTGCGTCAATGTGTGACACGCATGGTGGCAGGTCAGCACCGGCAGGGGCGGGTGTTTGGGGGACACTTCACCGCGTGTCCGCTCCCGCCCCCGCCGCTCCCGACGCGACGCGTCCTTCGTGGCGACGACGCCTGCACGGAGGGGCCGTCGCGGCCCTGGCACTGGTGGGGCTCCTGGTGGCCGTGGTGGCGGCCGATGCCACCGTGCTGCTGCACCGGTCGCCGACGGTCGAGGTGAGGGCGCCCGGGTCCGGCGACGGCACGGCATACCTCCTCCTTGCCTCGGACTCGCGCGAGCGGCTCACCGGGAGTGACGCGAAGCGCTACCGGGACGCCGCGCAGGCCGAGGGCGAGCGTGCCGACCTCGTCATGGTGCTGCGCAGCCCGGCCGAGGGTGATCCCGAGCTGCTGTCCATCCCGCGCGACCTCTTCGTGGGTGCCGCCGGCGAGAGCCCCCACCGTCTCGGGATGGCCCTCGAACGCGGGCCGCAGGCCGTCGTCGACAGCCTCTGCGACGACCTCGGCGTCGGCGTCGACCACGTCGCCGTGCTGGACTTCGGCGGGCTGGTCGACCTCGTCGACGCGGCCGGTGGGGTGACCGTGCGGACGGAGGGGCCGATCTTCGACCGACGGGCGGGCCTGTACCTCAAGCGGGGTGGGGAGCACCGGCTCGACGGGCACGAGGCGCTCGCCTGGGTCAGGTCGCGCAACGCCCGCGTGCTGGTCGACGGGCAGTGGCGCCGGCCGTCGGACTTCGACCGCACCCGCACCACCCACGCCACCGAGGTCGTCGGCCAGGCGGCGCGCAGCCTGCGCAGCCCGGCCAGGCTGCAGGCCGCGGCGTGGGCCGTCGGGCCGCAGACCCGCCGGGACGACGGGCTGGGGCTGCGGGGGCTCGCCCAGATGGCGCTGGACCTGCGGTATGCCGTGGCGTCCGGCCGGGTGGGCACCGTGCCGGTGCGGCTCACCCGGACGGCGGTGCCCGTGGCGTTCCCGACGGACCAGACGCGCGCGGCGCTCGAGCCCTTCCGCACCAGCACCTGTGACGGACATCTCTAGTCCTTTCGGACGCTTGTTCTCGACACCCGCCCGGAACAGAACCTTTGGGGTCATTCCGGGCGCTAGCGTCCGCGCGAACTCCAGGGCACAACACGAAGGACCACCCATGCTCTCGACCCGCGCAACGTCGCTGGCCACCCTCCTCGCGATCGCCGGCCTCGGCGCCGTCGCCGCCCCCGCCAACGCGGCGACGACCTCCGGGGCGTCCATCACCATCGACTCCAAGACCGGTTCGATCTTCGAGGGTGTCGACGTCTCTGGCACCTGCCCGGCCGGCAGCGGCACGGCCGTCGTGACCGTGAAGCAGGGCAGCCAGGTCGTCTCCGGCACGACCGCCGAC
Organism: uncultured Actinomycetota bacterium; assembly: GCA_963730585.1. GTDB lineage: Bacteria > Actinomycetota > Actinomycetes > Actinomycetales > Dermatophilaceae > Pedococcus_A. The sequence goes on along the minus strand of CAVSSL010000010.1, from coordinate 318,724 downwards.
GTGACCGGCGTCGACTGGTCGGCCAACGTCGAGCTGTGGGACGCCGAGCCCGGGCAGGCGACCGCCACGGTGAACTGCCTCAGCTACGGCACCGAGGCACCCCTGGGCCAGGCGACCAGCGCACCCTTCACGATCGAGGAGCCGGAGTTCCCCCTGGCCGAGATCGAGGTGGGTGTCACCCCGCAGCGTGTCGCGATCGGCGGTGCCGTCACCGTCACGGCCACCTGCCCGGAGGGCAGCACCCTCGCCGCGGTGATGGCGGGCGACCCGCAGGCGGACGACCCGTTCCGCATGGACGAGGTGGTGCCCGGTGCCGGCGGCCGCGTCTCGGCGCGGGTGCCGATCGTCGGTGACGGGGTCGTCGAGCCCGAGCCCGGACCGGCCATCGCCGTGGTGCTCTGCGGCGACGACAGCGTGCCGCTGTCGCAGCTCCGCAGCGCGCGTGCCGGGGCCGCTCGGCTCCTGGCCGCCGAGGAGCCCATCACCGCAGGCGCCCTCGAGGACATGCTGCCCACCGCCTTCGGCGTCGCCGAGTTCACGATCCTGCCCGCCGCCGTGGAGCCGACCCTCCCGACCGGGCCGACGACCCAGCCGGACACCGTGACGGTGCCCGCCCGCTCGGCCGTGCCGTCCTCGACCAACCGCGTGCCCGCGGCCACGGCCGACCGCCTCGCCTACACCGGCTCGGACCCGGCTCCGCTCGCCGCCATCGGCGCGGTGCTGGTCGCCCTCGGCGCGGTGGCTGTCCGCCGGGCCCGCCGGGCCTGACGCCGGCCCCCCACGGCATACCCCGAACCCCGTCTCCCCTCTGGGAGGCGGGGTTCGGTCGTGGGGGTCACCAGCTGGACCATTCGTTGGTGCGCCCGCGGGAGCGGACGTAGCGTGGCCCAATGAGTGACCGACCCTCCGCGACCACCCTCGGGGCACTGCTCGCGCAGGGCCACCGGCACCGCACGGTGAAGCAGGAGATCCGCGACAACCTGCTGGCCCGGCTGCGCTCGGGCGAGACGGCCTTTCCCGGCATCGTGGGCTTCGACGAGACCGTGCTGCCCGAGCTCGAGAGCGCCCTGCTCGCGGGCCACGACCTCGTCCTGCTCGGCGAGCGCGGGCAGGGCAAGACCCGGCTGATGCGCACGATCGGCGCCCTGCTCGACGAGTGGAGCCCCGCCGTGCAGGGCTGCGAGATCCACGACGACCCGCTCGAGCCCGTGTGCGGGCGCTGCGTGCGGCTGGCCGAGGAGCTCGGCGACGACCTGCCGATCCGGTGGCGGCACCGCAGCGAGCGGTATGCCGAGAAGCTCGCCACCCCGGACACCAGCGTCGGCGACCTGGTCGGCGACGTCGACCCCGTCAAGGTGGCCCAGGGCCGCACCCTCGGCGACCCCGAGACGGTGCACTACGGCCTGGTGCCGCGCTCGAACCGCGGGGTCTTCGGGCTCAACGAGCTGCCCGACCTGGCCGAGCGGATCCAGGTGGCGCTGTTCAACGTGCTGGAGGAGCGTGACATCCAGATCCGCGGGTACTCGCTGCGCCTGCCGCTCGACCTGCTGCTCGTCGCGACCGCCAACCCCGAGGACTACACCAACCGCGGGCGCATCATCACGCCGCTGAAGGACCGCTTCGGCGCCGAGATCCGCACGCACTACCCGTTCGAGGTCTCCGACGAGGTGGCGCTGATCTCCCAGGAGGCGGAGCTGGTGGCCGAGGTGCCGGAGCACCTCGTCGAGGTGGTGGCCCGGTTCACACGGGGCCTGCGCGAGTCGGCCGCGGTCGACCAGCGCTCCGGGGTGTCGGCGCGTTTCGCGATCGCCGGGGCCGAGAGCGTGGCCGCCTCCGCCCTGCGCCGCTCTGCCCGGGCCGGCGAGGCCGACGCGGTGGCGCGGGTCTGCGACGTGCCCACCGTGGTGCCGACCCTGCTGGGCAAGGTCGAGTTCGAGATGGGCGAGGAGGGCCGCGAGCGCGAGGTGCTCGACCACCTGCTGCGGGTGGCCGTGGCCGAGACGTTCCGCGACCGGCTCGTCGGCCTCGACCTCTCGGGGTTCACCGACCTGTTCGCCGAGGGCGCCGTCGTCGAGACCGGTGAGCTCGTGCCGGCGGCCGACCTGCTCGGGCAGATCGGCACCGTGCCCGGGCTCTCGAAGGTGCTCGACCGGCTCGGCCACGGCGACGACGCCTCGCCCGGCGAGGTCGCCGCGGCGGTCGAGTTCGCGCTCGAGGGCCTGCACCTGACCCGGCGCATCGACAAGGACACGGTGGCGGGGCGCACCGTGTACGGCGCGTAGGGGACCACGGTGGCCGGCCCTCCCCGCAGACCTGGTGGCCCCGGACGCCCGGACCCGGCCCACCACGGCCGCTTCCGCTACGGGCCGTGGCGCGGCGGCCCCGACCCGCTGGCACCGCCCTACGACGTGCGGGCGGCGCTCGACGAGGTGGGCAGGGAGGTGCTCGCCGGCGGCAGCGCGCGCGAGGCGCTGCAGGACCTGCTGCGGCGTGGGCATGGACGGGCGGGGCGGCCTCGACCAGCTCGCCGACCGGATCCGGCGGATGCGCGAGGCGGCCCGGCGCCGCGGCGACCTCGGCGGCACCCTCGACCAGGTGCGGGCGATGCTCGACCAGGCGCTGGCCGCCGAGCGTGATGCCCTCGCCGGAGAGGACACCGACGCCGCCCGCCTCGCCGAGATGGACCTCGCGACGCTGCCCGACGACGTCGCCGGCGCGGTGCGCGCGCTGGCCGACCACGAGTGGCACTCCCCCGAGGCCAAGGACATCTACGACCAGATCCAGCAGATGCTGCGGCGCGAGGTGCTCGACGCCCAGTTCGCCGGCCTGAAGCAGGCCCTGTCGGGGCAGGACCCGGAGGCGATGCAGGCGGTCAAGGACATGCTCGCCGACCTCAACGCCCTGCTGGCGGCACACGCCCGCGGCGAGGACACCACCGACCGGTTCCGCGAGTTCATGGACCGCCACGGTGACCTCTTCCCCGAGCAGCCGAAGGACGTCGACGAGCTCATCGACGCCCTGGCCCGCCGACAGGCGGCGGCGGCGCGGATGATGGCCTCGCTCAGCCCGGAGCAACGCGAGCAGCTCTCACAGCTGGTGGCCGACGCGATGGGCGACGCCGACCTCGCGGCCCAGATGGCGCAGCTGTCGGACAACCTGCGCGCCCTGCGTCCGGGGCTCGACCGGGGCACCCCGGTACGCATGCAGGGAGGCGACTCCCTGGGGTACGGCGAGGCGGTGGAGGCGGTGGCCGAGCTGGCCGACCTCGAGGCGCTCTCGGACCAGCTGGCCCAGGGGTACGCCGGGGCGAGCCTCGACGACGTCGACGTCGAGCGGCTCGAGCAGCGGCTCGGCGCGGGGGCCGCGCGCGACTTCGAGGCACTGCGGCAGCTCGAGCGCGAGCTGGAGCGGCAGGGCTACCTCACGCGGGGCGACGACGGACTGCGCCTCACGCCCCGCGCGGTGCGCCGGCTGGGCGAGACGGCGCTGCGGCGGGTCTTCGACCACCTGTCCGCGAGCGGGCGCGGCGACCACGACGACCGCCAACCCGGACAGGCCGACGAGCCCACCGGCCTCAGCCGCGCGTGGGAGTTCGGCGACGAGCTGCCCCTCGACACGGTGCGCACGGTGTCGAACGCATTGCGGCGCAACGCTTCCAGCGGTATGCCGCGTGGCGCGGCCACCGAGGACGGGGCACCGTCCGGGGTGAGCCTGCTCGTCGAGGACTTCGAGGTGGTCGAGACGGAGCGGCGCACGACGGCCGCGGTCGCCCTGTGCGTCGACATGTCGTTCTCGATGCTCCAGGAGGGTCGCTGGGGGCCGATGAAGCAGACGGCCCTGGCGCTCTCGCACCTGGTGCAGACCCGGTTCCGGCACGACGCGCTGCAGATCATCGGCTTCAACATCGCGGCGCGGCGGATGACGCCGGTCCAGCTGGCCGAGGCGGAGCCGGAGTGGGTGCAGGGCACCAACCTGCAGCACGCCCTCATGCTGGCGGGCCGGCACCTGCGCCGGCACCCCGACGCCGAACCGGTCGTGCTGGTGGTGACCGACGGCGAGCCGACCGCTCACCTCGGCCCGGACGGCGAGCCGCAGTTCATGTGGCCGCCGACCACGGCGACGGTGCGCGCGACGGTCGCGCAGGTCGACGAGCTGCGCCGCAGCGGGGCCGCGCTCAACGTCTTCATGCTCGGCGACGACCCCGGCCTGGCCCGGTTCGTCGACGCGGTCGCTCGGCGGGCCGGCGGCCGGGTGTTCACCCCGTCACTGGACCGGTTGGGCGAGTACGTCGTCGCCGACTACCTCCGGGCCCGCCGCGGCGGTCGGTGACTGGCGGCGCACCCTCCTCCCCCTGCAACCTCTGCTGGCACGAGCTGCTGCCGCCGACCCAGGTTGCTGCGTACCCCCACGGCAGCAACCTCTGCTGAGTGCGACGGGTGTCGGGGAGTGAAGGCCTCTGACCCGCTGGGCGGGCCGCTCAACGGGGTTGGGCGCCGAGCAGCCACGCGCGGCGCTGCTCGCTGTCCCAACGCCGCAGCACGGTGATCGAGCCGGAGAGGGGCTCCACCTGCCCGAGGGTCTCCAGCGCGCCGGCCACCTGAGCAGGGCTGAGGCCGCGGGCCAGGGTGACGTGCGGGGTCCACCGGCCGGGCACGAGGTACTGCGGCACACCGGGACAGCCCTCCAGGGCGTCGGCGGTCTCGGCGTGGAGCGCGAGCAGGGCCGGCTGGGCGACGACGAGGCGCGCCAGCGCGAGGCGCCGGGCGCCGAAAACCACCAGGGCGCCGAGCTCCACCGGCAGGGGCAGTCCTCCCGCCAGCGCCGCCACGGCCTGCTCCACGGCCTCGGGGATCGCCCGGGCGACGGCGAGCGTGACGTGCGGCGCGTTGGTGCTGCCGGTGTGCAGTGCCTGGCTGGGCAGGCCGGCGTCGGCGAGCGCCTGCCACTCCACCCGCACCGCTCCGTCGGTCGCCTCGTCGAGGAGCAGCTCGATCGTCTGCACGCGCGCTCCTCTCCGTGGGTACCTAGCCTGCCCAGCATGACCGGTCCCGACGCGGCCCTCCTCGCACTCGTGGTGGCGAGTGCCCTGCACCTGGGGTTCCAGCTGACGGTGACCATGGTCGTCTACCCGGCACTCGCGCGGGTGGACGACGCGGGTTGGACGCTCGCGCACACCCGTCACGGCCGGGCCATCATGCCGCTCGTCGTGCTGACCTACGGCGCACTGGTGCTCTCGGGGGTGTGGGCTCTGCTCACGTGTGCGGCCGGTGGGCGTGGCGTCGCGGTGTGGTGGTCGTGTCGGTCATCGGAGGCCTCCTCTCGGGGCTCACCACGGCCTTCGTGGCCGCTCCCGCTGCACGGGCGGCTGTCGCGCGGACGCGAACAGGCGCTGGTGGACCGGCTGCTGCGGGCCGACCGGTTGCGGGCGCTCGGCGCGGTGGTCTCGTTCGCCGCTGCGGCCCTGGCTGTGGTCACGGCGCAGGGCTGACCGGCATACGAGCTTGGCGTTTCGACGTCTCCCCGACCCCTGGGTCCGGTAGACATGGCGCACCGCTTCCCGGAGACGAGGAGTCCCATTGAGTGACACCGGCACACCACCCACGACCCCCTCGAACCCCTCCCCGTTGGACCCGGCGGCCCGGCCCCTCGCACAGCCGGTGTCTCGTGGCTTCGCCGTCGGCCTCGCCGCGCTCGTTCTGCTGCCGCTCGCGTTGATGTGGGTTCAACAGCAGCAGCGGCTCGATGCCGTGGCGGAGCAGGTCAGCCAGGCCGGTCGGGTGGCTTTCACCTCGGACTCGACCGGCGGGATCGGGTCGGCGGACCCGGAGCTGTGCTGGCTGCTCGGGGTCATCGCCGACGGGCAGGGCAAGGGTCAGGTCGTGGCAGGGATGGCCTCGGGTTCCGACTCGATGAGCGAGTGCCAGACCTACGCGATGCGTGGCGCGCGGGGACAGAGCTCGTCGGGGAACTGAGCCTCACCGGCAGCGGCTGGCCGTCAGCCGGGCTGCGCGATCTCCCAGATGTGGCCACCCGGATCACGGAAGCTCGCGGTGCGGGTGCCCCACGGCCGGTCCATCGGCCCGTTCAGCAGCTCCACCCCGCGCTCCTTCAGGACGTCGCACGTCGCGTCGACGTCCGCGACCTCGAGGGTGTACTGGCAGCGGACCCCGGCATCGACCGTGGCCACCGGCGCCGGGTCGACGAGCTCGTCGGCCGCGCGCGTGCTCAGCAGGTTGATGAGCGTCTCGCCGAAGCGGAAGACGGCCGAGTTGTCGTCCTCGACGTGCACCGCCAGGTCAAAGACCCTCGTGTAGAAGGCTTTCGCCTCCGGCAGGTCCTCGACGAACAGCGTGATGGCGCCGACTCCGGTCGGTGATGACATGCGGCCCTCCCTCGGTGACAGTGGCCGGCAGCGTAGCGGTGGGTGGAGCGCCCTGCCCGGTGCCTGGTCCGCCTAGTCTGTGCCCCGCGCGCCGGGGCAGCGCTCAGTCGGTGTCGAGGGTCAGCCGGATGGTGACGTCGTCACCGACGTCGAGCCCTTCGGCGCGGCGGACGACCACCTTGAGCGGCACGAGGAACCGTCCGTCCTTGGGGATGAGGGACGTCTGGAAGTCGGTGCGGCCGACGCGGCCGCGGACCGGGATGCAGCCCCAGCCGTAGCTCAGGTGGCCGAACTCCTTCACCAGCTCGGACTCCTCGTCCGGGACGGTGACGAAGTGGTGCGGTGCCGGGCCGCGCCAGTGGAAGATCGGGCCCGAGAACTCCATCTCCATCACTGCCTGCCCTTCCCGTCATCGACCTTGGGCCATTGCACCTTCCCTGCCCGCGCGTATGCCGCCCATCGTGCCGCACGCAGCGTCTCCACGTCAGAAGCACTCGAATCCGGCTGTTGCTCCTAGGGCTTCGTCACCTTGCGCCGTGCCCGCCAATGGGTGAGCCAGCCATTCAGTGCTGCGAGACCACTGCCGATGACGGCGTCGGCCCAGAATGAGGGCACCCTCCTTTCTTGCGGGCGCATCATTCGCGTCGCATCACGGTTGCCCGACGCGCGCTTCCCTGCGTCCGCACGGCTGTGCGCCCGGCTGCTCGAGCCGCAAACGCAGCTCCCGTGCCGACTGCCGCTCCGAGCGCCCAACCAGCGAGCACGTCGGTCGACCAGTGCGCGCCGAGGTAGACCATGCACACGCCGACCAGGGCCACCCCTCCAGCCAGGGCGGCCGCCGCGGCTCGGGACAAGGCCTTGCTGGGCCACCGCTGAGTGAGGATGACCGCAGCAGCGAGGGCGGCTGTCTCCGCGGCTTGCGTGGACGGGAAGGAGAAGCCTGCGGTGGTCACGATGGCCAGCTCGGCCGGTGGCCGGGGGCGTTCGATGAGCGACTTGAACGCGGCTGCCGCGACAGCAGCGATCACCAGCGCCGCCCCGACCGCGGCCGCAGCTCGCCACAGCCGGAACGCGATGACGGCGACCCCGATGAGGAGCGCAACCACCCCGAGGACGACAGGGGTCGTCCCGGCCCACATGACGCTGGTCGCGACGGAGGTCGCCCACTCGCTGCGGTGCTCGGCGACAAACCTCATGACCGTCAGGTCCGACGTGTCCACCCCCATCACGGCTCCCTCTGCTGCCCGCGTGCAGGGGCCAGTGGCGCACCGGCACTGAGTGGTGTCGGCGGACAGGTGTGACGCTGAGCCATGGCGCTGATCCTGACAGGAACGGCGGGCAGCTGCTTTCGTTGTCGGCGAGGTCTCGCGACCTGCCCAACCAAGCGAGCACCCGTCGGCCGACGCAGCCGCTAGCGTTCAGGAGACCGACTCACCGACCGATGGAGCAGCTGTGAACGTGCAGCCCTATGCCGAATCGCCAGCGCGCACCGACCTCGCACTCGGTCTGCATCACGTCCAGTTGGCGCTGCCCACGGGCGGAGAGGACGAGGCCCGAGCGTTCTACGTGGCCGTCCTGGGGATGACCGAGGTCGCAAAGCCGCCCGTCCTGGCCGCTCGCGGTGGGCTGTGGGTCCGCGCTGACCACCTCGAGATCCACCTTGGCGTCGAAGAGGGGTTCGCCCCGCAGCGCAAGGCCCATCCCGGCATCCTGGCCGATCTCGACGTCCTGGCCGCCCGCCTCGATGCCCACGCGTGGCCCTACGAGTGGGACGACAACTTCCCCGGCATGCGGCGGTTCTACACGGCCGACAGCCACGGCAACCGGCTGGAGTTCCTCCAACCCAAGCAGCCCTGACCTCCGGAGGAACTCCTGACGGGATTGTGACGCGACGTGAGGGTGTCGCCGCTCGCGACAGCCGGCGTCACCGGTGACGCCTCACGTCGCTCTTCCAGAGGATGGCCGCGGCGGGTTGGTTGGCGCCGTCCCGCAGGTCGGCGACTGTGGGCGAGCTGTCACGGACCCATCTGACCAGTCGTGTTCGCTCGTTACGATCCAGCCCATGACGACCGCGACTGGTGCCATTGCCGGTGATCTGGCCCCGACTGGCGTCCTGCGGGCCTCGATCAACCTGGGCAACCCGGTGCTGGCGCACGGCACTCCGACGGCACCGGGCGGCGTCACAGTCGACATTGCGCGCGAGGTCGGCGCGCGCTTGGACCTGCCGGTGGAACTCGTCTGCTTCGACGCGGCGCGCAAGTCGTTCGAGGCGCTGACGGAGGGACGAGCAGACATCTGCTTCCTCGCCGTCGAGCCCGCCCGCGAAGCCGAAGTGGTCTTCACGGCGCCGTACGTGGTGATCGAGGGCGTGTTCGCGGTGCCGCGTCACTCTCCGGCGGTCACGCCTGCCGACGTCGACCGGCCCGGTGTGCGCATCGGCGTCAAGCGCGGGTCGGCCTACGATCTCTTCCTGTCCCGCACGCTCCGGCACGCCACCGTGATCCGGGGCGAGGAGGGCGTTGACGTCTTCCTCGACGAGGGACTGGACGTGGCGGCCGGGATCCGTCAGCCCATGACGGCCTTCGTCGACAGGCACCCCGACATGCGCCTGATCGGCGAGCGGTTCATGCAGATCCAGCAGGCGGTGGGCACCACGAAAGCCCGTCGTCCCGAGACCGCTGAGTTCCTCCGTGAGGTCGTCGAGGACCTCAAGGCCAGCGGGTTCGTCACCGACGCCCTGCGTCGCTCGGGCCAGGCTGACGCCACGGTCGCGCCACTCGCCTGATCACCCGGAGGCACGACTGAGGTGGTGAGCTTTCACGTCGCAACCGGGACACGGGGGCGTCGTCACTGGTGACACGTCGTGTCGTTTCTGGTGACAGATGTGTAGCGAATGAAGCGTCCCGATCCGCGTCAGTGACGCGTCACCGGTGACGCTCACTGACGCTTGTCCACAGGCGTGGCTCCGCGCCGGTACAACGGCGGCGACCCGGGGCCCCAACTTCAGGGTGCACGTTCGTCCGGGATCGTGCACCGGTAGCGGACCTCATCGAGGCGGACGTCACCGCGCCAATCGATCTTCTCCGCACCGTCAGGGCGCCAGCCGTGCTGTTCGTAGAACCGGCAGGCACGCTTGTTCCCGTCAAGGACCCACAGCGTTGCTTCCGTGGTCGAGGAGGAGGCGTTGGCGCGCAGGGCCGCCAGGGCATGTTCGTGGAGGGCGTGTCCGTGACCGGCTCCCCAGCAGTCAGGGTGGAGGTAGATCCCCCAGAGTTCCTGAGTGCCTGGTTCCGCGTCGTCATCGCGACACGGACCCACAGTGGCGAACCCGATGATGTGACCGTCCAGTTCGGCGACGAGCGTGGTCACACCGGGAGAGGGTGGCCGGCTGAGGATCTGGTGCCAGGCGTCCGTCCGGTCCTGCACGGAGAGCCCATCGAGGAAGTCCTGCGGGAGCAGCCCGGCGTAGGCCTCTTGCCAGGAGGCCACGTGCACGACGGCGATCCCCGCGGCGTCGGTCAGGGTGGCGGGCCGCACCTGTGTGGTCATGGCCCGAAGTATGCAAGGTCGACGGGACGGTCTCGTCGCTGAGGCAGGGCGGTGACGCCCGTTCGTGGGCCAGCAACATGTTCGTGCGGCCTCAACGGCAGTCGTCGCCAGCGGGCGCCGACGTCCTCCCCCGGTCGACGCGCCTACCGACACCGCCTGGGATCAGCCGAAGTCGTTGGCCATGTTCGCGAAGCGGCTGTAGTGGCCCTGGAACGCCAGCACGATGTCCTTGGTCGGGCCGTTACGGTGCTTGGCCACGATCACGTCGGCCTCGCCCTCACGGGAGGGGTCGGACCTGTCCCGGTGAAGCAGGATGACCATATCCGCATCTTGCTCGATCGAACCCGATTCTCTCAGGTCGGACATCTGCGGGCGCTTGTCGGTGCGCTGCTCCGGACCACGGTTCAGCTGCGAGATGGCGATGACCGGCACCTCGAGCTCCTTGGCCAGCAGCTTCAGTGCTCGGGAGAACTCCGAGACCTCCTGCTGACGCGACTCGACCTTCTTGCCGGAGCTCATCAGCTGGAGGTAGTCGATCACGACGAGCTTGAGGTTGTGCTGCTGCTTCAGGCGCCGCGCCTTGGCCCGGATCTCCATCAGCGACAGGTTGGGTGAGTCGTCGATGAACAGCGGCGACTCGGAGATCTGGCCCATGATGCGCGCCAGCTTCTGCCAGCCGGCGTCGCCGAGCGTGCCCTTGCGAAGGTCCTGCAGCTGGATCTGGGCCTCGGCCGAGAGCACGCGCATGGTGATCTCGGTGCGGCTCATCTCGAGGGAGAAGATGGCGGTCGTCTGCTTGTGACGGATCGCCGCTGCCCGGGCGATGTCGAGGCCGATGGTCGACTTGCCCACGGCTGGCCTGGCCGCGATGACGATCATCTGGCCGGGGTGCAGGCCGTGGGTGAGCTCGTCGAGCTCGATGAAGCCGGTCGGCACGCCGATCATCTCGTCGGTGCGACCCGACGCGACCTCGATCTCGTTGAGGGTCTCCTCGAGGACGTCGCCGAGCACGTTGTAGTCCTCGCCACCGCGCTTGTCGGCGACCGCGTAGACCTCGGCCTGCGCGGCGTTGACGATCTCCTCGACGTCACCACCGCCCTGCTGGTAGCCGAGCTGCACGATCCGGGTGCCGGCCTCGACGAGGCGGCGGAGCACGGCGCGCTCGGCGACGATCTGCGCGTAGTACCCGGCGTTGGCCGCGGTGGGGACAGCCTGGATGAGCTGGTGCAGGTAGGCCTGGCCGCCGATTCGCTGCAGGTCGCCGCGCTTGCTCAGCTCGTCGGAGACGGTGATCGCGTCGGCCGGCTCGCCGCGGCCGTAGAGGTCGAGGATCGCGTCGTAGATCAGCTCGTGGGCGGGCCGGTAGAAGTCGGCGCCCCGGAGCGTCTCGACGCAGTCGGCGATGGCGTCCTTCGACAGCAGCATGCCGCCCAGCACGGACTGCTCGGCGTGCACGTCCTGGGGCGGCACCCGCTCGTCCGGCCGGCCCTCGGGCGCCGAGCCGAAAGCGCTGGTGCTCAACTCCGCGATGGACACTGGCGAACCCCTGACAAAACGGCCGGATGTTGACGTGAGAAACAGTGAAGCACCGGCCTACGACAGCGGTCGCCGTGGCCTCCGCAGGGGTTCTGGACCGTGGCCCAGCGCCTCCTCGTGAGACCGACTCGCGACACGCTCCGCGCCCGTGACCGCGTCACCGTATGGCCCTGTCGGCACCCGACTCAAACCCTGCCTGTGGACAGCCGGTGGACAACCTGTGCACCACGCCGACCCCGCTTGTGCACAGCCTCGGGAAAGTCCTGTGGATTTCTGGGTAACGGATCCGGGCCATGCAGTCTGACCTGCACAAACGCCGTCCACGGCCTGTGGAGCAAAAGAAGTTGGACATCCGTCCGAGCGTGGTTGTCCACAAGTCTCGTTCTGCGGCAAGGTTTGGCAAAACTACGTCTTTTGGAGGAGACCGGGGGTTAGCATCCACAGCTTCCCGCGCGGACCCCCGAGGTCTGCCTCTTCCCGAGGAGTCCTGGACCCTCCCGGCGTACCCTGACGCCATGTGCCGCAACATCCGTCAGCTCCACAACTTCGAGCCCCGGGCCACCTCCGACGAGGTGCGGGCAGCGGCCCTGCAGTACGTCCGCAAGGTCAGCGGCAGCACGAAGCCGTCGCAGGCCAACCAGGCCGCCTTCGACGAAGCGGTGGAGGCGGTCGCCCACGCGACGCAGCACCTGCTCGACCACCTCACGACGGCGGCCCCGCCCAAGAACCGCGAGGACGAGGCCGCCAAGGCGCGCGCCCGAGCCCGGGAGCGCTACGGCGTGGCCTGACCCCCCTGGATCCAGGCCCGCCGGGCACGGAGGGTCAGCCGCGAGCCCCCTGGCGGGCCCGCGGCATACCGGTCACGCCGCGCAGGCGGCGACGCACCCGCTTGCCCACCGCCTCGGCGGCGATGCCGACGCGCGTGCGCCCCGGCTGCGGGTTGGGCAGCGACAGCACCACGACCTGCTTCCACGCCGACGCGACCTGGCGCGGCAGCGAGCCGGTGGTGTAGCTGATGCCGTAGCGCTCGCTGATCTCGCGGATCTTCGGCGCGACCTCGGCATACCGGTTGCTCGGCAGGTCGGGGAACAGGTGGTGCTCGATCTGGTGCGAGAGGTTGCCGGTCATGAAGTGCATGGCCTTGGAGCCCGAGATGTTGGCGGAGCCGAGCATCTGGCGCAGGTACCACTCACCGCGGGTCTCACCCTCGATGGAGGCCTTGGCGAAGGTCTCGACACCCTCGGGGAAGTGGCCGCACATGATGACCGAGTGCGTCCACACGTTGCGCACGAGGTTGGCCACCGCGTTGGCGGCGATGGTGTGCAGGAACGAGGGCCCCGACAGCAGCGGGTGGATGACGTAGTCGCGTCGCGCCTGGCGGCCGATCTTGCGCACCACCTTCAGGGCGTCGCGGCGGAACGTCTCCTTGTCCTTGCCGCGGCCCTTGACGTAGGCGCCGAGCTCGAGGTCGTAGGCGGCGATGCCGTACTCGAACACCAGCATGTTGAGGAAGTTGTAGAGCGGCTGCCCGAGGTAGGACGGCACCCACCGCTGGTCCTCGTCGACGCGCATGATCCCGTAGCCGAGGTCGTTGTCGCGGCCGATGACGTTGGTGTAGGTGTGGTGCAGCTGGTTGTGGCTGTGCTTCCAGAACTCCGACGGGGAGGCGTTGTCCCACTCCCACGTGGTCGAGTGGATCTTCGGGTCACGCATCCAGTCCCACTGGCCGTGCATGACGTTGTGCCCGATCTCCATGTTCTCGATGATCTTGGCGACCGACAGGCCGGCGGTGCCGACGAGCCAGGCCGGCGGGAAGATCGAGAACAGCAGCACCCCGCGGCTGCCCATCTCGAGCCAGCGCTGGGCCTTGATGACCTTGCGGATGTATGCCGCGTCGCTGGCACCGCGGGAGCCCAGCACCTCCTGCCGGAGGGCGTCGAGCTCGCGGCCGAGCTCCTCGATGTCCTCGGCGCTCAGGTGCGCGACCGGGTCGGGCTTGCCGGAGGGCTTGGGGGCGTAGCGGCGCTCGGTGGTGACCACGGAGAGGCGGCTGTTGGTCCTGCGGGGGGTGGTCGACGTGGTCGCGGCGGGCGCCTGGGGCGTCCCGGCTCCGGAGCCGTCGATGGTGAGGTCGAACTTCTCGGCGGTGGCGGTCATGTCTCTCCTCAGAGCTCGATCTCGCAGGCGCCGGCCGCGGCCGACACGCAGGTCTGGATGGGGACAGGGTTCTCGGGGGTGGCGGAAGTGAGCTCGCCGTCGCGCAGGTCGCGGACCGCGCCGTCACGCAGGGGCACGACGCAGCCGAAGCAGATGCCCATGCGGCAGCCCGACGGCATGAGGACTCCGGCTTCCTCGCCCGCGTCGAGGATCGGCGTGGCGCCGTCGGCCTCGACGACCTGGCCCTGCTGGGCGAAGGTGACGGTGCCGCCCTCGCCCGCGGCGACCACGGTGGGGCGGAAGCGCTCGGTGTGGAGCCGGTCGCCGATGCCGGCGGCGGCCCAGTGCTCCTCGGCGGCGTCCAGCATCCCGGTGGGTCCACAGGCCCAGGTATGCCGCTCGGCCCAGTCGGGCACGCGGCTCGCCAGATCGGCGAGGTCGAGGAGGCCGTCAGCGTCGGTGTGCTGCTCGAGGAGCGTGATCCGCCCCGCGGCGGCCAGCTCGCGCAGCTCGGCGCCGAACACGACGTCGGCCGCGGTGGGCGCGGAGTGCAGGACGACGACGTCGGCGAGCTCGTCGAGGTGGTTGCGCAGCATGCCCATCACGGGCGTGATGCCGCTGCCCGCGGTGAGGAACAGGACGCGCTCGGGACGGGTGTCCGGGAGCACGAAGTCGCCCTTGGCCTGGTCGAGCATGATCATCGTGCCCGGCTGGGTGCGGCGGACGAGGTGGTTGCTGACCTTGCCGTCCGGGATCGCCTTGACCGTCACGGAGATCAGCCCGTCGGGGGCGGAGGCCGGGCAGGTCAGCGAGTAGGCGCGCCACTGGCGCACGCCGTCGACGTCGACGCCGATGCGGATGTACTGGCCGGGGACATGGCCCCTCCAGCCGCGGCCGGGCTTGATCACCAGGGTCACGGCGTCGGCCGTCTCACGGCGGAGGTCGACGATGCGGCCGCGCAGGTCGGCGCCGGCGCGCAGGGGGTTGATGAGGTCGAGGTAGTCGGCGGGCAGCAGCGGGGTCGTCACCATCTCGGCGACCCGCAGGGCCCGGGTGGCGAGGGTCGCCCGCCGAGGGGCTGCGGTGGGAGTACTCACCCCACTTACTATCCGCGCTTCCAGCGCTAGAATCCTGACCAGTCGATGTGAATCTGCTCGTCGTTTTTGTTCCTGAGGTGTGAAATGAGCGATGCCGCTGACCGGGTGGTGGGGCAGGTCCCGCTGCTCGACCTCGACGAGGCGACCCGGCTGCAGCTCACCGCCGCGGTCGCGGCGGCCGCCGACGAGGCCGTCGAGACGATCATGGTCGAGGTGCCCAGCTACGCCGGCGCCCTCACCGGCACCATGGGCCAGACCATCCGTCGCGCGGTGCAGCTCGCCCTCGCCAACTTCCTCAGCATGGCGGCCCGCGGTGACGTCAGCGACCCGGCGGTGCCGATCGCCAAGAGCACCGCCGCCGCCTACGACCTCGGCCGAGGCGAGGCCCGCAGCGGGAGGTCGGTCGACGCCCTGCTGGCGGCCTACCGCATCGGCGCCCGGGTCTCGTGGCGGCACTTCTCCGAGGTGGCGGTGGCCTGCGACGTGCCGGCCGCGACGCTGGGCCGCTTCGCCGAGCTGGTGTTCGCCTACATCGACGAGCTCTCGGCCGCGAGCGTCGCCGGCCACGGCGACGAGACCGCGACCACCGGTCGGGTCCGCGAGCGCTACCTCGAGCGGCTGGGCGCCATGCTCCTGCAGGGCGAGGACCAGCCCACCCTCGAGGCGGCCGCCGAGCAGGCGGCGTGGCAGCCACCCGAGTCACTCACCGCGGTGCTGCTGCCCCAACGACACGCCGGCGCCGTGCTCAGCCACCTCGGCCCCCACACCCTGCACGTGTCGACGGACCTCCCCGGCGTGGAGGAGGACGACCTCAGCGTCCTGCTGGTGCCCGCCGGCGCCGGGCCCGACCGGGTCCGGCTCGCGAGGCTGCTCGACCAGCGGCAGGCGGTGCTCGGCCCCGCCCGGCCGTGGGCCCAGGCCCGCCGGTCCTACGAACGGGCCGTGCGCGCGAGGCGGCTGCCCCACACCGCCGACGTGCTCGACACCGAGGCGCGGCTCTCCGAGCTCGTGCTCACCGCCGACCCCCGGGCGTTGGCCGACCTGCGGGAGACCGCGCTCCGACCGCTCGAAGGGTTGAAGCCCGGCCCCCGCGAGCGCCTCGAGGAGACGCTGCGCTCGTGGCTGCTGCACCACGGCCGGCGCGACCAGGTGGCCGCCCACCTGCACGTCCACCCGCAGACGGTCCGCTACCGCATGGGCCAGGTCCGCGAGGCGTTCGGCGACGCGCTCGACGACCCGGCCACCGTGCTCGACCTGACCATCGCCCTGGCCCTCGAGCCGACGACTCCGACCGGCTGACGCGCGACCGTGGTGGGTCACCGCCCCCCTGGGGTCGGTGATCCACCACGTCCACGCTCACTGCTGCTGGACGCCCTCCATGCACGCCGTGCCGGTGCTCGAGATCTCCAGCACGGCGTTGGCGTCGACCCCCTGCTTCTCCGCCACCGCGTCCAGCAGACGGCACAGGTCACGGATGTCGTTCTTGGTCGCCGCGTCGGAGTCGACCGACGATGATGCACCCAGGCCACCACACGATGCGAGCAGGATCAGCACGAGCACGACGTTGACCCACGTGGGGAGCCGCACGATCGGGCCCGGCGGCCGGTCCGGGCCGAACACGCGCTCCGTCATCGGCGTCGGTCGGCCTCCGCCCTCGCTCACCCGTTCTGCCATGCCAGTCCCCCTCTGCTCGGTCCGCCTCGCGCTGCAGGGCCGGTGTGGCGCAACGGGGCGCGTCCGCCATGCTGGTGCGGTGGTCCGACACGATCTCGTCACCGAGATCCGCCAGGTGCTGGCGGCGGTGGGCGACCCCGAGCGTGCCCGGGCCCAGCAGGCCTACATGAAGTCGACCCTGCCCTTTCGCGGCATCGGCTCCCCCGCCCTGAAGGCGCTGCTGCGCCCGATCCTGGCCGACCCGGCACACCGCATGGCCAGCCGGGAGGAGTGGGAGGCGACGGTGCGCGAGCTCTGGGACGGCGCCACGCACCGTGAGGAGCGGTATGCCGCGCTGGCGCTCACGGGGCACCGCACCTGCCGCGCGTGGCAGGACCCGCAGGCGCTGCCGCTCTACGAGCACCTGGTGACCACCGGGGCGTGGTGGGACCTCGTCGACCCGGTGGCCTCCGACCGGGTCGGCCCCATCCTGCTGCGCTTCCCCGACGAGACGTCGCCGGTGGTGCGCGCGTGGGCCGTGTCGGACGACCTGTGGCTGAGGCGCGCGGCGGTCATCAGCCAGCTCAAGGCCCGCGAGCGCACCGACACCGCCCTGCTGCACGACTGCATCGAGCCCAACCTCGACGACTCGAGCTTCTGGATCCGCAAGGCCATCGGATGGGCGCTGCGCGCGTACGCCCGGACCGACCCCCGGTGGGTGCGGGCCGAGGTGGAGCGTTGCGGCGACCGCCTGTCCGGCCTGTCACGGCGCGAGGCCCTCAAGCACCTGTGAGCACGTTCGTCGACTCGTGAGCGGGCGGGTCGGTCGCTCACCGCACGTATGCTGCGCCAATGGGGACTCTCGCCACGCCCTCTCCGGGCGCGTCCGTCGACGTGCTCGCGCTGCGCGCCGAGCTGACGGCCGCCTTCCGCGAGCTCGACGAGGAGCGCGCCGAGGAGGTGCTCGACCGCTGCTTCGACGGGCTGCCCCTCGAGGACGCCCTGCGCGACGTGGTCGTCCCGCTCATGCACGGCGTGGGTGAGGACTGGGCCCGTGGCACGCTGAGCGTCGCGCAGGAGCACTTCGCCACCCAGGTCGTGCGGGGCCGCCTGACCGTGCTCAGCCGCGGCTGGAGCCGTGGCGAGGGACCGGTGGTGTGGCTGGCCTGCCCGCCCGGTGAGCTGCACGACCTGCCGCTGTTCGTGTTCGGCATCGTCCTGCACCAGCGGGGGTGGCGGATCCGGTTCTTCGGCGCCCACACCCCGGTGCACGACCTCATCGGCGTCGCCCGCCTCAGCCCGCCGGACCTCGTGGTGCTGGCGGCCACCACCCCACACCGCTTCGCCGCCCGCCGGTGGGAGCTGATCCGCCTGGCCCAGACCGCGCCCCTGGCGGTTGCCGGCGAGGGCGCCACGTGGCACTTTGCCGAGGCGGTGGGGGCCGAGCTGCTGGCCGGCGACCCGGTCACCGCAGCCCAGCACGTGGCCCTGCACCGCAGCGGGTCAGCCGTCGAGGAACCAGCCTGAGCGCAGGCCCGGCTCGCGGCCGGGCTCGATGTAGTGCTCCCTGCCGAACATGAGCGCGAACGCCTCGTCGGGCATGCCGAGCAGGGCCCCCACATCGGTGGTCTGGCTCGCGTGCGCCGCCAGCGCCGCGCGCCGGTGGGCGAGGTAGTCGGCGACGTCGACCTGCCAGTGGATCTCCGCCTCGGGGGTGCCGAGCGGGTTGCCGTCGTCCATGGGGGCGTCCGGGTCCCAGTCGACGCCTGACACCCCGGCGGCCTTGGCGAGCGCGAACATCTGCCGCACCACGTCCCGGTTCATCGTCGACTCGAGCACCCTCGGCCGCACCGCCGCCAGCTCGGCTCCGCGGTGCACCACGTGGTGGACCTTGACGTGGTCGGGGTGGCCGTAGCCGCCGTGCCAGTCGTAGCCCACCACCACGTCGGCGGCCTCCTCGTCGAGCACGGCAGCGAGACGTCCGGCCGCCTCGTCGAGGTCGGCGAGGAAGAACGAGCCGTCGTGGTGGTTCTGCTCCCAGCCGGTCATGCCGGAGTCGGCGTAGCCGAGCCACGCGACCCGGTGGATGCCGAGCACCTCGGCCGAGACGGCCGCCTCGCGGCGGCGGCGCTCGACCACGGTCTCGCCGTCGGCCAGGTCGTCGGGCGCCTCCCCGTGGTCCCCGTTGGTGGCGAAGACGACGACGACCCGGTGCCCCTCGGCCGAGGCCCTGGCCATGGACCCGGAGGTCTGGGAGGCCTCGTCGTCGGGGTGGGCATGGACGAAGACGATGGTCGACACCCCGCCATCATGCCCCGCCGCAGCGAGAGGCGAGGCGCCCCGGCGAAGCCAGCCCCGCGGCATACCACCTCGCCCCCGTCCCCCTTCGCGCCGCGAGTCATGAGCACCAGAAAGGTCACGAAACGATAAATAGTTAATAGGTGCTATTCTCAATAACACCGCAGTGATGGTGCCCTTGAGGGCAGACGTCGGGCAACGGGGCCCGGCCCAGGACACCCGGAGTCGACGATGACCATCCCCACCCACACCACGCTGCCGGCCCGGCCGAGGCGGCTGCGGTGCGGCGAGAAGCCCACCGAGCCCAAGTCCCCGACGTTCGTCTTCGCCCTCGGGTTCGCGCAGTTCGGCCTCTTCGTGGCCCTGCTCGGCCCGGTGATCGTGAGCATGGCCCTCAAGGTCAACACCGTCCTCGCGAACCCGACGGAGCGCACCAGCGCCCTCGGCCTGGTCCTCGGCGTGGGCGCGATCGCCGCCTTCGTCGGCAACGCGCTCTTCGGCCGCCTGTCCGACCGCACCACCTCGCGGTTCGGCCGGCGCCGTCCGTGGCTCATCGGCGGCTCGCTGGTCATGGCGGCCGCCCTGCTGCTGATCTCGCAGGCACAGTCGGTGCCGGTGCTGGCGATCGGCTGGTTCCTCGCCCAGCTCGGGGCCAACGCCGCCTTCGCGCCATTCATCGCGACGATGGCCGACCAGCTGCCCGAGCGGCAGTACGCCAAGGCGTCCGCCATGGTGGGCATCATGCAGAACGTCGGTGTCCTCGGCGCCTCGCAGATCGCCTCGCACATGACCGGCAACATGCTGGGCCTCTTCATGGTGCCCGCCGCCGTCGGCGTCGTCGGCATGGTCATCTACGCCCTCGTGCTCGACGACCCGGTGCTGGAGGAGAAGCCGGCCCGCCTGGACTGGCGGACACTCGTGGGCACGTTCTGGACCAACCCCTTCACCAACCCCGACTTCGGCTTCGCCTGGTGGTCGCGCTTCCTCATCATCCTGAGCAGCTTCCTCTTCACGACCTTCCGGCTGAACTTCCTCGTCGACCGGCTCGGCCTGAAGGACGCCGAGGCGGCCGGCGCGATCGCCACCGGCATCCTCATCTACACCGCGGTGCTCGTGGTGGCCGGCTGGGCCGCGGGAGTCGTCTCCGACCGCACGGGGAAGCGGAAGATGCTCGTCGCCTCCTCGACCCTGCTCTTCGGCGTCGGCGTCGCCCTGCTCGCCCACGCGGACACCGTCTCGGCCTTCTACCTCGTCGAGGCGATCATGGGCCTGGCCTACGGCATCTACATGAGCGTCGACATGGCCCTCGTGCTGGAGGTGCTCCCGAACCCCGAGGACTCCGGCAAGGACCTCGGCGTCTTCAACATGGCCAACGCCATCCCCCAGTCCTTCGCCCCGTTCATGGGGTCGCTCCTCCTCGGGCTCGGCGCCACCGCGACCAGCCCGAACGCGATCACCCCCAACTACGTGCTCATGCTGTGGACCGCAGCCATCGTGGCGCTCATCGGCGCCGCCGTCGTCCTCCCCATCAGGAAGGTGCAGTGACATGCCCACCGACAACCCGTATGCCGCGCTGCTCGAGAAGCTCGACCTGGCCACCAAGGTGCGCCTGCTCACCGGCGAGACCGCGTTCACGCTCTGGGGCGAGGAGGGCATCGGCCTGGCGCCCATGGCCTTCTCGGACGGCCCCACCGGTGTCCGCGGCCTGAAGTTCACCGGCGGCGAGAAGGTCGCTCTGTTCCCCAACGCCACCGTGCTCGCCTCGGCCTGGAGCGAGGACACCGCCCGCGAGGTCGGCGGGATGCTCGCCGAGGAGGCGCAGCGGCAGCAGATCCACGTCGTGCTCGGCCCGACCATCAACCTGCACCGCACCCCGCTCGGCGGTCGGCTCTTCGAGCAGTACTCCGAGGACCCGCTGCTGACCGGCAAGCTCGCCTCCGCCTACGTGAAGGGCCTGCAGGACAAGGGGATCGGCGCCTGCCTGAAGCACCTCGTGGCCAACGAGTCCGAGACCCTGCGCAACTACATGGACTCCCGCCTCTCGGAGCGGGCGCTGCGCGAGGTCTACCTGCTGCCCTTCGAGATCGCGGTCGAGGAGTCGAACCCGTGGTCGATCATGGCGGCCTACAACGACGTCAACGGCGTCGCCGCCACCGAGCAGCAGCACGTCAACAACGAGGTGCTCAAGGACGAGTGGGGCTGGGACGGCCTGCTCATGAGCGACTGGTTCGCCACCAAGACCTCCGCCCCCGCCGCCCTGGGAGGCCTCGACCTCGTCATGCCCGGCCCCGACGGCCCGTGGGGCGAGGCGCTGGTCCGCGACGTGGAGTCCGGGGCTGTTCCGGAGTCGGTGGTCGACGAGCACGTCACCCGGCTGCTGCGGCTCGCGGAGCGGGTGGGGGCGCTCGGCGAGCACCGCCGGTGGCCGGCCGAGTCGACCGCCCCCGACGCCCCGGAGCGCAGGGCCCAGCTGCGCCGGCTCGCGACCGACGGGATGGTCGTGCTCGCCAACGACGGCGTCCTCCCGCTGGCGGCCGAGCGCCGACACCGTCGCCCTCGTCGGCCGGCACGGCGTCGAGACCGTCTGCATGGGCGGCGGATCCGCCCAGGTGAACCCGCCCTACCAGGTCTCCATCGCCGAGGGGCTCCGAGCGGCGATCGGCGACCGCCTCACCGTCGTCGACGGGGTCGAGGTGCGCGAGCGCCCCGTCGCCGCCGACCCGCAGTGGCTGCGCGACCCGGAGACCGGCGAGCCCGGCGTGCGCGTGCGCCACTACGACGCCGACGGCGCCCTGCTCGGTGACGCCCCCAGCGACATCGCCAGCGTCAGCGTCGGCTGGGACGACGCGTTCCCCCGGCCCGTGGAGACGGTGACCATCGCGGCCCGGGTCAGCCAGGCCGGCCGCGCCCAGCTCGGCGCGCTCGGCGTCGGCGCCTGGACCCTGTCGGTCGACGGTGCCGAGGTCGCGAGCACCACGCTGGTCGCCGAGGGCTACGACCCCGGCGAGTCGATGCTCAAGCCGCCCGCCTGGACCCAGGAGGTCGACCTCGAGGAGGGCGCCCTCGTCGAGGCCACCGTGACCCTCGTCCGCTCCGAGCCCAAGCCGTCGCCCACCGGCGAGGTCAACCAGCTCTCCCACCTCATCGCCTCGGGCATGGGCCTGAAGTCGCTGGTGGCCCGGCCGGTGCCGGCGTCCGCCGAGCAGGCCATCGCCGCCGCCGTCGAGGCCGCCCGGGCGGCCGACGTGGCGGTCGTGGTGGTCGGGCTGACCGAGGAGCAGGAGACCGAGGCGCTCGACAAGCACACCCTCGCCCTGCCCGGCGAGCAGGACGCCCTGGTCTCCGCGGTGGCGGAGGCCGCCCGCCGCACGGTGGTCGTGGTCAACGCCGCCACCCCGGTGCTCATGCCGTGGGCCGACGCGGTGGATGCCGTCGTCGTCGTCGGGCTGCCCGGCCAGGAGGGCGGTCACGCGGTGGCGGACGCGCTGCTCGGCGTGCGCGAGCCGGCGGGGCGCCTCGTCACGAGCTACCCCGCGGCTGACGGCGAGGCCCCGGCCTGGGACGTCGTGCCGACCGACCTCAAGCTGGACTACACCGACGGCACCTTCATCGGGTACCGCGGCTTCGCCGCCGGCCACGCCAAGGCTCCCGCCTGGTGGTTCGGGCACGGCCTCGGCTACGGATCCTGGGACTACGCCTCGGCCCGGGTGTCCGGAACCACCGCCGCGGACGCGCCCCGGGTCGAGGTGACCGTGCGGCAACACCGGCGCGCACGACTCCCGCGAGGTCGTGCAGGTCTACCTGCAGCCGGCCGAGCCGGACCAGCCCGTGCGCCTGGTGGGCTGGGCTGCCGCCGAGGTGGCTGCCGGCAGCACCGCCACCGTCACGGTCGACTGCGACGCCCGCCTGTGGCGTCGCTGGGACTCCGAGACCGGCCAGTGGTCGACCCTCGCTGAGGGCGGCGAGCTGCTCGTGGCCCGCGGGCTCGGCGACATCCGCCACCGGCTGGCGCTCTGAGCGCGGCACGACACGGGGCCCGGTCGACCCGGCCGGGCCCCGTCGCACACGAGGGGGAGGAGACGACACGGTGGGCACCCGGCATACAGTCACGACCATGACCACGGCCAGCGCCCCCCGCGTCCCGCGCCGCCGTCCCGGCCGCCCCCGCGGCGGGGACGGCGGCGACACCCGCGAGCGGATCCTCGCGGCGGCCTCTGCACTGTTCGCCGACCGACCGGCTACCGGGGCACCTCGATGGTGGCGGTGGCGGAGGCGGCCGGGCTGAGCCAGACCGGGCTGCTGCACCACTTCCCCTCCAAGGAGCTGCTGCTCGCCGGCGTGCTGCAGCGTCGCGACGAGCAGGACATGGCCGCGCTCGACGGCGGCACCGAGGCGCACGCGCTGGGAGGTCTTCGACCGGCTCGTCGCCCTCGTCGAGCACAACACCCACCGTGAGCCGTTCGTGCGGCTGTTCACCGCCATGGCCGGCGAGGCCATCGACGCCGACCACCCCGGCCACGCCTGGCTGCGCGAGCACCACCGCTACGCCACGGAGCTGGTCACGACGGGACTGCGGCAGGCCCAGGCCGACGGCACATGTGAACCCGACGCCCCGGTGGACCACATTGCCCACGTGACCGTGGCCGTGATGGACGGCCTGCAGATCCAGTGGCTCATGGACCCCGAAGGGGTCGACATGGCCGGGGACTTCGCTGCCTTCGTCAGCAGCATCCGCCGGACCTGGGAGCGGGCTCAGGGCGCGCCGTAGCGGCTCTTCAGGATCGAGCGCTTGCGGGTGCCCTCGAGGTTGTCGCCCTTCTCGATGATCGCCAGGTTGTGGAAGAAGTGCGCCGCCACCACGTGGCGGTCGGTGTAGGTCGGCTCGTAGTCCTCGTCGAGGAACTCCTCGTAGTTGAGCCCGTCGACCAGCCGCTTGAGCAGGCCCATCGACGTGTCCGGGCTGTCGCGGTCCAGGCTGCCGTGCCGCTCGGGCCAGTAGGACGTCTGCAGGTCCTCGACGGCGTAGATGCCGTTCGGCTCGAGCAGTGGGAACAGCGTCTCGAAGGTCGTCACGACGTGGTCGCTGAGGTGGCTCCCGTCGTCGATGATGACGTCGAGGCGGCCGATCTGCTCGGCCACCGTGCGCAGCGACGCCGGGTCGCCCTGGTCGCCGCGGAAGATCCGGATCCGGTCCTCCTCGAGCCGGGACTTGTCGTGGATGTCCATGCCGAAGATGTGGCCCCGGGGGAAGAACTCCTTCCACATCCGTAAGGAGTGCCCGCCCTTGGACGGGTCGGAGTAGCCGCCCACACCGATCTCGAGGAGGTTGACCGGCTCGTCGCGCAGGTGCTCGAGGGCGTGGTGGTAGTGCTGGGCGTAGCGGTGGGCGCCCCACTTGTCGGTGCCGTGCTTGCGGGCCAGCGCGACCAGGTCCGGCTTGGACCGGTGCAGCTGGCGACGCGCGTCGTCCTTGTGCTGCTCGTACTCGGTGACCACCCGGGCCAGCCGGCGCGAGTTCCTCCGGATCGCGCGACGGGCCGAGCCGCGCAGCGAGGCGCTGTCCATGACGCGATCCTGCCGCCCCTGTCAAGAGCGGCCGCGGCTACGGTGAGCCGGTGCTGAGCGTGCGGCCGGGGGACGAGAGCCGGCAGATCCTGCGCCTGGCCGTGCCGGCGTTCCTGGCACTGGTGGCCGAGCCGCTCTTCCTGCTCGCCGACTCGGCGATCATCGGGCACCTCGGCACCGGCCAGCTCGCCGGCCTCGGCGTCGCCAGCGCCACGCTGCTCACGGCGGCCAACCTCTTCGTGTTCCTCGCCTACGGCACCACCTCGATCGTGGCCCGCCAGGTGGGCGCCGGCTCGCACCGCGGGGCGGTGGAGGCGGGCATCGACGGCACCTGGCTGGCCGTCGGCCTCGGCGCCCTGGTGGCGGTGGCCACCGCGCTGGCGGCCGAGCCGCTGTGCCGGCTGTTCGGCGCCTCCGAGGCCGCCCTGGGCCACGCCACGACCTACCTGCGGATCTCCGCCGCCGGCATCCCGGCCATGCTCGTCGCCCTCGCCGCCACCGGTGTGCTGCGCGGGCTCCAGGACACCCGCACCCCGCTGGTCGCGTCGGTCGCCGGTTTCACGTCGAACATCGTCCTCAACGTCGCCCTCGTCTACGGCCTCGGCTGGGGCATCGCCGGCTCCGCGTGGGGCACCGTCATCGCCCAGACGGGGATGGCGACCGGCCTCGTCGTGGTGCTGGTGCGGCACGCCCGGCGGGCCCAGGCCCACCTGCACCCCCATCCGGCGCGCGTGCTGCGGGCGGCCGTCACCGGCATACCGCTCCTCGTGCGCACCCTGGCCCTGCGCACCATCCTGCTCGTCACCACCTGGGTGGCCGCCGGAATGGGCGACGTGCCGCTCGCGGCCCACCAGGTGGCCGCGACCGTCTGGTCGTTCCTCGTGTTCGCCCTCGACGCCCTCGCCATCGCGGCGCAGGCCCTGACGGGCAAGGCCCTGGGGGCGGGCGACGTGCCGGCCGCCCGGTCGGCCACCACCACCATGGTGCGCTGGGGGGTCTGGGGAGGTGCCGTGCTCGGCGCGGCACTCTTGGCGGTGCACACGGTGGTGCCGGCCGCGTTCACCGACGACGAGGCGGTGCGCTCGGCGCTCGCCGCCGCCCTCGTCGTGGTGGCCCTCGGGCAGCCGCTGTCGGGCTACGTCTTCGTCGTCGACGGGGTGCTCATCGGCGCCGGCGACGGCCGCTGGTTGGCCAAGGCGATGGTGGTCACGCTGGTGCTCTACCTGCCCCTCGTGCTGGGGGTGCACGCCGCCGCCGGGTCGCTGCTCGGTGACGGCGACGTGGACGGGCCAGGCCCGGGCCCTGTCGGCGCTCTGGGTGGTGTTCACCGCCTTCATGGCCATCCGCGGGGCGCTGTTCTGGTGGCGGGTGCGCGGCGACGAGTGGGCGGTCACCGGCGCGGCACGCTGAACCCCGCAGCCCCGACCTCAGCCGATGCCGGTGGCCGCCTCGCGGCGGGGGTCGGCGGCTGCGCTGAGGGTCCCGTCGGGCGACCGGTGCGCGGCGCCCACGCCGCCGAAGAACATCGAGTGCATCGGGTGCTGCACCGTCTCCATGCCCGACTCGCCCGCGGCCGCCGCCACCTCCGGGTCGTCCTCGTGCTCGAGGCGGTGCGCGCCCCCGTCGAGCACCCGCACGTGCAGACGGGGCCGGTCGATCGCGTCCTGGAGCCCGACCCCCATGAGGCAGTAGCGCGCGAGCACCTGCATCAGCGCCGTGGTGATGCGGTCGGCGCCCGGCGTGCCGACCGCCAGCGTGCCGCCGTCGGTGCTGCGCCCGACCGACGGCGCCATGTTGGAGGCGAGCCGGGTGCCCGGCGCGAGCGCGTGCAGCCCCAGGCGGTTGAGCTCCGGCTCGCCCAGGCAGTTGTTGAGCATCAGGCCGGTGCCCGGCACCGTCGCCCCCGCGCCGTAGCCGCTCGAGGCCGTGATGGCGCAGGCGAGCCCGTCGCTGTCGACCGCCGAGACGTGCGCCGTCGACGACGACGTCGGCAGCCCCGGAAGGCCGTGCCGCTGCACCGTCTCGAGCAGGGCGTAGCCGTCCTCCTCCAGGTCCTGCGAGAGGTCGTGCACGTGGTGGCGGTAGGACAGCACGTGGCGCTGGATCTCGATGACGTCGGCCCAGCTGCGGCCCTCGCGGGCGGCCAGCTCGCCGAGCATGACCGCGAGCAGGGGCCCGCCGACCGACGGCGGCGGGTTCGTGGCCACCTCCCAGTCGTCGAGGCGCAGGGTGAGCGGGGTGCGCACCACGGCCCGGTATGCCGCGAGGTCGGCTGCCGTGAGCAGCCCACCTCGGGCGGCGGAGTCGGACGCGATCCTCCG
Organism: uncultured Actinomycetota bacterium; assembly: GCA_963730585.1. Lineage (GTDB taxonomy): Bacteria > Actinomycetota > Actinomycetes > Actinomycetales > Dermatophilaceae > Pedococcus_A. The sequence goes on along the minus strand of CAVSSL010000010.1, from coordinate 292,166 downwards.
CGCCAGCTCGCCGGTGTAGACGGTCTGGGCTCCCTGCTCGCCGATGAGGTCGAGGGTGTCGGCGAGGTCGGGCGAGCGCACCAGGTCGCCACCCCGCAACGGCGACCCGTCGGCGCGGGTCACCAGCGGACGGGTGTGCTCGTCCCAGCCGAAGACGTTGTCGGCCGTGATCGCGAGGTAGCTCGCAGCCGCCGCGCCGATGTGGAAGCCCTCGCGCAGGGCTGCCGCGCTCGGGGCCAGCACGTCGCGCCACGCAGCCGCCCCGTGGCGCTCGTGCGCGAGGCCCAGTGCGGCGAAGGCGCCGGGCGTCGCCACCGAGCCGTGGCCGGCATACAGGGTGATCCCGCCCCCGTAGGCGACGCTGAACTCGCGCAGGCCCTGGCCGAAGCGCTCGGGCGGCTGGTCGCGCCCGGGCATCTCGACGTTTCCGTCGATGACCTCGGGGTCGCCGTCGGCAGGCCAGACGGCGACGTAGGCGCCGCCGAGCGCGCTCACGATGCCCGGCTCGGTGCTCATCGCCGCGACCATGGAGGCGATCGCGGCGTCGACGGCGTTGCCCCCGGCGCGCGCGGCGGCCAGCCCCGCCTGCACGGAGACCGGGCCCGTCCCTGCCACCGCCACCTGTGTGGTCACGTCAGCATCCTGCCCTGCCTGCCGCCAACTTTCTCGGGTCCGGGGCGGACCGGCGGGGGCGCGGGCGGGTCAGCGCGTGGTCAGGCGCACCGTGAACTCGCCGGTCTTCCCCTCGCCGCGGGTGCTCACGCCGAGCGCCGAGAACGGCTCGAGGTTCTTGCGCAGCTCCTTGCCGACGTCGTCGCCGTGGGCCTTCACCAGACCGGCGATGTCGACGTAGAGCACCGCCCGGGCGTCCTTGGCGCCCGGAACGGCATCGCGGAAGGACCCCTGGTCACCGAGGCCGCTGCCGCCGGCGATCTGCCGCGCGTACTCCTCGGTGGTGGCGACGACCGGGTCGCCCCCGGCCGTGGACTGGTGGAGGTCCGGCTCGCTGAGGCCGCCGCCCTTGTTCATGGCGGTCACCATGCGACCGACGGCAGCCGGGTCGCCCCCGGTGCGCAGCGCGACCTTCACGGTGTCACCGTCCATGCCGCCGTAGGCGAGGGTGGCGTGGTCACCGAGTGCCGCCTTCAGGTCCTCGGGCAGCTTCACGCCGAGGTCGGCCCCGGCCTCCTTCATCTGTTGCGTGAGCTCCTTGCTGCTGGTGAGGCTCGAGACCACCTGCTCGCCGGCGCCGTCGAGGCCGAAAGCGGCCAGCGTGCCGCCGGGCAGGTCGGTGACGCCGGTGCCACCGCCGCGCTTCTGCGGCCACGACAGGGGCATGTCGGTGACCCGGCCGGCCAGCTCGAGGCTGGGCCCGGCGAACCGGAGGGCGACCGCGAGGCGCCCACCACGCGGCGCGTCGGGCACGGAGGTGCCGAGCATGCCCGTCGCCAGGCGGACGTCCTCGGCCAGGCTGCCCACTCGCTTGAGGTCGACCCAGGCGGCGGCCACGCCGTCCTCACCGAGCGCCTTCATGTCGGAGGAGAAGCCCGGCGCGTCGGCCAGGGTGGTCCCCTGGTCGGCCTCCGTCAGCAGCGTGACGGTGGTCTTGTCCTCGCTGCACACCGCGAAGCCGTCACGAACGCCGCACGCCGTCTTGGACTTCGCGGTCAGCTGGGGCAGCGACGCCTTGGCCTTCTCCTCGTCGGTGACGGCGAGCACCATCACGGCGATCGGCTTGTCCTTCGCGCTCGCCCCGGGCAGCAGGCCCACGCCGAACCGGTCGCCGATCCACGGCGCCACGTCGGTGGCGTAGTCGAGGTCCTTGAAGTCGCCGTCGTCCTGCATCTTCTCGAACGCCACCTGGCGCAGGTCGGAGCTCTCGCTCACCTTGCCCTTGGCGTCGGGGAAGCGCAGGGCGAACCGCACGGCCGCCACCTTCTGCGCCCCGACGGGTTCATGTCCACCTTGACGAAGGCGATGGTGTCGGCGGGCAGGACGCTCTCCGGCTGTGGCCCACCGCCGTTCAGCTTGCTGAAGGCCAGCCATCCCCCACCGACGGCCGCCGTGCCGCCCACGATGGCGACCAGTCCTCCGACGAGCGCGAGGGTCCTCACCCTGCCCGCCGGCTTCTGGCCCGGGGTCTCGACGACGTCGGGCATGACCAGCTGTTCCATTGCTCCCCCTGCTTCCCCTGCTCCCCCTGCGTGAACTGCCGGGACAGTAGCCGCCGCCGGGTCCGGTTGACCCCGGAATGCGGCAAGGTCTGCCGGTTCGGGGGATGCCGGTGCTGGGTAGGCTCCCCGTCGTGACCAAGGGGCGCCGATGACGCTGGGCGTCGCGCTGCTGTTCGGACTGGCCGCCCTGCTGATCGGCTACGCCAAGACCGCGATCGGCGGCCTGGCGAGCATCTCCATCGCGATCTTCGCCAGCCTCATGCCGGCGCGTGAGTCCACCGCGGCGATCCTGCTGCTGCTCATCGTCGGCGACGTCGTGGCGGTGTGGCACTACCGCCGCGACGCCGACCTGTCGCTGCTGCGCCGCCTCATCCCCGCGGTGCTGCCCGGGCTCGTGCTCGGCGCCCTCTTCCTCGCGGTCGTCGATGACACGGTGCTGCGCCGCTCGATCGGAGTGCTGCTGCTCGTCATGGCCGGCCTCCAGCTCGTCCTGCGGTGGCGCTCCCCGGACACCTCGGCCGTCGGCGAGTCACACGCCGCAGCGATCGGCACCGGACTCGGCGCCGGCTTCGCGACCATGACGGCCAACGCCGCCGGCGCCGTCATGACGCTCTACCTGGTCGCGCAGGGGGTCGAGAAGCGTCGCTTCCTCGGCACCGGGGCACTGTTCTTCTTCGGGGTCAACCTCTGCAAGGTTCCGTTCAGCGCCGGGCTCGGCCTGTTGAGCACGACGACGCTGGCGCGCACTGCCGTGCTCGCGCCCGTCGTGGTCCTCGGGGCGTGGGCAGGGCTGCACACGGCCCGGCGGTTGAGCCAGGCGCGGTTCGACCAAGCGGTGTTGGCAGCCACCATCGTCTCGGCCGTCGCCCTCGTCGTGCGCTGACCCCTCGGCGCGAACACCCCTTGACGCGAACACCCCCTTGACGCGAACACCCCCGAGGGCCCATTCTCTGCGTCGTGAGAGCGCTCTCACGCATGAGAGCGCTCTCACTCACTCCGGTGAGTGAGCAGCCGAGCCGTGCCCGAACAGCCCCGCCCGAACAAAGGAGTTCACATGCCCCACCGTCGAATTGCCCCGTTGGCCGCCGTGACCGCGGTCGGCCTGCTGGCCACGCTCAGCGCGTGTGGCACGGAGGACTCCTCCGCGCAGGCCGACGAGCAGACCGGCACCAAGAAGGTCACCCTGACCCTGGCCACCTTCAACCAGTTCGGTTACGAGGACCTCCTCACCGAGTACCAGAAGCTGAACCCGAACGTCACCATCAAGCACAAGAAGGCCGCGACGACCAACGAGGCCCGCGACAACCTCAACACCCGCCTCGCCGCGGGCAGCGGGCTGAGCGACATCGAGGCCGTCGAGGTCGACTGGCTGCCCGAGCTGATGCAGTACTCCTCGAAGTTCAAGGACCTCAAGGCCGACGACGTGCAGGGCCGCTGGCTCGACTGGAAGACCGCCGCCGCCACCGACGCCAAGGGCCGCCTCATCGGCTACGGCACCGACAGCGGCCCCGAGGCGATCTGCTACCGGTCGGACCTCTTCGCCAAGGCCGGGCTGCCGAGTGACCGCGAGGCCGTCGCCCAGCTGCTCGGAGACTCGTGGGACAGCTACTTCGCCGCCGGCCGCCAGTTCAAGGCCAAGTCGGGCGTGCCGTGGTTCGACTCCATGGGCGCGACCTACCAGGGCATGATCAACCAGGTCGAGTCGACGTACGAGAAGAAGGACGACGGCTCGATCATCGCGACGACGAACCCCGAGGTCCGCAAGACCTTCGACGCCGTCGTCAAGGCCGGCAAGGACGAGGGCCTCTCGGCCGGCCTCCAGCAGTGGAGCGACGACTGGGTGGCCAGCTTCCAGAAGGACGGCTTCGCCACCATGCTGTGCCCGGGCTGGATGCTCGGTGTCATCGAGGGCAACGCCAAGGGCGTCAAGGGCTGGGACGTCGCCAACACCTTCCCCGGTGGCGGTGGCAACTGGGGCGGGTCCTACCTGACCGTGCCCACCCAGGGCAAGAACCAGGCCGAGGCCCGGAAGCTGGCCGCGTGGCTGACGGCGCCGGAGCAGCAGATCAAGGCGTTCACGAAGGTGGGTGCCTTCCCGAGCCAGAAGGCGGCGCTCAGCAGCGCCGACCTCACGAACGTCAAGAACGCGTTCTTCAACAACGCGCCGACCGGCCAGCTCTTCGCCGAGCGCGCCAAGGCCGTCACCGTCACTCCCTACAAGGGCCCGAAGTACTTCCCCATCAACGACGCGATGCAGCAGGCACTGACGCGCATCGAGGACGGCTCGATGACCCCGGCCCAGTCGTGGACCCGGTTCGAGGCCGACGTCAAGGCCCTCGGCTGAGCGGTCGGCTGCTGCCGACCGGCTGACTCGGCTGGCCGTCCCGCGGGGAGGCCGGTGACCCACCGGCCTCCCCCGGGTGCCACCCAAGGAGACCTCCCGTGACAGACCACGCGCTGCCCATCGCGGTGCCAAGGCGGTCGGCCGTGCGCCAGCGGCTGAGCCGCTGGGACGCCCGCCTCGCCCCCTACCTCTACATCTCCCCGTTCTTCCTCCTCTTCGCCCTCGTCGGCCTGTTCCCGCTGCTCTACACCGCCTACGTGTCGCTGCACGACTGGAACCTCATCGGCGGCAGGGGCGAGTTCGTCGGGATGGACAACTACGCCACCGTGCTGCAGCAGGAGTACTTCTGGCGCAGCCTGCGCAACACCCTGAGCATCTTCCTGCTCTCGAGCGTGCCCCAGGTCGTCCTCGCGATCCTCATCGCGGCCGCCCTCGACACCAGCCTGAGGGGCCGCACGCTCTGGCGGATGGGCGTCCTGCTTCCCTACGTCATCGCCCCCGTGGCCGTGGCGCTGATCTTCAACGACCTCTTCGGCGACCGGTTCGGCCTCATCAACCAGGCCCTCGGGGTGGTGGGCATCGACCCGATCCGCTGGCACGTCGACGTCATCCCCAGCCACCTGGCCATCGCCACGATGGTCAACTTCCGCTGGACCGGCTACAACGCGCTGATCTTCCTCGCGGCGATGCAGGCCATCCCGCGCGACTACTACGAGGCGGCTCTCATCGACGGGGCCGGGCGGGTGCGCACGTTCTTCTCGCTCACCGTCCCACTGCTGCGCAACACGATCATCTTCGTCGTCATCACCTCGACGATCGGCGGCCTGCAGATCTTCGACGAGCCGCGCATGTACGACCAGGCCGGCCAGGGCGGCGCGGACCGGCAGTGGCAGACCCTCACGCTCTTCCTCTGGCAGACCGGCTGGGGCCAGCAGAACTTCGGACGAGCCGCCGCCGTCGCCTGGCTGCTCTTCCTGCTCATCGTGCTCATCAGCGTGGTGAACTTCTTCGTGACCCGCCGCATCGCGGCGACCGACTCAGGAGGTCGGCGATGACCGCTCCCGCGCTCGTTCCGGCACGCTCCCGCCGGACCCGCACCGGCCGCCGCGGCCAGACGACGGAGGGCCGCGCGACACCGGGCGTCTACGCCTTCCTCCTCGTCGTGCTGCTCGCCTCGGTGTTCCCGCTGTGGTGGTCCTTCCTCATCGGGAGCAAGGACGCCTCCGCCATCAACGCCGGCCAGGTCCCGCTGCTGCCCGGCGGCAACTTCCTCTCGAACGCCAAGACGGTGCTCGACACGGTGCCGTTCTGGACGGCCTTCCGGAACAGCGTCATCGTCTCGGGCGTCGTGTCGCTGTCGGTCGTGGCCTTCTCCACGCTGGCCGGCTTCGCCTTCGCCAAGCTGCGGTTCCGCGGCCAGAAGGGCCTGCTCGCCTTCGTGGTCGCGACCATGGCCGTGCCGACCCAGCTCGGCGTCGTGCCGCTGTTCATCCTCATGGCCAAGCTCGGGTGGATCGGCAGCCTCGGCGCGGTCGTCGTCCCGGCGATGGTCAACGCGTTCGGCGTCTTCTGGATGACGCAGTACCTGCGCGAGTCCCTGCCGGACGAGCTCGTGGAGGCGGCCCGGGTGGACGGCTGCTCGATGATCCGCACCTTCTGGCACGTCGCCCTTCCGGCGAGCCGGCCGGGGGCGGCGATGCTCGGCCTGTTCACCTTCATCGCCACCTGGACCAACTTCTTCTGGCCCTTCATCGTCCTCGAGCCCGGCAACCCGACGCTCCCCGTGGCGCTGCAGCAGCTCCAGGCCGCGCACTACGTTGACTACTCGCTCGTCCTGGCCGGCGTGGTGCTGGCCGCCCTCCCCCTCATCGCCCTCTTCGTCGTCGCGGGCCGTCAGCTCGTCGCCGGCATCATGCAAGGAGCAGTCAAAGGATGACCACCACCGCACCCGCCACCACGACACGGGCACTGCCGGCGGGCTTCGTGCTGGGAGCCGCCACCGCGGCATACCAGATCGAGGGGGCCGCCTTCGAGGACGGACGCACGGCCTCGATCTGGGACACCTTCAGCCGCGTCCCCGGCGCGGTCCTGGGCGCCGACAACGGCGACGTGGCCTGCGACCACTACCACCGCTACCGCGACGACGTCGCGCTCATGGCGCGGCTGGGCCTGGACTCCTACCGCTTCTCCACGAGCTGGGCCCGGGTCTGCCCGGACGGCGGCCCGGTCAACGCCCGCGGGCTCGACTTCTACGAGCGCCTCGTCGACGAGCTGCTCGCCCAGGGCATCGCCCCCTGGCTGACGCTCTACCACTGGGACCTCCCGCAGGCGCTCGAGGACCGGGGCGGCTGGACCAACCGCGAGACGGCCGAGCGCTTCGTCGACTACGCCCTCGCCGTGCACGACCGCCTCGGCGACCGGGTCGCCACCTGGACCACCCTCAACGAACCGTGGTGCTCCTCGTTCCTCGGCTACACGGCGGGCGTCCACGCCCCCGGGCACACCGACCCGTCGGCCGGCCTCGCCGCCGCCCACCACCTCCTGCTCGGGCACGGCCTGGTGGTGCGGGCCCTGCGCGAGCGGGACCCCCGCCTGCGCCTCGGCATCACGCTCAACCACACCGTGCCCGACCCGGTGGACCCGAGCGACCCGGCCGACGTCGACGCCGCCCGCCGCGTGGACGCGCAGATGAACCGGGTCTTCCTCGACCCGATCTTCCGCGGCGCCTACCCGCAGGACCTCCTCGACGACCTCGCCGGCACGGGGCTGGGGCGGGGGCTCGAGGACGTCATCCTGCCCGGCGACCTCGAGGTCATCTCCACGCCGATCGACGCCCTCGGCGTGAACTACTACCAGGGGGAGGCGGTCGGCGCCCGGCCCCCCGCCGAGGCCGTCGCCACCGAGGCGGCGACCGAGCGGCCGACCCGATCGCCCTTCCCCGTGCCCCAGGACATCCACCACCACCCCCGGGGGCTGGCCACCACCGCGATGGGGTGGGAGGTCCAGCCCGAGGGCCTGACCCGCCTCCTCGTCCGGCTGCACGAGGAGTATGCCGGGCCGGCCGGCACCGAGCTCTACGTCACCGAGAACGGCGCCGCCTTCGACGACGTGGTGGCTGCCGACGGCGCGGTCCACGACGCGGGGCGCACGGCCTACGTGCGCGACCACCTCGCCGCGGTCCTCGACGCCGTCGACCAGGGGGTCCCGGTCAAGGGGTACTTCTACTGGTCGCTGATGGACAACTTCGAGTGGGCCTGGGGCTACTCCCAGCGGTTCGGTATCGTCCGGGTCGACTACCAGACCCAGGAGCGCACCATCAAGGACAGCGGCCACCTCTACGCCCGCATCATCGCCGAGCGGGCCCTGCCGCTGCCCGGGGACGGGTGAGCCGGGCCGAGGGCACCGTGCCTGCGCGGCCGACCCTCGAGGAGGTGGCCGCCGCGGCGGGGGTCTCCCGCGCCACCGTCTCGCGAGTGGTCAACGGCTCGCCGAAGGTCAGCCCGCAGGTGCTCGACGCGGTCAACGCCGCGATCGACCGGCTGGGCTACGTGCCCAACCGGGCCGCTCGCTCGCTGGCCGCCCGGCACACCATGGCCATCGCCCTGGTGGTCCCCGAGGACGCGCACCGCGTCTTCGGGGACCCCTACTTCGCCGACGTCGTGCAGGGGATCAGCGACCGCCTCGATGACAGCGAGTACGTCCTCAACCTGCAGCTGACCCACCCGTCGTCGCCGTCCGAGAAGACCCGCAACTACCTGCGCGGCGGCAACGTCGACGGCGCCATCGTGGTCTCGCACCACACCGGAGACCACTTCCTCACCGGCCTCGACCCCGACCTGCCGGTCGTCTTCGGCGGCCGGCCGATGCTCGAGGACGCCTCACAGGAGCACGTGCCCTACTACGTCGACGCCGACAACCTCGGTGGGGCGAAGGTCGCGACCCAGCACCTCGTCGACCTCGGCCGCACGCGGATCGCCACCATCCCCGGCCCGGAGGACATGCCGGCCGCCCTCGACCGGGAAGCCGGGTGGCGGGAGGTGATGGCAGCGGCAGGGCTGCCCGACCACCGGGTGGCGCGGGGCGACTTCACCCTCGCCGGCGGTCTGCGCGCCGGGCTCCAGCTCCTGCGCGAGCACCCGGACCTCGACGCGCTCTTCGTCGCCAGTGACCTGATGGCCAGGGGCGCCATGCTGGCCCTCGAGCAGGCCGGGCTCCGGGTGCCACAGGACGTCGCGGTCGTGGGCTTCGACAACAGCGTCCACGCGGCGCAGGGCGACATCGGTCTCACGACCATCGACCAGCACACCGTCGAGATGGGGCACGTCATGGCGGACAAGCTCCTGCGGCTGCTGGGCGGGGAGGCGGTCGAGCACCAGACAGTGCTGGCCACCACCCTGGTGGTGCGCGAGTCGGCCTGACCGCCCGGCTGGCGGGCGCCCTCGGCGAGTCCCTGAGTTCCTCTGCGAGCTCCCTTGCGGCTCAGGCGTTCTGCGGGAAGCCGAGGTTGATGCCGCCGTGGCTGGGGTCGAGCCAGCGGGAGGTGACGACCTTGCCCCGGGTGAAGAAGTGCACGCCCTCCATGCCGTGGGCGTGGGTGTCGCCGAAGAGGCTGTTCTTCCACCCGCCGAAGGAGTAGTAGGACACCGGCACCGGGATCGGCACGTTGACCCCGACCATGCCGACCTCGACCTGGCGCTGGAACTTGCGCGCCGCGCCACCGTCGTTCGTGAAGATGGCGGTGCCGTTGCCGTAGGGGTTGTCGTTGATGAGCTTCAGGCCCTCCTCGTAGGAGCCCACCCGCACCACCGACAGCACCGGGCCGAAGATCTCGTCGTCGTAGACGCTCATGCCCGGCTTGACGTTGTCGAACAGGGTCGGCGCCAGGAAGTAGCCGTCCTCGCCCCCGTCGAAGTCTGCTTCGCGGCCGTCGACCACCAGCGTCGCGCCGTCCTGCACGCCGGAGTCGAGGTACGAGGCGACCTTGTCGCGGTGCTGCTTCGTCACCAGCGGGCCCATGTCGCAGCCCTTCGTGCCGTCACCGGTGCGCAGCTTGCCCATCCGGTCCTTGATCTTCTCGATGAGCTCGTCGGCGATCGGCTCGACCGCCACGAGCGCCGAGATCGCCATGCAGCGCTCCCCCGCCGAGCCGAAGCCGGCGTTGACCGCGGCGTCGGCCGCCAGGTCGAGGTCGGCGTCGGGCAGCACCAGCATGTGGTTCTTCGCCCCACCGAGGGCCTGGACACGCTTGCCGTGGGCGGTGCCGGTCTCGTAGACGTAGCGGGCGATCGGCGTCGAGCCCACGAAGGAGACCGACCTGACGTCGGGGTGGGTCAGCAGGGCGTCGACCGCCTCCTTGTCACCGTTGACGACGTTCATGACGCCGTCGGGCAGGCCGGCCTCCTTCCACAGCTGCGCGACGGCGATCGCGGCCGACGGGTCCTTCTCGCTCGGCTTCAGGACGACCGCGTTGCCGCAGGCGATGGCGATCGGGATGAACCACATCGGCACCATCGCCGGGAAGTTGAACGGCGAGATGACCGCCACGACGCCGAGCGGCTGGCGGATCGAGTAGACGTCGACGTTGGTCGAGGCGTTCTCGCTGAAGCCGCCCTTGAGCAGGTGCGGGATGCCGCAGGCGAACTCGGCGACCTCGAGGCCGCGGGTCACCTCGCCGAGCGCGTCGTCGAGCACCTTGCCGTGCTCGGCCGTGATGAGGGCCGCGATGTCCTTCTTGCGCTCGTCGAGCAGGTTGCGGAAGGCGAACAGCACCTGCGTGCGCTTGGTGAGCGAGGCGTCGGCCCAGCCCTCCCACGCCGCCCTGGCGTTCGAGACGACCTCTCCGACGAGGTCGGCTGAGGCGAGGTCGAGGACGCCGCTCTGCTCGCCGGTCGCCGGGTTGAAGACGGGGCTGGTGCGCTCAGCCGTGCCGGTCCACGACTGGCCGCCGATGAGGTGGGTGATGCGGGTGGGAGTGCTCATGGTGTGTCCTCTGGTGCTGGTCCTGTGGTGTTGGGCCGGTGTGACGCTGGTGTGGGGTTGCCCCCGGTTGGCTCTCAGGCCGTGCCCGGGAAGGCCGTTCGGTCCGCGAGCTCGACGCGCACCGGCTCCCCGGTCTGGAGCGACTCCATGCCCGCTGTGCACACGGCGGTCGCGGCGTAGCCGTCCCACGACGTGGGGCCCACGACCTCGCCGCGGCGACTGGCGTCGACCCAGGCCTGCACCTCCAGGTCGTAGGCCCGGGCGAAGCGCTCGCGGTAGTCGCCGGGAACCGTGCCGCCCCAGGTGCCGGGTGCTGTGCCGCGCCCGGTGACCGCCGCAGCGGCCACCCGGGTCGTGTGGATGCTCGAGAGGTTCTGTCCGATCGTCACGGTGCCCCGCTCGGCGACCGCCTCGCACCGCACCTCGTAGCCGACCTGGGCGTTGACGAAGACCTCGGAGGTGACCAGGCCTCCACCCTCCATGCGGAAGAGGGCGACCTGCGGGTCGAGCACTCCCTCCTGCGCCGCGCTGGTCGGCGCTGGGGCGAGCACGGTGATCTCGGTGACCTCCTCGCCGAACACGAACCGCGCCACGTCGACCTCGTGCACCAGCGAGTCGCGCACGATCATCTCGCTGCGGAACGACGGGTCGGGCACCGACCTGTTCCGGTGGATGTTGTGCAGCAGCAGGGTCCGCCCGTAGTCCCCGCTGGCCAGGAGCTGTTTCATCTGCGCGTACTCGGGGTCGAAGCGGCGCATGAACCCGACCTGCACCAGGCGACGACCGCCCTTGTGCTCCGCCTCGACCACCCGCAACGACGACTCGCTGTCCATCGTCAGCGGCTTCTCGCACAGCACGTACCTGCCGTGCTCGAGGCAGGCGAGCACCTGCTCCTCGTGCACGAAGCCCGGCGAGGCGATGATGACGGCGTCGACCTCGTCGTCGGCCACGAGGTCGAGCGGGTCGGCGATGCTGCGGACCCCCTCGAAGCGGGCGGCGAGCGCGTGGGCCCGGGCGGTGTCCGCGTCGGAGACCGCCACCAGGCGGGCACCGGCGACCCGACCAGCCACGCGCTCGGCATGGTCGGCTCCCATCAGGCCGACGCCGATGATGCCGACTCGCAGCGGTGGGGTCACGTCAGGTGCTCCTCGGTGGTGCGCGCCGGCGTGACCAGCGGCCGTTGCCGGGCCTTGTGGGCGACGTAGTCGGCGTGGGCGGTGCGGGTGCTCTCCAGCTCGGCGACCTCGCTGACCGGCACGTCCCACCACGAGGCGCTGTCGGGCGCGTAGACGGTCGGGTCGGTCTCGACGTGGATGACGACGGGCCCCCCGTCGGCCGGCCAGGCCTTGGCCTCCTTGATGGCCTGGGCCAGCTCGTCGGCCGAGTGCACCTCGATGACGTGGGCGCCGAGGCTGCGGGCGTTCGCCGCGAGGTCCACGGGCAGCACGTCGCCCTCGAGCCGGCCGGATGCCGCGTCGCGGTAGCGGTACCTCGTGCCGAACCGCTGGGAGCCGAGCGACTCCGACAGCGAGCCGATCGAGTGGAACCCGTGGTTCTGCACCAGCACCACGACGACCTTGACGCGCTCCTGCACCGCGGTGACGAGCTCGGTCGGCATCATCAGCCAGCCGCCGTCGCCCACCATCGCGAAGACGTCGCGGTCGGGCTCGGCCAGGCGGATGCCGATCGAGGCGGGCACCTCGTAGCCCATGCAGGAGTAGCCGTACTCCACGTGGTAGGCCTTGCGGTCGCGCACCCGCCACAGCTTGTGCAGGTCGCCGGGCATCGAGCCGGCCGCGCAGAGCACGACGTCGCGGGGGTCGGTCAGCTCGTTGACGGCGCCGAGCACCTGTCCCTGGGTCAGCAGCCCCGGCGCGAGGGCGTCGGTCACCTCGGCGGCCGGGTGGTAGGCCTTCTCCACCTGCGCGTCCCACTCGGCCCACAGCTGCGCCTGCCGCTCGCGGTAGGCCGGCTCCACGGCATACCCCTCAAGAGCCGCGGTGAGCGCGGTGAGCGCCTCGCGGGCGTCGGCCACCACGGAGAGGCCGGAGTGCTTGCCGGCGTCGAACCGCGCGACGTTGATGTTGACGAAGCGGACGTCCTTGTCCTGGAAGGCGGTTCGCGACGCTGTGGTGAAGTCGCTCCACCGGGTGCCGACGCCGATCACCAGGTCGGCCTCGGCCGCGAGCGCGTTGGCGGCGGTGGTGCCGGTGGAGCCGACGGCGCCCATCTCCTGGGGGTGCCCGTGTGGCAGCGACCCCTTGCCGGCCTGGCTCTCACCCACCGGTATGCCGGTCTGCTCGCAGAGCGCGCGCAGCGCCTCCTCGGCCCCGGAGTAGTGCACGCCGCCTCCGGCGACGATGAGCGGCCGCTTCGCGGCGCGCACCAGCGCGGCGGTGTCGTCGATGTCGACCTGCTCGGCCGGCGGGCGGGCGATGCGCCAGACCCGGTCGGCGAAGAGCTCGACGGGCCAGTCGAAGGCCTCGGCCTGCACGTCCTGCGGCAGCGCGATGGTGCAGGCGCCCGTCTCGACCGGGTCGGTCAGCACGCGCATGGCGCCCAGCAGGGCAGCCGGCAGCTGCTCGGGGCGGTTGACGCGGTCGAAGAACTTCGACAGCGGGCGGAACGCGTCGTTGACGGTGACGTCGGGGGCAGACGGCTGCTCGAGCTCCTGCAGCACCGGCCCGGAGACGCGGGTGGCGAAGGTGCCCGACGGCAGCAGCAGCACGGGGATCCGGTTGATCGTCGCGAGCGCCGCGCCGGTGAGCATGTTGGTGGAGCCGGGACCGACCGAGGCGGTGCACGCCCAGGTCTGCAGCCGGTCCTTCTGCCGCGCGTAGGCCACCGAGGTGTGCACCATCGCCTGCTCGTTGCGGGCCAGCACGTAGGGCAGGTGCTCCGCGTGCTCGCCCCGGCTGTCGGCGAGCTCGTTCTGCAGCAGGGCCTGCCCGATGCCCGCCACGTTGCCGTGGCCGAAGATGCCGAAGCACCCGGCGAAGAGCTTCTGCCGCTGGCCGTCGCGCTCGCTCCACTGGTGGGCCAGGAAGCGGACCACGGCCTGCGCCACGGTGAGCCGCACGGTCTGGCTCTCGCGGTCGGTCATCACTGCCCTCCAAGCGGGAGTCGGGGGTCGACGTCCTGCGACGTCCAGGTCTGGCGCACCCAGCCGTGCGCGGGGTCGTCGCAGATCAGCCAGGCGCGCTCCGCACCGGGACCGGCCATGACGTTGAGGTAGTAGAGGTCGTAGCCGGGCGGGGCCATGGCCGGCCCGTGCCAGCCGTGCGGCACCAGCACGACGTCACCGCTGCGGACCTCGGCCAGGACGTCGATCGGGCGCTCGTCCGTGCCGTAGACCCGCTGGTAGCCAACGGGATCGGCGCCCTCCGGTGCCGGCGCGCCCGCCTCGACCTGGGTCTCGAAGTAGTAGATCTCCTCGAGCTCGGTCTCGACGCCCTCGCGCTCCTCGTCGTGCTTGTGCGGCGGGTAGGAGCTCCAGTTGCCACCGGGCGTGATGACCTCGCACGCGATGATGGAGTCGGCCGCGAGCACCCCGGGGATGCCGAAGTTGCGGACCTCGCGGCTGGCGATGCCGGCGCCGCGGAGCTCCACGGGCACCTCGCCCGCCTCGACGTGGCGGAACGCAGGCGTGTGCGGCGCGGCGGCCTTGGCGCCGCAGACCGCCACGCGGGCGGGGCCGCCGGTGGCGGTGACGGTCAGCGCGGTGTCGCGGGCGACGTAGGCGACGTCGGTCGGCCCGGCGAAGACCGACGGGCGGCCGGCGAGCGCGGCCTTGCCGTGCTCGCACTCCACGGTGACGGACCCCGAGAGCGGCACCACGACGTGCTCCCACTCCCCGGCCGGGACCTCGCGGCTCTCGCCCTCGGCCAGCCGGCCGGCATACAGGCTGGTGTGCTCCCAGCCCTCGTCGCCGGCGTCGATGACGACGTCCCAGCCGTCGCGGCCGGCGGAGCCGAAGGGGCGCACCCAGCGGGCGTTGTCGCTCATCGGGCTCCTCCGTGCACCAGCTCGGCAGCGATGTCGACGGCGGCGGCGACGTCGCCGTCGGGCGGGAACAGCAGCGCCCGGCCGACCACCAGGCCGCGCACGGCCGGCAGGTCGAGGGCCCGGCCCCACGACGCGTAGGCATCCTGCGGGTCGCCCTGCGGGTCGCCGCCGAGCAGCAGGGTCGGCAGCGTGGTGGCGTCCATGACCCGGGCGAGGTCGTCGACGACCGGCAGCTTCAGCCAGGTGTGGGCGCTGGTGGCGCCGAGGCCGGAGGCGATGTGGATCGACCTGATGGTCGAGTCGGGGTCGAGCAGGTTGGTCACCCGGCCGTCGCGGCGGGTCGAGAGGAACGGCTCGACCATCGCCATGAGCCCGTGCTCGGCCAGCTCGGTGATGGCCGTCGCGCTGGCCTCGAGGGTCGCCACCGTGCCGGGGTCGTCGAGGTCGATGCGGGTGAGCATCTTGCCGCCGTCGAGTCCGCCGGCCGCGAGGTCACGGGCGCGGTAGGCGGTGAAGCGGTCGTCGAGCTCGAAGGTCGCGCCCTGGAGGCCACCGCGGTTCATCGACCCGATGGCGACCTTGCCCTCGAGCGCCCCGAGCAGCAGGAGGTCGTCGAGGATGTCGGGGGTGCCCAGCACGCCGTCGACGCCGGGCCGCGACACCGCGGTGGCGAGGCGGCCGAGCAGCTCGCTGCGGCTGGCCATCGCGCTGCTGTCGTCACGCACGCCCAGCGCCCCGCGCGCGGGGTGGTCGGCGGCCACGATGAGCAGGCGGCCGTCGGGGCCGACGAGGTCACGCCGCCGGCGGTCGGCCCACGACTGCGTGATGCGGTGCGGGTCGCGGACCCGGATCTCGGTCAGGTCGGCGACCGACACGGTCGGGCTGGTCGACATCACGCCTCCTCCGCGGCGGCGTGCGCCGAGACCGGGCTCCGTCCGGTGGCGGCCGCGATCGGCTCGCGGCTGGCCAGGTGCTCCTCGACCTCGGCGGACGTGGGCATGGCGGTCGAGCACTCGAGCCGGGAGGCGACGATCGCGCCCGCGACGTTGGCGAACTCGAGGATGCGGCGCAGGTCCCAGCCGCCCAGCAGGCCGTGGCAGAGCGCACCGCCGAACGCGTCGCCGGCGCCGAGGCCGTTGACGACCTCGACCGGGAACGGCGGCACCTCCACGCGCTCGTCGCGGGTGGCGGCGAGCACGCCCTTGGGTCCCTGCTTGACGATGGCCAGCTCGACGCCGCGCTCGAGCAGGGCGTCGGCGGCACGCTGCGGGTCGGTCTCCCCGACGGCGACCTCGCACTCCTCGCGGTTGCCCACGGCCACGGTCACGTGCTCGAGGGCCTTGGCCACCTGGGCGCTGGCCTCCTCGGGGTGCGGCCAGAACATCGGCCGGTAGTCGAGGTCGAGCACCGTGTGGCGGCGCCGCCCCCGGGCCTCCCAGGCGGCGAAGTGGGCGGTGCGGCTCGGCTCCTGCGACAGGCCCGTCACGGTGGCCCAGAAGATCCGCGCGTCCCTGATGGCGTCGAGCGGCAGCTCGTCGGCCTCGATCATCAGGTCGGGCGCGATCGGGTAGCGGTAGAAGTACAGCGGGAAGTCGTCCGGCGGGAAGATCTCGCAGAACGTCACCGGCGTCGGCGGTCCGTCGACCTCGGTGATGAAGGCCGGGTCGACGCCCAGGCGGGCGGCCTCGGCCCGCACGTAGCGGCCGAACGGCGTCATGGCCGGTGCGGGTGATGAGCGCGGCGCGCCGGCCGTACCGGGCCGCGGCCACCGCGACGTTGGTGGCGCTGCCGCCGAGGAACTTCTGGAACGTCTGCACGTCCTCGAGGCCCACCCCGCTCTGCAGCGGGTAGATGTCGGCGCTGATGCGCCCCATCGCCACCAGGTCGTATGCCGTGCCGGCGCCGTTCGCCGTCGTGCTCGCTGCCACGGTCAGATCCCCACGCCGGAGCGCTGGGCCGCCAGTCCGAGCAGGTAGTAGAGGCTGGTGCGGACGTCGTCCACGGGTCCCGCCTCCCCCGGCTCCCCCGCGAGGATGGTGTCCTGCTCGAGGACGTACCACCCGGCATACCCGTGGTCCTCCAGCGCCGTGACGATCGCGGCGACGTCGACGTCGCCCTGGCCGAGGGGCGCGTACAGGCCGCCGGACACCGCCTCGGTGTAGGTGGCCTCGCCGGACCGGACCTTCCGCGCCCAGTCGAGGCGGACGTCCTTGAGGTGCACGTGGGCGATGCGGTCCGGGTGCTCCTGCGCGACGCGCACCGGGTCACCGCCGCCGATGAGCAGGTGGCCGGTGTCGAGGCACAGGCCGATGCTGCTGCCGGCGAGCACGCGCTCGGTCTCCTCGCCGCTCTCGACCATCGTGCCGACGTGCGGGTGCAGGGTGGCCACCAGCCCACGGGCCGCAGCCGCCTCCCGGAGGCGGTCGAGGTTGTCGAGCAGCGTCTTCCAGCCGGCGTCGTCGAGCTGGGGCCTGGCGTCGTAGCCCTCCTGCCCGGTCGCGGCGGCGAGCACGACGGTCGAGGCGCGGGCGGCCACGAGCCCCTCCATGGCCTGCTCGACCTCCGGCAGGGGGTCGTGACCCGGGTCGTGCAGCACCACCGGCACGAACTGTCCCACGGCGCGCAGGCCCTTGGTGGCCAGCAGGTCGGCCTTGGCCTCCGGGTCGGCGGGCAGGAAGTCGTCAGGCCCGAACTCCGTGGCGGCCAGGCCGACGTCGCTCATCTGGTCGAGCACGGTGGCCGGGTCGTACTGCCAGCCCCAGCCCGGGACCTCGCAGACGCCCCAGGAGATCGGGGCGCCGGCGACGCGCTCCTCCAGCGGCAGGATCGTGGTGCTCACAGGGTCTCGATCTCCTCCAGGCGCACGGGGCGCCCCTCGTGGCGGGACAGCTCACAGGCCTCGGCGATGCGGAACGCCTGAAGGGCGTCCTCCACGGTGCACGGCGTGGGACGCTCGCCCGTGGCGACCTCGGCGAAGGCGGTGAGCTCGGCGCGGTAGGCCGGCAGGAAGCGCTCCATGAACGACCAGTGCTGGGGCCCGTGGGGGAAGTCGACCCCCTCCTCGGCGGAGCGGAAGGCGAGCGAGTCGTCGAGGCCGACGGCCATCGCGCCCGTGCTGCCGTGCGCCTCCATGCGCACGTCGTGGCCGCCGCCGTTGTAGCGGGTGGAGGACACCAGGGCGATGGTGCCGTCGTCGAGGGTCAGCACGGCAGCCGCGGTGTCGACGTCGCCGGCCTCGCCGAAGAAGGGCTCGCCCTTGTTGGCGCCCGTGGCGTAGACCGAGGTCACCTCGCGGCCGGTGACGAACCGCAGGATGTCGAAGTCGTGCACGTTGCAGTCGCGGAAGATGCCACCGCTCGTGGGGATGTAGGCCGCGTGGGGCGGCGACTGGTCGTGCGTCGCCGCACGGATCGAGTGGACGAAGCCGAGCTCGCCGCCCTGCACCGCCCGGGCCAGCCGCTGGTAGCCGCGGTCGAACCGGCGCTGGAAGCCGATGTGCACCGGCACGTCGCTGCTCGCCGCGAGCTTGGCCAGGCCGATGGTCTCCTCGAGGGTCGACGCCACCGGTTTCTCGCAGAACGTCGGCACGCCGGCGGCGATGCCCTGGCGCAGCAGTGGCGCGTGCGCCGGGGTGGCTGCGGCGATGACGAAGCCGTCGACACCTGAGGCGAGGAGCGCTTCCGCGTCCGGCGCGAAGCCGGCCCCGAGCCGGTCGGCCACCTCGCGGGCCGCGTCGAGGTTGGCATCGGTCACGACCAGCTCGTCGACGAGGTCCAGACCGAGGAGGGTCTCGGCGTGGAACGCGCCGATCCGTCCCACACCTGCCAGCCCGATCCGCATGCCGTACTCCGTCCCACGTCGCTGTCGTCAGGTCCGGCTCGGACCCGGGTGCTGTCGATCAGCGTGGCCCCGTCCCGCGGGTGGTGTCAACTGCATGTACTGACATTCTCACGTGCTATCGAAGTCAGGTCCTGAACGGCTACGCTGCGCCCATGGCCAAGCAGCTCGACATCCGCATCGACCGCGGGTCGCCGGTGCCGCTGTACCACCAGCTGGCCGAGCAGCTGGGCCAGGCGATCTCGAGCGGCGCGCTCCAGCCGGGCGACCCCTTCGAGAACGAGATCGCCCTCGCCGAGCGGCTCGGCCTCTCGCGGCCCACGGTGCGCCGGGCCATCCAGGAGCTCGTCGGCCAGGGCCTGCTGCTGCGCCGTCGCGGGCTCGGCACGACCGTCGCCAACCGGCAGATCCACCGCCGGGCCGAGCTCACCAGCCTCTTCGACGACCTCAAGCGCGACGGCGAGGCGCCTCCCAGCACCACGGTGCTCGAGCACGAGGTCGTGCACGACGAGCACGCCGCCGCCGCACTGGGGCTGCCGCCCGAGACCCCGCTGCTCTCGATCGTTCGACTGCGCCAGGCCGGCGACCTGCCGCTGGCGGTCATGCACAACTGGCTGCCGCCGGAGTACAGCGACATCACCCGCGAGGAGCTGGAGAAGGACGGCCTGTATGCCGTGCTGCGCGACCGCGGCGTCAAGCCGGTGGTCGCCCACCAGCGGATCGGGGCGCGCACCCCCACCCCCGCCGAACGCCGCCACCTCGGGCTGCGGCCCTCCCAGCCCGTGCTCACGATGACCCGCAGCGCCTTCGACGCCGTCGGCAACCCCGTGGAGTACGGCGACCACTGCTACCGGGCGCAGGACTACACGATCGAGGTCATGATCGACCAGCGCTGACCCTCACCCCGCCCTCTCCCGCGGACAGCAGAAGGGGCCGCCACCCGTGACGGGTGGCGGCCCCTTCTGGCGTGAGGTGCTGCTGATCAGCCGGCGACGACGTCCAGCTTGACCGTGGCCTGCACCTCGGGGTGCAGGCGCACGAGCGCCTCGTGGCTGCCGACGACCTTGATCGGGTTCTTGATCTCGATCTTGCGGCGGTCGAGCTCCGGGCCACCGGCCGCCTTGACGGCAGCGGCGACGTCGGCGGACGACACGGCGCCGAAGAGGCGACCGGACTGGCCGGCGTGGGCCTCGACCTTGACGGCCTTGGCCTCGAGGTTGCCCTTGATGGACTTGGCCTCCTCGAGGGTCTTCACCGAGCGGACCTCACGGCCCTTGGCGATCGCGTCGACCTGCTTCTGTCCGCCCTTGGTCCACGCGGTGGCCAGGCCACGGCGGAACAGGAAGTTGCGGGCGTACCCGTCCTTGACGTCGACGACGTCGCCGGCGGTGCCGAGGTTGGACACATCGTGGGTCAGGATGACCTTCATCTGCTTCAGTTCCTCCTCGTGCCCGGGTCAGCGAGCGCTGCTGGAGTAGGGCAGCAGGGCCATCTCGCGGGCGTTCTTGACCGCGGTGGCGATGAGCCGCTGCTCCTGGACGGACACACCGGTCACCCGACGAGCGCGGATCTTGCCGCGGTCGGAGATGAACTTGCGCAGCAGCGCGGTGTCCTTGTAGTCGATGTTCTCGACCTTCGCCGCCTTCAGCGGGTTGGCCTTCTTCTTGGGCTTGCGCACAACGGGCTTGGCCATCGTGGTGCTCTCCTTCTGCTGAGTGACTCAGCGGATGAGCCCTGGTGTCCCAGGGATGGTGTTCTTACGTCTTGCTGGTGGTGTGCCGCCCGCTTGCGCACGCGGCATACCGGAAAGTCCTGAACCGGAGCGGATCAGAGCCGGGTCGATCAGAAGGGGGGCTCGTCGTAGGACGGCGCGCCGCCGCCCCAACCGCCACCCTGCTGGCCGCCCTGCTGCTGCGGGGCACCCTGCTGGCCACCGGACGGACCGGTCGCCCACGGGTCTTCCTGCTGCTGGCCGCCGCCGCTCCAGCCGCCACCCTGCTGGCCGCCGCCGGAGCCGCCGAAGCCGCCACCGCCGCCGCGCTGGGTCTTGTTGACCTTGGCGGTCGCGTAGCGCAGCGAGGGGCCGACCTCGTCGACCTCCATCTCGATGACCGTGCGCTTCTCGCCCTCCTTGGTCTCGTACGAACGAGACTTCAGGCGGCCGGTCACGATCACGCGGGTGCCGCGCTGCAGGGACTCGGCGACGTTCTCGGCTGCGTCGCGCCACACGGAGCAGCGCATGAACAGCGTCTCGCCGTCCTTCCACTCATTGCTCTGCCGGTCGAACGCCCGCGGCGTGGAGGCCACGGTGAAGTTCGCGACGGCAGCACCGGAGGGGGTGAAGCGCAGCTCCGGGTCCCCGGTGATGTTGCCGATGACGGTGATGACGGTGTCGCCAGCCATGAAGCAGATTCCCCCTGTCGGGTGGGTGGTTCAGGAGTGTCGGTTCAACAGTGTTGGTTCAGGAATGTCGCGGCTGTCAGGCGCCGGGGCGCAGCAGCTTGGTGCGCATGACCGACTCGTTGAGGTTGAGCTGGCGGTCCAGCTCCTTGGCCGTAGCCGGCTCAGCGGTCATGTTGACGACGGCGTAGATGCCCTCGGACTTCTTCTTGATGTCGTAGGCCAGGCGGCGACGACCCCAGATGTCGACGTTGTCCACGGTGCCACCGTCCTTCGTGACGACGGTGAGGAACTTGTCGAGCGACGGGGCGACCGTCCGGTCGTCGAGCTCCGGGTCGAGGATGACCATGAGTTCGTACTGACGCATGCTTGTAACCCGCCTCCTTTGGTCTTTGGCGGTCACGGTCTTTCCGTGACAGGAGGGTTGCAGTGCGATCCCCCGTCAGGCACCGCCTGTGCGTATGCCGCGGGGGAACCTGACAAGGGTACCCGCAGCGGGCGCGCGGAGGTAATCGGTTGTCCACAACCCCCGCACGAGCCGAGGTCAGCCGACGCGGACGATGAGGTGGTCGCCTGCCCCGGCGAAGGGGCCGGCCAGCTCGTCCTCGTCCATCTCGGCCCGAGGTCCAACGGGCGCGTCCTCGGCCTGCAGCTCTTCGACCGGTGGCTCCTCGGCCGGCCGCTGGGCGGCCGTGTGCCAGACCCGCCACACGAGGTAGAGGACGGCCGCCACGCGCAGCACCAGGAACACGGCATACCAGGGCGCGGGCAGGCCGCGGTCGGCCTTGGACATGCCCCCGATGTAGAGCCAGACCATGGCGTAGTGCATCGCCTCGGCGCCGGCCCAGATCAGGTGGTCGCGCCACCGGACCGCGCACAGCGCCACGAGCGGCAGCAGCCAGAGCGAGGCCTGCACCGGGAAGCTCTTGCCGGTCACGAGCACCAGCCCCACCAGCACCAGGGAGACCTCGGCGACCGAGGGACGGCGGCTGGCGCCGAGGGCGAAGAGGGCGCCGGCCAGCACCGCGGCCAGGACCCCCACGACCGCGAGCGCGGTCACCACGCCGTTCGGGAGCGGGTGCCCGAGCAGCTGGGGGATGATCCACGGCGAGCCGAGCCCGGCGCCGCCGTCCGCCCAGGCGGAGAACGGCGCGGCGATGGCACCCGGGTTCGAGACGAGGAACGGCACCAGCACGAGAGCGGCTGCCGCGACGGCGCCGACGAGCGCCCGGCCGACGACCTGCAGCCGCCCGCTGCGCAGGCCCAGCAGCACCAGGGCCAGCAGCACCAGCACCGGGTAGGTGCGCGCCGTCGTCGCCAGCCCCAGCAGCGCACCGGCCAGCAGGGGGTGGCGACGCGACCACGCCCAGATGCCGGCTGCGACGAGCGCGACACCGAAGACGTCGGAGGAGACCAGCGGGGCGATGAGCAGCAGCGGGCTGGCCGCCACGATCGCAGCGTCCTTGGCGTGCCGGGGCCGCGCCGCAGCGGTCAGGAAGACGGTCGCGGCGAGCAGCACCGCGGCGAGCAGGGCCCACAGCAGGAAGTACCACCGGGTCTGGTCGAGCACGCTGCCGTCGGGGACCAGCCCACCGACCAGGGCCATGAGTCCGCCGGTCAGCACCGGGTGGTCGAGCGTCGCCGCCCCCGAGAGGTAGCCGCCGAGGCCGGTGTCGAGGTTGCCGATCCGGTAGAGCGCCGGCAGGTCGGAGAAGCACCCGCGCCAGAACTGGTCGGTGCCGTTCCACCCGTTCCTGACGCAGTGCCCACGCTGGGCGACACCCAGCCCCACCATGGCCGAGGACAGCACGAGCAGGGGCGCGACCGTCGCCGGCCACGACCGGGCCCTCGCCGAGGCATGACGGCCCAGCGGGCCGCCGACCAGCGCGAGGGCGCCGTCACCCCCCTGCCCGGTCACGGTGCCGTGGTCTCCCCGTTGCCGCCCAGGATCGTCGGGCTGTCGGTCGCCGTGGGCTCCTGGGTCGTCAGGGTGGGCTGGGGCTTTCCACGGGTCTTCGTCGGCGTCGGCAGCGGCGCCTCGGTGGTCGTGGTGGTCGTCGTCGTGGTCGTGCTCGTGGTGGTCGACGTGCTGGAGGAGGACGTGGACGAGGGAGTGCGCGTCGGGGTCGGCGTCGGCACCTTCTCGTCACCCACTCCGGCACGCTGCGGGAACTCCAGGACCTTCTCGCCCTTCAGGGCGCCCTCCATGAAGTCGGTCCAGATCCGCACCGGCACCGTGCCACCGGTGAGCTCACCGGACGTGCCCGGCCCGTAGATACCGGGGACGTTCTCCATCGGCTGCGGGGTGCCGTTCTTGTCCTTGTAGATGCCGACGGCGGTGGCCAGCTGCGGGGTGAACCCGTCGAACCAGGCGGCGTAGTTGCCGCTCGTCGTGCCGGTCTTGCCGGCGGCCGGGCGGCCGAGGCGGCCGGCGTACTGGCCGGTGCCCTCCTTCACGACGTCGGTCATGGCGTCGATCGTGTCGGCCATGACGTCCTTGTCGAAGACCGCCTTGCGGTTGACCTTGGCCTTGTAGTCGAGGTCGCCGGGGCCACCCTTGACCGACTTGATGAGGTAGGGCGTGGCCCGGACGCCGTTGGCCGCGATGGTCGCGTAGGCGTTGGCCATGTCGATGACGCGGACGTCGTCGGTGCCGAACACGTTGGCGTAGTTCTCACCGAGCTTGGGCTGCTTGCGGGCCGCCGCCGTCTTGTCGTCGGGCAGGCCGGCCGTGATCGCCGCAGCCTTGGTCTTCTTGGGGGTGACCTCGACGTTGAGCGGGAAGTAGACCGTGTTGACCGAGTGCGCGGTGGCGAAGCGCAGGTCGATGCGGCCGAAGTTCTCGCCGCTGAAGTTGACGACCTTGCCCTCGGGGTTCTCGTCGCTCTTGAACTCGTCGAAGTACTGCGGGCTGTGGCCGGGGTACTTCGACTTGGTGCTGATCTCCTCCTGGAGGGCGGCGATCAGCGTGAAGATCTTGAAGGTCGACCCCGCCTGCATGGTCGCGTCGATGGCGGCGTTGAACTGCACCTTCTGGTAGTTCGACCCGCCGTACATCGCCTTGATGGCGCCGTTGCCGGGCTGGATGGCGACGAGACCGGCGCGCAGCCCCTCGGTGCCCTTGCCGCTGGGCATCCGGTTCTTGACCGCCTCGACGGCGGCCTTCTGGTCGTTCTTGTCGATCGTCGTGACGATCTTGTAGCCGCCCCGGTCGATGTCGGCGTCGGTGAGCTTGAGCTTGGTGCGCAGCTCCTTCTTCACCTCGTTGGTGACGTAGCCGTTCGGACCGCTGGCACCCTGGCGGCCCTTGTAGTCCACGACCTTGGGGAAGGTCAGCTTGGCGCGCTCGGCCTGGCTCAGCCAGCCCTGGCTCTCCATGCCGTTGAGGACGTACTCGACACGGTCCTGGGCGTTCTTCTTCTGGTCCGCCCCCAGGCCCGGGTCGTAGTAGGACGGGCCGCGGATCACCGACGCGAGCAGGGCGCCCTCGGCGGCGTTGAGCTTGGAGACGTCCTTGTTGAAGTAGGCCTTGGACGCGGTCTGGATGCCGTAGGCACCTCGGCCGTAGTAGATGGTGTTGAGGTAGTCCTCGAGGATCTGGTCCTTGGACTGCTGCTTGGCGATCTTGATGGAGATCAGGATCTCCTTGGCCTTGCGGCTGATCGTCTGGTCCTGGGTCAGGAAGTAGTTCTTGACGTACTGCTGCGTGATCGTCGAGCCGCCCTGGGTGGCGCCGCCGCGGAGGCCGACCCACACTGCCCGGGCGATGCCGCTGGGCGAGATGCCCGAGTTCTCGTAGAAGTTGCGGTCCTCGGCCGCGAGGTGGGCCTCCTGCACCGCCTTGGGGATCTGCGAGAGCTTGACCGACTCGCGGTTGATCTCGCTGATCCGGTCGATCTCGGTCTTGCCGTCGGAGTAGTAGATGACCGAGGCCTGCGCGTCGGCGAGGTCGTTCGGCTCCGGGATGTCGGTCGAGGCGTAGGCGATGAAGAAGCCGATGACGCCGAGCAGGGCCGCGCCGAGGGCGGCGAGGCCGAGGCGCTTGCCCCACAGCCGGCCGTCGAACCCCTGCTTCTTCTGCTGCTTGGACGTGGCCTGGCGGGCCTTGGCCTGGGCTCGCGTCTTCGGCGCCTGGGCACGCGTCTTGGGACGTGGAGTGCTCATCAAACCTTCTCGATCGACACACGGGCGGACCGCCGGGTGCCGACGGTCCGTCCCTCAGTATGACCGGCAATCCCGAGAATGCTCATTTCGCGGGTTGCCGAAAGGGCGCTGACCTGCATCGTCGCGCGGTCTGGCCGCACGGCATACGTGCTGGTCGGCCCGGGTGGTGAACGCCCACCCGGCGGGGTGGGTTCCCTCGGTGACACGCTCAGGCTATATCGCAGCGATATATCTGGTGTTAGTGTTCCGGCCTGACATAGTTCGAGTTTGTCACCCCACCCAGCCGGGGAACCACCCGTGGAAGGAGAGCCGTATGCCGCGTCGCGCCGACCTGCTCGCGTTCGCCGTCCTCGGCCTGCTCCACGAGAGCCCGATGCACGGCTACGAGCTGCGCAAGCGGCTCAACGCCGCGCTCGGCGCCTTCCGGGCCCTGTCCTACGGCACGCTCTACCCCTGCCTGCGCACCCTGCTGGAGCGGGGCTGGATCGCCGAGGCGTCCCGCACCCCGGTCGGCACCGTCGGCAGCAAGCGGGCCCGGATCGTCTACGAGCTGACCGCCGAGGGCAAGGAGCACTTCCAGACGCTGGTCCGCGAGTCGGGCCCGGCCGCCTGGGAGGACGACACCTTCGACGTGCACTTCGCCTTCTTCGCCCGCACCGAGGCCGAGGTGCGGCTGCGCATCCTCGAGGGCAGGCGCAGCCGGCTCGAGGAGCGGCTGGAGAACATCCGGACCACGGCGGCGAAGAACCGCGAGCGCCTCGACGCCTACACGGCCGAGCTGCAGCGGCACGGGCTCGACTCCGCCGAGCGCGAGGTCCGCTGGCTGACCGAGCTCATCACCGCCGAGCGCAACCAGCCCGCTGTGCCCATCGACACCAAGACCACCGAAGAACCCACCACCCCCTGAAAGAACCAAAGGAGATTCCATGGGATCCGTGCGCGTCGCCATCGTCGGCGTCGGCAACTGCGCCAGCTCGCTGGTGCAGGGAGTCGAGTACTACAAGGACGCTGACCCGTCGGGCACCGTCCCCGGTCTGATGCACGTCCAGTTCGGCGACTACCACGTCAAGGACGTCGAGTTCGTCGCGGCGTTCGACGTCGACGACAAGAAGGTCGGCAAGGACCTCGCCGAGGCCATCAACGCCTCCGAGAACAACACCATCAAGATCGCGGACGTCCCGACCACCGGCGTCACCGTGCAGCGCGGCCACACCCTCGACGGCATCGGCAAGTACTACGCCCTGACCATCGAGGAGTCCTCGGCCGAGCCGGTCGACGTCGTCCAGGCGCTCAAGGACGCCCAGGTCGACGTGCTCGTGTCCTACCTGCCGGTGGGCTCGGAGGAGGCCGACAAGTTCTACGCCCAGTGCGCGATCGACGCCGGCGTCGCCTTCGTCAACGCCCTGCCGGTCTTCATCGCCTCCGACCCGGAGTGGGCGGCGAAGTTCGAGGCCGCTGGCGTGCCGGTCATCGGTGACGACATCAAGAGCCAGGTCGGTGCCACCATCACCCACCGCGTCATGGCCAAGCTGTTCGAGGACCGCGGCGTCACGCTCGACCGCACGTACCAGCTGAACGTCGGCGGCAACATGGACTTCAAGAACATGCTCGAGCGCGAGCGCCTCGAGTCCAAGAAGGTCTCCAAGACCCAGGCCGTCACCTCGAACCTCACCGGCCCGCTGTCCGGCAAGATCGACGACAAGAACGTCCACATCGGCCCGTCCGACTACGTCGCGTGGCTCGACGACCGCAAGTGGGCCTACGTGCGCCTCGAGGGTCGCGCGTTCGGCGACGTGCCGCTGAACCTGGAGTACAAGCTCGAGGTCTGGGACTCCCCGAACTCGGCCGGCATCATCATCGACGCCATCCGCGCGGCGAAGATCGCCAAGGACCGCGGCATCGGCGGCGCCCTGATCTCGGCGTCGTCCTACCTCATGAAGTCCCCGCCCGTGCAGCGTGAGGACACCGAGGGCCGCACCAAGCTCGAGGCCTTCATCGCCGGCACCGAGGAGCGCTGACCGCGCCCCCCACGCACCACCCGGTATGCCGCCCGCTCACCTCGAGCGGGCGGCATACCGCTGTCTGGACCCCCGACTTTGTCTGCAGCAGGAGCGGTTGACGGAGGTTCTGACGGCGTTTTGCGCTCCTCGCGCATACAAAGTCGGGAATGGGGTCGGCGGGGAGATAGTTGACCGTTCCATGAAGGTGGACATCTGGTCAGACGTCGTGTGCCCGTTCTGCTACGTCGGCAAGCGCCGGCTCGAGGAGGCCCTCGAGTCGTTCGCGCACCGCGACGAGGTCGAGGTCGTCTGGCACAGCTTCCAGCTCGACCCGGTGCCCCGGCCATCGCCGAGGGCCGCACCGTCGACAAGCTCGCCGCGAAGTACGGCATGACGCTGGAGCAGGCGGTCGCCGCCCAGGAGTCGCTCGCCGCCAACGCGGCCACCGTCGGGCTCGAGTTCAACTGGCAGGAGACCAAGTCGGGCAACACCTTCGACGCCCACCGGCTCATCCACTTCGCCGCCACCCAGGGCCGGGCCGACGCCATGAAGGAGCGCCTGCTGCGCGCGTTCTTCACCGAGGGCGAGCAGGTCGGCGACCGCGAGGTGCTCGTCCGCCTCGCCGCTGAGGCGGGGCTCGACGAGCAGCAGGCTCGCGAGGCGCTCGAGTCGGGCGCCCACGCCGAGGACGTGCGCGCCGACATCGCGCAGGCGCAGGCCTACGGCATCCGCGGCGTGCCGTTCTTCGTCATCGACGGCAAGTACGGCATCTCCGGCGCCCAGCCGACCGAGCTGTTCAGCCAAGCCCTGGACCAGGCGTGGACCGAGGCGCACCCGCTGCAGATGGTCACCACCGATGGCGACGCGACCGGTCAGGCAGCCGCCTGCGAGGGCGACAGCTGCGCGGTCTGACCCACGGCGCCGGCTGCTGAGGGCGGGGCCGGCCTCAGCGGCTGACGCGCACCGACTCCAGCACCTTCAGCACGACGGCCTCGTCGCCGTCGGCCTCCGGGCCACCGACCGACCCGGTCAGGTGCACGAAGTCCTGCAGGCCGTCCTCTCGCGGCAGGCCGGTGAAGAGGTGGTGCTGGCGGATCGCGATCCCCCGCGGGTCGGTCCAGGACACGTGGACCCGCACGAAGGGCACGCCGCCGATCTCGACGTGCTGCATCTCGCCGATCTTCGCGTCGGGGCGACCCTCGACCGCGCCGGCGAGCTCCATGAGGGCGTCGGTCGGCTGGTCGAGGCCGGTCCGCGTACCGAGGCGCACGATCACGTTGGCGCTGAAGGCCTGCTGGTCACCGCTCTGCTTGGCGGCCAGTGCGACAGCGGGCACGGACACCGGTTCCCAGTCGTCGGGGACGTCGAGGGTGACCGACGGCGGCGCCGGGAAGCGGTCGGAGGGGAACGTCAGGCTGGTCATGTCTGCCTCTCGGTAGGGGGCTGGACGGGTGCGGGAGGTGGGGTCAGCGCGGCAGGTGGCCGACCGCCGGTCACCATGGCGGGTCGAACCCGATGTCGAACGAGACGCCGCCACCGATGCCGAGGGTGGCACCGAGGTCGACCGAGACGCCGATGTTGTCACTGGTGAAGGACGCGTCCGCCTCGGCGTGGACGCCCACGCCGTAGGAGACCTCGACCCCCGCGCCGACGTCCATCGGGCCGAAGTCCTGGTTGATGTTGCCCTCGGCCTTGCCGCCTGCGAAGGCATCGAACCCTGCGTTCGCGGCGACGCCGTTGGTGCCCAGGGTGACGCCGGCATCGGCGTTCGCCTCGGCACCGACGTAACCCTTGGCGCCGAGCTGGGTGCCGTGGCTTCCGGTCCACTGGGCGCTGCCGTTGAGGGCGTAGGCCCCGGCCGTGAAACCTGCGCCTGCGACGAGGCCGTCCTTGGTGATGCCGGCTTCGTACTCGGCCTTGCTGTCCACGGAGCCGACCTCGAGCACGGCGTGCGTGGGGTCGTCCTCGTCACCACCGAGGTGGATCCATTCCTTGTCGAGGAGCTCCTTCTCCCCCTCGGCGAGGGTCATGCCCGCGTCGACCTGGGGGGTCTTGTCGAAGCCGCCGCGGTCCCAGATCCCCGAGCCGTCACGGTGACGGCCCTCCTCGTCGGAGTCGTTCACCCCGTCGTTGTCGTCGTCGACGTCGTCGCTGTTCGAGACCCCGTCGTGGTCGTCGTCGTTGTC
The DNA here is from genome assembly GCA_963730585.1 of uncultured Actinomycetota bacterium. GTDB lineage: Bacteria > Actinomycetota > Actinomycetes > Actinomycetales > Dermatophilaceae > Pedococcus_A. The sequence goes on along the minus strand of CAVSSL010000010.1, from coordinate 263,077 downwards.
GTCGCGGGCGTCCAGCGTGTCGGGGATGCCGTCGTTGTCGTCGTCCTCGTCGCTGTCGTCGTCCGCGCCGTCCCCGTCGGCGTCGTCGTCGTCCTCGGGGGTGTCGTCGTGGTTGTCAGGCAGGTTCGGGTCGCTGTCCACGGGGTCCGGCGTGCCGTCGTTGTCGTCGTCACCGTCCCGCGAGTCGGGGGTGCCGTCGTTGTCGTCGTCACGGTCCCGCCGGTCGGGGGTGCCGTCGCCGTCGGAGTCACCGCCCCCGCGGACCCCAGAGGTCTGCTCCTGGTCGCCGAGCTCCTCGCGCAGCCGCTTCTGCAGGTCCTCGACCTGCAGGGCGCCGGACTCGATGGAGTCCCGCAGCGACGGCCAGCCGTTGAAGAACGTCTTGGCGTCGTCGCCGGTCCACACCGGGCGCAGCGCCCGCACCGCCGTGTCCGCCTTCACCGCCGCGTCGGCGATGTTGCGCTGCGCGTGTGACAGCCGGTCGGCGATGGCGCGGACCTTGTCCGCGTCCATGCCCTTCCTGGCGCCCTCGCCTCCCATGCTGCCTGTCCTTTCGTGGTGCCGGGCCTGATGGCTGGTATGCCGCGTGGTGCTCGTCGCGGCGGGCCTCCCCCGTGGCCCCCAGCCGGCTCAGCCGGCGGGGCCGTCGGTGGGTCTGCCGGCAGCCACCTCCCCCGAGGCGACTGCCGCCCGACCCACCGACGTGGAGGCTGCTAGTTCGACGCGGCGCGCTGCTCGGCGACGTCCGCGTTGAGGGACTTCACCATCGCCGTGACGTCGAGGACGCACTGGTCGATGGTGTTGGACTCCTTCTTCCACTGCCCCTGGAAGCGGGTGGCGTCCGGGCCGTGCCAGGCGCTCTGCAGCTTCTGGGCCGCCGCGTCGGCGTCGGTCTTCGCCGCGGCCAGGTCGGCCTTGGCCTTCTGGAGACGCCCAGCGATGTCCTTGACCTTGGCGTCGTCCATGCCCTTCTTGTCGCCGCTGGCGCTGCCGCCTCCGCCGTCGATGGTTGCCATGTCGTCTTCCCCTCCGTGTGTCTGTGGGTCGTGCTGTCAGTCGTAGACGAGTGCGAGTCGGGTGGTCAGTCGAGTGGTCGCTGCCGCCCGGCCGGTCGTCAGGCCGAGGTGCGGTCCTGCTGCTTGGCCTCGTTGCGGATCTGGTCCGCGGTCTTGGCGAGCGAGGTGGCGGCCTTGGTCAGGTCCGTGGAGTACTGGCCGTTCCACTTCGACTCGAACTTCTTCTGGTCGTCACCCCACCAGCAGGTCTTGAGCTGGTTGATCAGGTCGTCGATCTCGCCCTTGGCCTTCTTGATCTTCGCGGCCTGGTCGTCGAGCACTGCGGCCTGAGTCCGCCCGACGTTGGTGTTCATGGACAGTTCTGGCCATCCCTGCGTTCCCTTCGTGGTGGAGCCTCGGTGTGCTCGCTGGTCCCTTGCGATGCGATCAACCTAGGGGCGCCCTGCTCGTGCCTCAATGGGGAGCACTCCCCTCCTGGACGCCCCACGTCGCAACGCTGTTCGCCTATGCCGTCGTCTGGGCGGCACGGCTCTCCGCCGGTCGCAGTCCCACCTCCTCGGTGGAGATGGGCATGGCGACCTGCATGAGCTCGGGGTCTCCCCGGCGCACGATGTAGCCGCGACCCTCGAGGAGCTGGTCGCGGCTGACCCCGCGGTAGTCGGAGGAGAAGGCGGTCGAGTCGTCACCGCTGGGCTGCAGCGAGACGCCGGACCGGGAGGCCTTGAAGGCACCGGCCAGACCGTAGTTGGAGTTGAAGAACGTCAGGTCCGCCTCGCCGATCACGGCCTGCTCGGCGTTGACGAACTCCTTGACCAGCTCGGCGATCTCGTCCTCGGCCGAGGTGCCGTCGAGGTCCTGCACGCGCTCCACGACCAGCAGCATGCTCGCCCCGCCGGGTCCCGCCTCCGTGACGCCCTGCAGCAGTCGGCGTGCGAGGTCACGGGCGTCGTCGGCGCCCACGGCCGCCTCGGACCACAGGCCTCCTGCCCGGGTGAGGGCCGAGCGACGCGGGCTGAGCAGGTACGTCGACAGGCCGGGCGTGGCGCGCAGGGCCGCCTGGACCATCGTGAGAACCGTTGTGGTGCGGCCACTTCCGGACGGACCGATGACGACCTGCGACCCGCGCAGGGCGAACCCGACGGGCCGCAGCGACGTCGACAGCAGGCCGAAGGCGGGGTTGCCGGCGTCGTCGCGCGCCGGGAGGTTCGCCAGCGGAACGAGCTCGGGCAGCGACTCGATCGGCGGCGCCTGCGGCACCCCGGCCTTGCGCATGCCCTCGGCGAAACCGTTGATGGCGCGGGCCTGCACCGTCGAGTCGGCCGAGCCGCCCAGCACGGCGAGCTGCACCTCCCGGTCGTGCACGATGGCGCGCCCGGGCGGGGACGCCAGCGAGAGAACGTCTTCCGGCACGTCGAGGGAGAGGTAGTCGTCGGTCGTGGCCATGCGCAGCACGACCCGGCTCTGGATGGCCGAGGCGAGCCCGCCCCAGATGGCTCCGCGCTGGTCGGCCGTCACGACGAAGTGGACGCCGACCGGTCGGCCCTCACCCGCCAGCGACGTGAACAGGTCGAGCCAGCGCTGGCCGGAGTGGGAGTCGTAGGCCGCCTGGAAGGCCGGGAGCGCGTCGACCAGCACGATGATGCGCGGCTCGTCGGGACGTCCGGCGAGCCGGCGGTAGTCGGTGATGGTGGCGGCGCTGAGCTCGGAGTAGCGCACCGCTCGCTCGTCGATGGTCTCGCGCAGCATGGTGAGCAGCCGCACCATCCGCTCGTGGTCGCCGCCGTAGACGACGCTGCCGACGTGGGGCAGCGACTCCAGCATGGCCAGGCCGCGGTTGCCGAAGTCGAGGCCGTAGACCTGGCACGGCCCGCCGCGCACGGTGAACCCGGCGGCCACCGCGATGGTGCGCAGCACGGCGCTCTTGCCGGAGCCCGAGGCGCCGTAGACCGCGAGGTTGCCCTCGATGTCGGGCCGGAAGCTGATCGGCGGCTGGCTCTGGCTGTCGGGGTCGTCGCTGATCCCGATGACCAGCTCGTCGTCGCGCCGACGCGTGGGCAGCTCGGCGAGCTCGTAGACCGGCTTGAGCTCGGGCAGCCACGGCTTGCGGGGCAGCGGGATCTCGGCGACCTGGCGGGCACCCTCGACCTGCGTGACCACGCGCTGGATGTCGGTGGGCCCGAGGTCGGCCTGGACCACCTCGTGGGCGTCCTCGGCGACCGGCACCTCCCACGCCGTCCCGGCGCCGAACTCCAGGGTCACCACGTCGAGCTCGGGGGGCGGGGCCTCCCCGGTGGTCCACCCACCGGCATACGCGGTCTGGAACGGGGTGAGGCGTCCGGGACCCGACTTCGACACCGCCCGGCCCGGCAGCGCCGGGTCGAAGTAGGCGGCGACGGGCGTGCCGAGCACGTCGTCGCTGTCGGCCTCGTCGGCCATGCGCAGGGCCATGCGCAGGTTGGTGTTGGCGCGCAGGTTGTCCTTGATCACGCCGGCCGGTCGCTGGGTCGCGAGGATGAGGTGGAGACCGAGGGAGCGCCCGCGCTGGGCGACGTTGACGACGCCGTCGACGAACTCGGGCACCTCCTGCACCAGCGCCGCGAACTCGTCGACGACGATGACCAGGCTGGGGGGCGCCTCGACCTCGCCGCGCCGCTCGAGCTCGGCGAGGTCCTTGGCCTTGTGCTGGGCGAGGATGTGCTCGCGGTGGCGCAGCTCGGCCGACAGCGACGCGAGCGCGCGGCGCACCAGGTGCGGCGAGAGGTCGGTGACGAGGCCGACGGTGTGGGGCAGGTTGACGCAGTCGCGGAACGCCGAGCCGCCCTTGTAGTCGACCAGCAGGAAGGTCAGCCGCTGGGGCGAGTGGGCGACGGCCATGCCGAGGATCCACGCCTGGAGCAGCTCGGACTTGCCGGCGCCGGTGGTGCCGCCGACCAGGGCGTGCGGGCCGTCGGAGCGCAGGTCGATCGAGAAGGCGCCCTGTGCGCTCTGCCCCACGAGGGCCCGGAGGGTGCCGGGCTTGGGGCGCGCGACGGGTGGCGCGGCATACGGGCCGGTGAGGATCGACCGGCTCTCGCCCCACCGCTCGACCACGGCGTGCGGCTGCTCGGCGATCTCGGGCCCGACGAGGGTCACGAACGAGACCCGGTGCGGCAGGTCGCTGTCGTCCTCGACCGGCACGCCGGAGTCGACCAGCGGCGTGAGGCGCCGGGCCAGCCGGCTCACGGCGGGGGCGTCGACGCTGTCGGCGGCCACCGGCAGGCGCAGCACCGCCTCGCCGACGTAGCCCACGACGGCGTCGCCGGCGTCGGGGCCCTGCTCGAGGAAGGTGCGGCAGGCTGCGGGCAGGGCGACGGTGGCCGGCGCCACCCAGACGACCACGATCCCGCTGGCCCAGCCGCGCTCGGCCAGCTGCACCACGCGGCTGCGCTCGATGGGGGCGTCGTCCTCGACGACCAGCAGCACCACCGGACGGTCGGCCGGCACCTTGGGCGGCTCGAAGTCACCCTGCCGGGGGCCGCTGGGCACCTCGGCGGGTGCCGGCGTCTCGTCCGACGGGCGCAGCAGCTCCTCGAGCTCGGTGACGACGGCGAGGCAGCCGGGGCCGTTGCGGGCGAGGTGCCGCGCCTCGATGGGGCTGTGCGGCGAGTCGGTGTGCGGCAGCCACTTCAGCCAGTCCCAGTCGCGGGCGGTGCTCGGGGAGGCGAGCGCGGCGACGACCAGGTCGGCCGGCGAGTGCAGGGTGACCGCCTGGGTGACGAGCGCGCGGGCGGCGTCGAGCGCGCGCTGCCGCGGGCCGGAGATGCCGATCGCGCCGGAGCGCAGCGGCTCGGCGACGACCGGCACGTCGTGCACGACGCCGGTGCCCTCCGCCTGCTGCGACACCTCGAGCCAGGCGTCGGCCTTGGCCCGGCCGAGCTCGGGCACCTTGAGGCGGTTGCGCGACGGCAGCGAGCCGGTGCCGAGGCGGAACTCGCAGAACCCCGGGTCACCGGCCCGCCGCGACCACAGCAGCGCGGAGGCCTCGTGCGCCGCCTCGAGCCCCTCGGTGGCGGTGGGGTGCTCGGCTCGGCGACCGACGACCTCGCGCTCCTGCTCGGCCTTCAGCTCGTCGATGATGATGCCGGCGTCCTCGCGGAACTCGGCCAGCGCCTCCTCGTAGTCCTTGCGGCGGTGCCGCTTCGACTCGAAGTAGTGGGCGAACAGCATCGCCGGCGTCAGCAGGATGAACAGCAGGAACGTCGGGTTGTCCAGCGCCAGCGCCAGCACGACACCCATGAGCAGCGGCGCGGTGGCCGCGATCCACGGCGGGCGCTCCCGGCCCGGGCGGGTGGGCAGCTCGGGCAGCCCGAACTCGCGGCCGACGTAGAGCGGCGCGATCCGCGGCGAGCGCGAGAACGGCAGCGAGGTGCCCCGGGCCGACGACAGCCCGGTCACCGTGCCGGAGAGGCTGATCTCGATCTCGGTGTCGCCGAGCCGGAACCGGTCGCCGGTGCGCAGCACGGCGCGGTCGACCGGCTGCCCCTCGAGCAGGATGCCGTTGGAGGAGCCGAGGTCGACGACCTCGGCCACGTCGGTCACCAGCAGCTTGGCGTGGCGGCGCGAGACCTGCGGGTCGGTGAGCTGCAGCTCGCTGCCGCGTCCGCGGCCGATGTATGCCGTGCCCGGGCTGAGCGGCACCTGTCGCCCGGCGTCGGGGCCGGAGACGACGGTGGCGTGCGCGACCGCACGGCCGCGGTCGGCATACCCCTCCCCGCGCTGGGTGACGGCGACGTGCACACCGGAGCGCAGGCCGCTCTCGGCGATGGTCGCGCGGGGGTCGACGGCCCGGTAGTCCTCGTCGACGAGCGACAACGTGAGCTGCCCCTGCGTCGGTGGCACCGGGGCGCGCCCGCGCGAGGGATCGGCGGCGACGAGGTACTCGGCGAGCTGCCCCACCGTGGTGGTGGCGTCGACGGTGGCCACGAGGTCGGTGTCGACCTCACCGGCGGAGCGGAGCGTGAACTTCAGCTTCACGAGGCGGTGGCCCTTCGGGTCGGCCGCAGGCGGCGGGTCGGGCTGGTGGGGTTCGAGCCGGGGTTCGAGCCGCGGCTGGCGTGGCCGGGGGCGCGCGCGAAGAGCGGCCGCAGGTCGAGGTCGGCCCGCAGGCGTTGCCAGCGGCTGGCCCCGGACCGCAGCTCACCCCGCGCCGTGTTGGCCAGCTGCCAGTAGGCGTGCGCCTCCTCGGCCCCGGGGTCGTCGGGACCGAAGACGTGCGCGTTGGCGGCCGAGGCCAGGGCGTGGCTGTCGGCGCGGCCGCCGAGCGCCTCGGCCTGCTCGAGCCGGGTGGCCCGTCGCGGCAGGACGTGGCCGTAGGAGCGGGCCGTCGCCATGAGGTCGTCCCAGGCCCAGGCGATCCGGGCCGCCGCCGGGCCGCGGGTGGCGTGCCGCCGACGGCGCCAGGCCTTCAGCCCACGGATCGTGCCGTAGAGCGCGAGCAGGACCAGCACCGGCAGCAGGACGTAGAAGACCAGGAGGCGCAGCCACCACGGCCAGGACGCCGGGTCGAGCAGCTTCTTCGGGGGCTTCTTGATGTTGGTCGCGTTCTGCGCCTGGTCCGGTCCCTGCAGCACGCTCGGCGGGTTGACCCCGGCCGGCGGGGGCACCAGCGCGCCGACCTTCTTCTCCTCGGTGCGCGTCTGCAGCTGGTTCGGCTTCTTGTTGCGGTCGGGCACGAACTCCTTCGGGAGCACCGGCACCCACGAGCCCTTGGCGTCGCGGACCTCGACCCAGGCGTGCACGTCCTGGCCGCGCACGACGCCGTCGGCCGGCGTGATGGCGCCCATGACCACGCGGGCGGGGATGTTGAGCCGGTTGGCGACCAGCGCCAGCGTGGCGGCGTACTGCTCGTCGTTGCCGGCCAGCTGGGTCGTGCCGACGAACCGGGCGAGCCGCCCGCGGCCGTGACCGGGCAGGTAGTTCCGCTCGACCGTGTTGCGGTCGCCACCGTCGGTGTAGGCGCCGTCGGAGCTCATGGTCCTGGCGACCGCGACGAGCTGGGCCCACGGGTCGCCGGCGTCACCGGTCCAGGCGTCGACCTTGGCGTCGAGGAAGCCGAGGTCGACGTCGTCGGTCAGCGAACCGCCGTCGAGGGGCAGCGACTTCGGCAGGGCCGAGGGCGTCTCCGGCAGCAGGGCGGTCAGCGTGTAGCTGTCGCCCGGGCCGACCCGGTCGGGCACGACGGCGGTGCTGGTGTCGATGTTGAGCCACAGCCGCGAGCCGAGCTGGTCGGCGCGGCGGCCGTCGAAGGACACCCCGGTCACGGTGCCGGCCGTGGGGAGCCACACGTCGCGGTAGCCGTCCTGCGGGACGGTGACCGTGGCCGTGACCGGACGACCCTCGCCGGTGGCGGCCACGCGCGAGCCGACCTGCTGGAAGGCCGCGCCGGGCACCTGGCTGCCGTTGTTGGCGCGGTTGGAGGCGCCCCACACCGAGCCGTCGTAGGCGTCGAGGGTGGCGAAGCGCAGGGGCGTGCCCTCGGGGAGGCCCTGCACGCGCAGCAGGTCGCGGTCCCACAGCTCGGCCACGTTGGGCTCGGTGTACCTGCGGAACCCGGCGAGCGGGCTGGGGAACTGGGCGACGTCGAACGGCGGCGTCACCGCGGAACGGGCCACCACGCGGGCGTCGGCCTCCGCGCCGGGCAGGTGCGGGCCGGCGACGTAGCCGGCCACCGCGGCCACGGTGAGCAGCCCGGCCGCGAGCCCGGCGCGGGCTCCCCGGCCGGCACCGTTCTGCAGGGGCGCGCGGGTGCGCGACGCGCGCAGCACCATCCACCCGATGGCGAGGAGCGCGAAGGCGACGCCCTGCACGAGCAGGCTCGCCGGCTCCAGCGTGCCCAGCCCGATGACGAGGGCGAGCAGCGCCAACGGCGCCAGCACCGCGGCATACGGGCTCTGCCACCGTCGCGCGACGGTGTAGGTGAGCGCCGCACCCACCAGGCCGAGGATGAGCGGCAGCGCGAGCAGCGGACCCACCGCGTCGACCGGGGGCAGCATGGTGACCAGGCGCTTCCACCCGTGGACCAGCGTGTGCGCGAGGTCGGCGAACGTGCGGCCGGTCGGGACGACACCGGCGACCAGGTCACCGCGCACGGCGAGCGGGCCGCCGAGCAGGAAGTAGGCGGCGCCGACGCCGAGCAGGGTCACGACGGCGGGGAGGCGGAACGACGTGGTGACGTGGGCGACGAGGAGGCCGAGCACGAGGCCACCGGCAGCGGCGACGGTCCACGTCCAGCCGAAGAAGCTGGTGCGGAACCCGACCAGCGCCACCGCCACGAGAGCCGCGCTGAAGGCGAGGTCGACCCAGTCGGCGCGCTGCGGCACCAGCGACGCCGCGCCGCGGCCGGCCCGCTCGCGCAGGCTCGGCTGCGCCTGCACCAGTCCCTCGCGGGGCGGCGCCACGGGGTTGCCGTAGGAGGCGCTCACGAGACGAGCCCCCCGACCAGCACGGCCCGCAGGTCCTCGAGGTGACGGATGCTGAGCAGCGTCAGCCCCCCGACCTTCTTGACGCCCACGTCCTGGGTGCCGTCGACGGTCAGCACGACCTTGTGGACCTCCGTCTCGAACTGGCCCAGCGCACGGCGCTGGTCGATGAAGGACCGGCGGGAGCCGGTGACGAGGAACGCGATCGACGTGTCGGGCGCCAGGGCCAGGGCGTCGCCGCAGAGGGCCAGCAGGTCGTGCGGACCGGTCTCGACCCGGGCGAGGGAGTCGAGCGTGAGCGAGGCCGTGGTGCGCGAGGCACGCTGGTCGCGACAGGCGACGGTGGTGTCCTGCTCGTCGAGGATCGCGCGGACCGCCAGCGAGGCGGCGGCGGAGATGGCGGTCTCGACGTCGGCCTCGCCGGCGGCATACGCCTCGGGGTCGGCGTCGACGACGATGCTCAGGTGCGAGCGCCTCGTGTCGAGGAACTGGCGCACCAGCAGCCGGCCGGCCTTGGCCGACGAGCGCCAGTGGATGTAGCGGCGGTCGTCGCCGGGCTGGTACTCGCGCAGGGCGTGGAAGGCGAGGTCGGACATCGACAGGTCCTGGGTGGTCTCACCCTCGAGGTCGCGCAGCAGCCCGGCGCCGATGCTCTCGATCGAGATGGTGCGCGGGTGCACGAACAGCTCGGTGACGTCGGTCCAGCGCAGGGTGCGCCGCACCAGGCCGAGCGGGTCGCCCTGCACGGTGGTGGCCGGTCCGACGGGGATGACGCCGCGGCGCTGCGTGGGCACGACGAAGAGCTCCTCGTGCGCCTTGCCCGGCGCGAGCGGCGGGAGCGTGAAGCGGGCCGCCGAGACCCCGACGGGGAGCTCGACGAGCAGCGGCAGGATCGGGCGGCGTGAGGCGTTGGTGACCTCGATGCGTCCCGTGGCGGGGTCGCCGACCGTCACGCGGACCGGGTCGACGTCGGTGCGGATCGTCACGTGGGTGCGGCCGATGGCCAGCAGGAGCGAGAGCAGCACCAGCACCAGCGCCGCGGCGGCGATGATGAGCCACTCGGTCCAGCCCGAGCTCCGACCCGACCACCCAGGCGAGCACGCCCAGCGCCAGGACGGCCCACCCGAGCGGCGAGACCCAGCGCAGCACCCCCACGACCGGCCGCCAGACGGGCCGGGTGGCCTCGCGCAGCCGGGCCGCCCGTCCCGCGAGGGCGGCGCCGGCACGCCCGCCGGCGTCCTGCACGCCGCGGGGCACCCGGGGGCGCGGCACGCTGACGGCCGGCACCGAGGGCAGGCGCGGGCTCCGCCGGCCATCCTTCCGCCGGTCGGCGCGCCGGCCCGTGGGCTCGGCGGTGGGGGTGGGAGTGCTCATGCTCAGGTGGCTTCTCTGGCGCTCTTGGCGTGTCGGGCGCGTGCTCAGGCCACGCGCTCGGCGGGCGGCGCGATCTCGGACAGGATCTGGTCGATCACCTGGTCGACCGTGGTGTTGGAGAACTGCGCCTCGGCGGTCAGCAGCAGGCGGTGGCAGAGCACCGGGTGCGCCAGCAGCTTGACGTCGTCGGGGATGACGTGGGTGCGGCCCTGGCTGGCGGCCCAGGTCTTGGCGCACCGGACGAACGCCAGGCAGCCGCGCATCGACAGGCCGAGCTTGAGGCTGGGGTGGCGGCGCGACTCCTCGGCGATCCGCGAGACGTAGGCCAGGATCGCCGGGTCGACGTGGATCTCGTCGGCGAGCGCGGCCATGTCGGAGACGACGTTGGAGGTCACGACCGGCTTCAGTGCCTTGGTGCGGTCGCGGGTCTTGGCGTCGGCCAGCACCGCGATCGTCGCCTCGTGGTCGGGGTACCCGAGCGAGGTCTTCATGAGGAAGCGGTCGAGCTGGGCCTCGGGCAGCCGGTAGGTGCCGGCCTGCTCGATCGGGTTCTGGGTGGCGATGACCATGAACGGGTCGCCGACCTCGTGGGCCACGCCGTCGACGGTGACCCGCCCCTCCTCCATCACCTCGAGCAGCGCCGACTGGGTCTTCGGCGACGCCCGGTTGATCTCGTCGGCGAGCACGATGTTGGCGAAGATCGGGCCCGGGTGGAAGTCGAAGCTCGACTTGGCCGGGTCGTAGATCGTCACACCGGTGACGTCGCTCGGCAGCAGGTCGGGGGTGAACTGGATGCGGCTGTTGCTGCCCTGCACCGTGCTGGCGAGCGCGCGGGCGAGCTGGGTCTTGCCGGTGCCCGGGTAGTCCTCGAGCAGCAGGTGCCCCTCGGACAGCATGCAGGTCAGCGCGAGGCGGATGACGTGCTGCTTGCCGAGAACGGCCTGGTCGACGTTGGCGACCATCTGGCCGAACGCCTGCGCGAACCACTGCGCCTGGTCGGTGGTGACTGTCATTGTCTGCTCTTCCTTGATCTACCAGTTGTAGTTGGTGTCGCTCACGGTTCCGGACGGGCCTCCCGACAGGGTGATCCGCACCCAGTCGCTGTTGCGGGTGTCTGCGACGCACCAGGCGGAGGCGTTGTAGGAGCCCGGTCCAGTGACCGAGACCGCGTTCGCCTTCGTGTAGAAGGTGCCGTATGCCGAGTTGGCACAGGCGAAGTCGTAGGTCCCCGGCTTGAAGTTGGAGATCGTGAACTCGATCTCGTAGCAGGCCGAATACGTGTTGCAGCTACCCGCGGTGCGGTGCTTCGACGGATTCTTGACCGCGATGGACGGCTGGGGCTCCGGAATGCTCGCGCTCCGCGGGCCCACCCAGCTCGACCAGCCGGCGACGGTATGGGCACGCACCTCCAGCGAGTACGTCCGGCCCGGGGTGCCGGTGAACGACACGGACTGCCGGTCCGAGTTCCACGTCTGGTCCACGGCTCCCCGCACCTGCACCTGGTCGGTGGGCCTGCCGTTGTCGGGCGTGTCCCAGGTCCAGGTGATCGTGTCTCCGCTGCGGCTTGCCTGCAGGTTGCTCGGGTTCCGGGTGTCACCGTAGGGGTGGTAGCTGTTGCTGTAGCTCGACCACGGCGACCAGCTCACGCCGTTGAAGACCCGCACCCGCATCCGCTGCTGGCTGATCCCCAGGCCGGTGACCGAGAACTCCTTGGTGGCGTCCTCCGCGCACCCGCACGAGACGTAGCCGCCCGCACCGGCGTTGGTCTCCCACTGCAGCCTCGTGTAACCACTGCCACGCGAGTCCTTCAGGTAGACCTTGGCGGTCGCGCCCTTGTTGGCCGACGGCGTCGTCACGTTCGGTGCGTCCGGCTGCACCGGCGGGGCCACCGAGCGGAAGCTTGCCGTGTTGCTCTTGGCCGACTCCTTGCCTGCACCGTTGGTCGCGGTGACGACGTAGGTGTAGGTGCGCCCGTCGTAGGCAACGGTGTCGGTGTAGGTGCGCGTGTCCGGCGACGTGTCCGCGAGCTTCGCCCACGAGCCGCCGTCGACCTGGCGGTAGACCGTGTAACGGGTCAGGGCCGGACCGTTGGGCGACACCGAGCTCCAGCTGACCTTCAGCGCCTCTGACGACTCGGCGGCGCCCGCCCCACGTGGGCTGAGGGTGGGGGTGCCGACGGCCGGCGGGGTGCCGGCCGACTGCATGGTCACGGCAGGACCGAACGGACCCGCACCCAGCCGGTTGGTGGCCCGGACCGCGACGCTCTGCTCGTGGTCGTTGACCAGCCCGGAGACGGTCGCCTTCAGAGCGGGAGCGGCCACGGTGGTCTGCTTGACCCGGCCGTCGGCGGTGTCGGTGACGCGCACGGTGTAGCTGGTGATCTCGCTGCCCTTGGGCGGCGGCTTCTCCCAGGCGATGTCGAGCCGGCCGTCGCCGCGACCGGTCATGCGCACGCCCGTCACCGGGTTGGGCAGGGTGTCCGGCTGCACCGGTCCGTACTCGGCACTGGGCGCGCTCTCGCCCACGGCGTTGGTGGCGGTGACCCGGAACCAGTAGTCCTTGCCGTCCTGCAGGCCGTCGATGGTGCAGGGCGAGGCCGAGCAGTTCCGGCTGTCGCTGGCCGCACCACGCCACGAGACGGTGTACGTCGTGATCGGGCTCCCACCGTCGAAGGCCGGCGGCACCCAGCGGACCCGCGCCGTGCCGCCGTTGACGCGGTCGGCGACGGCGACCACCGAGGTCGGGGCACCGGGCTTGCCCAGCATCTCGACGGTGCCGCGGCCGGGTGCGCTGCGGCCGGGGCCGTCGGAGACCACCACGTCGATCGTCCCGCGGCCGCTGGCCTCGCCCGACGCGGTGACGGTGAGGTCACAGCCGCTGCGCGAGACCTTCAGGCCCTTGCCGGACGTGACGACGGCGGAGTCGACCGAGCAGGCCGGCTTCTCCAGGGGGCTGTCGAGGTAGCCGCGCAGGTTGACCGTCTGCGACGAGCCGGCCTTGAGGCCGGTCACCGTGAAGGGTCGCATGCGCGGTGGTGCCACCGAACGGGGGTCGTCGCTGTTGCTGCCGTCGCCGCCCGCCGACGCCGCCTGCGTCTGGCTCTCGAGACCGACGACCCTGACCTTGACGTGCGACACCTCGTCGGCGCCGCGGGCCTGGATGCGGATGCGCCCGTTGGTGCTCGACGGCGCGTCGCGGTCCGCCTTGACGGTCACGGTGCGCTGCCCGGCGCCGGACTGGCGCAGGTCGACGCCCTTGGGCTCGGGCTCCCACTTCGCGTCGAAGGTGACGTCGTCGAGCGTCATGCCCGGCGGCACCCACGCGTGGCACAGCGTCGGGACGTCGATGTCACGCGCTCGACCGGCCGCGTTGACGGTGACGGCGTAGTCGGGGCACCGCAGCAGCGGCACCTTCGGTCCGATCTGCACCGGGATGGAGACGTATGCCGTGCGGAAGTCCTTCTGGTCCAAGGTCTCCTGGTCGCTGACCTCCAGCATCACGGCCGCCGGGCCGACGTAGCCGTTCTCGGAGCGCAGGGTCAGGCCGTCCTTGCCGTCGGCCTCGGCAGTCAGGTGTTCACGCGGCGAGGCGCTGATGGTCTCGCCCGCGGTGATGCCGATGACCCGCGAGCGCGGCGACTTCACGTAGTCGGCGAGCTTGACGCCCTTGGTGGAGTCCTTGTCCATCTGGATGAGCGCGCCGCTGACGACGAACGGCGACCCGTCGCTGCCGGTCGGCACGTAGATGAGGGCCATCGCCGTCTCGCCGTCCTCGTCCTGGATGACGTAGGGGACGGTGTGCGGGTGGTCGAGCACCTTGACCCGCACCTGGTTGCCCTCGATGGTGCCCTCCGGCGAGAGCAGCTTGACGACCTTCAGCTGCGAGCGGTCGCCGTCGATGTCGCGGTCGTTGGCCAGCACGTCGACCAGCGCGGTGTCCTCGCCGTACTTCGGCTTGGCGACGTCGTCGACGGCCACCGGCGGGTTCTTGTAGTTGGGGGTCGGCACGACGGTGACCGACGCCCGGGACGGGTCGAACAGGCCGTTGGTGATGCCGTAGGTCAGGTGCTGGACGCCCTTGCCCGGGTCCTGGACCGTGGTGGAGAAGTAGGTGTTGCGCTCGTCGACCTTCCACTTCGCGAGGTCGGACTCGCTCGTTGAGGTCCTTGTACTCCAGCGAGACCGCGTCGCCGCGGGCGATGAGGTCGTTCTCGGTGACGTCGACGGTGACCCGCTTGCCGGGGGCGGCGCGCACCTCGTCCTCGACCGCCACCGGCGGCTGCGGGTCGCCCGGCTGCACGACGCCGATGCGCACGAAGCCGGTGCTGGTGGCGCCGAAGCGGTCGCGCACCTGGTAGTGCAGCACCTCGGTGCCGGCCGAGCGGGGGTAGGCCTCGTACTGGATGGTCGAGGCGCCGAAGGAGGTGACCCGCCCGAGCGAGAGGTCGACGCTGTCGCCGTCCTCGCCGACGAGCCCGTCGACGGTGACGCTGTCGCCGTCGGCGTCGACCCCGGACGTGGGCACCGTGATGGTCAGTGGCTCGCCGGCCACCACGCTCGCCGAGAAGCTGCGCGCCCTCGGAGGCTGGTTCTGCTGGGTGGGGGTCGGCAGCGGCTTCACCGTGACGGTGACCCGGCCCGTCTGGGCCTTCTCCCGCATCCCGATCGGGTACACCGCGTACTCGATGACCCGGACCTCCTCGGTCTTCGGGTTCCGGTCCTCCGGCACGTAGCGGATCACGTTGCCCGAGGCGAAGGCGTTGTCGGCGCCGTTCAGCACCTTCACCGAGCCGGGGTCGAGGACCAGCGGGATGCCCTCGGCCATGCTGTCGTTGTCCATGACCGGGATGGTCACGCTGTCCTGGGCGCGCACGACCGCGACGTCGTCCTGCACCACGGGCAGCGCCCCCTCGAGCGCCGGGCGCTGGGCCACCTCGACCTCGCCGGTGGTGGTCTTGGTGCCGTCGCTGACGGTGTAGCGCACGGTGCCGGTGCGCGGCTTGGCGCCTGCGGTGGCCGGCTCGAGTGCCTCGATGCGCACCCAGCGGCCCTTGTAGATGGACGGCCGCAGCCACGAGCTGCTGGTGTCGACGTTGACGCTGCGGGTGACGAGCACGTCGGCGCGCGGGCTGTAGTCGTTGGCCAGCACGTCGGTCAGCACGGGCGTCTGGTCCCGCAGGGTCGCCGAGTCGGGCACCGCCACGGGCGGCGCCTCGGGATCCGGGTCGGCTTCGAGGTCGACGCGGATGCGGCCGGCGGAGACCCCGGCGCCCACCTGGGCTCCGTAGGTCAGCTCGTAGTGGCCGGCTGCCGCGCCGGTGATGGTGACGACGCCGGTGTCGAGGTTGGTGTCGATGGTGAGCGGTCCCTGTGAGGGCACCTCCCGCGACAGGCGCATCTTCGCGTCGGGCTCGGTGGGGTCGGCGCCCGCGATGTCGTTGCCGAGCGGCTCGATCTGCAGCGGCTTGCCCACCACGCCACGCACGACGTCGGGCTTGGCGTCCGGCGCGCGGGCCTTGTCGTCCTTGCCGAGCACCTGGAGGTTCACCCGACCGGTGGTCTGGTCGCGGCTGTCGCTGACGGCATACTCCACCGTCTGCGAACCCGCCTTGAGCGGGGCGAGCACGTTGAGGCGGCCCAGGCCGTCGACCGAGCTGCCCTTCGCGGTCGCCTCGACCGTGATGGTGTCGCTCTCCTTGTCGCGCCAGTCGCCGATGACCTGCAACGGCAGGAGCTTGCCGGCGTTGACCGGGTACTTGGCGTTGGCGAGGCTTGCCGGGCCGGGACGCAGGTGGGGCGGCGTGTTCTCCTGGGCGCCGGCGATGCCCACCCGCACGGTCGCCTCGGACTTCTCGGCCGAGGTGCCGTTGTTGACCTTGTACTTGAACGAGAAGGACTGGCGCTGCGGGTCCTTCGGGATGGTGACGTCGACGCTCTGGCCGTCTGCCGCCACGCTGACGCTGACGCCCTCGAGGTCCGGCTGCGTCACGTCGCCCGCGTCGATGGCGAGGATGGCGCCCGTCGAGTCGGTGTCGTTGTCGAGCACGTGCAGCTTGGAGGTGCGCCCGGGCCGTGCCTTGAGGTTGTCCGGCTCGGCCTTCGGCGGCTGCGCCTGGGACGCCTCGTCGATGAGGTTCTCGTCCTTCTTCTTGTTCTTGTTCTCCCGCTGCGGCGGCGGGATCAGCGAGTCCCAGTCGTCGATCTTGATCGGCTTGCTGTCGAGGTCC
This sequence comes from uncultured Actinomycetota bacterium, assembly GCA_963730585.1. Taxonomy (GTDB): domain Bacteria; phylum Actinomycetota; class Actinomycetes; order Actinomycetales; family Dermatophilaceae; genus Pedococcus_A. The sequence goes on along the minus strand of CAVSSL010000010.1, from coordinate 247,004 downwards.
CAGACCTCACCGCCGTCGAGGTCGTTGAGCACCACGAGGCCCCGGTTGGTGCGCAGGGCGACACCCTCACGCAGCGACGTGGTCCCTTTCCGCTCGACCGCCACGGCGGGCACGGCCTCGTCCTTGCCGCAGTTGAGGTTGTAGAACGCCGTGGTCGGCGCCGCCCACGCCGCGTGGAGGCAGGAGCCGAGGCGCAGCGGCCGCGACACCATCACCTGCCCAGTCGACTGCCCGCTCCCGGACGGGTCGTCCAGGGTCACGCCGCCCTGGCTCGGCCCGCCGTCGAGACCCACCACGTGCACCTGGTCGGCACCCTGCAGGGCCACGTCGTCGGTCTCGGGGCCGGGGTACTGCAGCGCGGCATAGGCCAGTCCGCCGCTGGCCACGGTGACCCCGCCGTTGACCGGCTTGTCGAGGCCCTCGGCGAAGAGCTGGTCGCGCGAGGCGTCGTAGACCACCCAGCGGTCGCCGAGCGCGGTGATGTCGACCGCCTTGGTGCGGGCGCTGATGGTCGTGGTCACGGGCTTGTCGAACCCGGTCGCCGTGGCCTTGAGGGAGACGACCTTGCCGGTCGCGCCCGAGACGGCGTGCACGCCGCCGTGCACGTCGACCGCCAGCGCCGCCACTCCGCCGACCTGGGCCAGCGGCTTCGCGCCGGCCGAGAGCGCCTCGAGGCCGCTGATGCCCTGTCGGGCGTCGACGCGCTGGGCCCACACCTTGCCGCTCTTGGGGTCGACCATGGCCACGGTGCCGCCGCGGAGGTCGACCGTGCGCGGGACGAAGGTCTGCAGGTTGGTCGCCGACGCGGGAGCGGGCACCGCCACGGCCGAGGCCTCGTCGAGCCGGCCGGTGCGGGTGTCGATGGGGATGAGCTGGCTGCTGTTGACCGAGATGCCGGCGACGGCACTGCCGTCCTGCACCACGTCGATGGACGAGTCGGCCGCGGTGTTGGCCTTCACCCCGGCGTCGAACTGGCCCACCGGCTTGTTGAGCCGGGCGAAGCTCGCGTTGGCCGCCGAGGAGACCCAGATCCCGCCGTCGTTGAGGTCGGCCTCGTGCACGGTCTCGCCCTTGGACGTGACCGCGAACCAGGTCAGGCTCGACGCCACCACCGCGACGGCGGCCGCGGAGGCGATCCCCACCTTCCGGCTGTGCACCGGACTCACCAGCTACTCCCCCTCGTCACGCTCGGACGCGACTGCGTCGAGCAGCGCGAGGTCGGCCTCGGTGACCAACCTCGTCGACAGTGCGTGCTCGACCAGCCGCGCCTTGCGGTTGCTCGCGAGCTTCCCCGGCCCCCCGTGCAGTCCACGAGTACCAGCATCGGCGAGCTTTTGACACACGTTGTCCAGTTTTCGGTTGAATCTCGTGACCTTCCAGCCCAGCCGGGCCGCGGCGTCCGCGGAGGACGGGATCTGGCCGGACCCGGCATACGTGCGGGTCAGGAAGCCCTCGCAGAGGGCGACGATCAGCAGCTTCTGGTCGGGCGTGAACGAGACGCGCCCGACGGTGGTCTCGCCCGTGCGGTCGTCGACGACCGGGTCGGGCGCCACCATCGTGAAGGCCGGGGTGTCGACGACGACCTCGAAGTCGTAGGTGGTCGGGCCGGCGGTGAACCACACCGTGAAGCGCTCGAGGGCGAGCGGCACGCGGGCCCCCGGGGAGAGCCAGGCCTGGAAGAGACCCTTCTGGTCGGCGACCGTCGCCGTCAGGGTCGAGCCGACGTTGGCCAGCCACCACAGGCCGCCGTCCTGCACGACCTGGAGGAAGGTGCGGTGCAGGTAGGGGTTGTCGTCGATCTCGACGTCGCCGGAGCGTCCGATGGTGAGGGGGCGGTCCGGCGGGGCGACGAACTCCTCGCCGCAGAACTCGACGGTGACACCCATGCCGCTACCCCGCCCTCTCGCAGGCCGGCTCCGACCAGGTGGAGCTCGCGCCGCTGCGCACGACCTGCACCTGCGCGCACAGCTGGCGGCCCTTGCTCGTCTTCACGGTCTGGGAGGCCGACTTCGCCAGTCGGAACTTCGCCTCCGGCAGGGCGTCTGCCGTCGGGGCGACCCGCACGCGGAACGTGTCGGCCTTCGCGGCGCCGGGGTAGGTCCAGCTGAACCGCACGGCACCCGCGATCCCTCGGGCCTCGAGCTCGGGGGTCTGCGGCACGTCGAGGGCCGAGTCGTCGCTCGGGCCGGCCAGCGTCGGGGCCGACGGGCTGGGCGTGGGGGCCGGGGTGTCGCCGCGACCGGCCAGCGCCCAGGCGCCGACACCGACGAGGGCGAGCACCAGCGCGCCGACGACGCCGAGCACGACCGCGGGGCTGAGGGTGGCTTGGCGGCGGTCGTCCTGCTGCTCGGGCGCGGTCCGGTGGGGTGATGTTTCCCGTGGAACCACCGGCTTGGCGGGCCCGCGAGCGGTCGACCCGCACCGTGCCCTCCTCGGCGAGGTCGTCGGTCGGTGCGGCCGCCGACGAGCCGGTGTGCGGCGTGACCCGACCGGCCGCCGGGATGGTGGTCGACCCCGAGAGCGGTGCCGGGTATGCCGGTGGGCTGGGTCGGGCGGGAGCCGGCGCCTGCGCCTGCACCGCCTTGGGGGCCCGCACCCGGGTGCGGTCGTCGTCGCCGTCGTCCGGGCGCGGTCCGCTGTGGTCGGCGAGGGTGGTCTGGCCCTGCTCGTCGAGCACGACCATGGCCGTGCGCGGGAAGCGCTGCTCCTGCTCGATCTCCTGCAGCGCCCGGGCCAGCTGCAGTGCCGTGGCGGGCCGGGCCGACGGGTCCTTGGCCATCGCCAGGGAGAGCAGCCGCTCGAGCGAGACGGGCACGTCGGCGCGGCCGGTCGCGGGCACCGGGGTCGAGCGGATCCGGGGCATGAGCGCGTATGCCGTGTTGTCGCCGCCGGGGACCTCGAACGGCGAGCGCCCGACGAGCAGCTGCCACAGCGTGGCGGCGAGCGAGTAGACGTCGGCGCGCGCGTCGCCGTTGCTCTGGCCGAAGAGCACCTCGGGCGGCGCCCAGGGCACCGAGACGCCGACGTCGTCGCCGTCGTCCTCGCCCTCATCGTTCAGCCCTCCGCGGTGGCCGAGCTGGCCGGCGATGCCGAAGTCGGTGAGGCCCGGTGCGCCGTACTGGCTGACCAGCACGTTGGCCGGCTTGATGTCGCGGTGGATGATGCCGGCCCGGTGGGCGGTCTCGACGGCGCTGGCCAGCTGGATGCCGGTGCGCAGCACCTCCTCGACCGTGAAGCGCTCCCGCCGGGCGCGGACCGCGAGGTTCGGCGGCGGGTAGTACTTCATCACCAGGTAGGGCCGGCCGTCGGCGGCGGTGTCGGCGCGGAAGACCTGGACGATGTAGGGGTGGTCGCCGAGCTGGGCCATGGTGTCGGCCTCGTCGGTGAACTGCTGGCGGATCGCCGGGGTGAGGCCCTCGCCCTTGAGCACCTTGACCGCGACCGGCATCCGCGGCATCTGCTGCTCGTAGAGGAACACGTCGGCGTAGCCGCCGGAGCCGACCGGCTGCACGTAGACCAGGCCCGGGATCTCGGGCGGGACCGCGGTGCTCACGCGCCGACCTCGAAGGTGAGGCTGACCTCGTCGGCCATCGTCAGGATCGTGCCCGGCTCGATGACCTGCTGGTCACCGGGGCGCAGCCGGACGGCCACCTGGCCGGGCAGCGCCACGGTGGTGCCGTTGGTCGAGCCGAGGTCGCGCACCAGCACGTGCCAGCCCTCGAGCACGACCTCGAGGTGGTTGCGCGAGATGTCGTTCTCGGGGCTGGGCACCTTGACCAGGTGCGGGCGGTCGGCGGCGGGCAGGTCGGCCCGGACCTTCGGGGAGCGGCCGAGCAGCACCCCGCGGTCGAGGGCCACGACGTCACCGGTGGCCAGGCGCAGCACGCCGAGCGGGGGCCGGGCCGTCTGGAACGGCTGCTGCGCCGGGATCTCGCGACCGCACGTGCGACAGGTGCCCGCGTGCGGCGGGCTGGGGTGGCCCGCCGGGCACAGCACCGCCGGCACCAGCGGACCGGACTCGACCTGGGCGGCGGCGAGCAGGGCGCTGCGGTCGACGGTGGCCTCGGCGTCGTCGAGGTCGACGGGGTCGTCGGCCGCGGCGGTCGAGGTGGGGGTGGTGGCGGAGACGGGGTCCGCCGAGAAGGGGGCGGCGGCCGGCTCGTTCGGGGGCGTCGCCGCGGGTGCGGCAGTCGGCGCTGCAGCAGGCGGAGCGGGCGGAGCCGCAGGTGGCGCGGCAGGCGGTGGGCCCATGGGGCGCAGGGTCGGCGCGGGCGGCGGGGTGTGCACGCCGACCGGCCGCACGGGCGGGGCCGGTGCCGGTTCGCTCGGCTCGGGCGGGGCGACGTTGGAGCCGCCGCTGCGCCACGGCACCGAGTCGATCAGGCCGCCGGGGGTCGGGGGTGGCACCGCCGGTGCCGCCGGCGCGGGGGGCGTGACGGGCTGCTGCCGGGTGGCCGCTGCGGGCGGCACGGGTGCTGGCGGGACCTGCCCGGCGGGCATGGCGGCCCGGCGCGGCGGGCGCGACGGGTCGGGCGCGCTCGGTGTCCGCCGGCGGGGGCAGCGTCTGGTCGGACTGCGAGGTCGGCGGGGTGAACCCGCCGGCCGCGGCGACCGGGGCCTGACCGATGCCGGGCTCGGAGATGCTGTCGGTGTCGTGGGGCTCGATGTACTGCGGCGCCGGGGTCGGGCGACCGTGCTGGGTGGCACCGAAGAGGTGGTCGTAGCTGGGCAGCTCCTCCACCTCCTCCACCTCGGTGGCGGGGGCTTCGGGGGCCGGTTCGGGCTGCACCTCGGTGGACCTGCCGCGGCCGAGCCGGCTCGGCAGCCGCCAGCCCGCCGGGGTGGCGGTCTCGGTCGACGTCGCCGGTGCGGTCGCCTCGGCCAGCACTGGCGGCGCGGACGGCACGGACGGTGTGGCAGGGACGGTCGGCGCCGGGGGTGCGGCAGGTGTCGGCTGCGGGTCCGGCTCGCCGGTGCGGAGGGCGATGCCGCCGCTCCCCTCCGGGGCGTCCTCGTCGGTCCACGGGCCGCGTCCGGCGGCCCGCACGGTGACCTCGCCCGTGGGGGCCGACACCACGGCATACGCGCTGCCTCGCGCGACCACCCGGGCCGGCGCACCCTCCTGCACCGCCACGAAGGCGGGCGCGGTGCGGATGCCGGCGCTGGCGAGCACGTCGAGCACCGCGTCGAGGTCGCCCGACGCCGCCGCGGCGCGCAGGCGGGGCAGCTCGGGGGCGTCGGCGTCCCACTGCACGAGGACGTGCAGGCCGGCAGCGCTGATGCTGCTCCACCCCCGCTGCTCCTGGACGCTCACCCCCACAGTGCTCACGCCGGCGACCCCACTCCGTTCCGGGGGGAGGTGTCGACGTCGGAGTCGTCCTCGTCGCCGGCGTCGAGCGCGACGACGATGGCGGTCACGTTGTCGCGGCCACCGGCGTCGACCGCGGCTCGCACCAGGGCCTCGGCAGCCTGCTGGGGGTCGTCGTGCGCGGTGACCACCTGCTCGATCTGCTCGCGGGTGAGCTCGTTGGAGAGGCCGTCGGAGCAGAGGACGAACCGCTCGCCGGGGTGCGGCGGGAAGACCCACACGTCGGGTGTCGGTGTCGTCTCGGTGCCCAGCGAGCGGGTGACGACGTTGCGCAGCGGGTGGCGCGCGGCCTCCTGCTCGGTGATGAGGCCGGCGTCGACCATCTCCTGCACCTCGGAGTGGTCGACGGTCACCAGGCTCAGCTCGCCCCCGATGAGGCGGTAGACGCGGGAGTCGCCGACGTTGAAGACGGCCCAGTGGTCGCTGCCGCCTGCCGTGACGACGGCCAGCCCGGTGGCGGTGGTGCCCATGCCGGTCTGCTCGGGGTGGCGCGCGACGGACTGCAGGATGCGGGCGTTGGACTCGCCCAGCGCCGCCACGATGTCCTCGGGGCGCAGCCGCTCCTTGCTCACGAGGCCGGCCAGGGTCTCGACGACGATGCCGCTGGCGACCTCGCCGGCGGCGTGCCCGCCCATGCCGTCGGCGACGACGAAGACGGAGCCCTCGGCGAGGAGGTTGTCCTCGTTGTGCTGGCGCACCCGGCCGACGTCGGTCGCGGCACCCGCGCGGAGCACCATGCTGGAAGCCATCAGCGCTTCACCCTCACCGTCTGCATCACCTGCTGGATCGTGGGGTACTCGGTCTCGGCGTCGGGCCCGCCCACGGAGCCCGTGACCTGGAGCAGGTCGACGACCTGGCCGCGGCGGGCACCGGCGAAGAGGTGGGCCTGCACGACGTCGCCGATCGCCTCGTCGGTCCACGAGACGTTGACGCCCACGAACGGCACGCGCCCGATCTCGACCTCGAACGGTGTCTCCATCTCGCCCTCCGCCTGCTGGGCGACGTAGGCCGCGAGCTCACCGAGCGCGCGGCCGATGGTGAACTGGTTGGAGCGGGTGAAGCCCCGCACGACGATGTTGGGGGCGAACGCGCCCTCGGTGGACGTGCGCCGAGCGGCGAGCAGGGTGCCGGCGACGCGCACGGGAGACCAGTCGGCGGGGATGTCGAGGGCGACCGTCGGGGGTCCGGGGAACAGGTCGCTGGGGTAGGCGAGCGTCTGCGCCCCGGGCGCGCCCGTCGCGCCCGCACCCGTCAGGGTGCCCGCGCCTGCACTCATGACGGTGCTCCTCCCTCGCGCCTGCTCGTGCGGACCCGCTGGTCCGCCCGTTCTTCCGGTATGCCGCGTCGTGCCGTTCCGCTGTTCGCAGCCTGCCCAAGGGTAGGAAGGTGCCCCCGGCCCCGACATGGGGAGCACTCCCCATCGGGCCTGCCTGCGCCCAGCCTTCCACATCGGGTCAATAGGGAGAAAGTCCCGCACACCGCGCAGAGAGGCTGCACCGACGGCGGCCGCCACCGCCGCCTACCGCGCCGCAACGACCGCTTGGCGGCATATGCGCCGTTCGACACGCTGGGATACACAAGGTCGGGAAAGGTTCCATTACTCTTGCTCGGGGTTTCTGTTGCCATTTACCGAAGGGGGGCCTCCGTGCGGAAGCTGGCCGACGCCATCCCGGTGTCCCTCCGACGGCAGGCGCGCAGCGCCCTCCCGGCCCCGATCTGGCAGCAGCTGCGCACGGCGGCCTACGGCCAGACGCGGGTGCAGCGCGCGTGGCGGCAGGGCCGGGTCACGGTCCTGCGGATGGGCTCGGGCCGGCTCGGCGACGGCACGGTGGCGCTCGAGCTGCACGGCGAGCCCTACATCGCGCAGAAGGTCTCCCACTTCCGCTCCAGCGAGGTGCTCGCCCGGCACCTGGCCATGGTCGTCGACGCCTTCGAGGCCCACGACGTCCCCTACTTCGTGCTCGACGCCGAACCGGAGCGGCGCCGCATCGTCGTCGTGTCCCTCAAGCACCGCGCCCGTGCGCTCGACGTGCTGGACCGGGAGCTGCGCGGCGGCCCCACGTACATCGCCCCCGTGAAGGACCGGAAGACGCGCAATCCCCGTCTGGTCGGGCCGGGCTCACCGCTGCCGCGGCGCTCGAGCGTGGTCTGCGTGTTCCAGGTGCTGGCCAGCGAGTCCGGCGGCTACCTCGGCGGCCCGGAGCTCGGCTGCGACGTGGAGTTCTGGCGCGAGACCAGCCACAGCGAGCCGGCCGCGTTCAACGGCGAGGCCGTGCCCGCCGGTTCCCTGATCGCTCCCCGCCGCAACCGCTGGGCCGACGTCATCACGCCCTCGGCGCGCAAGACGGTCCTTCGACCGGTCGACGGCACGCCGCGCCCGATGCTCGAGACCATCAACCACCCCCACCTCTTCCAGGTCACCGAGCCGATCGACGTCGTCTACACGTGGGTCGACGGCAGCGACCCGGACTGGATCCTGCGCAAGGCCGCGGCCCAGAACGAGCACGTGTCGCGGTCGGCCGTCATGCACGCGCTGGCCGCGAACGACAGCCGCTTCGTCTCCCGCGACGAGCTGCGCTACTCGCTGCGCTCGCTGGACATGTATGCCGACTGGGTCCGGCACGTCTACCTCGTCACCGACGACCAGGTGCCGTCGTGGCTCGACCAGTCGAACCCGAGGATCACCGTCGTCAGCCACCGCGAGCTCTTCGGCGACCGTGGCCGCCTGCCGACGTTCAACTCGCACGCCATCGAGAGCCAGCTGCACCGCATCCCCGGCCTCAGCGAGCACTACCTCTACCTCAACGACGACGTCTTCTTCGGCCGCCCGGTCTCGCCGGACCTGTTCTTCCACAGCAACGGGCTGTCGAAGTTCTTCGTCTCGCACGCCAAGGTCGGCCTGGGTCCGGCGGCGCCCGAGGACATGCCGGTGATGAGCGCGGCCAAGAACAACCGCGACCTCATCGTGAAGATGTTCGACCGCGCGCTGTCCAACAAGTTCAAGCACGTGCCGCACCCGCAGCGCCGCTCGGTGATGCGCGACATGGAGCAGGACTTCGCCGCCGACTTCGAGCGCACCGCCGCCTCGCAGTTCCGCAGCCACGACGACGTCTCCATCTCGGCGGCCCTGGCGCACTACTACTCCTACGCGACGGGGCGGGCCGTGCCGGGAGGCATCCGGTACTTCTACGCGGACATCGCCCGCGAGGACACCCCCCTGCGGTTGAGCTCCCTGCTCGCCAACCGGGACTTCGACGTCTTCTGCCTCAACGACCACGACTCGAGCCGGATCGACATCGTCACGCAGGCGAAGATCATCGGCGACTTCCTCAGCGCCTACTTCCCGCAGCCCAGTGCCTTCGAGAAGGCCTGAACTCAGGACTTCTCAAGGCCAGCACAACCGCGTTCCGTCTACGACAAGGAAGACTCCTTGACTGCAGGTCAGGCAACTGCCACACGCCCACTCGTCGCCAGGGAAGGCGCGCCGTGCACCCTCCTGGTGGAGCTGCAGGAACGCGACGGCACCCTGCACGAGGGACTGACCCCCCTCGGGGCGCGGGCTCTGAACCTGCTCTCGGTCACGACAGCACTCGCCAACGCGGACATCGACTACTTTGTCGTTCGTTCTCGTGAGGACCGCTCCTCCTCGGTCGCCGTTCGCGAGAGTGACCGTGACGCGGTCATCACCGTCCTTGGCCGCCTGATGGAGCAGCCTCGCGGCTACGTCCAGTGCCTGGTGCCAGCGGGAACGGGTCGGAACCCGATCCTGCCGGGGAACAGCCGACGCACGTGGCCGCGGTTGGGGAAGGCGAGAGTCATTCGGTGCATCTGGTTCAGGTCCGAACCGAGCATGTCCCTGGTCTACGGCGCCGAGTACGGCTGTGACATCGAGTTCTGGTCCGAAGAGGACGGTGCCCTTCGGGCGCCGCGACCCAACCGGTGCACAGCGTTGGTGCGGCCAACGCAGTGGATCGACATCGACCCCAACGCCATGACCCCGCTGGGGGCAAATGCGCCCGCCTTCGGTCAGACGGTCCGCTCACTCGCAGACTTCGCCGTCACGCTTCCCGAGGACATTCGCTTCCCGATCGACGTCGTCTACACCTGGGTCGACGGCACGGACCCCGTCTGGGCCGCCAAGAAGGCCTCCACCCTCGGCCAGAGCTACCACGCGGAGGCGTCGAGCGCCGCGCGCTATCTGAGCCGTAACGAGCTGCGCTACTCGGTGCGGTCCATCTCCCTCTTCGCTCCTTGGGTGCGCAACATCTTCATCGTCACCGATGACCAGGTGCCCCCGTGGCTGGCTGCCTCCGACGATCGGATTCGGGTAGTCAGCCACCGAGAGATCTTCTCGGACCCCACGTGGCTGCCGACGTACAACTCCCACGCCATCGAGAGTCAGCTCCATCACATCGATGGACTGTCCGAGCACTTCCTCTACCTCAACGACGACATGTTCTTCGGGCGCCCCGTGACGCCCAACGCGTTCTTCCTCTCCAACGGCATCGCCAAGTACTTCGCCTCCCAGTCCCGAGTTCCCCAAGGGCCCATCACTGAGCTCGACACCCCGGTCGACGCCGCCTGCAAGAACAACCGGGCGCTGCTGGCGGACAGGTTCGGGCCGGTCATCGCCCAGTCGATGCAGCACGTTCCCTACGCGCTGCGTCGAAGCGTGCTGCAGGAGATCGAAGACTCGTTCCCTGACGCGTACAAGATCACGGCGTCCAGCTCGGTGCGCAGCCAGACGGACCATTCGTTCACGTCCTCCTTGCACCAGTACTACTCGTTCCTCACGGGCCGCGGCATCGCCGGCAACGTCCGGTACACCTACATCCAGCTGGCGGTGCAGGACCTTGCCGCACGCCTCGATCGCCTGCTCGCCCGGCGGGACCGAGACACCTTCTGCCTCAACGACGCGTTCTCGACCCCTGAGCAGCTCGCTGCCCAGACCGAGCTGCTGACAGGATTCCTGGAGAGGTACTTCCCCGTCGCGAGCCAGTTCGAGAGGGACGAGCACACGGCATGAGGATCGAGTTCCTCATCCAGAACTTCTACGGCGTCGGCGGAACGAACACCGCTGTCCACAACCTTGCGACGGCACTGTCGGCCAACCACACCGTCGAGGTCGTCTCCGTCTTCAGGAGGCAGGACGCCTGCGCCCAAGATGTCGCCGGTCGCTACAGCGTCAGAAGCCTCGTCGACGTGCGTGCCGGACGTCCTGACGCCACCAACCCGCTGCGCAAGGAGCCGTCCAGCCTCGTTCCCCCGGCGGAGGAGCTCTACGCGCAGTACAGCGAACTCACAGATCGTCGGCTCAAGGCCTATTTGCGCCAGACGACAGCCGATGTCGTCATCGGGACGCGGCCCAGCCTGAACCTCGCTCTGGCCCAGCACGGTCGTGCTGACTACCTCAAGCTCAGCCAAGAGCACATGACCCAGGACCTGATTCCTCCGTCGGTGGCCGAGGAGATCCGCTCCTCGTATGCCTCCATCGACGCCAGCGTGTGCCTGACCGTGGCCGATTCCCAGGCTCTCGAGCAAGCCCTCGGTGGTACGAAGAAGCCCATGGTCGTTGCGATCCCGAATGCCGTTCCGGCTCCGCAGGTGGAGCCGGCGGACGGCCTGGCTCGGACCGTGGTAGCCGCCGGTCGCCTTGCCGACGTCAAGCGCTACGACATGTTGGTCCGCTCCTTCGGGAGGCTGGCTGAGCGCTTCCCGGAGTGGACCCTTCGCCTCTACGGCGGCGGCCCGGAGATAGGCGCGCTCAGGGGACTCATCCATGCTCTGGACCTCCAGGAGCGAGTGCTCCTGATGGGTCGTGCCGTGCCACTGGAGACCGAGTGGGTCAAGGGATCCATCGCGGCGTGCACCTCGTCCCACGAGTCGTTCGGCATGACGATCGTGGAGTCCATGCGTTGCGGCCTGCCGGTCGTGAGCACGGCCTGCCCCGTGGGCCCGGCCGAGATCATCGAGGATGGGCAGGACGGCCTGCTGACCCCCGTGGGTGACACGAAGGCCTTCGCCGACGCCCTTGCCTCCTTGATGGAGGACCAGGACCGGCGGGTGCAGATGGGCGAGGCCGCGCGACGCAACGCCCAGCGCTTCGACCCCTCCATCGTCGCCCAGTCCTACGAGGAGCTCCTGTCCACCCTGCCCCGAGTCGGCCCGAGTCGCGTCGCCCATGCGCGTCGCACAGCACGACAGCTGGGGGCCGCCGCGCGTCTCGGTTGGGGCGACCTCCGCACGACCGTGCGGAGCCGCGTGGGGCAGGGGCTGCGCAGCGGCTCGGCGTCGAGGACCGAGCAGGTCCTCGACTGCACCGTTCGCGCGGACGGCACGTTGTCCTTCACCAGTGCGGGCACCACGGATGCCACGGCTCTGGTCCTGCGCCTCCGTGACCAGCCCGGGGAGCACGAGATCCCCTTCGACGGCTCAGGTCAGGGCGCGCTGTTGTCCCCCGCCTCCGGCGTGGACGAAGGTCGCTGGAACGTCTTCCTGAAGGAGGGCACCGGTCGCACCAGGGCCAGGGCTGGTCGCCTCGACACCCGGGTCACGGCGAGTGGGCTTCCACCTGAGACCGATGGGCCGGTCAGGATGCTTCTGCCCTATGTGACTGCCGATGGGTACCTGGCTGTTCGATCGTGGCAGCGCGACCTCCACACGGAGTGCCGCCGCGTCGCACTCGAGGAGGACTGGCTGCGCCTGGAGCTGGACTTCTACGGTCTGGCTTCCGACTCGCTGGAGCTTGTTGCCGCCAGGCGGTCGCATCCCATGGAGCTCGTCTTCCCTGTGACCGTCTCCGGCGATGCCGCCCGCGGAGACGCCGAGATCCCCCTCTCCGAGCTGGCCCGGTGCCGTTTGACGCGGCATGACGACTGGGACCTGTGGGTGGCGGGGCCTGACGGCACGCGGGTCCGGGTGGCTCGTCTGTTGGACGACGTCCCCGACCGGAAGGCCGTGTACACGCAACCTCTCCTGAAGATCACGCCACCGGACGAGCTCCCATGGGTGGAGGAGTCGCCTGCGACCCCGGTGCGTCTCAGGCCCTACTTCACCGTCGACAGCGAGCTGTCGATCTACGTGGCCGAATGAGGCGCTCCACTCCCGTCAACTGGTCTCGCTGACCGCCTCCGGCTGCTGCGACCACCACTGGAGCAGGCGCTCCTTGGCGGCCTCCTCGCCGATCGGCCCCTCGTCGAGGCGCACCGACAGCAGGTACTTGTACGCCTTGCCCAGCACGGGCCCCGGCGTGATCCCCAGCACCTCGGCGATCTGGTTGCCGTCGAGCTCGGGCCGCACCTTGCCCAGCTCCTCCTGCTCCAGCAGGTGGTCGATGCGGGCCTCGAGCTCGTCGTAGGTGCGCGACAGGCGTTGGGCCTTGCGCTGGTTCCGGGTGGTGGAGTCCGAGCGGGTCAGCCGGTGCAGGCGCTGCAGCAGCGGCCCGGCGTCGGTGACGTAGCGGCGCACGGCCGAGTCGGTCCACTGGCCCTCGCCGTACCCGTGGAACCGCAGGTGCAGCTCGACCAGCCGAGCGACCGCCTTGACCGTCTCCTTGTCGTAGCGCAGCGCCTTGAGGCGCTTGGCCGTCATCTTCGCCCCGACCACCTCGTGGTGGTGGAAGCTGACGCCGCCGCCCTTCTCGAACTTCCGGGTGGCCGGCTTGCCGATGTCGTGCAGCAGGGCGGCGAGGCGCAGGACGAGGTCCGGTCCGGGCACCGACTCCTCGGGTCCGTCCGGCGGCCCCTCGAGGGCGATGGCCTGCTCGAGCACGATGAGCGAGTGCTCGTAGACGTCCTTGTGGCGGTGGTGCTCGTCGACCTCGAGCTTCAGCGCAGGCAGCTCGGGCAGCATCTGGGCTGCGAGGCCGGTGTCGACGAGGATCTCCAGACCGGCCCGCGGCTGCGGGGCCAGCAGCAGCTTGGTGAACTCGTCGCGGATGCGCTCCGCGGAGACGATCTCCAGGGTCTGCGCCCGCTCCCGCATGGCCGTCTCGACGGCCGGGTCGAGGGTGGCGCCGAGCTGCGCCGCGAAGCGGGCGGCCCGCATCATCCGCAGCGGGTCGTCGGCGAAGCTCACCTCCGGCGTCCCGGGGGTGCGGAGCACCTTGCGCGCGAGGTCGGCCAGGCCGGCATACGGGTCGACGAACTCCAGCGAGGGCAGCCGCAGCGCCATCGCGTTCATCGTGAAGTCGCGGCGGACCAGGTCGTCGTGGAGGTTGTCGCCGAAGGCGACGACCGGCTTGCGGGTCTGCCGGTCGTAGGCGTCGGCCCGGTAGGTCGTCACCTCGACGGTGACGTCGCCGCGCCGGGCCCCGATGGTGCCGAACTCCTTGCCGATGTCCCAGTGCGCGTCGCCCCACGACGCGAGCAGGCGCTGGGTCTGCTCCGGCGAGGCGCTCGTGGTGAAGTCCAGGTCGGGCGAGGTGCGGCCGAGGAAGGCGTCGCGCACCGGTCCCCCGACCAGCGCGATCTCGTGACCGGCCGACGGTGAAGAGCTCGCCCAGCTCCTTCAGCAGCGGCACCACAGGAGCGAGGTGCGCCACGGCCTGCTTGAGCAGCGCGGTGGGCGGCTGGGCGACGAGGACACGACAGACGACGAGAGGTGAAGGCCCGGGTGAGCCGGCGCCGGAGGACGCGTCCGTTAAGGCAAGGAATGACCCTAGGTGGTGGCGCGGTCGGCAGGCTGCCCGCAGCCCCTGCTCCACCCAGCGGCGGACCAGGGGGGCGAGCGGGCGCTCCACGACGCGGTTGATGAGCCAGGCCAGGCCCAGCACGAACAGGCACGGCGACCAGCGAGCACCACTGGGCGCGGCAGGCTGCCGGCCAGCTGGGAGATGACGAACAGCCCCCAGTACTCGTGGACGAGGTAGAGCGGGTACGTGAGCAGCCCCAGGGTGGTGGCCAGGCGCCAGCGGACGTGCTGGAGCCGCGTCGTGGTCACGAGCGCGACGGCGGCGAAACAGGCCAGCACCACCGCCATCGCCACGATCGACTTGGCCTCGCCGCCGGCCTTGCGCTCGATGATGTGGGCGTAGTCGGCGGCCTTCGTCATGGCGAGCACGACCTGCACCCCGATGAGCCCCAGGCCAGCAGCGGGCTCCACCCCTCGCGGTGCACGAGGTAGAGGAGCATCCCCGCCGCGAAGTAGGGCGCCCACTGGCCGAGCAGCAGCTCGGACACGAACGCCTGCTCGGTCGTGGTGGCGAGCGCGGCCACGACCGGCCACGGGTGGCGAAGGCCAGCACGCGTTGGCGGGTGATGCCGACCAGCATGAGCAGCCCGACCAGCAGGTAGAACCGCAGCTCCACCCAGAGCGTCCAGTAGACCCCGTCGACGTGGCTCACGCCGGCGGCGCTCCTGGAGCATGGACAAGTTCGTGATGACCTGCGGGATGGTCACCTCCTTGCCGGCCACGCCCGAGGTGGCCAGCAGGAGCCCGCCCGTGAGCAGCACCCCGGCCCAGTACCCAGGGAACAGCCGCGCCACGCGGGAGCCGACGTAGGCGGGCAGCTCCCGGCCCCAGGCCGTCATGAGGATCACGAACCCGGAGATGAAGAAGAAGAGGTCCACGCCGAGGTAGCCGTACCGGGTGACCTCGTGCAGGTGCGGGAAGGCGGCCATCGTGGGCAGGCCCCACACGGTCGTCTTCAGGCCGGTGAAGTGGTAGCCGACCACGGCCAGGGCCGCCAGGAACCGCAGACCGTCGAGCAGCGTCAGCCGAGGTGGGCGGCCAGGTGTCCGCGGGGTCGCGACCCTCTGCTCCGGGGCGAGGGTCTGCGGCAGCACCCGGAAAGGATAGCCGCGCCGAAACCCCGCTCCGTCCATGTGAGAGGCGTCCCGGCCGCCCGTGCTCGCGCCCGCGCCGCACAGGTCGATGTCGAGGAACGCTGGTTAGAGTGACCGCCATGACCTCCCCCGCGCGCGACCCCGAGCGGGTCCCGCGCGACCCCGAGCGGCTGAGCCCCGGGACTGGAGCCCGCCGGCTGCCCGCGGTGGAGGAGCGTTCGGCCGGCGGGATCATCGTCGACGTCTTCGAGGGGGAGGCCCGCATCGCCGTCATCGCGCGGCGCAACCGGGCCGGCCGCGTCGAGTGGTGCCTGCCCAAGGGCCACATGGAGGACGGCGAGACCCTCGCCGAGGCCGCCGCGCGCGAGGTCGCCGAGGAGACCGGCATCGAGGGCCGGGTGCTCACCGAGCTCGGCACCATCGACTACTGGTTCGCCACGAGCGACAAGCGGGTGCACAAGTACGTGCACCACTACCTCCTCGAGGCCACCGGCGGCTTCCTCACCATCGAGAACGACCCCGACCAGGAGGCCATCGACGTGGCCTGGCTGCCGCTCGCCGAGGCGCACCGGCACCTGACGTTCCCCAACGAGCGGCGCATCGCCCGGCAGGCATGGCAGCGGCTGTCCGGGAGCGAGTGATGCGCCGGCTCGGGGTATGCCGGGCACTCACCGTGGTCTCGCTGCTCCTCCCTGCGCTCGGGCTGGCCGCCGCACCGGCGACCGCCGGGCGCGCCGCCGCACCTCCCGTGCCCGCTACGGCCGACCTGCCGAACGCCCCGGCCGCGGACTCGCGCCTCCAGATCACCCTCTCGTCCGTCTCGCCCACCATCGCCGCCCCCGGACAGGCGGTGACCCTGCGGGGATCGGTGACCAACCGAGGCAGCGCCGCGGTGCCACGACCGGTGGCCCGCGTCGTGCTCGGCGAGCAGACGCTCGCCACCCGTGAGCAGGTCGACCGGTGGGCCGCAGCGCAGGGGCCCGCCCAAGGCCGGGAGGTCGGCAGCGCCAAGCTCGGGTCCTCGCTCGCCGCCGGTGCCACCACGACCTTCTCCGTGAGCATCAAGGATGCCGCGACGCTGCGGCAGCCGACCTACGGCGCCCTGCCCCTCTCGGTCGAGGTCGGCGGCACCTGCCTGCGGACGTTCGCCGGCTACCAGCGGCAGAAGCAGTACCAGCCGCTCCGCCTCGGCTGGGTCGTCCCGCTCACCCTCGACCCCGACCCCGCCCTCTTCGGCGCCGAGGGCGACGCCCGCACGGCGGCGTGGGGCCGCGCTCTCGGTGCGAGCTCGCGGCTGGGGCGAGTGCTCGAGACCACCGAGTCGGCTCCCGTCACCTGGGCCATCGACCCCACCCTGCTGCCCAGCCTGCTGCCCGAGGGCACCGGCGAGCCGGCCTCGTCGAAGGGTCCGTCGCCGGGCTCAACCAACGGCTCGACGGAGGGCTCGTCGACCGCCGACGACGCGAGCGGCGAGGCGGCCGTGCGCTCGGCGGTCGAGGAGCGGATCCGGGCGGGCGCGCCGCAGCACTCCCCGTGGGTGCTGCCCGACACCGACGCCGACGTCGCGGCGGTCGCCGACGCCGGCACCAGCTCCGAGGTCGTGAGCGGCCTGGTCTCCCGGTCTGCCTCCGTGGCTCGGGCGCTGGACGGACGCGCCGACGTCGCCTGGCCCGCTGACGGCCGGTACACCGACGCCCGCGAGGAGGCCCTGCGCCGGCTCTACCGGGAGCCCCGGCTCGGCGCGCAGCTCGCCGCCCAGTCCTCCCTGCCGCTCGACGGCAACACCCAGGACGCCCACCGCCGCACCGCCGACGGCCTCCCGGTGCTCGGGTACGACGACGACCTCAGCGCCCTGTTCGCACAGACCAGCAGCCCGACGGACGCCGCGGTCGGGCTCCAGCACTTCATCGCCGACACGGTCGCCCTGCTCGACGAGCGGCCCGGCACCTCGTCGCGCTCGGTGCTCGTGGCGGCCCCGCGCTCGTTCGACCCCGACCCGACTGCCGCGGCTGCCTTCCTGGGCGGTGTCTCGGACATCCCGTGGCTGGAGCCGGTGTCGACCAACACCCTCCTGGCCGACGCCCAGGAGGCGCTGCCGATGCCGCAGGAGGTCGGCACCCGGCCCACCCCCACCGAGGCGCCGACCACCTCACCGGCCGACCCCTACGCCACGGCCCAGCCCGTGCTCACCCCTCGGCGGCTCCAGTCGCTCGAGCAGAACCTGGCCACCGTGCGGGGCGTCGGCCTGATCCGCGACGACGGCGACGCCTTCACCCGCACCTGGGGCAGGGCCGCCGAGCAGCTGGCCTCGACCCGGTGGCGCGCCGGCCCGGCCGGCTGGAACCGGCTCAGCGCCGGCATCGTCACGGCCACCCGTGAGACGACCACGAGCGTCAAGGTCTCGAAGCGCAACATCAACTTCATCGCCGACACCGGCCGTCTCCAGATCACGGTGACCAACGACCTGGACGTCGCGGTCGAGAACGTCAAGCTCACCCTCGAGCCCGCCAACCCCCGCCTGCGGATCGACAACCAGCCGCCCATCATGCGGATCGGGGCCAACAGCCGCGCCACCGCCGTCGTCAGCGTGACCACCCTGGCGGCGGGCCCGGTGCCCATCCGCACCACCCTCACCACGCCCGACGGCACCGTCATCGGCCAGGGCGCCGACGTCCTCGTGCAGGTCACCCCCACCGGCGACTGGGTCTACTGGACCCTCGGCGGCTTCGCGGGGATCATCCTCCTGCTCGGCATCTGGCGCTCGGTGCGCCGCAAGCCGGCCCCGCGCAACGCCGCCGAGCCGGTTCCCACCCCCGAAAGGACTGCATGACTGACGCCAGCCTGGCCCGCAGCAGTGCGGTGATGGCCCTGGGCACGGTGGCTTCCCGGCTGCTCGGGTTCGTCCGGACCTCGACGCTGACGGCGGTGGTCGGCATCGGCCTGGCGGCCGACACCTTCGACGTCGCCAACACGCTGCCCAACCAGTTCTACCTGCTGCTCGCCGGCGGCGTGCTCAACGCCGTGCTCGTCCCGCAGATCACCAAGGCGGCCACCCACGACGACGGCGGCCACGAGTTCGTCAACCGGCTGCTGACCATCTCCTTCGCCATCATCGCGGCCGCCACCGTGGTCATCACGATGCTGGCGCCGTTCCTGGTGCGGCTCTTCTCCACGCAACGCTGGAGCGACGAGGCAGTCGGGCTGGCCACCGCCTTCGCCTTCATCTGCCTCCCGCAGGTGCTCCTCTACGGGCTCTACACCCTGCTGGGACAGGTGCTGAACGCCCGCGGGCACTTCGCGGCATACATGTGGGCACCGGCTGTGGCCAACGTCGTGGCCATCGCAGGCCTGGTCGTCTTCCGGTTCGCCTTCGGCACCGAGGTCCCGGTCGGGGAGTGGACCGGCCCCATGATCTGGCTGCTCGCCGGCACCGCGACGCTCGGCGTCGCCGCCCAGGCGCTGGTGCTGGTGGTGCCGCTGCGCCGCAGCGGGTTCCGCTACCGCCCGGTCTGGGGCATCCGCGGGTCGGGCCTGGGGTCGGCCTCGCGGGTGGCGGTGTGGACCTTCGCCGCCATCGGGGTGAGCCAGCTCGGCTTCATCGTGACGTCGCAGGTGCTCACGCGCGCCGGCGACCTGCTCGACGAGGCGGGCGTCGTGGGCGCCGGCAAGGCCGCGTATGGCGTGGCCTTCCTCCTCTTCATGCTCCCGCACTCGCTGATCACCCTCTCGCTGGTGACCGCCCTCTTCACCCGGATGTCCCAGGCCGCCCACGCCGGCCGCACCGACGAGGTCGTCGGCGACGTCGCCCGCGGCCTGAAGATGCCCGCCGTCATCCTGCTGCCCGCCACCGTCGCCGCCGTCGTGCTCGGTGCCCCCGCGGTGCGCGTCGCGTTCCCCGGCAACTCGGCCGAGCAGGCCTCCGCCATCGCCGGGGTGATGGTCGCGATGATGCTCGGCCTGCTGCCCTTCGGCTGGCTCTACCTCGTGCAGCGCGCCTACTACGCCTACGAGGACGCCAAGACGCCCTTCTACCTCCAGGTCGTCGTCACGGTCGTCGCCACCGCCGCCAACCTGGTGGCCGCGGTGGTCCCGCCCGAGCGCACCGGTGTCGTCGTCGGCCTGGGCCAGACGCTCTCCAACACCGTCGCCGCCGTGGTCGGCCTGTGGCTGCTGCGTCGCAAGCTCGGCTCGCTGCACCTGAGGTCGACCACCCGGCTGTACGTCCGCCTGGCCATCGCCTCCGTGGTGGCCGCGGTGCCCACCGTCGCGGTCGTCTGGGGGCTGCGCCAGGTGCTGCCGCAGGACGCCGACGGCAACCTCACCTGGGCCTCGTCCGTCGTGGTGGTCGTCGTCGGCCTGGCCGTGCTCTTCCCCGTGGCGCTCTCCGTGGCGCACGCCCTGCGGGTGCGCGAGGTGGCCCTGCTGCTCGACCCGGTGCTGCGCCGGGTCCGCGCGCGCCGTGGGCCCGGCTCCAGCGGCACGCCCTAGGATGAACACCCCGACCCACGTGAAGCGACGCGACCGCACCGAGGAGGCAGCGTGCACGGCGTAGGACCATCGACGCTGCTGGGGGGCCGGTATGCCGTCCAGCGCCGCCTCGCGCAGCTATCCCGCGCCGAGCGCTGGTCCGCGCACGACACCACCCTCGAGCGCGACGTCGTCGTCGTGGTGTTCGCCGCCGACGACGCGAACGCCGACGCAGCCCTCGACGCGGCCCGCCGCGCCGCCGGCGTCGACAACGAGCGGCTGGTGCGCATCCTCGACGTCGGTCGGTCCGACGAGGTCGCGTTCTTCGTCGAGGAGGCCCTCTACGAGGCGCACACCCTCACCCACCTGCTCGACCAGGGCGGGCTGCCGTCGGAGGAGGCCCGCCGCATCGCCGGCGAGACCGCCGCAGGGCTCGAGGCGGCACGCGGCCGGGGGCTCCACCACCTCCAGCTGACCCCCAACCACATCTGGCGCACGGGCGACGGGGCCGTGAAGGTCTCCGGCCTCGCCACCGCCGCCGCCCTCGCCGGCGTCGACGACCTGGACTCCACGGACGCCTCACGGGCCGACGCCATCGGCGTCGTCGCCATCACGTATGCCGCGCTGACCAGCCGCTGGCCCCTGTCCACCAGGGTGCCGGGCCTGGAGGCCGCCCCCCACGTGGTCGGCGGCGTGCCCGCGCCGTCCGAGATCGCCGCCGGCGTGCCGGGCGACCTCGACGCGCTGTGCCGGCTCACCCTCAACGACGACGAGGGGCCGCTGACGCCGGGCGACTACGCGACGCAGATCGCACCGTGGTCGAAGTCGATGGTCAGCGGGCTCGGCGGCACCGCCACCCAGCCGATCGCGATGGCCGACCTCGCCGCCGGTGGCATGGACAAGACCCTCGCCCTCCCCCTGCCCGCTGCCGCCCGTGGCCACGGCTCGCACGGCTCGACCGGCGTGGGCGGGCACGAGGAGCAGGGGCGCCAGCCCGCCGTGCAGGACCGCCACGGGCCAGCCGCCGGTGAGGCCACCCGGGAGGCCGACGAGGACGAGCAGCCCCACACCGCTGCGGCAGCCGCCACCGCGGTGGCCGGCGCCCTCGGCACCGCCGGGCACGCAGCCGGCCAGGCCGCTGGGGCGGCTGCGGGCAAGGTCGGCAGCTTCGCCCGGGCCGCGGCCGACAAGGCGGCGGAGAAGAAGGCCTCGCGCGCTGCCGCCCACGAGCGGGCCGAGCGCAACCGCGTCTTCCTCGACGACGCCCTGCTGGCCGGCGACGAAGCCGTCGAGCCACCGCTGCCGATGCTCCCGCCGGAGACCGCCGCCGCGCCCACCCGCGACCAGTCCAAGCTCGCCCTGGCCATCATCGCCGCGTTCGTGGTGGTCGCCACCCTCATCGGGTTCTGGGGCGTCTCCCAGATCGGCTCGGGCTCCGGCCTCGACCTGTCGGGCGGCACTCCGAGGCCGACCGTGACCGTCACCGGTCCGGCGCAGACCGTGACGCCCAGCGACACCCCGACCCAGGACGCCACCACCGAGGCTGCCGGTGAGCCGCTGGCCATCCTCAAGGCGGCCGGCTTCGACCCCGAGGGCGACGGCCGCGAGCGCAACGGCGAGGCCCCGCGGGTCTACGACGGTGACGAGTCCACCTTCTGGAGCTCCGAGGGCTACGCCTCGGCCAACCTCGGCGGCCTCAAGCCGGGCGTGGGCGTCATCGTCGACCTCGGCCAGACGGCCAAGGTCAAGGAGGTCGACCTCGACCTGCCGGACGCCGCCGACGTGACCGTCTACGTGAACGAGGACAACACGAGGGACGGCGCCACCGAGCTCGGCAGCTCCAACGGCAAGAAGGGCAAGGTCACCATCACCGGTGACGGGACGGCCACCGGCAAGTTCGTCATGGTGTGGTTCACGAAGGTGAGCCAGGTGAACGACGGCCGATTCCGGGCCACGCTCGCCGAGATGACGGTCCGGTAGGTCCGGCCACAGGAAGGCGGCCATGGGCGAGGAGCTGCCCCTGAGGGAGCGGGCCGACCGCGACCTGGTGGCACAGCACTGCGCCGGCGACCCCGAGGCCTTCGGTGAGCTGTTCCGGCGCCACCGCGACCGCATGTGGGCCGTCGCCCTGCGGACCACCGGCAACCGCGAGCTCGCCGCCGACTGCCTCCAGGAGGCATTCATCTCCGCGTTCCGCCGGGCGGGCTCCTACCGCGGCGACGCCGCCGTCACGACCTGGCTGCACCGGATCGTCGTCAACGCCTGCCTCGACCGGCTGCGGCGCGAACGGCCGGTGACACCGCTGCCCGAGCGTGAGCTGCCCGACCGCCACGACGCCCCGGCCCAGGTGGAGACCCGCCTCGACGTGCACCAGGCGCTGGCCCGCCTGCCCGAGGCCCAGCGGGTCGCGCTCGTGCTCGTCGACATGCACGGACTGCCCGTGGCCGAGGCCGCCGCCGTGCTCGAGGTCCCCGAGGGCACCGTCAAGTCCCGCTGCGCCCGCGGTCGGGCCGCCCTCGCCACCCTGCTGGGACCCTCGGTCACCGGGGTCGCGGAACCTTCGGGGGCCCCGTGACGTCGTACAACTGTCAGTCCCGCCGCTGTGAAGCGGCCCTCCCGGCCCCACCATCGGCCGGAAACCGCCCTGCCAGGAGGTCGTCGTGGTGACCCTGCGCCATCCGCCGCCCGGGCCACCTGACCCCGACGACGACCCCACCGGCATGCGCGCGCTGCTCTCCTCGCTGCCCGACCCCGGCCCCATGCCCGACGACCTGGTCGCCCGCATCACCGCCAGCCTCGCAGCCGAGCAGACTGCCCGACCCGTGGTGCACCCGCTGCACCGCGCGGGTCGCCCGCACCGCTCGCTGTGGCGCACCGCGGGCCTCGCGGCAGCAGCGGCCGCGGTGGTCGGCGTCGGCGCCGCCTCGCTGCTCACCGACACCGCCCCGGGGAACCTCGGCGCCCTGTTCGGCGGCTCGAGCAACGACGCCGCGTCCGGAGCCGCCGCGGTCTCGCGGGAGCACGCCGGCAGCGACACCAACGGCGCCGGCGGCGCGGAGACCTGGGGGGACGCGAAAGCCCAGTCCGCGGCGCCGGCGGTGAGCATCCACCACTCCGAGACCGCCTACACCTCCGACCACCTCGGCGACCAGGCCCGTGCGCTCCTGGCGTCAGCCGGGGACCCGGTGCCCCCGCTGGGCGCGGAGTCCCCCGGCATCGGCCCGATCGCCACCGTGGTGGGCCTGCGCTCCTGCCTGTCGGCGCTGACCACCGAGCCGTATGCCGCGGTCACCGCCGACCTCGGCAGCTTCGACGGCCGGCCCGCCGCGGTCGTGGTGCTGACCACGGACACCGGGCACACGGCATACGCGGTGCAGCGCTCGTGCTCCACCGGGCACCCGGCCCGGCTCGCGGGGCCTGTGAACCTGCCCTGAGGGGGCTGCGTGTCGCGGCCGGCCGCGTGCGACCACGGAACAAAGAAGCCCTACGATCTGTTCTGCCAGCAAACGCCGCATCTTGCGGTCCGCACCCATCCAGACCACAAGGGGCAGTACCTGTGAGCAGTGACGTGTCCGACGTCCGGAACCTCATCGTCATCGGATCCGGCCCGGCCGGCTACACCGCAGCGGTCTACGCAGCCCGCGCGAACCTGAGGCCGCTGGTCTTCGAGGGCGCCGTCACCGCCGGTGGCGCGCTGATGAACACCACCGAGGTCGAGAACTTCCCCGGCTTCCGCGACGGCATCATGGGCCCGGAGCTCATGGAGAACATGCGCGCCCAGGCCGAGCGGTTCGGCGCCGAGCTGGTCACCGACGACGTCACCGCGGTCGACCTGACCGGCGACATCAAGACCGTCACCGACTCCGAGGGCAACACCTACCGCGCCCACGCCGTCATCCTCGCGATGGGCTCGGCCTACCGCGAGCTCGGCCTGCCCGACGAGAAGCGCCTCTCCGGCCACGGCGTCTCCTGGTGCGCGACCTGCGACGGGTTCTTCTTCCGCGACCAGGACATCGTGGTCGTCGGCGGCGGCGACTCCGCCGTCGAGGAGGCCACCTTCCTCACCAAGTTCGCCCGGACGGTGACGATCGTGCACCGCCGCGACGAGCTGCGCGCCTCCAAGATCATGGCGCAGCGTGCCCTGGCCAACGACAAGATCCGCTTCGCCTGGAACAGCGCCGTCAGCGCCATCCACGGCGACGCCAAGGTCACCGGCGTCACCCTCACCGACACCGTCACCGGGGAGACCCGCGAGCTGGCCGCCACCGGCGTCTTCGTCGCCATCGGCCACGACCCCCGCAACGAGCTCGTCAAGGGCGTCGTCGACCTCGACGAGGCCGGCTACGTGCAGGTGCAGGGCCGCACCACCCTGACCAACGTCGACGGCGTCTTCGCCTGCGGCGACCTCGTCGACCACACCTACCGCCAGGCCATCACCGCCGCCGGCTCCGGCTGCGCCGCCGCGCTCGACGCCGAGCGCTTCCTCGCCGCCCGCGAGGAGGCCGGCGAGCCCGCCACCGACGCCGCCCTCATCGAGTCCGAGAACCCGCTCGAGGGCGCTGTCAGCAGCCGCTGACACACTCCCCTCGAACCCCCGCTTCACGCACACACAACGACGGAGAGGAGCCCCCACCGTGGGAGCCACCAAGGAGACCACCGACAAGACGTTCGACCAGGACGTCCTGATGAACGACAAGCCCGTGCTGGTGGACTTCTGGGCCCCGTGGTGCGGCCCGTGCCGCGCGGTCGCCCCCGTGCTGGAGGAGCTCGCCAACGAGCACGCCGGCAAGATCGAGGTCGTCAAGCTCAACACCGACGAGAACCCCGAGATCACCGGCCGCTACGGCATCACCGGCATCCCGACCCTGAACGTCTACGTCAAGGGTGAGGTCGTCAAGACCCTCGTCGGCGCCCTGCCGAAGCCCAAGCTGGTGCGCGAGCTCGCCGACTACCTCGGCTGACGTCCGCACCCGGCGGCATCATGCACGTATGCCGGCCGCTCCCCTCCCGGGGGCGGCCGGCTTCGTCGTTCTGACCGGTTTGCCCGAGTTCCGTGAGGGCTCCCTCGGGTGGTTGGCCGCCCCGGCTCCCCTCGCCTAGGCTCGTCCGAGTTCCGCGCCCACCGACCGTGGGCCGTCCCCGTCCAGGAGGCTTCGTGTCCAGCAGCAACAACGGACTGCTCCGCCGCGGCAGTCGTGGAGCGGCCGTCGCCGACGTGCGCAGCCGCCTCGTGGCGCTGCCGCAGGCCCACCTGGGCGACCGCTCCGGCCTCGAGGGCCCCGAGGTCGACGCCGAGCTCTACGACGAGGCGCTGGAGCGGGCCGTGCGCGACTTCCAGCAGCGCCAGGGACTCATCGTCGACGGCATCGTCGGCCCCGAGACGTTCTCGGCCATCGACGGCGCCCGCTGGAGCCTCGGCGACCGCATCCTCCTGCACACCCCCGGCCACCTGCAGCACGGCGAGGACGTCTCGGCCCTCCAGGAGCGGCTCAACACCCTCGGGTTCGCCGCCGGTCGGGTCGATGGGCGCTTCGGCGCGAACACCGAGCGGGCGGTGCGGGCGTTCCAGCGCGCCTACGGCCTGCCCTCGGACGGGTCGGTCGGCCCTGAGACGCTGCGCGCGTTCACCGACCTGAGCCGCAGCGTCTCCGGGGGCTCCTCCACCGTGCTGCGCGAGCAGGAGCGGGTGCGGCGCGCCGGCCACAGCCTCAGCGGCCGCACCGTCGTGCTCGACCCCGGGCACGGAGGCGACGAGGCCGGGGCCGTCGCCAACGGCCTCCGCGAGGCCGATCTCGTTCTCGACCTCGCCCGCCGCATCGAGGGTCGCCTCACGGCCATCGGCGTCTCGGTGGTCTACACCCGCACCGAGCACACCAACCCCAGCGACGAGGAGCGCGCCGCACTGGCCAACCGGGCCGAGGCCGACGTGCTGCTCTCGCTCCACTGCGACTCCCACGACCACGTGGACGCCAGCGGGGTCGCCACCTTCTTCTTCGGCCGCGACCGTCGCACCGTCTGGTCAGCCGTCGGCGAGCACTTCGCCGACCTCCTCCAGCGCGAGATCGTCGCCCGCACCGGCCTGGCCAACTGCCGCTCCCACGCCCGGTCGTGGCGACTGCTCCAGCAGACTGCCATGCCGGCCGTGCGCGTCGAGGCCGGTTACCTCTCCCACCCGGATGACGCCGCCCGCCTCGCCGACCCTGCCTTCCGCGACACGTTGGCCGAGGCCGTGCTCGTCAGCCTGCAGCGGATGTACCTCGGGGAGGACGACACCAACGCGACCGGCGTCCTGCGGCTCGGCGACCTGCGGGCCTACCTGGCCTCCGGTGGGGGCGCCTGACGGCGCCTCAACCGCCTCGGCGCCGCCGTGGTGCGCGCGTCATGACGGCTTCGCGCACCGGCAACAGAACGGGGTCTGCATCTCAGTCGTGAGATGCAGACCCCGTTTCTATGGCCTCAAAGCGCCTGATTGGCCGCGCTTTGGCCCGTTCGTCATGCTCTGGGCGCTATGCCGCACCCCGCGGGTCGATTCCCAGCATGTCCACGATCCGGTTCAGGTCGTCGACCGAGGCGAACTCGACCGTGAGCTTGCCCTTGCGCTGGCCGAGGGCGATGTTGACCCGGGTGTCGAACCGGTCGGACAGCCGTGCGGCCAGGTCGTCCAGCTGGGGGTGCCGGCTGCCGGCGCGGGGCCGGCGGGGCTTCGTCCGCTCCTGGTCGCCACCGAGGGCGACGATCTCCTCGACACTGCGCACGGACAGGCCCTCGGCCACGATGCGCTGGGCCAGCCGCTCCATCGCGGCGGCGTCGTCGAGCGCGAGCAGGGCGCGGGCGTGCCCGGCGCTGAGCACCCCGGCCGCCACCCGACGGGCGACCAGCGGCGGCAGCTTGAGCAGTCGCAGGGTGTTGGAGATCTGCGGGCGCGAGCGGCCGATCCGTCCGGCCAGCTCGTCGTGCGTGCACCCGAAGTCCTCGAGGAGCTGCGAGTAGGCCGCGGCCTCCTCGAGCGCGTTGAGCTGGCTGCGGTGCAGGTTCTCGAGCAGGGCGTCCCGGAGGAGGTCGTCGTCCTCGGTCTCCTTGATGATCGCGGGGATCGTCTCGAGGCCGGCTTCCTGGGTCGCCCGCCAGCGGCGCTCGCCCATGATGAGCTCGTAGCGGATCCCGTCCTCGGCGACGTCGACCGGGCGCACCACGATCGGCTGGAGGACGCCGATCTCGCGGATGCTGTGCACCAGCTCGGCCATGTCGTCCTCGTCGAAGACACTGCGCGGCTGCTTGGGGTTGGGCCGGATCGCCGTGACCGGCACCTCGGCATACGTCGCACCCGGAACCGGCGCCAGCCCCTCCTGGCCAGCAGCGCTCTCCACGTCAGCCGTCGCGGCGGACTCCCCTGCGTCGGCCGCCGTCGTCGAGCCGGCGTCGTTCGCCGAACCGGTGTCCTTCGTGGATCCGTTCGCCGACCCGTTGCCCAACCCGTTCTCCGAGCCGGGGCCGGTCGCCGGTATGCCGTTGGTGGACTTCACCTCGCCGTTGCGGGCTGCGGTGTCCGCGCTCCGCCGCACCAGGCGTCCCGTGGTTCGTGGCCCCGGTGTCCCGTCGGCACGCTCCGACGGGGGCGCCACGACGGGCGACGCCGCCGGCACGGCCGCACTGTTGTCCTTGAAGAAGACGTCGACGGGCCGCGCGGCCCCCTCGCCTGCGGGGCTGCTGGGGATCAGGGCTCCCAGCCCGCGCCCGAGGGCGCGACGCTTCTCGCTCATCTGCTGGCCTTTCTTGTTCTGTGCCGGGGGTGTGCTGGGGGTCGTCGTGCTCATGAGGCCTGCACCGCCGCTCCGCGGTCGGCCAGCTCGCTGGCCGCCTCGAGGTAGGACAGCGCGCCGCTGCTGTTGGGGTCGTACGTCATGACCGTCTGGCCGTGGCTCGGCGCCTCGGAGATGCGCACCGAGCGGGGCACCGAGGTCCGCAGCACCTGCTGCGGGAAGTGGGCTCGCACCTCGTCGGCGACCTGTGCCGAGAGTCGGGTGCGTCCGTCGTACATGGTCAGCAGGATCGTGGAGACGTGCAGCGTCGGGTTGAGGTGGCTCTTGATCAGCTCGATGTTCTTGAGCAGCTGGGAGAGGCCTTCGAGGGCGTAGTACTCGCACTGGATCGGGATGAACACCTCGTCGGCCGCGACGAACGCGTTCACCGTGAGCAGCCCCAGGCTCGGCGGGCAGTCGACGAAGACGTAGTCGGGAACCGCGTGGCCGAGCTCCTCGGCCGAGGCGACGTAGGCGGCGATTGCCTTCTGTAGACGGGTCTCCCGCGCCACCATTGAGACGAGCTCGATCTCGGCGCCCGCCAGGTCGATGGTTGCCGGCGCGCAGAACAGGCCGGGCACGTCCGGGCACTCCTGCACGACGTCGCTGATGGGCGTGCCGTCCACGAGCACGTCGTAGATGCTCGGCACCTCAGCGTGGTGCTCGATGCCCAGCGCGGTACTCGCGTTGCCCTGCGGGTCGATGTCGATGACCAGAATCGTGAGACCAGCCTGCGCCAAGGCGGCAGCGACGTTGACCGTCGTCGTGGTCTTGCCGACGCCACCCTTCTGGTTGGCCACCGTCATCACACGGGTGCTGCCCGGCTTGGGGAACATCCGCCCACTCAGGGCGATGCGCTTCCGTGCGTCGGCCGCGACGGCCTGGGCCAGTGGCGTGTCAGCGCCGGCGGCCGGCAGGGCCGACGCCAGGGCGGTGCGCTCGTCCGTGTCCACCTCTGCCGTTTCACGTGAAACGACGGCGGCCAGCGCTTCCTCCGCGGCCAGGGCGTCACCCTCGTGGCGCACGCTCGACTGGTTGGTGATGTCAGCCTCCTCGTCGGCGGGCGTCAGCCCCGTTTCACGTGAAACCGGCCCAACGTCGGTACCACCCGGCATGGATCCTTCCGGGCCCTGCGGCGGGGTCTCGTCGTCGTCAAACTCCACCGGCTCGCTCACGGCAGCCTCCGTGGTGGACCGGCGCTGCCGGACCGACGGGTTCAGCCTGCTGAGCCTGACCCGTCTACAGCGGCCGAACGGGCTCTGGTGCCTGCGTGGTCGCCGTCGACACGCTGGGAGCCGCCGATGACGTGGTTTCACGTGAAACCCGGTCCTCTGAGGGCCATCCGAGCGGGGCGGTGCTGGTGCCGACGAGTCCTGGCCAACCAAGCCCTCGTTCGAGCTGCCGCATCTCTGTCACTCCGTCACCCCGTCGTACCCGCTGGACCCATGGCCTCATCCAACCGTACGAGGGACGGGGCTCCAAACCGGGGAGGCTAGGGCCCGGTGTGCCGCGAAGGGCGCGACTTCGCGCCCTTCCGCGGCTGGCGGGTGGCGCCTGCGGCGGCGCGCCTCCTGCCGCTCCGTGCCGGCGCGGCACTGGCGCCTGCGTCGGTGCCGACGGTCAGCTCCATGGTCACGGTCGGCACCTCGAGCACGTCGGCGCCATACGTTCGGATGGCCGCCTCCACCATGCCGAGACGGACCAGCGTCGTGCGCTCCTCGTCGAGCTCCTGGGCCGCCTGCTCGCCCTTGAGGGCCACGAGCACGCCGCCCTCCTCGAGCAGGGGGAAGGTCCAGCGCGCCAGCTTGTCGATCCGGGCCACCGCGCGGGCCGTTGCGTACGGGGCACTGAGCACGCCGTGGAATTCCTCGGCACGGCCACGGTGCACGGTGCAGTTGTCCAGACCCAGCGTCTCGATGGTCGTGCTGAGCCATGTCGTGCGCCGCAGCATCGGCTCGATGAGGTGCAGGTGGAGGTCTGGTCGGGCGACTGCCAGCGCCAGCCCCGGCAGCCCGGCGCCGGACCCGACATCGATGATCGTGGCCCCCTCAGGGAACGCCTGGTGGGCGACCGCACAGTTCAGCACGTGCCGGTCCCACAGGCGAGGCACCTCGCGCGGGCCGATGAGGCCGTGGCTGACTCCCGTGTCGGCCAGGACCGCGGCAAAGCGCTCGGCCAGGGACAGACGGTCTCCGAAGATGGCGGCGGCAGCAGCAGGAGCCGCCGGCAGTCCTGCCGACGGCTCCTGCTCCCGCTCTGACGGCGAGTTCTGGGTCATGCGCGTTTCACGTGAAACGTCACGCGGGGAGAACGACGACGTGGCGGTGCGGCTCCGTGCCCTCGGACTCCGAGGCCAGCCCGGCGGCGAGGACCTCGTCGTGGACCACCTTGCGCTCAAAGGCGCTCATCGCGGTCAGGGCCTTCTTCTCGCCGGACGCCTTCACCTCAGCGACCGCCTCACGGGCAATGCCGACCAGCGTGGCGCGACGCTCGGCGCGGTGACCTGCGACGTCGAGCATGAGCCGGCTGCGCTCACCGGTGGCGGACTGCACCGCGAGCCGCGTGATCTCCTGCAGGGCCTCGAGCACCTTGCCGTCAGGCCCCACGAGGCGCCGCGGGACCCGGCCCTCCTCCGAGTCGACGATGGCGACCGCGGCCCGGTCGCCGTCGACGTCGACGTCGATGTCTCCGTCGAGGTCCGCGATGTCGAGCAGCGTCTCGAGGAAGTCGGCCGCCACCTCACCCTCGCGCTCGAGGTCGGCCACCTTGGTGCGGCCACCGCGGGCCCGGCCAACGCCCGCCTCGGTGCTGGTCTCGGTGCCGGACTCGGTGGACTGCACCGACTCCAGCACGTCGGACACCTCAGCGGAGGAGTCGACGCCACCCGCGGTCTGGGTCGAGCCCTGCGGCTCAATGTTGTCAGTCATGTTCTTCTCCTGTGCAAAGGCCTGTGGATGGCCTGGGTCTGCGGCGTCCGACGGCGGCGTCTCAGGCCGTTCGCCGGGCGACATACGTCTGTGGACACAGCTCAGTGGGGTGAGCTCACTTCTCGGGGCTGGGCGTGGGATTGGCCGCGCTCGACGAGCCCTCGGGCCGGGGCCCGGTCTGGCCGCTGGCCTTCTTCTTCTTTCCCCGCTTGGGCTGTTGGCGCTGGCCGGACGTCTTCTGCGGTCCACCAGCCGAACCCGCCTGACCGGCTTCGGCGCTGGGTGTCGCATCGAGGCCCTTGACCGTGAACTCCTCCACCGGCTTGCCGCGCTTGGCACGGCGCTCCTGCAGGGCCTTCTCCGCGGGTGAGCCCGGCGCCGGCATCCGGCGGATCACGTAGAACTGCTGGCACATCGACCAGATGTTCGTGGTCGTCCAGTAGATGAGGACACCGATCGGGAAGTTGACGCCGGAGATCGCGAAGAAGATCGGCATCAGGTACAGGAGCACCTTCTGCTGCTTGGCGAAGGGGTTGTCCAGGGCCGAGGCCGGCATGTTCTTTGTCATCAGCTGTCGCTGCGTGGTGAAGGTGGTGACCGACATGAGCACGATCAGCAGGATGGTGACGACCTGGGTGGTGACGCTGTCGGCGCCGATGAACTTGTCGGACAGCTGCGCGCCGAGGAAGGTCGACTGCTCGGCCTGGGCCGCCACCGGCTGGGTGATCGGACCGATCGGGTCGTGCGTGCCGGCCGCGATGGTCCCGAGGTTGTTGAGGACCCGGAAGAGGCCGAAGAAGAACGGCGACTGGAGCAGGATCGGCATGCACGACGAGAACGGGTTGGTGCCCGTCCGCTTGTACAGGTCCATCGTCTCCTGCGTCATGGCCTGACGGGAGTCGGGGTCGGTCTTGCCCTTGTACTTCGCCTGGATCTTCTGCATCTCGGGCTGGATGAGCTGCATCCGGCGGGAGGCGTGGATCTGCCGGACGAACAGCGGGATCATCGCGGCCCGCATCACCACCACGAGTCCGACGATGGAGAGCACCCAGGCGCCACCGGAGGCCTCGTCGAGCCCGATCGCGGAGAAGAGCTGGTGCCAGCCGTAGAGGATCCAGGAGACGACCCACTCGAACGGGTAGATCAGTTGTTCGAAGAAACTCATGCTGTCCTTCACTCGTGGTGGTGAGCCGGTGTGGAGACCGGCTCACCCGTGGTTCCGGACCCGCGGTATGCCGTGGGGCCGGGGAGTCAGTGGGCCGCCGTCAGCGGGCGGCCGGGGCGGGCGGGACGTGGTCGACGCCACCCGGTGTCCAGGGATGGCACCTCAGCAACCTCCGGACGGCCAGCCAGGTTCCCTTCAGGGGACCGAACCGCTGGATGGCGGTCAGGGCGTACTGGGAGCATGACGGGTAGTACCGGCACGTGGGCGGTCTCATCGGGGAGATGAACCGCTGGTAGAAGACGATGAGGCCGATCAGCGGGGCCGCCAGGACCTTCTGGAGGGTCTTCACCGTGCACCGCCAGCAGCAGGCGAGGCACTGAGCCGTCTCAGGACCCGGGGAAGCAGGGCGTCGAGGTCAACGGCGAGTTCTTGCGAATTCGCTTGTGCCGCAGGTGGATTCGCTCGAACCACCACGTCCGTGCCCTCGGGCAGGATGTCCATTCGCTGGTGCACCAGGGCGCGGAGGCGGCGCTTGGTCCGGTTGCGGACGACGGCGGAGCCAACGGCCTTGGAGACAACAAAACCGACCCGCGGCGGGAGACCCGCACGCGCGTCGGTCTGGTTGGCGTGAACCACGATGAGCCGGGAGCCCGATCGTGCTCCTCCTGCTGCTCGGACGGCTGCCGCGAAGTCGGCGCTGTGACGCAGCCGGTGCTGCGCGGGCAGCACGCCGGGGCCTCAGGCGGAGAGCTCGGAGCGGCCCTTGCGACGACGGGCCGCCAGGATGGCGCGACCAGCGCGGGTACGCATGCGCAGACGGAAGCCGTGGGTCTTGGCCCGGCGGCGGTTGTTCGGCTGGAAAGTACGCTTGCTCACGTTGATCTCCGTAACTGGTCGGACCCGGGTGGTCCGCGAGTGCTGGCGGGGGTGGCCGGCGTCGGCCGCAATCGGAAGCCCGCAAAGCAGGGTCACGGGCATGCGAAAACGGCCGACAAGGCCTCGCCTACGGTACGCGAGCGCCGGTGAGAGGGTCAAACCAGCACCACTTCATCCCGCGCCGCGTGCGGTTACCAGCCGAAACCACGACATGTCGGGCGACACGCCGCGGCATACGAAAATTTCCGTGCTCAACCGTCCCCAGTTTCCGCGATCAGGTTGCCCGGCCGACGCCAACGTTGTTAGCGTCCCCCGTCGGCGCCCCGACTGAGCTCTACCCACAGATTGTGGAAAACCGTGTGGACAGCCCACAATGGCGACTCACCACAGCGGCGAACCATGGCGGCGACTCAGTGGCCAGGCCGAGACGAGCGAGAACCGAGCAGAACTTCAGGGGTGTGACCAGTGGCCGACGCTGATCTGAACTACGGTCAGGTCTGGCAGAACACGCTCTCGGCTCTCGATGCGGACGGAATCCCCGCACAGCAGCGCGCGTTTCTCAGCCTCGCCCGGCTCGTCGGCCTCCTCGACGGCACCGCACTCGTGGCCGTGCCGAACGAGTTCACCAAGGACGTCGTCGAGACGCGGGTCCGAGAGCAGGTGACACGGGCGCTGTCGTCCCAGCTCGGCAGCGACGTCCGGCTCGCCGTGACCGTCGACTCCTCGCTGGACCTCGACCACACCGAGCCGACCACCGGCCTGGCCACCGGCCCGACCGGCATGGCGCCGGCACCGCAGCCGCTCACCATGCCCCAGGACACCGTGCCGGCCCCCGCGCTGCCCGAGACGGAGACCTTCGCCGCCCGCCGACCGCGTCCCGACGACACGATCTCGGTCACCGAGGCCGAGGCCACCCGCCTGAACCCGAAGTACACGTTCGACACCTTCGTCATCGGGGCGAGCAACCGGTTCGCCCACGCGGCCGCCGTCGCCGTGGCCGAGGCGCCGGCCAAGGCGTACAACCCGCTGTTCGTCTACGGCGAGTCCGGGCTGGGCAAGACCCACCTGCTGCACGCCATCGGCCACTACGCGCGCAACCTCTACCCCAACGTCAAGGTGCGCTACGTGAACTCCGAGGAGTTCACCAACGACTTCATCAACAGCATCCGCGACGACAAGGCGAGCAACTTCCAGCGGCGCTACCGCGACGTCGACGTGCTGCTGATCGACGACATCCAGTTCCTCCAGGGCAAGGTCCAGACCCAGGAGGAGTTCTTCCACACGTTCAACACGCTGCACAACGCCAACAAGCAGGTGGTCATCACCAGCGACCTGCCCCCGAAGCTGCTGTCCGGCTTCGAGGAGCGCATGCGCAGCCGCTTCGAGTGGGGCCTGCTCACCGACGTGCAGCCGCCCGACCTCGAGACCCGCATCGCGATCCTCCGCAAGAAGGCGATCCAGGAGCGGATGAGCGCCCCCGACGAGGTGCTCGAGTTCATCGCCTCGCGGATCTCGACCAACATCCGCGAGCTCGAGGGCGCCCTCATCCGGGTGACGGCCTTCGCCAGCCTCAACCGCCAGAGCGTCGACATGGGCCTGGCCGAGATCGTGCTCAAGGACCTCATCCCCAACGAGCAGGGCAGCCAGATCACCAGCGCCACGATCATGGCGCAGACCGCGGCCTACTTCGGCCTCAGCATCGACGACCTGTGCGGCTCCTCGCGCTCCCGCGTGCTGGTGACCGCCCGGCAGATCGCGATGTACCTGTGCCGCGAGCTGACCGACCTGTCGCTGCCGAAGATCGGCCAGCAGTTCGGCGGCCGCGACCACACCACGGTCATGCACGCCGACCGCAAGATCCGCGAGCTCATGGGCGAGCGGCGCGCGATCTACAACCAGGTCACCGAGCTGACCAACCGCATCAAGCAGCAGTCCCGCTGAGGTAGGCGACCGTCTCCTTCACGGTCTGCTCCCACGGCGTGGGGCTGCAGGCCGAAGACGCCCTGCGTGTGGCTGGAGTCGAGCACGAACGGCCGCTCGAACTGGTGCCGGGTCTCGCGCAGCTCCTTCAGCAGCGGCACCGCCGCTCCCAGCGTCGTGACCAGACCGCGCGGTATGCCGTGCACGGCCTTGGGTTGCCGCCCACAGACCTGCGCGACGTCGGCAACGACCTCGCGCACCGTTCGCGGGTCGGCGCTGGGCACGTGCCAGGCCTGTCCCCACGACCGGTCGTCCGTCGCGAGCACCGCAGCGAGCCGAGCGGTGTCGCGCACGTCGGTCCAGGTGTGCGGCACGTCGGGACCACCCATGACGAGCCAGACGGAGCGCCCCTTCACGGCCGGCGCGATGACCATGGAGTTCAGCAGGCTCTGGGCTCCCACGCCGGGACCGGTGTAGTCGGAGGCACGCAGCTCGGTGACCCGCACGCGGCCGGCGCTGTGGGCGGCCAGGGCGTCCTCCCACATCCGCGCCCGGAGCTCGCCCTTGTGCCCGTGCGGCCGCAGAGGGGTCTGCTCGGTCATGGGGCCGTCCACCAGGCCGTAGGCGTAGAGGTTGTTGACGGTGACCAGCCCGGCGCCCGTGCGCTCGGCGGCGCTGAGGGCGGCCGCGGCCAGCGGCGGCCAGTCGCGCTCCCACGTCGTGTACTTCGGGGGGTTCAGCGCGTTGATGATCGCCGACGCGCCCGTCGCCAGCGAGGTCAGGCGCTCGACGTCCGCCGCATCGGCGGACACCGCCTCGACGCCCTCGTGCGCCGGGCCCCGGCCGGAGCGTGACACCACCGTCACCTGGTGCCCCGCGGACGCGAGCTCGAGGGCAGTGCCCTGACCGACGGCCCCAGCTCCCAGGACGAGAAACCGACCCATGACCTTCTCCTTCTCCGTGCGGTCCGCCGGACCGCAATTGTGTGAGAGCACTGCTCTCTCTTTCTTCAAGTGAACACCATGTGGAGGACGAAAGCAAGAGCAGCGCTCACAAATGTGACCACCGATCTGGCATGCTGGCGGCCATGGCACGAGCGGACGGCATACGAGCACGGAACCGGGCGGCGATGGAGGCCGAGATCCTGCGGGTGGCCGGTGAGGAGCTGGCGCGCCACGGGGCCGCCGCCCTCTCGCTCCGGGCCGTGGCCCGCGAGATGGGCATGGCCTCCTCGGCGATCTACCGGTACGTGCGCGACCGCGACGACCTGCTCACCCTGCTCATCGTGGCCGCCTACACCTCACTCGGGGAGACCGTCGAGCGGGCACACGAGGCGGTGGACCCCGCAGACCTCGACGCCCGGTGGCACGCGGTGGGGCACGCGCTGAGGGACTGGGCCAGGGCACACCCGCACGAGTACGCCCTGCTCTACGGCTCGCCCGTGCCGGACTACCGGGCCCCCGCCGAGCAGACCACCGAACCCGGCACCCGGGTCCAGGTCCTGTTGGTGCGGCTGCTGGCCGACGCGCGGCGCGTGGGCCGACTCAGTGACGCGCCGGCGGCCTTCACGCCCGGATCACGGGAGCTCGCCGAGGGGGCTGCGGGACACCTCCTCGACGACCCGTTCTTCGCCGGCGCGGGCCTCGACGCCTCGACCCTCATGTCGGGCTTGGCGGCCTGGACGCTGCTCCTGGGCACGGTCACGACCGAGCTGTTCGAGCAGCTGGGCGACACGATCGCCGACCCGGACGCCTATTTCGCCTACATGCTCGAGGTCGCCGGCCGGCTCGTCCTCACGCCCGGTTCCAGCGCTGTCCACAGCTGAGCTCTCCACAGGGTTGTCCACACTTGTGGGCAGTGCGTGACCGACCCGTGATGCGGGAAGGCCCGCAGGTCGGCGTCCCGAAAGGTTGTCATTCGCCCCTTTTGGCCGGTGGTCCACACTTGGGGAAAACCCTGTGGAGATCTGTGGCAAACCACAGGGCCGCCCCCAGCTTGTCCACAACCGTTCCACCGCGTGACGGGGCTGTGCACATCTCGTGGACGGCTCGTGGACGCCGCGCAGTCGCGCTGGGGACGACTGCCCACACCATGTGGATTGCCTGTGGACAACGAAATTCCATCCACAGCGACCCCGGCACCCTGCGGATACCGGTCCACGAGCGCTGCACACCCGCCGTGTCGGCCTGGCCTGCGCAAACGTGGCTTCTCCACAGGTTCCACAACCCCTATGGAGATGATGAGATCCATCCATTCCCTTATCCCGCCCCGAGTACCTGGGGTGCTGACGACCCCGGACGAGAACCGGACGAATGACATGAACCCGGCTTGACCGAACCGGGTTTGCAGGGACCCCCTCGGGCACTAGGGTCAGTGCCCCCACGACAATCTCCTCGAACAGACGTGTGGTTCGCACAGCTGACTGCCTCCAACAGACAGCGGGTTCGAGCAGGTCGTTGTGGGTCCTCACAAACATCTCTGTGGTGACACGCGTGTCTGCAGTCCTGAAGGGCGGGTTCTCAAGGTGAAGTTCCGGGTCGAACGTGAGGTCCTCGCCGATGCCGTGACGTGGGTGGCCCGCGGCCTGCCGGCGCGACCGCCCGTCCCGGTGCTGGCCGGCGTGCTGATCGAGGCCAACGAGGAGGGCAGCCTGACCCTCTCGGCGTTCGACTACGAGGTCTCCGCCAAGGTGACCGTCCCGGCGGAGGTGGCCGAGCCCGGCACCGTCCTGGTCCTCGGACGCCTGCTCGCCGACATCTCGCGCAACCTGCCGAACCGTCCCATCGACGTCACCACCGAGGGCAACAAGGTCGCCGTCACCTGTGGCTCGTCGCGGTTCAGCCTGCTGATGATGCCGTCGGAGGACTACCCGACCCTGCCGACCGCCCCCGCGCCGACCGGCACCATCGCCGGCGACGTCTTCACCCAGGCGGTGGCCCAGGTCTCCATCGCCGCCGACCGCGGCGACACCCTGCCCATCCTCACCGGCGTCCGAGTCGAGGTCGACGGGGAGAAGATGACCCTGCTGGCCACCGACCGCTACCGCCTCGCGATGCGCGAGCTCACCTGGAACCCCGAGGCAACCGACGCCAGCCACGTCGCGCTCATCCCGGCCCGCACCCTCTCCGAGACCGCCAAGGCCCTGGGCGCCGCCGGCTCGATCGAGGTCGCGCTCGGCAGCGCCGCCGGGGGTGAGGGGCTCGTCGGCTTCGAGGCCGGACAGCGCCGCACGACGACCCGCCTGCTCGACGGCGAGTACCCCAAGGTCACCTCGATCTTCCCCACCAGCGTCGACACCGAGGCCGTGGTCAAGACCTCCGAGCTCGTGGAGGCCGTCAAGCGCGTCTCCCTCGTCGCCGAGCGCAACACCCCGGTGCGGCTCCGGTTCACCGAGGGACAGGTCGCCATCGAGGCCGGCACCGGCGACGACGCGCAGGCGTCGGAGGCCGTCGAGTCGACCCTCACCGGTCCCGAGGTCGAGATCGCGTTCAACCCGCAGTTCCTGCTCGACGGCCTCGGCGCGGTGGGCACCGAGTTCTCCCGCCTGTCCTTCACCCAGCCGTCGCGGCCGGCGGTGCTCTCCGGCCAGGCCGAGCTCGAGGGCGAGGCCGACACCTCGTACCGCTACGTGCTCATGCCGGTGCGCTTCGCGAGCTGACCTGGCGCGGGCGTAGCCTTGAGCGCCACGCGCCTGCGGCGGCGGTATGCCGGGTAGGCGCGCACGCGGCATACCGCACCACCAACGACGAAGGGCTTCCTCACCATGCAGCTGGGTCTGATCGGTCTGGGCAAGATGGGTGGCAACATGCGCGAGCGGCTGCGCCGCGCGGGCCACGAGGTCATCGGCTTCGACCGCAACCCTGAGGTCTCCGACGTGCGGACCATGGCCGCGCTGGTCAAGAAGCTCGAGGCGCCCCGTGTCGTGTGGGTGATGGTGCCCGCCGGTGACCCGACCCGCGACACCGTCGCCAAGCTGGCCGACCTGCTCGACAAGGGCGACCTGGTCATCGACGGCGGCAACAGCCGCTTCACCGACGACTTCGAGAACGAGAAGCTGCTCAAGGCCAAGGGCATCGGCTACCTCGACTGCGGCGTCTCCGGCGGCATCTGGGGCCTGGAGAACGGCTACGGCCTCATGGTCGGCGGCTCCGCGGCCAACGTGAAGCGGGCCATGCCGATCTTCGACGCGCTGCGGCCGGAGGGCCCCCGCGAGGAGGGCTTCGTCCACGCCGGCAAGGTCGGCGCCGGCCACTACACGAAGATGGTCCACAACGGCATCGAGTACGGCCTGATGGCCGCGTACGCCGAGGGCTACGAGCTGCTCGAGGCCAAGGACATCGTCACCGACGTGCCGGGCGCCTTCAAGGCGTGGACCCGCGGCACCGTCGTGCGGTCCTGGCTGCTCGACCTGCTGGTCAAGGCGCTGGAGGAGGACGCGCACCTCGAGGACGTCTCCGGCTACACCGCCGACTCCGGCGAGGGCCGTTGGACCGTCGAGGAGGCCATCGCCAACTCGGTGCCGATGCCGGTGATCTCGGCCTCGCTCTTCGCGCGGTTCGCCTCGCGCCAGGACGAGTCCCCCACGATGAAGGCCGTCGCCGCCCTGCGCGGCCAGTTCGGCGGGCACGAGGTCATGGGGGTCGAGGAGGGCAGGGCGCTGCGCCGGGGCGAGGCTCCCAAGGGTGTCAAGGAGACCCGCGCCACGACGCGCAAGGCGGAGCAGCCCACCAAGAGCGCCAAGAAGGCGGCCGCCAAGGGCCGAGCCGCCGCCAAGGCCGGGCCCTCCTCGGGCACCGGCGAGACCTCCTGACGTCGGCCGCCGCGGCCGCACCCCTCCCTGAACCGGCCTGACCCGTGTACGTCCGCCACCTGTCCGTCGCGAACTTCCGCAGCTACGAGACTGCCGAGCTGCCGCTCGGGCCTGGCGTGACGACCCTGGTCGGGCTCAACGGGCAGGGCAAGACCAACCTCGTCGAGGCGATCG
Source organism: uncultured Actinomycetota bacterium (assembly GCA_963730585.1). GTDB lineage: Bacteria > Actinomycetota > Actinomycetes > Actinomycetales > Dermatophilaceae > Pedococcus_A. The sequence goes on along the minus strand of CAVSSL010000010.1, from coordinate 207,713 downwards.
GCTACCTCGCCACCCTCTCGAGCCACCGGGTCGCCACCGACGCCCCGCTCGTGCGGTTCGGCGCCGACCAGGCGGTCATCCGCGGGGTGGTGGTGCGTGACGGCCGCGAGACGCTCATCGAGCTCGAGCTCAACCCCGGCCGGGCCAACCGCGCCAGGCTCGGGCGTTCGCCGATGCAGCGGCCGCGCGAGGTGCTCGGCACCCTGCGCACCGTGCTGTTCGCCCCCGAGGACCTCGCGCTCGTCAAGGGCGACCCGTCCGAGCGGAGGAAGTTTCTCGACGAGCTGCTCGTCGCCCGCCAGCCGCGCTGGGCGGGGGTGCGCTCGGACTACGACAAGGTGCTCAAGCAGCGCAACGCCCTGCTGAAGTCGGCGGCACCGGTGCTGCGCAAGGGGTCCCGCTACCGGCCCCGCCCCGGCGAGGAGCCGGCGGACGACGCGCGCGCCTCGGCCCTGCACACCCTCGACATCTGGAACGAGCACCTCGCGGGCGTGGGCTCGCAGCTGCTCTACGCCCGGTTGCGGCTGCTGCGCGACCTCGCTCCCTACCTCGCCAAGGCCTACGACGAGGTCAGCGCCGGCCAGTCCGACGCCCGGGTGTCCTACCGCTCCAGCCTGCGCGAGGAGGCGGCGGCCGGCATCGCCGCCGGTGAGGTCCCGGAGATCGAGCAGCTGCGCACCGAGATCCTCGCCGCGCTCGAGGAGGCCCGGCCGCGGGAGGTCGAACGCGGCGTCTCGCTCGTCGGCCCGCACCGCGACGACGTCCTCCTCACCCTCGGCGAGCTGCCCGCCAAGGGCTACGCCAGCCACGGCGAGTCCTGGTCGTTCGCGCTGGGACTCAAGCTCGCGGCATACCAGCTGCTGCGCCACGACCTCGGCGAGGACCCGGTGCTCGTGCTCGACGACGTCTTCGCCGAGCTCGACTCGGGGCGGCGCGAGCGGCTCGCCGCCATGGTCGGCGACTGCGAGCAGGTGCTCATCACTGCCGCGGTCGCCGCGGACGTGCCCGCCTCGCTGGACGGGCAGACGTATGCCGTTTCGCTGGGTGAGGTGCGTGCCGGTGAGTGACGAGCTGCCCCCGCCCGAGGCCGAGCCCCATCACGAGGACGAGCGGGTCGACGACGCGGCAGCCGCCGCGCTCGCCCGCGCGCGGGCGGCCGCGAAGGCCAAGGGGCTGCGGCCGGGACTGAAGCCGATGCGCCGGCGCCGGCCCGGCGTGCCCGAGAGCGCCCGGTCGCGCTCGCGCGACGGCCGCGACCCGCTGCTGCTCGGCGACCAGATGGACCGCCTCCTCGGCGACCGCGGGTGGCGCGTCGACGTGGCGGTCGGCTCGGTCATGGGGCGGTGGCCGGCGATCGTCGGGCCGGAGGTGGCCCAGCACTGCACGCCGGTGACCTTCCAGGACGGCGTGCTCACGGTGCGGGCCGACTCGACGGCGTGGGCCACCCAGATCCGGCTGCTGACCTCCTCGATCCTGGGCCGGCTCGACGGCGAGGTCGGCAAGGGCACGGTCGCCGAGCTCAAGGTGGTCGGGCCGAGCGCACCGTCGTGGTCGAAGGGACCGCGGCGATCGCAGGGGCCGGGGCCCCGGGACACGTACGGATAGGGGCGCGACTGTGGCTTGGGTGACTCGAACCTCCGAGGTCGTCTACGACAACCAGTGGATCCGGGTCCGTGAGGACCAGGTGGTCCGGCCCGACGGCACCGACGGCCTCTACGGCGTCGTCGAGCTGCGGCAGCCGGCCGTCTTCGTGGTGGCGCTGACCGACGCCGACGAGGTCGTGCTCGTCACGGTCGACCGCCACACCACGGGTCGGTCCGTCGAGGTGCCGGCCGGAGGCACCGACGGGGAGGACCCGCTCGTCGCCGCGCAGCGCGAGCTGCTCGAGGAGACCGGCTACCGCGCCTCGCAGTGGTCACTCGTCGGCACGATGCAGGCGCTCAACGGCATCTGCGAGGCGCCCGAGCACGTGTTCGTCGCGCGTGGGCTGAGCCTGGCCGACGCCACCGGCCACCACGAGGAGGGCATCAGCGACGTGCGCACCGTGCCGTTCGCCGAGGTGCTGGACATGGTCGCGAACGGTGCCATCACCGACGGCGAGACCGTGGCCGCCCTGATGTATGCCGCCATCCACCTCGGCCGCGTGCGCTGAGGGGAAGTCAGATCCATGGATGACAGAGAAACGAACGGAGGAGAGCGCTCCTCACGCGTTCCCTGGTTGCAACGGCCACGCCGTCCACTGATTGAAAGTCTGCCGTCGCTGAAACTGGTGCTGGCCCTGTGGATGTTTCCGTACGTATGCCTGGGACTGGTTCTTTGGTGGTTTCTGGGGGGAGGGCCGAAACCAGCCGAGTTGATCCTCCCCTCCTGCTTCGCGGGGGCCGCACTCATAGAGACCGTCTACCTCGTCTTGTGGCTGCGACGGCCGGTACAGCGGCAGAGGGTGAACTGACCCCGCCTCAAGGACTCACCGGCTGGCTCGCCGACTGGCGGTGTCGGTGTCGCGGCGGACACTGGCTCCATGAGGGGAACACCAGCACCGAAGCCGAGCCGACCAGACCGACACCAGCGGTGCTCGATCATCCCGCCGTACGTGCTCGAGGCGATCGCCGAGTCCAGCGACCCGGTGGCCGCGAGTCGGGCGGTCCAGGCCCTCGAGCGCGACGCGTCCCTGCGCGAGCGGCGGCAGGGGCGGTTCGAGGCCGCCCCGACTCCGGGCCTCCCGCCGCAGGTCACTCCGCCACCGGGCGGTCCCGAGGCGCCCCAGCGGGTCGTCTCCGACGCCGGGAACGGCGAACGGCTGCCCGGCCGGGTGGTGCGCCGCGAGGGCGAGCCGGCCACCGGTGACGCCGCGGCCGACGAGGCCTACGACGGGCTGGGCGCGACCTGGGAGCTGTACGCCACGGCATACGGGCGCAACTCCCTCGACGGGCAGGGCCTGCCCCTGCTCGCGAGCGTCCACTACGGCCAGGCCTACGACAACGCGTTCTGGGACGGCACGCAGATGGTGTTCGGTGACGGCGACGGCCAGTACTTCCGCCGCTTCACCGCCAGTCTCGACGTCATCGGCCACGAGCTCACGCACGGCGTCACCGAGCTGACCGCCGGTCTGACCTACCGGGGCCAGCCGGGCGCCCTCAACGAGAGCCTCTCCGACGTGTTCGGCTCGCTCGTGCGCCAGCGTCTGCTCGGCCAGCGGGCCGACGAGGCGGACTGGCTGATCGGCGCCGACCTGTTCACCGACGCCGTGCAGGGGGTGGCACTGCGGTCGATGGCCGAGCCCGGCACCGCCTACGACGACCCCGTGCTGGGCAAGGACCCGCAGCCGGCTCACATGGACGACTACGTGGACACCACCGACGACAACGGTGGCGTGCACATCAACTCCGGCATCCCGAACCGGGCGTTCTTCCTCGCCGCGACCGCGGTCGGCGGTCACGCGTGGGAGACCGTGGGGCGCACCTGGTATGCCGTGCTCACCGGTCCCGGGATCAGGGCCGACTGCGACTTCGTCACCTTCGCCGGGCTCACCGTCGCCGCGGCCCGCGACGAGCACGGTGACGGGTCGCCGGTGGTCCAGGCGGTGCAGTCAGCCTGGGAGCAGGTCGGGGTGCTGCGCGCAGCAGTGCCTGGCGCGCCGGCTCCGAGTGAGCCCGCGCCCGCTGAGCCCTCCCCCGCTGAACCGGACGGTGGCGCCGGTGGGCAGGAGCCGGGCCAGGGCACCGAGGTGCTGGTCCGGCGCACCGGCGGCTTCGCCGGGCTGACCCGCGAACGGGCCGTGCGCCTGGAGGAGCTGCCCCGCGAGGACGCCGACCAGTGGAGCCACCTGCTGGCGAACCGCCGGCTGTCGGCCTTCGCCAACGGGCCCAGCCACCCGGACGCCTACTGCTACGAGGTGCGCTGCGACGCGCCCGCGACGCAGGTGAGCATGCCGGAGCCCCGCCTTCCCGAGGAGGTGCGAGGCCTGCTGGAACGGACCCTCGCCGCCGGCGACTGAGTCGGCTGGCGCGAGGTCTACTCGACGATGCGCAGGGTCTTCAGCACGCGGGCGCCCATCCGCTTCGACTCGGCCGCCGATCCGAGGTGACCGTCACCGAGACCACGGCACCCTCAGACGTCTCGAGGTAGACAGCCTCGCCGTAGCTGGTAGTCACCCGCGGTCCCGAGCCGGTACACCGCACGGACCGCCTCCCTGCGGCGTGATGGGCCGGTCCACCCGCGTCACTGTGGCGTTCATGGTGGTCCGCCGATGTCCCTGCGGATGAGGGCTTCGGTGGGCAGGTCGTGCTGGGGATCCGGGTCACCACCATGCTGGTGATCCGGCCGTCGTCCCCGACAGCGGTCACCATGCGGTCGATGCGGTCGAGCAGGCCGTTGCGGACCTGGTCCGGGGCTGAGCCCCATCACCCGTGACAGCTCGTCCAGGGCGGCAGAGCCCTCGACATACTTCTCCGGGATCGATCTCGATGGAGATTGTCGGAGCCGCGAAACCGATGCCGAGGCTGTCGACCACGACGAGCCGCTCGGTGGGCTGGAGACCGCCCGGCTTCGGGAGCTTTGGAGTCGCAGGTTTGATCTGCTGGGTGGGAGCGTTCGAGGCGCTGGTGGAGGTGGGGTCGCCCGGCGCCGGGACCGTGGGCGTGATCTCGTCCGGCTGGCTGGGCACCTCGGTGATGGTCGGGGTGGACATCACCCGGTCGACCACGCCACACCCACCGAGCCCGGTCAACGACACTCCGAGGACGACCCCCGCCACGGCAGCCCTCATGCACCCTTGCACTCCCCCGCATGGGGCAGAACGATAGGACCCGACCTCCGCGGGGACGGCTCGTTTCGGTCAGTTCAGCCCGTATGTACCGGTCGGGCGACAGGCGAGGAGCGCCAAAATGGGGCGCTGAGGGGCCGGGGTGCGATCCCCGACATGGATCTGCCCCCAAATTTGCCTAGAAAGTGGGCTCACGGGCCTCCTGAAGCCGTCTTCCGGCGCTTCGACCGGTAAACTCAAGGACGATCCCGCGACCAGGTGGTCTCCACTCTGGTCGCGTGCCATGACCGGCACCAGCAGTGGGCGCTACAGCCCGCGCTCGTGCCATCTGAAGAAGGAGCACCGTGTCCGACGCTGCCAACACGCCCATGCCCAGTGAGTCCGGTTCCGAAAGCCTGAGCGCCGCGGAGGCAGAGCAGGCCCGGGCAGCAGCAGAGGCAGAGCTCGCCGGTGTTTCCCAGGGGTCGGACTACGACGCCAGCGCCATCACCGTCCTCGAGGGCCTCGAGGCCGTGCGCAAGCGCCCCGGCATGTACATCGGCTCCACGGGCGAGCGCGGCCTGCACCACCTGGTCTGGGAGATCGTCGACAACTCGGTCGACGAGGCCCTCGCCGGCTACGCCGACACCATCGACGTGACGCTGCTGGCCGACGGCGGCGTCCGCGTCTCCGACAACGGTCGTGGCATCCCCACCGGCCTCAACGAGCAGTACGGCGTCTCCACCGTCGAGCTCGTCCTCACCCAGCTGCACGCCGGCGGCAAGTTCGGTGGTGGCGGGTACAAGGTCTCCGGCGGTCTGCACGGCGTGGGCTCCTCCGTGGTCAACGCCCTCTCGACGCGGCTCGACGCCGAGGTCCGTCAGCTCGGCCACGCCTGGCGCATGTCCTTCGACCACGGCGTGCCGGTCGCGCCGCTGGCCAAGGAGGAGGAGTCCGACCGCACGGGGACGACGATCACCTTCTGGGCCAGCCCCGAGATCTTCGAGACCACCACCTACGACTTCGACACGATCCGGGCCCGCTTCCAGCAGATGGCCTTCCTCAACAAGGGCCTGACGATCAACCTGACCGACGAGCGCGTCGCCCAGGAGGAGCCGGGCAAGGACGACATCGACCTCGACAACCTCGAGGCGGAGGCAGACGAGGAGACCGTCGAGGTCGACTCCGCCACCGCCGAGGCCGAGGGCGGCGCGCCCAAGAAGCAGAAGGCCAAGAAGGTCACCTACCGCTACGACAACGGCCTGGTCGACTACGTGACGCACCTGGTCGGCTCGAAGAAGGCCGAGCCGGTGCACCCCGAGATCATCTCGATCGAGTCCGAGGACACCGAGCGCCAGCTCTCGCTCGAGCTGGCCATGCAGTGGACCACTGCCTACTCGGAGTCGGTGCACACCTACGCCAACACCATCAACACCCACGAGGGCGGCACCCACGAGGAGGGCTTCCGCGCGGCGATGACCAAGCTGGTCAACGACTTCGCCCGCAAGCAGAACCTCCTCAAGGACAAGGACGAGAACCTCACCGGCGACGACATCCGCGAGGGCCTGACCGCCGTCGTGTCGGTCAAGCTGGGCGAGCCCCAGTTCGAGGGCCAGACCAAGACCAAGCTGGGCAACTCCGAGGTCAAGGGCTTCGTGCAGCGCGCCATGACCGACGAGTTCGGCCACTGGCTCGAGACGCACCCCAACGAGGGCAAGGACATCGTCCGCAAGTCGGTGCAGGCGGCCGCCGCCCGCATGGCGGCGCGCAAGGCCCGTGAGGCCACCCGGCGCAAGGGCCTGCTCGAGTCCGGCGGCCTGCCGGGCAAGCTGCGCGACTGCCAGAGCAAGGACCCGAGCCTGTCCGAGGTCTTCATCGTCGAGGGTGACTCGGCAGGCGGCTCGGCCGTCCGCGGTCGCAACCCCAGCACCCAGGCGATCCTCCCGATCCGAGGCAAGATCCTCAACGTCGAGAAGGCCCGCATCGACAAGGTCCTCTCCAACAACGAGGTCCAGGCGCTGATCTCGGCCTTCGGCACCGGCATCGGCGAGGACTTCGACCTCGCCAAGGCGCGCTACCACAAGATCGTGCTCATGGCCGACGCCGACGTCGACGGCCTGCACATCCGCACGCTGTTGCTGACGCTGCTGTTCCGCTTCATGCGCCCGCTGATCGAGGCCGGCTACGTCTACCTCGCCCAGCCGCCGCTCTACCGCCTGAAGTGGAGCAACCACGCGCACGAGTTCGCCTACTCCGACCGCGAGCGTGACGCCATGGTCGCGGCCGGCCAGAGCCAGGGCTGGCGCCTCCCCAAGGACGCCGGCATCCAGCGCTACAAGGGTCTGGGCGAGATGGACTACCAGGAGCTGTGGGAGACCACGATGGACCCGGACCACCGGGTGCTGCTGCAGGTCACCCTCGACGACGCCGCTGCGGCCGACGAGATCTTCGCGGTCCTGATGGGCGAGGACGTCGAGTCCCGGCGCGGCTTCATCCAGCGGAACGCCCGCGACGTGCGGTTCCTCGACATCTAAGTGCCCGTATGCCGGGCGGCCGGGTTCCACGTGAAACCGCGCCAGCGCGCAGAGCGCGCCCACGGCATACCCCAGATCTTTGAAACCCGTTGACAGATAAGGGAATTGCGTGACTGACGGAATGCCGCCGATTGAGACGGACCGCACCGAAGCGGTCGACCTCAACACCGAGATGCAGCGCAGCTACATCGACTACGCGATGACGGTCATCGTCAGCCGCGCGCTGCCGGACGTGCGGGACGGCCTCAAGCCGGTGCACCGCCGCGTCGTCTACGCGATGTACGACGGGGGCTACCGCCCCGACCGCGGGTACAACAAGTGCTCGCGCGTCGTGGGCGAGGTCATGGGTCAGTACCACCCCCACGGTGACGCCTCGATCTACGACGCCCTCGTGCGCCTGGTGCAGGACTGGTCGATGCGCTACCCGCTCGTCGACGGGCAGGGCAACTTCGGCTCCCCCGGTGACGACCCGGCCGCGGCACCGCGGTACACCGAGTGCCGGATGGCGCCGCTGGCCATGGAGATGGTCCGCGACATCCACGAGGAGACCGTCGACTTCCGCGACAACTACGACGGCAAGACCCAGGAGCCCACGGTCCTGCCGAGCCGGTTCCCGAACCTGCTCGTCAACGGCTCCTCGGGCATCGCGGTCGGCATGGCCACCAACATCCCGCCGCACAACCTGCGCGAGGTGGCCTCCGGCGCGCAGTGGTACCTGCAGAACCCCGAGGCTCCCCGCGAGGAGCTGCTCGAGGCGCTGATGAAGCGCATCCAGGGCCCGGACTTCCCGACCGGCGCGCTCATCCTGGGCCGCAAGGGCATCGAGGACGCCTACCGCACGGGCCGTGGCTCGGTCATCATGCGCGCGGTCGTCGAGGTCGAGGAGATCCACAACCGGCAGTGCCTCGTCGTCACCGAGCTGCCCTACCAGGTCAACCCCGACACCCTCGCGCAGAAGATCGCCGAGCTGGTCAAGGAGGGTCGCCTGCAGGGCATCGCGGACATCCGCGACGAGACCTCCGGCCGCACCGGCCAGCGCCTGGTCATCGTGCTCAAGCGCGACGCCGTGGCGAAGGTCGTGCTCAACAACCTCTACAAGCACACCCAGCTGCAGACCAACTTCGGCGCCAACATGCTGGCGCTCGTGGACGGGGTGCCGCGCACCCTGCCGATCGACGCCTTCATCCGCCACTGGGTGGAGCACCAGATCGAGGTCATCGTCCGGCGCACGACCTTCCGCCTGCGCAAGGCCGAGGCCGACATCCACATCCTGCGTGGTCTGCTCAAGGCGCTCGACGCGCTCGACGAGGTCATCGCCCTCATCCGCCGCTCGCCGACGGTCGAGGAGGCCCGCGACGGCCTGATCCAGCTGCTGGAGATCGACGAGATCCAGGCCGGCGCGATCCTCAACATGCAGCTGCGCCGCCTGGCTGCCCTGGAGCGCCAGAAGATCATCGACGAGCACGACCGGCTCGAGGCGATGATCAAGGACTACCAGGACATCCTCGCCAAGCCCGAGCGGCAGCGGACGATCGTCTCCGAGGAGCTCGCCGAGATCGTCAACAAGTACGGCGACGAGCGGCGCTCCAAGATCGAGTTCTTCGACGGCGACATGTCGATGGAGGACCTGATCCCCGAGGAGGACGTGGTCGTCACCATCACCCGCGGTGGCTACGCCAAGCGCACCCGGGTCGACGCCTACCGCAGCCAGGGCCGCGGCGGGAAGGGCGTGCGCGGCACCCAGCTGCGCGGCGACGACATGGTCGAGCACTTCTTCACGACCACCTCGCACCACTGGCTGCTGTTCTTCACCAACCTCGGCCGGGTCTACCGGGCCAAGACCTACGAGCTGCCCGACGCCGGCCGTGACGCCAAGGGCCAGCACGTCGCCAACCTGCTGGCCTTCCAGCCGGACGAGCACATCGCCCAGGTGCTCGACATCCGCGACTACGACCAGGCGCCCTACCTGGTGCTGGCCACCCGCAACGGCCTGGTGAAGAAGACCCGCCTGGAGGACTACGACTCCCCGCGCAGCGGCGGGCTCATCGCGGTCAACCTCCGCGACGGCGACGAGCTGGTCGCGGCCGACCTGGCCTCCTCCAGCGACGACCTGCTGCTGGTCTCGCGCAACGGCCAGTCGGCGCGCTTCCACGCCGACGACGAGACGCTGCGCCCGATGGGCCGGGCCACCAGCGGCGTCACGGGCATGCGGTTCCGCGACTCCGACGCCCTGCTGTCGCTCAGCGTCATCGAGGACGGCACCGACCCCGACGTCTTCGTGGTCTTCGAGAACGGCCTGGCCAAGCGCACGGCCGTCTCGGAGTGGAGCGTCAAGGGGCGCGGCATCTACGGCGTCGCGGTCGCCAAGATCACCGAGAAGAACGGCCAGGTGGTCGGAGCCCTGACGGTCGACGAGGAGGACGAGGTCCTGGCCATCATGGGCAAGGGCAACATCGTGCGCTCCGGCGTCTCGCAGGTCACCCGGCGGGGACGCAACACCCAGGGCATGCGTTTCGTGACCCCGCCCAAGGGTGACGTCGTCGTGGCGGTGGCCCGCAGCGTCGAGCGCGAGGCCGACGAGGAGGCCATGGGCCAGGTCGACGAGGCCTCGCCCGAGGGCGTGCGCGACGAGCCCACCTCCACGGAGAACCAGGATGGTGGTGTCCAGAACGGCGGTGCCGATGAGGCACCGGGGGCCGGGGATGCCGTACCGTCGGAGGAGACCGACCAGCCGGCCGAGGCCGGCGAGCACGACGCCGCTGGAGGTAACGAGTGAGCACGGCAGGCCCGACGAGCACGTCGGCGCGCCCACAGGGCCCGGGTCCCCGCCCGGGTCAGGGCGCCCAGCAGGCGTCGCCGACCCGACCCACGCCCACCCAGGGCCGCCCCGCCGGCGCGCCCGGTCCGTCGCCCCGCAGCCGCCGCGTCAAGCTGACGGTCTCGCGGGTGGACCCGTGGTCGGCGATGAAGATGTCGTTCCTCATCTCGGTGGCCCTCGGCATCGCCGGTGTCGTCATGGTCGCGGTGCTGTGGATGATCCTGTCCGGGATGGGCGTCTTCGCCGAGGTCAACCGCCTGGTCGGCACGGTCCTGCAGGACAGCGAGAACCCGTTCAACCTGATGGACTTCCTCGGCTTCGGCCGGGTGCTGTCCCTCTCGATCGTCATCGGGGTCATCGACGTCATCCTGCTGACCGCGCTGTCGACGCTCGGGGCGTTCCTCTACAACATCTGCTCCTCGCTGGTCGGCGGCCTGCAGCTCACGCTGACCGACGACTGAGGCCAGTTCACCGCCGCCGGAGCCCGCTCCGGCACCGGCCCTCGAGGGCCGGCCAGGCGGCATACGAAGCCCCTCCGGATCGCCACCTCGCCCACCTCGGCGAGGTGGCGATCCCGTTTTGGAGGTCGGTATGCCGGTGAGGTAACCTCATGCGTCGCAGGCCCCTCCACGGGTCCGCGGCGGTGATTGGGCACGGGCCTATAGCTCAGACGGTTAGAGCGCTTCCCTGATAAGGAAGAGGCCACAGGTTCAAGTCCTGTTAGGCCCACCAATCCCGAACTCGCAGTTCCTCGCCCGCGACCGGACGGAGAGCCTCATGGGGAAGAAGCTCCTGCTGCTGATCGCGACGGCCATCGGCGCCGCCGCCCTCCAGAAGAAGCTCAAGGACCAGCAGGCCGAGCGCGACCTCTGGCACGAGGCGACGGACCGTCCGACCAACTGAATCGACTCCCCAGGACAGCCCCCGGCACCTGGAAGTCACCCTCCGGGGGCCATGGCGCAATTGGTAGCGCACCTGCTTTGCAAGCAGGGGGTTAGGGGTTCGAGTCCCCTTGGCTCCACCACAGGTCACAGGCCCTTTCCGCTCGTCGGAGAGGGCCTTTTCCATGCCACTTGAGCAGCGTGCTGCAGCAGCAGGAGTCATCTCTTGGATGACCGCCTACGCTGGATCGGAGCAGTTGGCCTACTTCCGGAGACCCTCATGCCCGGCACCAGACTCAGCGCGTGCCCGCTCCGCGCCCAGGTCGATCCGCGCCTCCTGCGATTCAGCGCCGGGGCAACCGCCAGCGTTCTCGCTGTTGTCTTGCTCATCGTTGACGTGGCCCGACCGTTGGGCCTCGGCCTGCTCGCCTCCCAGGCCGCCGTGTTTGCCTTCACCGCGTTCGTCAGTTTTCAGTGGTCGCTGTGGGCGCAGATCTATGCCCGTTTCATCTGGCCGCGGATCGGAGCACCACCCGAGTTGGAGGATGCTCGGCCGCCGAGATTCGCCCAGTTCTTCGGCTTCGTGTTCACTGCTTCGGCGCTGACCTTCTTCGCAGTGGGCGTCGACGTCGCTGGTTACGGCCTGACGGCACTCGCCTTCGGCGTGGTAGCCCTCAACGCCTCCACCGGGCTGTGTCTGGGCTGCAAGGCCTACCTGTGGATCCGCCGACTGCAATCGTCCTGACCCCGACTGGACGAGATCGACGCGGCCGAGCGTCAACTTCCAGCTCGCTCTCAGAGCGCACACCGAGCCGGTCAAGCCTCAAGTCTCCATTTCGGCCAGGTGCACACTCCGTATGCCGCCGCATCACCGCGGCGTTGTCCCGCCATGACCCGGTCTCCTTCGCGGGGATCCGGGAGTCCCGGAAGCTGACCGCCTGAGACCCGAGCGCTGGCACGATGTCGCGCATGCCACTCCCGGACGCCGCCGCGTCAGACCGTCAGGTGCACAACGTGCATGCCGCCTTGGCCTTCGCAGCCCGCCAGATCTTCGTCCAGTGGCCCGGTGCACTTTGCCCAGAGCGATGAATCTGACCCACAACGACAGTCTCATCACCGACATGCCCTCAACAGGAGGAAGCGTGACCCAGCTCGTCAGAGTGCAGAACTTCAACGTCTCACAGGACGGCATCGCAGCGGGCGAGGACCAGACCCTTGACCGACCCTTCGGCCACGTCGACCCCGCGAGGCTCTTCGCGTGGGCCGGTGCCACCGCCAGCTGGCCAATGCGCACCGAACCGGGTGGAAGCCGTGGCCTGGACGACTACCTCACGCGCGACTACACGCGGAACATCGGCGCAGAGATCATGGGCCGCAACAAGTTCGGCCCCTTCCGCGGTCCATGGGAGGACCATGACTGGAATGGGTGGTGGGGTGACCAGCCCCCATTCCGCACTCCGGTCTTCGTGATGACGCACCACGAGCGAGCCCCTCTGACGCTGGGAGCCACGACGTTCCACTTCGTCGACGGGGACCCGGCCTCCGTACTCGCCCAGGCTCGTGAGGCGGCCGATGGCAAGGACGTCCGGCTGGGAGGTGGCGTCACCACGATCCGACAGTTCCTCGACGCGGATCTCGTCGACACCCTGCACGTGGCAGTGTCGCCGGTCGAGCTCGGGTCGGGTCTCCGTCTGTGGGACTCACCATCCGACCTCCTCGACCGCTTTCACCTGGACGTCGTGCCGAGTCCGAGCGGCGTGACGCACCACCTCTTCTGGCGAAAGTAGGTGAGGGCTTGAAAACGGCCGCTCATTCCCTTGGCGGGGGAAGACCAGACCCAGGCCTCCGCAAGCAGAACAGCGTCCGGCATCTCGACGCTGACCGGTGACCTTGGCCTCTTCGGCCGGTGCAGCACGGCGACGGAGCGTGGAAGTGAGGGGGCGGCCGACGGGTTCGCTCGTCGCAAGCCCAGCACGCAAAGGAGAAGACGATGCCGAAGACATCGAAGTCCACCGCTCCATCACACATGGTCATTCCCGGCTACACCGACACGTACGAGCAGGAGGTCGGCGACTGGACCGTCACCATGTCGAACATGTTCGTCGACCTCGACGAGACGCCGTTCTTCAAGGGCGCCCCGAACGACCGGTGCCAGGCGCAGCCACGTGGGTCTCGTGCTGAAGGGCAAGTTCGGGATTCGCAAGGCCGACGGGTCGGAGGAGATCTACGAGGCCGGTGACGCGTTCGTCATCGAACCGGGACACATTCCGCTGAATTTCGCTGACAGTGAGTACGTCGCCTTCACGCCCACCGCCGAGGCGAAGGAGCTTTCGGCGGTGGTCATGCCCAACATGGTCAAGTACGCGAAGGAGCACGGAATCGAGCTGCCGGCAGAGCTGATGTCCAGGACCTCGACGCCACCCCGCGTCTCAACGCTGGTCACCCGCCTCCTTGGCGTGGGTCGCCGCCCGCCCGAGGAGGCCCGCACCGCTGGCGGTCGCTCGCCGCCACGGAGGCACACCCTCGATCTCGATCTGCAGCGAGAAGCTCAGGAAGGTCCGGATCAGCACGATCAGCCCGAGGACGAGGACGTTCTCCAGTGAGGGCTCGACGGCCACGGTGCGGATGAGGTCGGCCGCCACGAGGATCTCCAGGCCCAGCAGGAGCACCCCGCCGAAGGACTCACGCAGCACGGCATAGGCCTGTCGCCCTTCGGTCCGACGCCACACCCCCACGGCGAGCACCACCGACCAGAGCAGCCCGAAGACGAGCACGCCCACACCGATCGCCTCGAACGCCTTGCCGGCGAGTTCCATCAGCTCGACGAAGGTCATCATCGCTGCTTTCTCCCGCCGGGCTCAGTCGGGCAGGAGCTCGGCCGGCACCGCTTCGGGGTCTCAGTCATGTCACGCGCTGCGTGTGGCGTGAATCTCGGTGAGGCGGAACAGGCGCCATCGCCCGGGTACTCCTTTCAGGGCGTGCTCCCCCACGTCCTCACAGGTGAAGTCGGCACCAGAGAGGAGCGAGCGGACGGTGTCGGTGAGGAGGATCTCGGAGGGGCCGGCCTGAGCGGACACGCGCGCCGCGATGTGCACGGCGAGGCCCACCAGGTCATCTCCTTCGAGCGTCACCTCACCGGCATGCACTCCCGCCCTCACTTCGATGCCGAGGTCCTTGGCTCCCTCGACTACCTGGACCGCGCACCGCAGCGCCATGGAGGGCAGGGTGAAACTGGCGAGGAAACCGTCACCCGCGGTGTTGACCTCCGTGCCGCCGAAGCGCACGAGTGACTCCCGCACTGACCGCCGGTGCGACGCCAACACGTGCCGCCAGGCGCGGTCTCCCTCGGCTGCGGCGGCTGCCGTCGAGCCCACCACGTCGGTGACGAGCAGTGACAGGACCCGTCGCTCACCCAGTGGAGAGACACGGGTCCCGAGCAGGAACTCCTGGATCTCCTCGGTGAGGGTCGAGATCGGAAGACTCGGTCCCGGTGTGGGCGAGGCGTCCAGGACTCGGAGGGTCGCTCGAGGTAGGCGTTCTGCCAGCCACGTGATGCCCTCCGTCGACACGAGCGGGAAGTGCACCTCGTGCAGGAGCAGGACCGGACAGTGGATCTGTGCGAGGTGAGGACGCAGGTCGAAATCGGCGTGCATGCGCAGGAGCCGTGCGGCCGCACGAGGGGTGGCGGCCATGCTCTCCGCCCTGCCGATCGCCGCGAGCTTCTCAGCCGTGAACTCCATGTGCGGGAGCATCATCGTGGCCAGCAGCCCCCGCCCCCAACCGCCACCTTCCAGAAGACTGATGGCCTCCTCCAGCGCGACGGGGTCCACCCCGTAGGGGTGACCTTCGTCTGGGTGCCCCACCGCCATCACCTCACCGACGATGACTGCCGTGACGCGCTCCGGATGGAGCGCCGCGGTGAGCAGGCTGATGACACCGCTGTCCATCCACCCGAACAGCACGGCTTCCCTGCTGCCGGCGGCATCCATGACAGCGATGACGTCGTCGCACCGGTCCAGCGCCGAGAGGTCGCCCAGCTCACGATCGGACAGACCCGTGCCCCGCTTGTCGTAGGCGATCACCCGGCCCAGGCGAGAGAGCTGATCCAGCGCCTCTGCGTACTCGGGGGCTTCCCAGAGCAGGTCGAGATGGGAGGCGAAGGCGAGGGTGAACAGGATGTCCCGGGGGCCGTCGCCGACGACCCGGTAGGCGATCTCGGCCCCCGAGGACTGTGCGTAGTGGGTCTCCGGGATCATCAGACCTTCTCTCCACGACCACCACGGCCGGGCACCAGTTCCGTCATGGCTCAGTTGCTCAACAGCTCGGCGGGAACGGCGCAGTCGAGACCCACGTCGTTCATCCGCGTCACGATGCTCTGACCCTCCTCGTCGATCGGGACCCGGAGCGACAGCGCGCCCGCCTTCGCCTTGGACAGCTGGCCGGCATACGCCTCACGTGCCCGCACCAGGGACTCCCAGTCGCTCAGCCATCCCGGCATGGGCAGGTCGTTGTTGACCTGGTCGTGGCCGATCCGGCGGATCTGCTCCAGCATCAGCGCCACCGCTTCGTTCTGGGCGCGGATCGCCTTCACCCGTTGTGGCACCGACGCCTCGGACGATGGCGCGAGCCGGTGCACGGTCTGCCGCATCACCGTGCACGCGGCGTTGCTGGTGTAGACGACCACGGGCTGGTCGACCACCTCGAGGCGGTCGTGGTTGGCGTACCGCCACAGCCCGAGGAACGTCACGGTCACCAGCGCGAGTCCACCGACGACCGACGCCACGGCGACTCTGTGCCGCCACTGCTGCCCGGCCATGATTCATGGTGTGCCACAGAGCCGGTCGCGCCCATCGACGGGTGCAGGACGCGCGCCTACGTCTGAAGGGTGAGGGCTGGGTGAGTTCCGGGTCCGACAGCAGACGCATACGGGTCACTGGTGCAGGAACCGGTCAACGAAGGACCGACGGCGCAGGAAGTCGGAGGACGAGAGCGGTATGCCGCCGGCCAGCCTCAGCGGGGCAGGTCGCGGCGGGCGCGCAGCGACGGCGGGTCCGTCAACGGCCGACGCGGCTCGCGCACCCCGGCGGTCCCACCGTGACCGCCCTCGCCGAAGACGCCCACGAGGCGACGGCCACGGACGCGGCGGTGGCGGTACACGGCATACAGCTGGTCACCGTCGTCCCGACCGGGGGGCGAGGTGAGCTCGAAGGCGCGCCGCGCGCGCATGACCGCCTCCCCGGGGCTGGCGGCGCTGATCTCGAAGGAGGGCCCGCGCTGGCCGGGCCCGCGCCCGTGCTGCACCACGTCGTAGATCGCCATGGGGGCCAGCATGCTCCTGCCGGGCGTCGCGGAACAGAGGTTTGGCGGAGACAGGACGTGGCGGAGAGTCGCCCTCGCGACCCCAGGTCGCCGCCCGGTCGGAGTCTCTACTCCACTGGCTCGAGCGCGGCGAGGAGCTCGTCACAGGCGTCGACGCAGCGGCGGCAGGTCTTGGCACAGACCTCGCAGTGCAGGTGCATGTCGGCGTGCTGCTCGCACTCGACCGCGCAGGCGTGGCACATGGCCCGGCAGGCCTGCAGGAGCGAGATGAGCAGCTCGTTGGACGTCGCACCCGGGTGCCGCGAGAGCACCTTGGCCGTCGCGTCGCACACGTCGGCGCAGTCGAGGTTCTTCTGGATGCAGTCGCGCAGGTCGGCGACCATGTCCTCGGAGAGGCAGGCGTCGGCGCAGGCGGTGCACGAGTACACGCACTCCAGGCAAGCCAGGATGCAGTTCTTCAGCACCGACTCGTCCAGCTCGCCGACGCCCTTGGGGTGCGTCCGGAGCATCTCGCTCACTACGGTCATGGTTCCTCCGTCCGGATCGGGGTGGCTCCTATTCGGGCACAGATCCGGAGGGCTCGCCACCGCAGATTGGCGTACCGCGTCGCCGGGGCGGCCGCCACCGCGACGGTCACAGGCTTCGGTCCGGCGTCAGTCCCGCTCCCACGGCGCGGTCTCGCCCATCTTCGCGTAGTACTTCGCGAGGTGGCCCTTGACGCGGTCGATGTCCCCCTGGGGCAGGTCGACCCCGCCACGGGACCCCTGCATCACGTTGCCGGCGGCCATCACCCCGCGAGGCACGGCCTTGAGCTTCCCGTCGATGACATCGGCGATGAGCAGCTTGTAGGCGGTGAAGTTGTCGTCCCTGTCGCCGTCGTACCAGACGTGCGCGTCGCGGTACTTCGCGTTGGGGCCGTCCTCGGCGCCCGCCCACTCGCGCACCCTGCGCTCGGCGGCGTCGCCATCCCACTCGCGCTCGCGGTCGGCGAGCGGCAGGTCCTGGAACCGGGTGACTGTCATGCGAGCTCCTCTCAGGCCGTGATGGTGCCGCCCTCGAACTGGCAGGTGAGGCGGCCGTTCGACGAGACCGTGTCGGTGAGCGGGTAGCCGTACTTCCCGGTGGCGCCGCCGGCGGCCTTCCACTCCGCGAGCACGCCGCCGTAGACCCGGCGCGCAGCGCCCGACCCCAGGCGCCAGAGCTCTCCGGTCTTGAAGGTCTGGTAGCTGCCGCGGCTGGCTGACCGGACCGGGCCGGTGGGGTACCCGAGCACGCCGTTCTCGCGCCCGGCGGCCACCCAGCCGGTCCACATCGCGCCGTGGACCGCCTGCGTCGTGGTGGCGGTGCTGTCGGTGATCGCACCCTTCTGGAACAGCTGGATCCAGCCGTTGGTCGTGCTCGTCAACGCTCCCTTGGGGTAGCCGAGGGTGCCCTTCTCGCGGCCCTCGCGCTTCCACACGTCCCACCGCACACCCCAGACCGACTGCGTGGTCGTGGCGGTGCTGTCGGTGATGGCACCCTTCTGGAACAGCTGGATCCACGCCCCGTTGCCGAGGTCGGTGCGCGGGCCGACCGGGTAGCCGAGGCGGCCGCCCTCGCGACCTTCCCGCTTCCACACGTCGTAGCGGATGCCCCAGACGGCCTGCGTCGTCGTCGAGGCGCTGTCGGTGATGGCGCCCTTCTGGAAGAGGTGGATCCAGCCGCTGTCGCGGGTGCCGATCTTCTCGGAGGTCGGGTAGCCGAGGTGGCCGCGCGGGCCGCCCTCCGCGTTCCACTTCTGCAGCACCCAGTTGCTCATCGCCCGGCTGCCGTGGGCGCTGGTCGAGTAGATCGCCCCGCCCTGGTAGCGCACGTAGGTGCCCTTGCCGTCCCCGACCGAGCGGACCGGCCCGGTCGAGGCCTTGAGGAACGAGCCCTGCTCGCCCATCGCCCTGTAGCGCGCGGAGATCGGGCCCCACTTCGGCAGGCTCGGGGCGCTGTGCTCGGCCGTGCGGTCGTCGCGCAGCGAGGTCGTCGTGCAGTTCGCCCACTTGTACGGCGGCACGCAGCTGACCACCCGGCAGTGCACGCCGCCGCTGCACTTCACCTGGGTGTTGCACTGGCCGTAGCGGAACGCGTTGCAGCAGATGCGCCGCTGGTCGCAGGTGGCCGTCGACCCGGTGCCGCAGCTGCAGTTCCAGCAGCCCTTGTCGCAGATGTGGTCGCCGCTGCAGCCCGAGGTGCACTTCGAGCACGAGGCGTTGCAGTCGACGATGTAGCGGTAGCCGCCGCCGCACCACGACGAGTCGGCGGCCTTCCACCAGCCGGCCGCGAAGCTGCCGGGCGGGCACGAGTTCACGCCCTTGTTGATGGTGCTGCAGAAGACGGTCCACCCGCTCGAGGCCGTGTTGCCCGGTCCGCAGATGGTGCTGTATGCCGTCTGCGGCCTCAGCGCGTAGGCCTTGGGGTCCGTGGCCAGCGCCGACCCGGCGACGGCGGCGCCGACGAAGAAGCCGCGCCGCCCCACCGGCCCGAACCGCTCGGAGACCCGGGTCACCAGCCCGACGAGACCGCGTCGCTCCCCGCTGGTGATCTGCTCCAGCGTGCCGCTCATGACATCTCCCCTCGTCGGACCATCGTCTGCCGGTCGGTGACGTGCAGCCCGCGCACCACCTCGGCGGCCCGGGGCACGGTGGCCATCCGCCGCGAGTGGCTGCCGATGACGGTGAAGAGGCAGAACGCCCGGCCGCCGACGCTGAAGAAGTGCTGCGAGGCGCTGCGCCCGGGCAGCGGCCGCTGGAGCCGGTTCGGGCCGAACTGCGAGGGCGCCAGCCGCGGCACCCCCTGGTCGGCGAAGAGGCCCTGGTCGGCGACCTCGGAGCCGAACTCCACCAGCGAGATGAAGACGTCCTCGGAGCCGAGCAGGTCGACGACGCCGCTGCCGAAGTCGCCGCGGCCGCTCGGCAGGTCGATGGTGCACGCGTGCAGGATCGGGCGCATCACCTCGCCGTTGGGCTCCACCCGCTCGAGGGCCCGGCCGCGCATCTGCGGCGAGATCCCGTGGGGAACAGCCGCGGCCAGCGTCGCCTTCCGGTCGATCGACATCCGCCACCCCCGCGGCGCCTGGCACCTGAGCCCGTACTTCTCCACTGCCATCAACTCCCCACTGCGGCGACGCCCAGCGCCACCGCTCCTGCAGCCAGTGCCACCCTAGCGATGGCCTCCGCCGGTTTTGCCCACTTTTCGACCGTGCTGAAGATTCTGTGCAGTGCCGCGCGGTCCCGCACCCCGGCCATGAGCACCGAGGGCATGGCCCGCACCAGCCCGAAGACGCCCCCGATGAGCAGCCCGGCCGCCGGGGAGCCGGACAGCAGCGCGAGCAGCACCACGGCATACGTCGTGGAGCTCGTGATGATGGTGACCAGGCCGAAGCCGAGCTGGGCACCGAAGCCGACCCCGTAGACCCAGCCGCGGTAGCGGGTCAGCCACTGCTCGTCGACCTGTCGCCGCCACGACGGCAGCGCGAGGCCGCCGACGCGCAGGTCGAGCGCCAGGCCGACCAGCAGCAGCACCGCCACGAGGCCGAGGGCCCACGGCGACGAGCGCCACGGCGTGGGCAGCGCGGAGCCGAGCAGGCCGAACAGGCCGCCGAGCGCCAGGCCACCGACGAGGGACCCCAGGACGTATGCCGTGGTGGTCACCCACCAGCGGGAGGCGCGTGCCCGCTCACCGAGCGGGCTGATGCTCGAGAGCATCGACTCGCCTCAAGGAGACCAGGTCGCCCGCACCGCGGCCACCACCGCCATCGGGAGTCCGATGACGAGGGCGAGGCGGGTGGCGTCCATGGCTGGGGTGGCTCAGTGCTCGTGCTGGTGCACGTGCTGGTGGTCGTGCTCGTGGTCGTGGTCGTGGTCGTGGTCGTGCGCGTCCCCGTCCTCGGTGTCCGGCGACTCGTAGAGGCTCGGGTGGCCGGGGTGGATGCCGGAGTCGAGCAGCTCGCGGTCCATCCGCGGCAGGTTGTCGTGCTCGCCGCGCTCGGAGAGGTCGCCCACCAGGCCGGGGCCGGTGCGGCCGGCCGCGGCGCGGGCGTCGGCCGTGTCGGCGACCGCCTGGCTCATGAGGTCGCGCACCTGCGGCCAGGTCGTCGAGGACCCCTCGCCGGTGATGACGCCCTCCTCGACGAAGACGAAGTACGGCGAGCCGGGGATGCCGTAGTCGGTCCAGCCACCCGCGGACTGCACGACCTCGAGCCGGTCGCCGGCGAGCCGGCGCAGGGTCGTGATGCTCTCCTCCTCGGGGCCCTTGGCCACCACGACGAGGCGGGCGTCGCCGGGCACGTCGACGTCCCCGGCGCGGAACTCGTCCCAGAAGGTCTGGCAGACGCTGCAGCCGCTGGACAGGAACGCCAGGAGCGTGCGCTGTCCCGGGCCCGAGACGCCGATGGTGCGGTCACGGCCGTCGAGGGTGGTGCCCACGACGTCGGCGGCGCGGCTCGACTCCGGTCGGTCGTTGGCCACCACGCCGCTCTCGATCTCGACCTGCACCGGTCCGGCCGGGGCCTGGCCACCGCGCGCGGCACCGGTCCCGGCCTCCTTCTCGAGCTCGAGCCCGGCGCCGAGCTCGTGCAGGGCCTTGAGGATCAGCGCGTGGCTGCGCAGCAGACCGAGGACGAGTACCCCGAGCAGGGCGATCGCCACCCCCTCGGCGATCACGATGGCAGTCATGGGCTCATGCCTCTCTGTTGCTCGGCAGCGCACCGGTGCTGCGGACGGCGGCCGGGGTCACGGTGGGCAGGACGGCCAGCGCCTGCCAGGCGAGGAAGGTGATGAGACCGGCGAGGGCCAGCGTGCCGACCAGGGCCGCGGGCGCCTCGGTGGTCCACGCGGCACGCTCCGGCGCCAGGGCGACCGCGCCCGCCAGCACGGCGAGCCCGCCGGTGACCGCGAGGTGGCTGCGGGTGGGTGGGGTGTCGGCCTTGCCGAAACAGCCGCAGGACCCCAGCACCCCTCCCCGTTTCAGCGCCAGGGCGACGAACCCGGTGAAGACGAGGTATGCCGCGCAGACGAGGGCGGCGTTCAGGGTTCCGGGGCGCGCGATGGCCCACAGCCCCAGGGCCACCTCCGCCGCGGCGACGACCCGCACCAGGGCCCGACCCGCGGGCAGCCCGGTGGAGCGCAGCGCCCGCACGAGCGGCATCGGGTCGCCGAGCTTCGGGACCCCCGCCCCCACGAGGAGCGCGGAGGCCGCCAGGAACGGCGCGGCGAGCTCACCCGACATGGGCCAAGACCCTACCCCCAGCGCCGTCCGTGACGGGAGATGCGACGGGGCCGGACGCCGTGGTGGCGCCCGGCCCCGTGCCGGTCATTCAACAGCAGTGCTGTTCAACAGACATGCGGTCAGCTGGACTTGCCCTTGCTGCCGTTGCCGGAGGCGGGTCCACCGGGCTCGGTGCCGGTGGTGCCCTCCGGGGTGGACTCGAACGGCGTCTCGGTGGTGCCGGCCGGCTCGCCGGTCACGTCGTCGACCGCGGTGATCGCCGTGGTGTCCTCGTCCTTGCCGCCGGTCTTCTGCTTGGCGGCCTCGGCCACCTCGGACGCCTTCTCCTTGGCGGTCTCGGCTGCAGCCGCGGCCTTGTCCTTGGCGGTCTCGGCCAGCGAGGTCACCTTGTCCTTGGCGGACGCGGTGGCCGAGCCGGTCGTGCTGCTCGGGGCGGTGTAGCTGTCACCCAGCGGCGTCGCCCACGGGTCCTCGCGCGGGGCGGACTTCTTGAAGAACGCCGCGGCTGCTGCGGCGACCGCCGCGAGGATGCCGAAGGTCAGCAGGACCTTGCCCTTGCGGTGCCGCGGCTTCGCGACGGCCTGGCCCTTGAGCACCGACAGGGCGTCGCCGCTGCGGTCGGTCAGGTCGGTCGCGTTGGCGCGGGCGGCAGCCGACGCCGCAGCGACCGCCGCGATGGCCTCGGCCACCTTGGGCAGCAGGTCGTCGACGATCTTGTCGCGGGCGGTGTCGACCTTGGGCGCAAGGCCCTCGACGGCCCTCTCCAGCTTCGGTGCGGCCACCTCGATCCCGTGCTCGACGCGCGGCATCGCCCAGTCCTTCGCCTGCGCGGCCCGGTCGCGGGCAGCCTCGGCGGCGGCCTCCGCGGCCGGCACAACGCGCTCCTTGAGGGCAGTCGCCTGGGCCGCGGCCTGCTGTGCCTGGGCCTGCGCCTGCTCTTGAACCTTCTCGGACCTGCTCTTGGTGCGGAACACCATTGCCTCCTTGGGTGAGCTCGTTGCGTCTGACGCCCATCCTGCCGTGTTTCACCCGGTGGGCAACCCCGGAACCGCGATCGAGGGGCTCAGGGTGACCCGGGCCACGACGGTCCTGGCGTGCGAGGATGCCGCCTATGAACGTCACCCTGCACACCAACCACGGCGACATCAACGTCACCCTCTTCCCGGACCACGCCCCGAAGACCGTCGAGAACTTCGTCGGCCTCGCCACCGGCGAGAAGGAGTACAAGGACGACGCCGGGCGCACGAACCCCACGCCGTTCTACGACGGCCTGATCTTCCACCGCATCATCCCCGGCTTCATGATCCAGGGCGGCTGCCCGATCGGTCGTGGCATGGGCGGTCCGGGCTACGCCTTCGACGACGAGATCAGCCCCGACAAGGACTTCACCAAGCCCTACATGCTCGCCATGGCCAACGCCGGCAAGCGGATGGGCAAGGGCACCAACGGCTCCCAGTTCTTCATCACCGTCGGGCCGACCACCTGGCTGCAGGGCAAGCACACCATCTTCGGCGAGGTCGCCGACGCCCCCAGCCGTGAGGTCGTCGACAAGATCGCCGGCGTCCCGACCGGTGCGAACGACAAGCCGGTGCAGGACGTTGTCATCGAGAGGGTGACCGTCAACCAGTAACGGGCTCCCACCGACCCGGCAGCCGACCAGACCAAGGTGAGATCGATCGATGACTGAGCCCACGGCATACCAACAACAGGCCCCGCCTGTCTGCCCCCGGCACCCCGACCGCGTCTCCTACGTCCGCTGCCAGCGCTGCGGCCGCCCGACCTGCCCCGAGTGCCAGCGGGCGGCCGCCGTCGGTGTCCAGTGCGTGGACTGCGTGAAGGCCCAGGCGGCCACCGTGCGTCCGGCGACCACCGTCTTCGGTGGTCGTGTCGCCGAGCGGCCCGTGGTGACCATCGCGATCATCGTGCTGTGCGTGCTGGTCTGGGTCGGTCAGCAGGCCAGCAGCAGGCTCACCTCCGAGATCTGGTTCATCCCGGCGCTCGGTGAGTCCGAGCCCTACCGGTTCCTCACCTCGGCCTTCGCCCACTCGCCCGGGCAGGTCATGCACATCCTGTTCAACATGCTGGCCCTGTGGCTGGTGGGCGGTCAGTACCTCGAGCCGCTGCTGGGCCGCGCGCGGTATGCCGCGCTCTACCTGCTCAGCGCCCTCGGCGGCTCGGTCATGCTGCTCCTGCTCGCGCAGCCGCCGTCGGGGCCCGTGGTCACCTGGGAGGACCTCGGCTCGTGGGGCACCCCGGCCGTCGGCGCCTCCGGCGCGGTGTTCGGCCTCTTCGGCGCCCTGCTCGTGCTCAACCGCAAGCTGGGCCGGTCGTCCTCGGGCATGTACGCCACCCTCGTCATCAACGCGGTGCTCGGGTTCGTCATCCCCAACGTCGCCTGGCAGGCCCACCTCGGTGGCTTCCTCACCGGTGTGGCCGTCGCCTTCGTGCTGGCCTCCACCCAGGAGCGCAGCCGGCGCCGTTGGCAGTGGCCTGCCGTCGCAGCCGTGGCAGCCGTGCTGGTCGTGGCGGCGCTGGCCAAGTACGCCCTCGCGCCCGACCTCGGGGTGACCTTCGCCCTGGGGTGAGGAGGGCGACTCCCCAGCAGCAGACGACGGGCCCCGGCGACCATGCCGGGGCCTGTGTCTATGTGTGAGGCCTACGTCTTTGTACGGAGCAGCGCCTCGTCCGATCGCCGTATTACACGCCTGTCATTTGTCCCCAGCTGGGGACAAGCCTGTGGACAACCGCCAGATCTGTGCACACGGCATACCCAGCTGTGGAAAACCTGGGGGCAACGCTCCCGCGAACGGCGCAGGCACGACGCAGGCACGACGCAGGCACGCGCCACGCCCGACGGACCACCCAGACACGGCAAAGGCCCTGCGGCCGCCGCTCGAGGCGGCAGCGCGCAGGGCCCTGCAGGTGGAGCTGTGGGGAGGGGGCGGTCAGCGCCAGCGGGTCGTCATGGCGAAGCCGGCCATCATCAGCCCGAAGCCGGCGGCGAGGTTCCAGCGGCCCCAGGCCTCGACCGGGTACTGCTGACCGGTGATGTAGAAGGTGACGACCCAGATCAGGCCCAGGATCATCAGGCCGAGCATCACGGGAACGAACCACGGCGGGTTGCCGACCTTCGCCTTCGTGGGCTTGGCGGGCGGGGTGTAGGCGCGCTTCTCGCGGCCCTTGGACTCCGGCACCGGTCACTCCTCATCGTCATGAGTGGTCGTGGACAGCCACGCCTGAACGGCGCAGCGGGGCTGTGGCATAGCGTAGTGCCATGCCCCACCAGCGCCTGACGTGGTTGACGCGGCGCCCGACCTTCTGGTCCGCCGCGGTGCCGCTGGTCGCCCTCGGTGCGGGCGTGCTCTTCGCGACCAGCGCCTCCACGGCCGGGGGCACCGACCTGCGCTCCAGCGCCCAGGAGCTGCCGGACCTGATCCGCCAGCAGACCCGGCGGAACGCCCAGGCAGCCGCGCAGGTGCGCACCCTCCAGGGCGACGTGGACCGGCTCTCGGCGTCCCGGGCCCCCGGCGACGTGGAGGTCAAGCAGCTCACCGAGAAGGCGCTCGACCTCGCGGCCGCGGCCGGCACCCAGGAGGTGCGCGGTCCCACCGTCTCGGTCGAGCTGCGCGACGCCCAGATCCCGTCCGACCAGCTGCCCGAGGGCATGACCGTCGACGACATCGTGGTGCACCAACAGGACGTGCAGGGCGTGGTCAACGCGCTGTGGGCCGGCGGCGCCGAGGCGATGATGATCATGGACCAGCGGGTCATCTCCACCAGCGCGGTGCGCTGCGTCGGCAACACCCTCATCCTCCAGGGTCGCGTCTACTCGCCACCCTTCGTCATCACCGGCATGGGCGACCCGGCCGCCATGCGCAGGGCACTCGACGCGAGCCCCCAGGTGCAGGTCTACAAGCAGTACGTCGACGCGATCGGCCTGGGCTATGAGGTCAGAACCAGCCCAGAGCGGACATTCCCCGCCTACGCTGGCTCCGTGAACCTCCAGTACGCCTCGGTGCCCCGGTGAGGCACCGCGCACTGCGCTGGGTCATCGGGGGCCTCGGCGACATCCTGGTGACCGCCGGCCTCGTGCTCCTGCTCTTCGTCGCGTGGCAGCTGTGGTGGACCGACGTCGAGGCCAACCGCGACCAGGGCGGCACCGTCCAGGCGCTCAGCCGCGACTTCGGCCGCTCCGAGCCCACCGCCCCCGTGTCGGCGCCGAACGAGAAGCCGAAGCCGGTGAAGTTCGGCGAGGCCTTCGCCATCGTCCGCATCCCCCGGCTCGGCGCCGACTACGCCCGGCCGCTGCTCGAGGGCACCGGCTACGACGTGCTGAAGCAGGGCCTCGGCCACTACCAGGGCACCGCGACCCCGGGCGCGATGGGCAACCTCGCGATCGCCGGCCACCGCACGACCTACGGTCGCCCGCTCCACGACATCGACACGCTCCGCAAGGGCGACAAGGTCGTCGTGGAGACCCGGACCGGTTACTCCGTGTATGCCGTGGACCGGCACGAGATCGTGCTGCCCACCCAGGTCGAGGTCATCGCCCCGGTGCCGGGCAAGCCCGGAGCCCAGCCCAACGGGGCGTGGCTCACGATGACCGCCTGCCACCCGAAGTACAGCGCCGCCGAGCGCTACGTGGTGTTCGCGAAGCTGGTGCGGACCTACCCCCGTGCCCAGGGCCTGCCCGCCGGCACCCTCGTCGTCCCCGGAAAGAGCTCCTGATGATCTACGGCGCCATCTGGCGGGCCCTGCCCGGGCCGAGGGTGTTCAAGGCCCTGCAGGCGCTGCTGCTCGTCGCGCTCGTCGTGGCGGTGCTGTTCCTGTGGGTCTTCCCGCGCGTCGCGCCCTACATGCCCTTCAACGACAACACCGTCGATGCGGCGTCGACGGTGTCCACGCTGGTCCGGGAGGCCGCATGACCCGGGTGCTCGTCGTCGACAACTACGACAGCTTCGTCTTCACCATCGTCGGCTACCTCCAGCAGATGGGGGCCGAGTGCACGGTGGTGCGCAACGACGCCGTCACGGTCGGCGAGTCAGCCGGCTACGACGGGGTGCTGGTCTCGCCCGGCCCCGGCACCCCGGACGAGGCCGGCGTCTCGATGGCGATGATCGAGGCCTGCGCCGAGCGTGCGCAGCCCATGCTCGGCGTCTGCCTGGGCCACCAGGCCCTCGGCGCCGTCTTCGGCGCCGACGTGGTGCGCGCCCCGGAGCTGCTCCACGGCAAGACCTCGCAGGTCTTCCACGACGGCACCGGCGTGCTCGAGGGGCTCCCGTCGCCCTTCACCGCCACGCGCTACCACTCGCTCACCATCGACCCGCCCACCCTGCCGGCAGAGCTCGTCGCCACCGGCCACACCGAGTCGGGCGTCATCATGGCGGTGCGGCACACGACCCTGCCGCTGCACGGGGTGCAGTTCCACCCCGAGAGCGTGCTGACCGAGGGCGGTCACCGCATGCTGGCCAACTGGCTGTCGCTGTGCGGCATGCCCGACGCGCTGGAGCGCGCCGACGGCCTCAGCCCGCTGGTGCGCGACGCCGAGGGCGTGGCCCGGATGGTCGCCGCCGGCTGACGGTGAGGTGTGCCGCGGGGGTGCCCCGCGGCATACCCGGCCTCGCCTCCCGTCGACGGCAGCGGTCAGGGGGCCGACGTGGTCGGCGGCTCGGTCGGCGCGGTCGTCGGCTCGGGCAGCGGCAGCGTCGTGGTCGGCGGTGCCGTGGTGGTGGGAGCCTCCGTCGTCGGCGTCTCGGTGGGGGTCGGCGGGGCCGGCCGCGCCACCGTCAGCGTGACCTGGGTGCCGTAGTCGGCGAGCTCACCCTTGGTGATGCTCTGCTTGAGCACGGTGTCCTCGGGCTGGTCGCTCTCGACGTAGGTCGTCTTGTTCTTGAACCCGAGGTCGCTCAGGGTGCTGGCCGCCTCGTCGCGGGTCATGCCGACCACGTCGGGCACCTCGACCTTGCCGCTGGAGACCTTGAGCGTGACCGCGGAGCCGACGTCGACGCTGGTGCCCGCGGCGGGGTCGGACTCGATGACGTTGCCCTTCTCCACCCGGGTGTTGTTCACCTTCTCGGTGCCACCGAGCGTGAGCCCGACGTTGCCGAGGGCCTGCTTCGCCTCGTCGAGGGTGAACCCCGCGAGGTTGGGCACCTCGGTGGTGGTCGGTCCCCCGGACACGCTGAGGGTGACCTTGGAGTTGCGCTGGACCTTCTCGCCCTCCTGCGGGTTCTGGTCGACCACCGTTCCCTCCTCCTTGGTGGAGGGCACCTCCTGCACCTCCGGCACCAGCTCCGCGGCGCGGATCTTGGCCTGTGCGCTGGCGAGGGGCATGTCGATGACACCGGGCACGGAAACGGTGGCGCCGCCGGCCGTGTTGTTGTCGAACAGCGAGCGGCCGGCCACCGCCATCAGCGCGATGGCGCCGAGCACGGCGAGCACGAGCAGCACGTAGCCGAGGCCGCGGCGCCTGCGCGGCTCGTCCTCGTCGGGGTCGTGCCCGATGGCCGGGAGGGTGGCGGTGTTGCCGTGGGCACCGACCGGCCCGTCGGGTCCGTCGTCGCCGTTCCCGGCAGAGGCCAGGCCCGCACCTGCGGCAGCCGCCGCGGCAGCGGTGCCGAGCACGGTGGTGCGCTCGCCGGCAAGGCTGTTCATGGCCACGGTCTGGTCACCGGCGGCGCCGGCTGCACCCGCGGCGGTACCGCGGGCGGCCGCGCTGATCGGGCGCCCGAGGCGGGCAGCCTGCAGGTCGGCCCGGAAGGAGGCGGCGTCCTGGTAGCGGGCCTCGCGATCCTTCACCAGGGCGTGCAGCACGACCGCGTCGAGCGCGGCGTCGACGTCGGCGTTGAACGTCGACGGCCGGGGTGCCGCCTCGCCGACGTGCTGGTAGGCGATGGCCACGGGCGAGTCGCCCTTGAAGGGCGGCCGGCCGGTCAACAGCTCGAAGAGCAGGCAGCCGGTGGAGTAGAGGTCGGAGCGGGCGTCGACGGTGAGGCCCTGCGCCTGCTCCGGCGAGAGGTACTGCGCCGTGCCGATGACCGCCTGCGTCTGGGTCATGGTGGCGCTGGTGTCGGCGACGGCCCGGGCGATGCCGAAGTCCATGACCTTGATCTCGCCGTGCTTGCCGATCATGACGTTGGCCGGCTTGATGTCGCGGTGCACGATGCCCATGCGGTGGCTGTAGGCGAGGGCCTCGAGGACGCCCTCGGTGATCCGGGCCGCCTCGGCCGGCTCCAGCGGAGACCGGTCGTTCAGCAGCTCCCGCAGGGTCTGGCCCTCGACGTACTCCATGACGATGTACGGGATGGACAGCCGGGAGCCGCCGGACTCGATGGCGTGGTCCTCGCCGGAGTCGTAGACGGCGACGATCGAGGCGTGGTTCAGCCCAGCGGCCGACTGCGCCTCGCGGCGGAACCGCACGAGGAAGGAGGGGTCGCGCGCGAGGTCGGACCGCAGCATCTTGATGGCCACGGGGCGGGAGAGGCGCGTGTCGTGGCCGAGGTGCACCTCAGCCATGCCGCCACGCCCGAGCAGCTCACCCACCTCGTAGCGGCCACCGAGAAGCTGCGGTGTCGCGGTCACTGCGTGTTGCCTCCGTCAAGCGTCGTCGTGGTGCTGGGAGCCGTCGCGGGCAGGTCCTGGTCGGCGGCCAGCGTGGTGTGGAGCTGCTGGTGGGGCATGAGGGCACCGTCGCGACCCGAGGTGGACACCGCCATGACGACGATGAGCACCACGGCAGCCAACGCCGCCGCGCCCGGGACCAGCCAGCGGCGGATCGCGCTCGACGCCGTCGGGGTCGTGACGTTCGCGGGGGCGGGTGGCGTGTGCGGCGGCAGCGCCATCGCGCCGGTCGGCACGGACGGGTCGGGAGTGAGCAGCCCGGCGCCACCGACGACCGGGGCCACCGCCGACTCGGCGCCGGCGACGAGCTCCTCCGGCACGGTGCCGACGGGCAGGTGCAGCGCCTCGGCCATCGCCTCGCCACTGGCCGGGCGCTGGGCCGGGTCCTTGGCCAGTCCGGCCATGACGGTCGTGCGCAGCGGCTCGGGGACGTCGTCGGGCAGCGGCGGGGCCGGCTGGCTGACGTGGGCCAGCGCGGTGGTGATCATCGAGTCGCCCGCGAACGGCCGGTTGCCCGTGATCAGCTCGTACCCGACGACCGCGAGGGCGTAGAGGTCGCTCGCCGGGCCGGCCGGCTGCCCCTGCGCCTGCTCGGGGGCGAGGTAGTGGGGCGTGCCGAGCACCTCGCCGGTCTGGGTGAGCTGGGCGCCCGCGATGGCCCGCGAGATGCCGAAGTCGGTGAGCCGCGCGTAGCCGTGCTCGTCGACCACGATGTTGGCCGGCTTGACGTCGCGGTGGACCACGCCCGCCTCGTGGGCGGCGTTCAGCGCGAGGGCCGCCTGGTAGAGGATCTCGGTGACCTCCTCCGCCGGCAGCGGGGCGCGCTCCTTGATCACCTCCGACAGGGGCAGACCGTCGATCAGCTCCATGACGAGGTATGCCGAGTGGGCGCCTTCGCCGAAGTCGTGCACCGTGGCGATGTTCGGGTGCTGGAGGCCGGCACTGTGCTTGGCCTCGGCGCGGAACCGCTCGAGGAAGCCCTCCTCGCTCGCTGTGTCGGGGCGCAGCACCTTCACGGCGACGGGGCGCTCGAGGGTCTCGTCGGTCGCCCGCCAGACCTGTCCCATCCCGCCGGTGGCGATGATCTCCTCGAGTCGGTAGCGGTCGGCCACCAGGAGTCCGGGTTCGTAGTTCACTTCTGCATCACCGCCTCCATGACGGCCTTGGCGATCGGGGCGGCCACCCGGCCGCCCGCCGCCTCGTTGCCGGCGGTGCCGCCGTCCTCGACCACCACGGCCACAGCGACCTGGGGGTCGTCGGCGGGGGCGAACCCGGTGAACCACGCGTGCGGCGCTGCACCCTTGGTGTGCTGGGCGGTGCCGGTCTTGCCGGCCACGCTCACGCCGCCGATCTGGGCCGCCTGGCCCGATCCGCTCTGCACAACTGCCTCCATCATCCGGGTGAGCGCACTGGCATCGTCAGCCGAGATGGCCTGGGACAGCTGCGAGGGCGTCGTCTCTTCGATTGTGTCGAGGTCAGAGCTCAGGACGCTCTTGACCATGTAGGGCTTCATCACGATGCCGCGGTTGGCGACAGCGGAGGAGATCATGGCGACCTGCAGCGGCGTCACGCGGACGTCGTACTGCCCGATCGCCGACTGGGCCAGCTGCGGCTTGTCGAGCTCGGCGGGGATGCTGCTGGGCGTCACCCGCATCGGGATCGACAGGCTGTCCCCGACGCCGAACTTGGCCGCCTGGGAGCGGAGCTCGTCGGCCCCGAGCTGCATGCCCAGCCACCCGAAGGCGGTGTTGCACGAGATCTCGAGCGCGTGCTTCAGGGTGGTCTTGTCGTCCGGGCCGCAGGACTGCTTGTTGCTGTTGGGCAGGTCGGCGCTGGTCTGGGGCAGGTCCAGGACGGCCGGGCCGGGGATCTTGGTCTCCTCGGTGTACTTGCCGGAGGAGAGGGCGGCGGCCGCGGTGACGATCTTGAAGGTCGAGCCCGGCGGGTAGAGGTTGCCGCCGATGGCGCGGTTGACCAGGGGTCGGGTCGGGTCGGCGTTGAGCTTCTTCCAGGAGGCCACGACCTTCTTGCTGTCGTGGCTGGTGAGCGAGCCGGGGTCGTAGTCGGGGTGGCTGACCATGGCCAGGATCGCCCCGGTCCTGGGGTCGAGGGCCACGACGGCGCCCCGCTGGTCGCCGAGGGCCTTGTCGGCCGCCTCCTGCGCCTGGGGGTCGATGGTGAGCTCGAGGCTGGCGCCGGCGGCCTTGCGGCCGGTCAGCATGTCGGAGACCCGGCGGTAGAAGAGCTTGTCCGACTGGCCGGAGAGCAGCGCGTTCTCGCTGGCTTCCAGGCCCCCGCCGGGGCCGTAGATGAAGGAGTAGTAGCCCGTGACGTGGGGGTACTGACGGGCCTGCGGGTAGGTGCGCAACCACTTCAGCTCGTCGTTGCTCGGCTTCGACAGGGCCACCGGTGTGCCGTCGACGAGGATCTGGCCGCGCTCGCGGGCGTAGGTGGCGAGCAGGGTGCGCCGGTTGTCAGGGCGCTCCTGCAGCTCCTTGGCCTGGACGAACTGGATCCAGGTGGAGGAGATCAGCAGGATCATGAACAGCATCGCGACGACGGTCGACAGGCGGCGGATGGGGGCGTTCACCGGATCTTCACCACCTCGGTCGCCTCGGCCTCGCGGGCGCCGGGCAGCTCCACCTCGGGCAGCGGGCGGCGGGCGTGGTCGCTGATGCGCAGCAGCAGGGCGAC
Source organism: uncultured Actinomycetota bacterium (assembly GCA_963730585.1). Classification (GTDB taxonomy): domain Bacteria; phylum Actinomycetota; class Actinomycetes; order Actinomycetales; family Dermatophilaceae; genus Pedococcus_A. The sequence goes on along the minus strand of CAVSSL010000010.1, from coordinate 175,847 downwards.
CAGCGACCAGTTCGCGAGCAGCGAGGAACCGCCGTAGGACAGGAACGGCATGGTCAGGCCGGTCAGCGGGATGACGCGGGTGACGCCACCGACGACGACGAAGCACTGCAGCGCCACCGAGAAGGACAGGCCGGCGGCCAGCAGCTTGCCGAAGCCGTCGCGCACGCCGAGCGCCGTGCGCATGCCCCGCTCGACGAGCAGGAGGTAGAGCATGAACAGCGCGAAGACGCCGAACAGGCCGATCTCCTCGCCGAAGCTGGGGACGATGAAGTCGGACTCGGCGAAGTAGGTCAGGTCGGGTCGGCCGCGGCCGAGCCCGGCGCCGAGCAGGCCGCCGTTGGCCATGCCCATCAGGCCCCGGGCCAGCTGGTCGGAGACCGCCAGCGCCTCGGGCGAGAAGGTGTGCAGCCACAGCAGCACGCGCTGCTGCACGTGGCCGAAGAGCAGGTAGGCGACGTAGGCGCCGCCGCTGAAGAGGAGCAGGCCGATGGCGATCCACGAGGTCCGCTCGGTCGCGACGTAGAGCATGGCGACGAAGAGGCCGAAGAACAGCAGCGAGGAGCCGAGGTCCTTCTCGAAGATCAGCACGCCGAGGCTGGCCACCCAGGCGACCAGGATCGGGCCGAGGTCGCGGGCGCGGGGCAGGGTGAACCCGAGCACCTTGCGTCCCGCGAGGGAGAGCACGTCGCGGGTCTGCACGAGGTAGCCGGCGAAGAAGACGGCCAGCACGATCTTGGCGATCTCACCGGGCTGGAAGGAGAACGGGCCCAGCCCGATCCAGATCCGCGAGCCGTAGACCTGCCGGCCGAGGCCGGGCACGAGCGGCAGGAGGAGCAGCCCGAAGCCGACCGCGGCCGCGGTGAACGTGTAGCGCCGCAGCGTGCGGTGGTCCTTGAGGAAGAAGAGCACCGCGGCCGCGATGGCCACGGCGAGGGCGCTCCAGGTGAGCTGCTTGAGCGCCAGGCCCTCGGCCACGTCCTTGCCGGCGGCGATGTCGAGCCGGTGGATCATCACCAGCCCGAGCCCGTTGAGGAGCGTCACGATCGGGAGCAGCAGCGGGTCGGCGTAGGACGCGCGCCAGCGCAGGAGCAGGTGGAAGGCCAGGGTGATGACCAGCAGGCCGGTGCCATGGGCGAGCAGCCCGGGCGGGAAGCTGCCCTGGGTGGCCAGGCCGACGTTGAGGTAGGCCAGCACGACGATGCCGACGGCCAGCAGCAGGAGGGCCAGCTCGACGTTGCGGCCCTTGCGCGGGGGAAGCGAGGAGACGGTCGTCATGGTGTCGACGTCACGGTGCTGGTCGGGCTGCCCGGGGTGGTCGGGCTGGTCGCTGGCGTCGTGGCGGGGCTGGTGGTCGGGCTCGGGGTCGGGGACGCGGTCTCGCCGACGCCGCACGTGCCACCGGACGCCTTGCGCGAGACGCAGCGGACCGCCTCCTCGCGGAGCCGGTCGACGCGCTCCTCGGCGTCGGCGAGGGTGCTCGTGGTGATCGTGTTCTGGACCTGGGTGCGGTAGAAGTCGGGGAGGTCCTCGGTGGAGATCGACGACAGCCGCTCGACCGAGCTGAGGCGGATCGGCCCGAGGTCCTGGGAGACGCCGCGGAAGATGGCGACCTGGCCGTCCTCCACGCCCACGTAGAACTGGCGCTGCACCCAGTACCACCCGGCATACGCGCCGCCGCCGACGACGACGAGCACGAGCAGGACCGTCAGCGCGCGACGAAGCCACTTCGCGGGGCCCGAGCGGGGGGTCTCCTCGGCGAGGGTGACCTCGTCGTCGTCGGTGGCACCGGTCGCCTCGCGGGAGAGGGCGGCGGCCTTGGCTGCGGGGGTCGCCGGCACCGGCCGGGTGCCCTTGTTCTTGGTGCGCTGCGCCGCGGCGCCGACGACCTGGGGCACGGTGGAGGGGGCCGAGCCGCTGTCGAGGTCGACGACGTCGGCCACCACGACGGTGACGTTGTCGGGGGCACCGGCCCGCATGGCGAGCTCGACGAGGCGGTCGGCGGTCGGGCCGACGGGCTGGCCGGACGACAGCACCTCCTCGATGGTGTCGCGCGCGACGAAGCCGGAGAGGCCGTCGGAGCACAGCAGGAAGCGGTCGCCCGGGCGCACCTCGCGGACCATGAGGTCTGGCTCGTCGTCGTGGGCGCCGGTCAGGACCCGGGTGACGAGGGAGCGCTGCGGGTGGCTGTCGGCCTCCTCCTCGGTGATGCGGCCGTCGTCGACGAGCGACTGCACGAAGGAGTGGTCGTGGGTGATCTGCGAGAAGGTGCCGCCGCGCAGCAGGTAGGCGCGGGAGTCGCCGATGTGGGCGAGGGCCACCTTGTTGCCGGCGCGCAGCAGGGCCGTGACGGTGGTGCCCATGCCCTGCAGCTCGGGGCTGTGCTCCACCTGCGACTGGATCTCGGCGTTGGCCGCGGCCAGCGTGTGCACGAGGTGGTCGGTGACGTCGTCGCCGCCGTGGCTCTCGCCGTCGAGGGACACCATCCGGCCGATGGCGATGGAGCTGGCGATGTCGCCGCCGGCGTGGCCCCCCATGCCGTCGGCGACGACGAGGAGGTGCGGGCCGGCATACCCGGAGTCCTGGTTCTCCGAGCGGACCAGCCCCACGTCGGAGCGGGCAGCGTAGTCGAGCGCGATCTTCATGGGCGTCGCCTCGTCAGTTCCTGAGCTCGACCACGGTCTTGCCGACGCGCAGGACGCTGCCGACCTCGACCGGGACCGGCGCGCTCAGGCGCTGGGAGCCCAGGAACGTGCCGTTGGTGGAACCGAGGTCCTCGACGAACCACTGGCCGTCGCGCTCGAAGATGCGGGCGTGCCGGCCGGAGGCGAAGTCGTCATCGAGCACGAGCGCGCACTCGGGGTTGCGCCCGATCAGCGTGCCGGACTCGCGCAGGCGCAGGCTGGTGCCGGCCAGCGGGCCCTCGGTGACGGTCAGGGAGTGGGGCAGTCGGCTGCCGCGGCGCTGCTTCTTCTGGGGCGCGGGCTTCGGCTTCGCCGGCTTGGCGGCGCGGTCGCCGGAGCGGCGCCCGGGCAGGCGGCTGACGACCCGGGTGCCGTAGAGGTCGCCCCGGAGCACGCCGACGACGCTGAAGACGAAGACCCACAGGAGGATGAGAAGACCCAGGCGGATGATCGTGAGGGTGAGTTCACTCATGCGGGGCGATCACCGCCGACCGGCGCGGTAGGTGACTGTGGTGCGCCCGACGGTGATCCGGTCCCCGTCCGCCAGGCGTTGGCTGCTGATGCGCTCGCTGTTGACGAACGTGCCGTTCGTCGAGTTCAGGTCGCGGATGCTCGCGACGAGGTGCGGCCCGTCGGTGGTGACCCGGACCTCGCTGTGGCGGCGGGAGATGCCCGGGTCGTCGAGCACGATGTCGGCGGTGTCGTCGCGGCCGAGCACGGTGATGGCGCCCATGAGTGGGTAGCGCTCGCCGTCGACGTCGAGCCACGGGCGGTCCGCCGGGTTGACCCGCCGCGGCGGCTGCGGCGCCGCGGGCGCCTGGAGCTGCGTGGCCTCGAGCCCGTCGTCGGCCGGAGGGGTATGCCGCGGGGCCGGCTCCGGGGGCGCCTCCACCGGCGCCTGCGGGGCGACCGTCCGGCTGACGCCGGTGCTGCCCGTGTGCCGGGCGGTCGACGTGCGGAGGCGGAAGACGCCGGTCTCGAGGTCGTCGGCCGGGGAGAAGAGGACCTGCAACGGGCCGCCGGGCTGGTAGCGCTGCGACTCGGCGTGCTCCTGGGCCGCGGCGATCAGCTCCTTCTCGAGCTCCTCGTCGTAGGCGGAGAGCCGCTCGTAGTCGGTCTCGCTCAGCTCGACGGTGTACAGGTTCGGCACGAAGGTCCGGCCGTGGCCGACCACGGCGGCGCGGTCGTCCATGGCACGGCGGATCGCGCTCGCGATCTCGACCGGCTGCACCTCGGACTTGAACGCGCGCGCGAAGGCACCGTTGACGGCACGCTCGAGGCGTTGCTCGACCCGGTCGAACAGACCCACTGCTCGGCCTCCCTTCGCTGGCGGACGGACCGATGGTAACGGCCGGAACTGGGGATTGTGCTATCGGCGAGCGGCCGTCGACGGGGTGCTTCATGCCGGTTTGGTGTTCGGAGCCGCCTTGCCCCACAATGGGGCGTCCACGCGCAAGTGGCGGAACGGCAGACGCGCTGTCTTCAGGTGGCAGTGTCCTTATGGGCGTGGGGGTTCAAATCCCCCCTTGCGCACCGAAACGAAGAAGGACCCCGCACACGCTTTATCGGCGGGGTCCTTCTTCGTTCTATCGAGGCACGCGGGATTTGGGAGGAGCGGCGAGGAACGAGCCGCGACGGCTCCCCCCTTGCGCACCCGGACCGGGGATCCGAAGCCTCGTCGACGAGAGTGAGGGCTCCGCCAGCAGGCTCTGTCAGTACGCTGCCCGGAGAAGTAGTCCCCTTGCGTCGAGGAGATCGGTTGCGCAACGTCACCAGCGCAGACGTCGCGCGCGACAGCGGCGTCTCACGGACGACGGTCAGCTATGTCCTCAACGACACCCCCGGCGCGGCGATCTCGGAGGAGACGAGGGCCCGGGTGCGCGCCTCGGCCGAGCGCCTGGGCTACACACCGTCGGCGGCGGCCCGCGCCCTGCGCACCGGGCGCAGCGACCTGGTGCTCTACGTCCTGCCCGACTGGCCGCTGGGACCGGCGGTCGACACCCTGCTCGACCACCTGGCCGGGGAGCTGGCCGAGCGTGGGCTCACCCTGCTCGTGCACCACGTGCGAGGCGGCCGACCGCTCAGTGACCTGTGGCGTGCCGTGACCCCGCGGGCCGTTGTCGGCTTCACCGCGTTCACGCAGGCGGACCGCGAGTCCATGCGCCGCGCCGGGGTCCAGGTCCTGGGCACCCTCGTCGACGACGAACCGGATGCGGCCGGGGCCTTCTCGGCGTCCCAGCGCAACATCGGGCGCCTTCAGGTCAGACACCTCCACCGGTCGGGCCACCGCGTCATCGGGTACGCCGCCGGGACCGACCCGCGGGTCCGGGAGTTCGTCGAGCTGCGGCTGGAGGGCGCACGGGCGGAGTGTGCCGAGGCCGGCCTGCCGGCGCCTGTCGTGGAGCTGGTCGACCTCACCGTGGACTCGGCCGTCACTGCCGTCCGCAGCTGGCGTCGGCACAGCCCCCACGTCAGCGCGGTCGCCGCCTACAACGACGACGTGGCCATCGCGGTCCTCGCGGGTCTGCGGGCAGAGCGCCTCCGTGTCCCGGACGACGTGGCGGTGATCGGCGTCGACGACGTGCCGGCCGCCCAGTTCACCGTCCCGCCGCTCACCACCGTCTCGCAGTCCCTGGAGCTGCAGGCCCGCCACCTCGCCGCGGTGGTCGTGGCCGGGCTCGAGGGTGGCAGCGCCGTTCCACCACCCCCGTTGGGCGACCTGCTCGACGTGATCGTCCGCGAGTCGGTCTAGCCCCGTCGAAACGCGAAAGGTGGGCCGGGTCGCGTAAAGCGTCCCGACCCACCTCGTCCGCGGCTACGGCGCCGGGTAGTCCACGACGTAGACCGGCGCACCCACCCGGGTCGTGTCGGCCGGGCCACCCACACCGTTCACGACGTGGTCGATGGTGCCGGCGCCCAGGTTGACCGTGAGGATGTGGTGCAGGGCGACGCCCGGGGTCTGCGGGACCTCGAAACCGTTCTCGGTGTGGATCGAGGGGTTGTTCTGGTTGAAGACGTAGGCCCCACCGGCATACAGGCGGTGCTTCTTGACGTCGTCCGCGACCTTGTATGCCGCCCAGCCCTGGACGCCGTCGTGGGTCCAGTCCGCCTGGGTCGGCGGGTCGTAGGGCAGCTCGTTCTGGAAGAACACGGTGGTGCCCCGCTCCCCGTTCCAGATGACGTTGTGCTGCTGGAAGTGTTCGACGAAGAGGCCGGTCGCCGTCACGTCGTCACCGTTGACGACCACACCGGTGCGCCCGATGTTGGTCCGCCAGCGGTCGGTGTCCCCGTTGACCCCCTCGGTGAAGCCCTCCGTGCCGTGGTCGGCCCGCCACACCCACGTGTGGTCGATGAGGACGTCGTCGCTGTTGACCTCGAGCGCGAGGTCCGTCTTGCCGACGTGTGGCCCTCCGACGCGGAAGTAGACGTCGGAGAGGGTGGTCGGGTTCGAGGCCGCGTCCTTCGACGCCCCGTTGTCGCCGTTCTTGGAGCCGATGCGCAGCAGGGCCGGCGACTCCACCGTGCCCGCGTCGACCGTGACGCCGGCGACGACGACTCCCGGCACGTCCTTGACCTCGAGGGGCACCGCGCCGCCGACCGCGGTGAGCGTCGCGTGGCCGAGGCCCAGCACGACGGTGTCGGGACGCTTCACCTCGATGGTCCGGTCGACGTCGTAGACACCGGGGGTGAGCAGCAGGTGCCGGCCCTGCGCGAGGTGGTTGTTGATCTCCTGCACCGAGGTGCCGGGCCGGGCGACGAAGAACTCGCTCAGGGGAATCGTGCGCCCCGCGGTCAGGCCGTCGGCCCAGGTGACGCCCCGGCTGTTGCGCTGCGCGGCGGGCACCCGCACGGCATACCGGTCCTGGTCGTCCACGAAGAGGAACGGCTTCTCCCGGCTCACAGGTGTCTGGTCCAGCGTGGTGTAGGCGGGGTCGGGGAAGCCTGCCTCCGACGGCGCGCCGACGACGCCGGCGAAGGCGGCGTTCCACACCGCGTTGCTCCACCCGCCGATCTCGCTGTTGCGGGTCAGCCACTGCTGCTGCGAGCCGTTGATGACGAACGGCAGCCGGGAGTCGGCGATGAAGCCGCCGCTGGCGTACTGCGGACCGGCGGTGCAGTAGTCCATCAGGGAGAGGTTCGCCCCGCTGATGTCGAGCCGGCGCATGGAGACCGCCTGGGAGACGGCCCAGAACTCGGCCGAGGCGCGGCACCCGTCCTGGCCGGCGCCGTTGACGCGCAGCGACAGGTTCGACAGGGTCCGCCAGAAGTTGTTGAGCGCGATGCAGTTGCTGGTGCCGCCGTCGGCGAGGCAGCGGTTGTAGACCTCGACCTTGCCGTTGATCGTGACGTCGGTCGGGGATGCCCCCAGGCCGGCGATCTCGGTGTAGTAACCGACCTTGACCTGCAGCGGGTTCGCCTCGGTCCCGTAGGTGCCGGGCTTGAACAGGAACGCGTAGCGGGCGCTGCCCATCTCGTTGTCGACCTGCTTTGGCCCAGGCCTTGTCGAGCTCAGCCTGGATCTGGGCAACCGGCATGCTCGGGTCGAAGACGGTCACCGAGGTGCCGAGGTCAGGGGCGCCGAGGCCGGGCGCGGATGACGGTGCGGCGGTGGCCGCGCCGGTCGTCGTCGTGGCCGCGGCCGTCGCGAGCACCGCCACCAGGGCGAGGCCGCGCCCGCGAAAGGCGCCGCGCCCGCGCACGGCGCCGCGGTCGGACGGACGCCGTGGAACCAGGGCGCGCAGGAGTCGCTGGACGTGCTGAGGCATGGAGGCCCCTCCCCGTTGAGGTGATTGGTGACACGTGTCACCTCGGAGCATGGTTGGGGGAACCAGGGACTCGTGTCAAGGGATGGTCCGGCAGGGACTACGCGTTGCGGGGCGGGATTACGCGTTGCGGCGCTGGCGGTCGCCGGCCACGACGACCGCGGTGCCCGTCTTCTCCAGGTGCCGGCTGATGGCACTCGGTGGAGCGACGTCGGTGACGAGGGTGTCCACCCGCTCGTGCGAGCACAGGAGCACGGGTGCCGAGCTGGCGAACTTCCCGTGGTCGGCCAGGAGCACCACCTCGTCGGCGATGTCCATGAGCGCCAGCTTGGTGGGGCGCTCGGTGTCAGTGGCCACGTAGACCCCCCGCGTGTCCACCGCGGCCGCCCCGAGGAAGAGGGTGCGGACACGCAGGCCGGACGCGGCCTCGACGGTCATCTGTCCCGCGAACGCCTGGCTCTCCACCAGGAGCTCCCCACCCAGGCCGACCACCCGGCCGAGCCCGCGGTTGAGCATGAGCTGGATGACGGGGACGGAGTGGGTCACCACGGTGCCCCGGAAGTCCTCGGGGATCGCCTGTGCCAGCGCGTATGCCGTGGTGCCGGCGTCGACCGCGATGGTGTCGGTCGGGCCGATGAGGGCCTTGGCGGTGTCGGCGATCGCCTTCTTCGCGTCGGCGTCGATGTTCGCGCGGCTGACGAAGGCGGGGTTCTGCAGGGAGCCGTGCAGGGCACTCACGCCGCCGTGCACCACCCGGACCTCACCGTGCTGCTCGAGCTTGCGCAGGTCGCGTCGGATCGTCATGTCCGAGACGCCGAGCCGGTGCGTCAGGTCGGTGACCGAGATGAACCCGGCCTCACGCAGCGCCTCCATGATCATGCGCCGCCGTGCCGGTGCGCTGTCGTAGCGCATCGCTTCCTGTCCCACGCCTGCTCCTTTGCCCCTGCCACGCCGGGCCGCTTCTGTCGCCGCCACTGTCATCGTGCCTTGTCGGAGGATAGTTCACATCAAGTGTTGACTTTCCAACATCCGTCGTTAGTGTAGTCACAACCACTCAGCAGGACGTCGAAGGAGATGTCAATGGGCCACGGCCAGCCGAAGGTGCTCTTCGTCGGAGCGGCGACCGTCGACTCCATCGCCCTCGTTCCGGCCTTCCCCCACCCCGACGAGCGGGTCGTCGCCGACGAGCTGGTGTTCGCCGGCGGTGGCCCCGCCGCGACGGCCGCGGTCGCCGCAGCCCGACTCGGGGTCCCCGCCGCCTTCGTCGGCACCGTGGGCGACGACACCGACGGTCGCCGCATCGTCGAGGGGCTCGAGGAGGAGGGCGTCGACGTCTCCGGGGTGACCGTGGCGCGGGGCACCCGCTCGGGCGCCAGCGTCATCGTCGTCGACCACGGTCGCGGCACCCGAGCCATCTGCGCCCGGCCCGGCCCGGCACTCGACCCGTCCGCCGTCGCGTCCGCCGTGCAGGGCGCCGACTGGGTCCACACCGACCACGTCGGCTGGGGGCCTGTCCGCGCCGCGGTCACCGCCACCGGCCCCCGCCTGTCGGTGGACCTCGGCTACCACGTCGAGGGGTTCACCCCCCGCGGCGTCGACCTCTACGCCCCCTCCATCGAGGCACTGCGTGCGGCGCACGGACCACTCGAGCCCGCGGCGCTGCTCTCGGCGGCACTGGACGAGGGTGCCCGGCGGGTCGTGGCCACCGACGGCGGCCGCGGCTCCTACGGCGCCGACGCCTCCGGGGAACGGGTCCACGCCCCCGGCGTCGCCGTCGACGTGGTGAGCACGTTGGGAGCCGGAGACGTCTTCCACGGCGCGCTGCTCGCCGCCCATGTCCGCGGGTTCGGCCTCGAGGCCGCCCTCCGCTACGCCAACACGACGGCCGCCCTGTCCTGCCAGGGGCTCGACGGCCGATCGGCCATCCCCTCCCATGAGCGCGTCGAGGCCCTCGTGGGCACCCCGGCGCCCCTGACCTGACGACGCCTGACCTGACGCCTGACCTGACGACGCACGCCAAGCCAAGGAGACAACCGTGACCAGCAGCACCCCCGCGCCCGCCACGACTGGACTGGCGCGTCTGGCAAGACCGAGCGGCGGGTTCGCCATGCTCGCCGTCGACCAGCGCGAGGCCATGCGTGCGATGTTCGCCGAGCACCAGGACACCCCGGTGACCGACGAGCAGCTGCGCCGCTTCAAGGTGGCCGCCACCCGCATCCTCACTCCGTACGCCTCGGCCGTCCTTGTCGACAAGCAGTTCGCCTTCGACGCCGTGGTCGAGGCTGACGCGGTCGACCCCTCCTGTGGGCTCATCGCCGCCGCCGACCACTTCATCGAGGGCAACGGCGAGTTCGTGACCGACGTCGTCATCGACGAGGCGGTCGACCCGGCGCAGGTGCGCGAGCAGGGCGCCGTCGCGATGAAGCTGCTCGTCATCCACCGCCCTGACGGCGACCCGGCCGTGCGCGTCGACATGGTGCGGCGGTTCGTCGCGCGCTGCCGTGACGCCGGACTGGTCAGCATCATCGAGCCGGTCGCCAAGGCCCCGCGTGACGGCCGCGACTGGGACTGGGACGCGTGCGTCATCGAGGCGGCCCGCGAGCTCGGCGACCTCGGCGCCGACCTGTACAAGGCGGAGGTGCCGTTGAAGGGGCAGGGCGACGAGGCGGAGATCCGCCGCCGCTGCGCCCAGATCACCGACGCGGTGTCGTCGCCGTGGGTCGTGCTCTCCTCCGGCGTGCCGGCCGAGCTCTTCCCGCGGGCCGTGGAGCTCGCCTGTGCCGAGGGCGCCTCCGGCTTCCTCGCCGGTCGGGCGGTGTGGGCCTCGGTCATCGGCAGCGACGACGTCGAGCGCGACCTCCGCGAGGTCTCCGTCCCCCGGCTGCAGCGTCTGGCCGAGGTCGTCGACGCGGGGGTGGCGCGATGACCGCCCACCGACCCCGGGTGGTGGTCGTGCCCACCGCCCGCCCGACCTTCGCCGTCGATGTCGCGCGTGAGCGTGCCGTGGAGGCGCGGGCACTGCTGACGGAGCTCGGCGCCGAGGTGACCGGACCCGCCGACCTCGTCATGACGCCGGAGGACCTCGATGCCGCGGCTGCGCTGCCGCTGGACGAGGCCGACCTGGTGGTCAACGTGTGTGCCTCCTTCTCCGATGCCAGCCCGGCGCTGCGGCTCTACAGCGAGCTGGACCAGCCCGTGCTGCTCTGGTCCTTCCGTGAGCCGGGCCCGGTCGGCGACCGGCTGTGGCTCAACAGCATGTGCGGTGCCAACCTCTTCGGCCACGCCCTGGTGGTCCACGCGGGACGCACGCCCCGGCTCCTCCACGGCGACCCGGGCGAGCCGGCCGTCCGTGAGGCCCTCGCGCGAGCCCTCGAGGGAGACCTCCCCGAGGTGCCCGCCCTCCCCACCGTCCAGCGCGACCGTGCCGAGGCCCAGCACGTGGAAGCCGCGCTGGCCACGCTCCGGGGCCGCCGACTCGGTCTCGTCGGTGAGGCGCCGCCCGGCTTCACCCCCAGCCAGTACGACGGCGCCCTGCTCGAGAAGCTGCTCGGCATCGAGGTCGAGCAGATCTCGGTCGACGACATGTTCGGCAAGGTCGCCTCGGTGCCCGAGCCCGAGCGCGACGCCGAGCGGGCCTCCGCCCTCGCTGCGCAGCCGAGCCTGGCCGACGTCGACCAGGACCAGGCGGGGTTGTCGGCCTGCGTGACCTCCGCCATGCGGTCCTGGCGCGACGATGCCGACCTGTCCGGGATGGCGATCCGCTGCTGGCCGGAGTTCCCCACCTCGCTGGGGGTGTGCCCCTGCTCCTCGCTCTCGCGACTGGCCGACGCCGGGACGCCGACCGCGTGCGAGCGGGACGTCTACGGCGCCGTCACGATGATGCTGCTCGAAGCCCTCGGTGCCGGCACGACGTACCTCGTCGACACCGTGGACCTCGACAGCGAGGCAAACCTCGTGCGCCTGTGGCACTGCGGCGCCGCGGCCACCGCGCTCGCGGCCGACCCTGCCGAGGCGACGCAGTCCGTGCACTGCAACCGCAAGATCGGTGTCGCGGGCAACTTCCCCCTCAAGACCGGCCCGGTCGTGATGGCCCGGCTCACCGAGGAGCCCGGCACGGGCGGCCTGCGGCTGCTCATCGCCTCGGGCGAGTCCGTCCCGGAGCCCAACCGGTTCCAGGGCAACACCGCCGCCGTGCGCCTCGACACCGACGCCGCGGCGTTCGTGCAGGGGCTGGTCACCGGCGGCTTCCCCCACCACACCGTCCTCGCCTGGACGGACGTCCGGCCGGCACTTCGCACCGCCGCCGACCAGCTCGGCATACCCGTCGTCGAGTGGTGACCTGCCCACTCCCGGCAGGTTCGTGACGCAAAGGAGCGCACATGACACCAGAGCAGAGCAGAGCAGTCTTCGGCCGGCGCCAGATCCTGCGCGGCGCCGCCATCCTCGGCGCGGGAGCCGCTGCGGCGGCCTGCGCCGGCCCTGGCACGGTCAGGGGCGGGTCCCGCGGCCCGGCCAGCCAGGCCACGGCGCCGGCTCCCATCGGCACCGGAAAGGTGTCCGGCGACCTGTCGTTCGCCCACTGGCGGGCCGAGGACAAGGCCGTCTTCGACAAGATCATCGCCGGCTTCTCCAAGGCCAACCCCGGCACGACCGTCCGCCAGGACATCTCGCCCTCGAACGACTACCAGAGCACCGCGCTGCAGAAGATCAAGGGCGGCGCCATCGGTGACGCCTTCACCGCCTTCCGCGGTGCGCAGTTCGTCGACATGGCCAAGGCGGGCCTCTTCCTCGACCTGAGCGCCCAGACCTTCGCCGACAGCTACCTGCCCAAGATGGCGAGGGGCGGCAAGGACGCCAACGGGCGCCAGCTCGGCCTGCCCTACCAGCTCGTGTTCAACATGCCGATCTTCAACGTCGACCTGTTCGAGAAGGCCGGCGCCAGTGAGGTCCCGCAGGACTGGGACGGCTTCCTCGCCCTGTGCGAGAAGCTCAAGGGCCGCGGGGTCGTCCCCCTGGCCTGGCCGGGCGGCGAGCCCGCCAACGCCGGTCAGCTCTTCAACTCGATGGTCATGAACAACCAGCCGAGCGACACCAGCTGCGCCGACATCGAGTCGGGCAAGGCCAAGGTCACCGACGACTGGTTCCTGACCACCCTGAAGCAGTACGCGCAGCTGCGGCCCTTCGTCGAGCCGAAGGCCACCGGCACCTCGTCGGAGCCGCTGCAGCAGATGTTCGCCACCGGCAAGGCGGCGATGCTGGCGACCGGCTCGTTCCACATGGCGCCGGTGCGCAAGCTCGGGGCGAAGTTCCCCATCGACCTCATCGCCCCCATCACCGTGTCGAAGGACAAGGTGAAGTACGTCGGCATCCACAACGCGACGTTCATCCTCGGCGTGAACGCCGCCTCGAAGAAGCAGGAGGCGGCGCTGAAGCTCCTCGAGTACCTCTCGGACCCCGAGGTCGCGTCGGTCTACGCCAACGGCACCGGCCAGCACCTCACCCTCACGGGCGTGGAGTACACCAACCCGGACCTCAAGGCCACCGAGCCCTGGCTGACCAGGAACACCCTGCTCGCGCCCCGATTCCTGTTCAACGATCTCGACCTGCGCGCGGCCGTCGAGAACGCGTGCACCGAGGTGCTCGGCGGCAAGGCCCCGGAGCAGGCGGCGGAGGCCGCGCAGCGGGTCGTCGACCAGCGGAGGCGGTCATGACCCTCACGTCGCAGCGGAGCCGCACCGCGGACCAGTCCGTCGAGACGGCCAGGACCCCGCGGGCCCGCATCGGCTTCGGGGCCCGTCGCCCGGCCCGGGTGAACCGGCCGCACCCGGCGCTGTTCCTCTTCCCGTTGCCGGCGCTGGCGCTCTACGTCGTGTTCTTCGCCATCCCGACGGTCGAGGCGGTGCGCTACGCCGTCACGGACTGGGACGGCTTCAGCGCCGACTACAACGACGTCGGGGCATCGAACTTCACCACCATCGCCACCGCCGACAGCCTCTTCCACAACGCCCTGTTCAACAACATCAAGTTCATGCTCGTGGTGGTGGTCTTCCAGACCCTGCTGTCGCTCATGCTGGCCGTGTTCCTCGTCAAGAACACCAAGTCCTCGGTGTTCCTGCGGTCGGTCTACTTCTTCCCCACGATCCTCAGCTCGGTGTCGGTCGCCTTCATCTGGAAGTTCGTCTACGACCCCAACTACGGCCTGGCCAACGGCGTGCTCGGCGCCATCGGGCTCGACGGCCTCAAGAGCGCCTACCTCGGCGACGACAACAAGGCCATCTACTTCGTCGCGGCCACGCAGGTGTGGTTCCACGTCGGCCAGATGATGGTCATCTACGTCGCAGGCCTGCAGCAGATCCCCGGCGAGCTCTACGAGTCGGCCGAGGTCGACGGCGCTTCCCGGTGGCAGCTCTTCCGGCACGTCACCTGGCCGATGGTCGCTCCGGCGACGGCGATCGTCATCGCCTACACGACGGTGCAGAGCTTCAAGGCCTTCGACCTCATCCTCGGCCTCGGCGGCAACCCGCCCAAGCCCTCCCTCGACATCCTCTCCACCCGCATCTACGCCGGCTTCGCCAACTCGGAGTTCGGCTACGCAGCGGCGGAGTCGATCGTCTTCATGCTCGTGATCGCCCTCGTCACCTGGCTCCAGCGACGGGCCGTGCGCCTGTCGCAGGGCGCGGCCTAGGAGGACCGCCATGACCTACTCCCTGACGCGCCGCACCGTGCTCCTCGTCTACGCCCTGCTGGTGCTCGTCCCGCTAGTCGTCGTGGTGGCCGGCAGCTTCAAGACGACGCAGGAGCTGTTCGCCTCGCCGTTCGGCCCGCCGTCCTCGCTCGACACCACCAACTACCGCACCGTCCTCGGTGAGGCAGGCCTCGGGGTGGCGTTCCGCAACAGCGCCATCGTCACCGCCTGCTCGGTGCCGCTGACGCTCTTCGTCGGCAGCCTGGCCGCCTACGGCATCTCGCGGATCCCCGGCTGGAAGGGGGGCCTGGTCTACGGCTTCCTCATCCTCGGGATGGCGGTGCCCGCCCAGGCGAACATGATCCCGCAGTACGTGCTCTTCGACCTGCTCGGCCTGACCAACAGCCTCGCAGGGCTCGTGCTCGTCAACATCGTCGTGACCCTGCCGATCGCCGTGTTCATCATGACCGGGTTCCTCAAGACGTTGCCGCGGGAGATGTTCGAAGCCACGGCGATCGACGGATCGGGGCCGTGGCGGACCTACCGCTCGATCGTCCTGCCGCTGTCCGTGCCCTCGCTCGCGGCGACCGCGATCTTCCTGTTCGTCATGCACTGGAACGACCTGCTCTACCCGTTGCTGTTCATCCAGGAGCCCTCGAAGCAGACCCTCCCCGTGGCGCTGCTGTCGTTCCAGGGCGAGTTCCTGACCGACTTCCCGCTGCTCTTCACCGGTGTGGTGGTGGCCTCGGCGCCGATCGTGCTCGCCTACGTGTTCCTGCAGCGCTACTTCGTGGCCGGCATCACCGCCGGCTCGGTGAAGGGATAGCCCGCCGTGTCCGACACCCTCCTGCTGCGCCGCGTCTCGGGAGTGCGCAGCGACACCGACGCCGCCGTCCTCACGGTCGACGCGCTGCCCGGCGTCCAGCTCGGCGTCATGCCGGGCTGGCTGACCGGCGAGCCGCTGCTCGAGCAGGGCGTCGAGGTCGAGATGCCGAACCTGCCCGACCTCGAGCTGCCCCCGACCGACGTGACCGCCTACGAGCTGCGGGTCGCCGCACCGGCACCGTCCGTCCTGCGCGTCACCCTCGCGCCGGCCGGCCACCGGGTGCTCGGTGACGACGGCACCTGGCTGGGCATCGTCACCGACCCTGCCCCGGTGCCCGCCCCGATCACCGTCGAGGAGGGTGTCGAGGAGGTCGTCGTGCGCAGCGGGTCGCTGCGGCTGCGCGTCGGACGGGCCCCCTTCACGCTGACGCTCGAGGACGACTCGACCGGTGCGGTGCTGCTGCGCTCGGCCCACCGGCTCCGGCAGGTCGCCGGCCTGATGATGGCCCCCACGGCCCTCGCCGACGCCGACGGCCTCGCGCTGAACCTCGAGCTCGGCACCGACGAGGACGTGCTCGGTTTCGGTGAGCAGTTCTCGCGCCTGGTCAAGAACGGGCAGCGCCTGACCCTGCGGAGCGAGGACGCCTGCGGCACGGGCACCGGCCTGGCCTACAAGCCGGTCCCGGTGTGGCACTCGACCACCGGGTACACCGGGTTCCTCAACACCGGCGCGGTCGTCACGGCCGATGTCGGCCACACGCGTCCGTCGGTGCTCGGCCTGAACGTTGCCGACGACGCCGTCGACCTCTACCTCATCGGGGGAAGTGCGCCCAAGGAGCGGCTCACGGCATACACGGCCCTCACCGGGCGGCCGGAGGTGCCGCCGCTGTGGGCGTTCGGCTACTGGATGGGGCGCTGCCGCTACCACTCCCGCGAGGAGATGCTCGAGGTCGCGCGGACGATGCACGAGCACGCCGTGCCCGTCGACGTGCTGCACTGCGACCCCGACTGGCTGGTCGTCGACCGGCTCAGCTGCGACTTCATCTGGAACGAGTCGCGCTTCGGCGACCGCC
Source organism: uncultured Actinomycetota bacterium (assembly GCA_963730585.1). GTDB lineage: Bacteria > Actinomycetota > Actinomycetes > Actinomycetales > Dermatophilaceae > Pedococcus_A. The sequence continues at coordinate 159,820 of CAVSSL010000010.1, read as the reverse complement.
GCGAGTTCGTCGAGGCCCTCGCAGCCGAGGGCGTGCGGCTGTCCGTCTGGGAGCTGCCCTACCTCGACCCCGCCAGCCCGCGTTTTGCCGAGGCCGAGGAGACAGGGCTTCCTCGTGCGCCGCACCGACGGCAGCCTCGCGGGCATCCAGAACACCCCCACCCCGGACGGGCGGATGAGGGCGCTGGTCGACTTCACCAACCCTGACGCGGTCGCCTGGTGGCAGGGGATGCACGAGGCCTTCCTCGACGACGGCGTGGCGGTCTTCAAGACCGACTTCGGCGAGGCCCTGCCCGACGACGTCGCCCTCTTCGACGGCACCCCGGCCAAGCACGCCCACAACACCTACCCGCTGCGCTACAACGGTGCGGTCAGCGAGGCGATCCGCCGCTACACCGGCCGCACCCCGCTCGTGTGGGGTCGGAGCGGCTGGGCCGGCTCCCAGCGCTACCCCGGCCAGTGGGGTGGCGACGCGGAGTCGACGGTGGCCGGCATGCAGGCGACCGTCCGCGGTGGCCTGTCGTATGCCGTGAGCGCACCGGGCTTCTGGAGCCACGACATCGGGGGGTTCTTCGGCCCGGAGCTCACCCCGGGCCTGTACGTCCGCTGGACGCAGATGGGCGCGCTCTCCCCGCTGATGCGCGCCCACGGGCTGCGCCCGCGTGAGCCGTGGGCCTTCGGTGACGAGGCGCTCGCGGCCGCCCGGCGCTGGGTCCGCCTGCGCTACGAGCTGCTGCCGACCCTCTGGCAGGTGGCGCACGAGTCCGCCGCCGCCGGCTGGCCGGTGATGCGGCCGCTGGGCCTCGAGTTCCCCGACGACCGTGTGGCGCAGTCGGTCGACGACGCGTTCCTCGTCGGCTCCGACCTGCTCGTGGTGCCCGTCTTCGACGACGGCACCGCTCCGGTCCGTCGGCGCTTCTACGTGCCCGAGGGTCGTTGGCACGACCTCCTCGACGGCACCGTCCACGAGGGACCCGGCTACCGCGAGGCCGTGGTGGGCCTCGACGCGATGCCGGTGCTCGTCCGCGACGGGGCCGTCATTCCCCGCGTCGACGTCGACGACACGGTGGGGCGCACCGACGACCTGCTCGGCCGGCCCTGGACGCTCCACGTCTACGGCGGCCCGCAGGACCTCGCCGTGTCACTGAGGGGCTTCGACGGCTCCCTGACCGAGGTCCGCGTGCGGGGTGAGGACGTCACCACCGACGGGACCCAGCCGGTGAGCGGTGTGGTGCGGCATGGTTGACGCAGCCGTGGCCGACACCCGGAAGGCAGCGCTCGTCCGCCGGCTGACAGCCTTGGCCGGCGTGGCGCGCGACGCCGGCGTGGACCACCTCGTGCTGCGCGAGCCCGCCACCCTCGCGTGGCTGCTCGAGGCCCGGGTGCACGTGCCGCAGACCTTGGAGAGCGCCTGCCTCGACGTGGTGGTCGACCTCAGCGGTGAGGCCCCGGCCCTGCGCGTGGTGTGCAACGCCATCGAGGCGCCCCGGCTGCGCGACACCGAGCTCGCCGGCCTGCCGGTCGAGTGGGACGTCGTGCCGTGGTGGACCCCGCGGGACGAGCGGCTGCCGTCCGGGCCGGCGGTGGGCGCCGATCGCCCCACCGGACAGGCGAAGGACGTCTCCGCCGCGCTGACCGCCCTCCGGCGCGTCCTCGACGACCGGCAGCAGCGGCTCCTTGCCGAGGTGGGCCGCGACGCAGCGGCGGCCGCCACCCGTGCCGCGCTCCAGCTCACACCCCGGATGAGCGAGTATGCCGCCGCGGGCACCTTCGCGGCCGAGCTGCTCGCCGCAGGGCTCGACCCCGTGGTGCTGATGGTCGGCGGTGGAGAGCGCCCCGGCGTCCATCGCCACCCGCTCCCCACGGACGCCCCCCTCGGGGACCGGGCGATGCTCGTCTGCTGCGCCCGCCGGCACGGGCTCATCGCCAGCGTGACCCGCGTCGTCGCCTTCGGACGCCTCGACCCGGCCCGCCACGACGGCTACCGCCGCATCCTCGAGGTCGAGCGCGCGTTCCTCGACGCCAGCCGGCCCGGCACCCGGCTCGGCGACGCGTTCGCCGCCGGCACCGCGGCATACGCCGACAACGGCTTCGCCGCGGATGAGTGGCACCGCCACCACCAGGGCGGGCTGTCCGGCTTCATGCCGCGCGAGTTCCCCGCCCACGCCGGGTCGGACGTCGAGCTTGCCCCGGGTCGGTCGTGGCCTGGAACCCCAGCGCCGACGGACTCAAGGTCGAGGACACCGCCGTGGTGCGGGCCGACGGCCCCGAGGTGCTCGTGCACGACCCCGACTGGCCGTCCCTGCAGGTCGGCGGCCGCAGCCGCCCGGACGTGCTGGTCCGCTGACCTGCCCGCACCCCGCACACGAAGGAGATCGACGATGAGCACGCCCGCCGCACCCCTGGTCGAGCACCTGGTCAATGGCCGCTGGGAGAGCCCCGAGGAGACCATCGAGGTCCTCAACCCCGCCGACGGCACGGTGGCCGGCCACTGTGCCTGGGGCACGCCCGAGGACGCCGTGCGCGCCGCGGACGCGGCCGCCCGCGCCCAGGAGGGCTGGGCCGCGCTGCCGGCGCGCACCCGCGGCGACCTGCTGCGGCGGGCCGCCGACCTGCTCACCGAGCGGGCGGACGACATCGCCCGGCTGCTCGCCGTCGAGGCGGGCAAGCGGCTGCCCGAGGCGCAGGGCGAGGTGGCGTTCTCCGCGGAGTACTTCCGCTGGTTCGCCGAGCAGGCGCGCCGTCCCGAGGGCGAGGTCATCCCGCCAGAGGCCGCCGGCCGCCGCCACCTGACGATCCGGCGGCCGGTCGGGGTCGTCGCCTCGCTGACGCCGTGGAACTTCCCCTGCTCGATCCAGGCCCGCAAGCTCGCGCCGGCACTCGCCGCAGGGTGCACCGTCGTGGCCCGCGTCTCGGAGAAGGCGCCGCTCGCGGTCACCGAGATGGTCCGCTGCCTCGTCGACGCCGGGATCCCGGCCGGGGTGCTCAACCTCGTGCACGGCCCGGCGCGCGAGGTGACCCAGGCCCTGCTGGGTCACGACGCGGTGCGGGCGGTCAGCTTCACCGGGTCGACCGAGGTGGGACGGGAGATCATGTCGACCGCGTCACGGCGCGTCGTGCGCCCCCTGCTCGAGCTCGGCGGTGACGCCGCCTTCATCGTGTTCGAGGACGCCGACCTCGACGCCGCCGTGGAGGGGGCGCTGCTCGCGAAGTTCCGCAACACCGGCCAGTCGTGCATCGCCGCCAACCGGTTCGTCGTGCACGAGTCCGTCTTCGAGGAGTTCACCGGGCGCCTGGTCAAGGCCGTCGACGCGATGACGGTCGGCGACGGGCTCGCCGACCCGTGCCCCGACCTCGGCCCGGTCATCGACCGGTCCCGGGTCGACGCGGTCACCACGATGGTCGACGAGGCCCTGGCGGGTGGCGCGACCCGCCTGACCCGCACCTTCGAGCTGCCCGCGGAGGGCACGTATGCCGCGCCGACCCTCCTCACGGACGTGCCCGACGACGCGGCGCTCGCGACCGAGGAGGTCTTCGGCCCCGCCGCCGCGGTGTTCTCGTTCCGCACCGAGGACGAGGCGGTCGCCCGGGCCAACGCCACTGAGATGGGGCTGGCCGGCTACTTCTGGTCCCGTGACGCGAGCCGGCTCTGGCGGGTCGCCGAGCGGCTCGAGGTGGGCATCGTCGGCGCGAACAACGCGCTGCCGTCGGTGGCCTTCGCCCCCATGGGCGGCGTCAAGCAGTCCGGGCTCGGGCGCGAGGGCGCCGCAGCCGGGCTCGAGGAGTTCCAGGACGTGCGCTACCTCGCGGTGGGTGTGTGACGGGTCGCCGTGGCGGTGACCGGTGCCGGCTGAGCTGCTCCTGCTGCCCCTCGGCGTCGCTGCGGGGGCGGTCACCCAACGGGTGACGGGCATCGGCTTCGCCCTGGTCAGCGCACCGCTGCTCGTGCTCGTCGCCGGGCCCTTCGACGGCATCATCCTGTCCAACATCCTCGGTCTCGTCGTCAGCCTGGTGGTCTTCGCCAGCACCTGGCGCGACGTCGAGTGGCGTCGAGGGTTGATGCTGGCCGTGCCCGCGCTGCTGGCCATTCCGGTGGGAGCGTTGGTCGCCCGGTCCGTGCCCGGACCGTTGCTGCTCCTGCTGGTCGGCTCGCTCGTGCTCATCGCCCTGGCGCTGGTGCAGCTGAGCCCGCGAGCCCGGGTGCTGCGAGGCCGAGGAGGTGCCGCCACCGCGGGCGCGGCGAGCGGGTTCATGAACGTCACGGCCGGGGTCGGCGGCCCGGCGATGGTGCTCTACGCGGTCAGCACCGCCTGGGAGCACCGGCGGTTCGTGGCGACCTTCCAGTTCTACTCGGTCATCGTCAACCTGGCCTCGTTGCTGTCGAAGGGGGCGCCGGACCTGCCGGGACCGTCGCTGGCGGTCTCGCTCGCAGCCCTGGCCCTCGGGCTCGCCGGGGGCGAGCTGCTCGCCCGCCGGATCCCGGCGGAGCGCGCGAACCGGGCCGTCATGGTCCTCGCGCTCGGCGGAGCGGCAGCCACGGTCGTGAAGGGGCTCGCGACGCTCTGAGCGGGTCCGGAAGAGGGCGTCGATGCTCGGGAGATGGGCCCTTCAGGCGCACTTCCCCGCGAAAGCGCCCCCGCGGCATACCGGTGTGGCTAGCCTGTGCCCCGCAGTGCCGCACCATCCGGCATCCCGCCGGTCGCGGCACAGGGGGAGCAGGGGGAGCTCGTGATGCGTGCACGTTCGCTGTGGGGTCGCGTGGTGGCGGGTGCGGTGCTGGTGGCGCCGCTGACCGGGGTCGCGATGACGGCGCCGGCGAAGGCCCTCGCCGAGACCGAGACGTACTTCTCGTACGCCAGCCAGGCCGGCGACTACATCGGCCAGGGCGGCACCGGCACGCTGACCGCGCCGACGGCCTTCGGGATCAGCGGCACAGCGGGTTCGGTGAGCGTCGGTGCCGACACCGGCGACGAGCGGTGGAACGCGACCTTCGCCGCGCCGCACGGACAGCAGCTGACCACCGGCATCTACCAGAACGCTGCACGCGCACCCTTCAACGACCTCCAGCCCGGCCTCTCGGTCAGCTCGACCGGCCGCGGGTGCAACACGGTGACCGGCAGCTTCACCATCTACGCGATCAGCGCCGACACCTCGGGTCGCATCACGTCGCTCGACGCCGAGTTCACCCAGCACTGTGAGGGTGACACCGCCGCCCTGACGGGCGTGGTGAAGTATGCCGCCCCCTACGTCGTGCCGATCGTGCTCACCTCGTCGAACCCCAGCACCGTCGCGAACCAGCCGGTCACGCTGACCGCGCGGGTCAGCCCCGGCACGGGACCGGTGACGTTCCTCGACGGCGACCAGGTCATCGGGCAGGCCAGCCCCGACGCCGCCAGCCTGGCCCGGTTCACGACCGACCGCCTCTCCCCCGGCGCCCACTGGCTCTCCGCCCAGCAGGGCACGGCCATCTCCGCTCGTCTGTCGCAGACCGTCTCGAGCGGGGACACCTCACTGTGGTTCAAGAGCCAGAACGGTGACTACATCGGGCAGGGGGCCACGGCCAGCTACGTCCCGCCGACCGCGTCGATCACCTCCCGCGGAGACGCCGGCGACGCGTACATCAGCGTCGACGACCCCGCCAGCGGCGACTGGTGGACCGCCGAGTTCGCGGCCCCGCCCGGCGAGACGCTGCAGCCGGGCACCTACAACAACGCCGTCCGGGCACCGTTCCGTGGGGCAGGCCAGCCGGGCCTCAGCTTCTCCGGCAGCGGCCGGGGCTGCAACACCCTGCTCGGGGAGTTCACGGTGCACTCGATCGGCACGGCGCCGGACGGCACCATCGCCAGCCTCGACGTGAGCTTCATCCAGCACTGCGGCAGCAGCCCCGAGGCGCTCACCGGTCGGGCTCGGTTCCAGGCCGGCCCCGCGAGCTCGCCGGTCGCCTCCACGACCACGCTGGCCGGCACCGCCACCAGTGGTGGGCAGGTGACGCTGAGCGCCACCGTCACCGGTGGGGCCGGGACCCCGACGGGGCAGGTCGTGTTCACGCAGGGCACCAAGTCCCTCGGCACGGTGAGCCTCGACAGCAGCGGACGCGCCGTCCTGGTCGCGACCCTGCCGATCGGCACCCACCCCGTGGCCGCGGACTACAGCGGCAGCCCCGCCTACCTCCCGAGCCGCGCCACCACCTCGGTCGACGGTGCAGGGGCATCGCCACCACGACCACCCTGTCGGTGCCGAAGACCGTCGTGAAGGCGGGCAAGCCCCTGGCGGTGAGCGTCACCGTGGCGTCGGCGGGAAGCACCACTCCGACCGGGATGGTGCGGCTCTACGACGGCGTCGAGCCTGTCGGAACGGCGACAACCCTGAGCAGCGGAACGGCGACCATCGTCTGGACGCCCCTCGCCAAGGGCCAGCGCAGCCTGACCGTCCGGTATGCCGGTGACGACCAGCACGCGGCCTCCCAGTCCGCTGCGGTGGTGGTCAGGGTCAACTGAGTCCTCGCCCCCTGGTGAGCCAGGCCAGGTGCTCCTCGACGCTGGCCGGCGGGGCCCACCCCTGGGTGCGCGCCTTACCGATATCCAGCACGAACGAATGGGCCAGCTGGTCCACGGCATACCGGGTCAGCACCGGCTCCCGGCCGGTCCGACCAGCGATCGCCGCCAGTCCCGCAGCCAGCGACAGCAGCGCCGCGGCCGGCAGGTGCCTGACACGGACGGGTGAGCCCAGCGATGCGCCGGCGGCGCTGCGCAGCAGCCAGTCACGGCTGACGGGATCGGCGTCGGCGATGTTGTAGGCGCCGGCCTCCCAGCCGGGTGCGGCCAGGGCGGCGGAGGTGAGCGTGCGGACATGCGTGACCGACAAAGCCACGTCGGGGCCGGGCAGGAACAGCTGCCCGGCGCGCACCGCCGCAGTGACACGCGGCAGCAGGTACCGGTCACCCGGTCCGTACACCGCATGTGGGCGCAGGACCCGCGCCCCGGCGGCGAGGGCGAGGGCGTCGGCGGCGGCCTTGGTGCGGCCGTATGCCGTGACCCAGCCACCCTGCGCGTGGTCCTCGCCGATCGCGGGGGACGGTGTCCGGTGGTCATAGACGCTGCCGCTGGAGAGCACGACCGCCGGGGCGTCGAGTGCCTCGGCAACCTCCAGGACGGCGGTGGTCCCGCCGACGTTCACCCGCTCGAACCACTCCTTCGGCCCGACGTCCCCGACGGCCGCCGCGCAGTGCACGACCGCGGCCACAGGCGCGACACAGGCCGCCCGGACTCCGTCGAGGAACCTGCCTGCAGCTACCGACCTCGCGTCCCAGTACACCTGGGTCCCGACCGGCCCGGGCCGGCGCCCGGCGCACACCACGGCATACCCGGCCCGGTGGGCAGCCGTCGCGATGTGGGAGCCGCAGAACCCCGACGCGCCGGTCACGACCACGGTCTCGGAGCCGTTCACACGGCGACCACGAGCCGCTGCCAGGACGGCAGGGCTGAGCGCCAGGCCGGTCGCGCGGAGACGACGCGGGGTCGGTGCGGGGCCAAGGCGGTGAGGACCTCGGCCATCTGAGTGCGCGCCAGACGCGCTCCGGGGCAGGCATGGGCGCCGGCGCCGAACACGAGCTGGGCCTGCTGGGGAGTGGCGGGGCAGGCAGGGTCCGGGAGCGGGCGGCCCTGCCGTGCCGCCGAGCGGGCCACCAGGAGCAGCCGCGTGCCCGCGCTGACCGGGCAGCCCCCCAGCTCGGCGTCCACGGCGGTGACCCGGGGCAGGATCCCGGTGGGAGCGGTGACCCGGAGCAGCTCGGCCGTCAGCGTCTCGGCGTGCTCGGGCAGGGCGTCCCACAGGTGGGCGTCGGCGCACCAGGCGACCGCCCGGGGCAGCGCCGCTGCCGTGGTGGCGACCGTGGCCAGCGCGACCGTGACGCCGAGGGCGGCCACCTCGGAGGGCGGCTGGCCGGTGGCGGCGGCGTCGGCCAGCCAGCCGGGACCGGTGGGTCGCATCAGCGCGGCCAGCTCGCCGACCTGCGGGGGCACGGGCTCGTGGCGCAGGAACCGGTTCACCCGCGCCGGCCGCATCTCGGCGCGGGTGGTGTGCGCGGCAGCCGCAAGGACGAGGTCGGCGAGTCGCTCGGGGTCGGCGCTGATCCCCAGCACGGCCATGGCGGTGGTCCCACCGAGCCGGCGGGCGAGTACGGCTACGTCGACGCTGTCGCCGGCACCCAGCGCGGCCGCGGCCCCCCGCAGGAGTGGCCGCCAGGACGGGGCAAGGCCTGCGACCTGGCGGGACGACAGGTGCCCGGCCGACGAGCGGCGGGCAGTGCGGCTGACGTCGGTGAACATCAGCCCCTCCTGGACGCCGAGCGCGGCGGCGAGCTGTCCGCCGGTGGAGCCCGCGGCGAGGCGGTCCATCGGGATGCGGGTGAGGGCCTGGGTGTAGTGGCTCTGGTCGTGGACGACCACGGTGCCGCGCAGGCGAAGCAGCGGCAGGCGAGAGGTGGCGGTCAGGGCAGCGAAGGCGACCGGGTGCGACGCGTACACCCCGAGGTCGCGGGCTGCCGCGCGTCGCAGGCGGGCCGATGAGGCCGGGGTCAGCGGATGTCGCACGTCTGCCCCGGTGCGGGTGTCCACCGACGGTTCCAGTGCCACAGCAGCAGCCGTCGCGGTCCCCAGGCCCGCCACCGCCGCAGTGAGGCCTCGACCGTCATGGCCTCGACCCGTCGCACGGCAACCGTCTGGGTACGGGCGCCGTTGAGGAGGGCGATGTCCTCGATCACGGTGCGCAGGTCCCCGGAAGCCGGCTCGGGCAGGCGCTCCCAGAGCGCGACGCTGAAGCCGAGGCTCGGTCCCTGGGCCAGCCGGTAGCGGGTGCGGTACCGCACTCCCGCACGAGACCTGTTCAGCCACACCCCGGCCAGCCCGGCCGCCCGGACCGCGGCGGGGTAGACCACGCGCTCGGTGAACGTCGGCCGCTCGTCCCGGCGCGGCACCACCCGGCCGCAGAGGAACTGGGCGCCGCCGGCGAAGGCCCGTCGGCCGGCAGCCACCCAGCCCGGGCGGGGCAGGGCGTCGGCATCGGTGCGCAGGACGTGGGTGGCGCCGTGGTCGCGGGCATGGGCGACACCCGTGGCCAGGGCCGTCCACACCCCCTTGCGCGGTTCGTGGACCACGTGCAGGCGCAGGCCGAGGCGCTCGCCGGCTGCGCGGGCAACCTCGGCCGTGCCGTCGGTGGAGGCGTTGTCGACGACCAGGACGGTGAAGTCCGTGTCGCGCTGCCCGGCCAGGGCCTCGAGGGTGCCGGCCAGTCCGGCGGCCTCGTTGTGCGCCGGCACCACCACCCACAGGTCTGCGGCGCCGTGCTGTTCGAGGGGGTGGCCCTCCTCAGCCAGCGGGGGTAGGTAGCGGGCCAGGTGCCACGCCAGGGCACGCAGCGCGAGCCGGATCGCGACGTTCCCGATGACCAGGACCGCGACCAGGCCGGTCAGCGCGCCGTACACGGCGCCACGCTCCTCGGCGACCAGGGCGGTGTAGGCCGTGCCGCCGGCACTGGCCAGCACCAGCGCGACGGACCCGGCGGCGGCGGCCGTCCAGCGGGCGCGCGCCGGCACCCGCGCATCGGGAAGGGGCAGCCGCCAGTACAGGAAGGCGCCGGCGGTGGCGGCGAGAACGAGGGTCTGGAACGTGAGGAGGGCCGGCGGCGGCAGGCCCACCGCGCGGAGAACCTCTCCTGCCCCTGCCGTGCCCGTTGCCGCCAACAGCAGGACCGCGGCCAGCCCGGTGCCGTCGCGGATGTCGCGGGCCAGGTCGACCAGCGGGTTCCCCGAGCCGATCGGCTGCCCCCACAGGGTCCGCACGGCGGCTCGGCCGGCGCGGAACAGGGCCAGCGCGGCATACACGGCAAGGGCGGTGCCGAAGAGGGTGACCGGTCCACTCGCGGCTGCGAACAGCTTCTGGCCGGTGCTGCCGCCGAGCGGGACGGTCGCCAGGACGTCCTGGGCGGCGCTGGAACCGGAGTCCGCCAGCGCGTCGGCGCGAGCCTGACCGAGGACCGGCTCCAGCATCCGCGCGACGGCGTCGGTGCCGGAGGCGAGGAGCAGCAGGGTGGGCAGGAGCGCAAGCAGCAGCGAGTAGGTGACGGCGCTGGACAGGGCGTCGCCGCCGGCGAGGGCGTAGCGTCGGTGTGACGTCATCAGGTGGCTGGCCTCGATACGCCCCCACAGCCGCGCGGCGCCCTCGCGGACTGCGGAGCGGCCTGGCACAGGAGCCATCAGAGCTCGTCCGCCCGCGGCACCGCGGCCAGCAGTCGGGCGCACAGAGCGGAGGCCGCGGACCGGTCCGGCTTGCGGGAGCGCCCCGCTGCCGGGACCGGGGCAAAGAGAACGGCGTCGGGCGAGGCGGATCCCATCGCTGCCAGCACCGGCCCGAGCCGCTCGTGCACCACCGCCCGCTCCGTGCCCGGCTCGGGCTCGACGAGGGCCACGAGCCGCTCGTCACCGTCCGCCGCGGGCACGCCGACGAGCACGGCCAGGCGAACTCCCGACACGTGGAGAGCCGGTTCGTAGAGGCCGGGGTAGACGTTCTCGGCACGACGCAGCACCATGTCCTTCGCGCGACCGTGCATCACCACGGTCCCGGCCTCGACCCGCCCGAGGTCGCCGGTGACCACGCGAGCGGTGCCGCCTGTCTCGTGCAGGTACCGGTCGCACATCGAGGGCGCGTCAACCAGCAGCTGGCCGTCCGCACCGGTGGTGACGCACACCCCCGGCAGCGGCCGGCCGAGCAGGTCGCCGCGGCGTCCAGCCGCGACGAACGCCGACTTCTCCGCGGCTGAGACGGCTGCCACCGGGGCCACCTCGGTCAGGGCGTACACCCCGAACGCGTCGTCGGCGCCGGAGTCGACGACTCGCTGCAGCAGCGTGTGGGTGACGGGCGCCGACCCGCTGTAGACCCGCCCGGTGAAGGCAGCGCCGGCGTCGAGGGCGTCGCGGACCTGCGGTGGGGTCAGGTAGACCACGTCCGGCCGCAGCCGCGCCAGCTGCGCGACGAGCCCCTTCGGGGACCGCCTCGGCAGGTGCGCCACCGCCCCGGCGAGCAGCGCAGGCAGGAGTGCGAAGAAGGTGCCGGCCAGGACCGTCTGCCCCGCTCGGACGTCGACGAGGGCGCCGAGTGCGTCGACGGTCGCTGACAGGGTTGCCTCGGTGTGCACCACCGCCCGCGGCGCGGCGGTGGTGCCGGAGGTGCCGATGACGACGGCATCGCCGGGGCGTACGGCACCTGCCGACGGTGCGTTGGCGGGGACGCCGTGCAGGAGACCGTCCGTGAGCGGGCGGCCGAGGCCCGGTATGCCGTGGCGCAGCAGCCGGGGCGCGGCGAAGACGGCGACGTGCGGAGCCAGGTCAGCCAGGAGAGGCAGGTGGAGACCGCGGCGACCGGCGAGGCGGCGCCCCGGTCCCGCAGCCGCCGCGACCGAGGCAGAGGCCCACATCAGCTGCACCCCGGCGGCGCGCATCCGTGCCTGGTTGACCTCCGGTGAGGAGGACGGCTCGACCAGTACAGCGCACGCCCCGACGGACCGGAGCGCCATCAGGGCGGCGAGCGTGTCGGGACCGGGCAGCCCGGCGAAGCCGACCGCGGTCCCCGGACCGACACCGGCACGGCGCAGCGCGGCGGCCTCGGCACGGATCTGCGCCGCGAGGCGGTCTCCCGTGACACGGCGGCGCCCGGCGACCATGACGACGGCGCTCCCGGCCCGGTCCACGGCGGCGAGCACCCGGTCGGCCAGCGGCGAGCTCGCGGGTGTGTCCGCTGTTCCGGGCGCCGTCTCGGTGGTCTGCGTGGTCACCGCACGTCCTCACCGCGGTCGGCGGGGGCGCCCTTGAGCAGGTACCAGCGGGCGGTACCGGCCAGCCCGTAGCCACGGAGCCGGCGGGTGGAGGTGCGCACCTTCATGGCGGGGACGCGGCGGATCCGGGAGCTCGTGCGCCGGATCCGGTTGGCGAAGAGCCGGTCGGTCGGCGAACCTTGGCGCGGCATGCCTCCGCAGGCGAGGTAGGCGTCGGGGCGGACGGCCATGTTGTGCCCGGCGGTCATGAGGTAGCGGTGCGGCGTCGCTCGGCAGAACGGGCGGTGCGCCGGGCGGCTGGTGCCGAAGGCGGCGGCCGCCCAGAACGCCGCCAGGAACAGCGCCCGCCAGAGGATGCCGTCCTGGTCGGGCCTGGCGTAGCTGACGCCGGTCACCAGGTCCCATCCCTGCGAGCCCGCGTCGGCCGGGCCGAGGGCAGCGACCGCGGTCTCGGCCCAGTCCGGGTCGGGCAGGGTGTCCGCATCGGTGCGCAGCAGGTGGGTGGCGCCAGCGGCGATGGCAGCGCGGAAGCCGGTGTCGACCGCCGCACCGACACCCTTTTGCTCCTCCCGCACCAGGGCCACCACGGTTCCGCCCGGGAGCCGCCCGGTCTCGGCGTTCCGCCTGGCCCACTCGCAGACGATGTCAGCCGTGCCGTCGGTCGAGGCGTTGTCGACGACGAGAACGGTGATGGCGGGACCGCGCTGGTCAGCCAGCGCGTCGAGCGTGGCGGGCAGTGCCACGGCCTCGTTGTGGCAGGGGACGACCACCCACACGGGCGGGTACGGGCTCGGTCCCGCGAGACGTTCCGGTCCCGCGAGACGTTCCGATCTCGCGAGGCGCACCGGGCCGGCGAGCTGCCCCGCCCCGACCAGGGCGTGCTGCGCTGTCGTCACCGCTGCCACACCATGGTCGTCAGGGAGATCCCACCGCCAAGGCCGATGAAGAGGACCCTGTCGCCGGGCGCGAGGGTGTCGTAGACCTCGGACAGCTGGACCCCGAGGGTGGCGGCGGCCATGTTGCCGTACCGGGTCACGGTGCTCACGAGCTTGTCGGCGGGTACGCCGGTGGCGTCGCAGAACTTCTCCAGGTAGCTCTGGGTCACCTGGTGGACGAGGACGTAGCGGTAGTCGTCGTAGGTGGTGTCGGTGGCCTCGAGGGTGCGACGCAGCATGGAGTCGCCGGTCTTCTCGAAGGCTGCGAGCAGCTGGCGGCCGTCGCCGCGGAAGTAGGTCCACTCGGGGTCCCGGGGGTGGCGCGAGCCTCCACCGAACAGCCCTCCGGCCTCCCAGTGCTCGCTGTGGGCGACCGCGTCGAGGTAGGTGATGCCCGCCCCCGGTCGGCCGCCGGCGACCAGTGGGTCATCAGTGCGGATGAGCAGGACCGCGGAGCCGGCGTCGCCGAAGGTGAACCCTGCGAAGTGGTCGACCAGCACGTCGAGGTCGGCGATGTCCCAGCGCACGCCGCGCGACGGGGCCTCTCCGGCGCAGACGAGGGCACGCCGGGCCCGGCCCGAGGCCAGCATGGCGGAGGCGACGTCGATCGCGTTGAGCAGGGAGTTGCAGGCGTTGGTGATGTCGAAGCAGTGGGCTGTCGTGCCGAGGAGGTCCTGAACCGCGTGGGAGGTTGCCGGCTCGACCATGTCGCGGCTGGCGGACGCGAAGATGAGCAGGTCGATGCTCTCGGGATCGACGCCGCTGCGGGTGAACAGGTCGCGGCAAGCAGCGGCGGCGAGGGTGGAGCACTGCTCGTGCTCGGCCATGAGGGTGCGGGTCGCGATCCCGGTGATGCGCTCCACGAAGCCGCTCGGCAGGGTCAGGCCGCTGACATCGGCGATCCGGGCCTGGACCTCGTCACTGGAAAGGCGAGCGGCGGGCAGGTGGGCGCCAACCCCGGCGATGGTGACGTCCGGGCGAACCGGCGTGCGCTCGGCCAGGCTCGGCAGAATCTGCACGCTCGGTGGTCCCTCGACAGCGCTGTGGTGGATCATGGCGCCCACCGTGCCCTCGACCGGCGGCGTGCGTATCCGCGTGGGTACTCAGATCGGCCGATTGGGCTGTCCGGGACGCGGCACACGGTCCGGTCCATCCGTGCAGTCCCCCCGTGTCCTCAGTCCCCGGCGCCATCTCGGCGGCGGCCCGGTCCGCAGATCTGCGCGACGTGGGGCGAGCCGCAGCGTACTCGCGGACACGTCTCCGTCGGCCCGCTCTGCAGACGACGCGCCGTCGGGATTCGCCCGCCACCGGCCACGGCGGGTCACCTGTCACCCGCGCGGAACAGCGGTCGCGCGATTCGACGACCGCCGGTGGAGCATGGGGCCATGCGTACGGAGACGAAGAGCTACCGGACCGGCAGACGAGGACGTCGTCCTCGACATCACCGACGACTGCGCGCGCTTCGTCGGCGGCGAGGGCGACGGGCTCCTGCACGTCTTCGTGCCGCACGCCACCGCCGGTCTCGCGATCCTGGAGACGGGTGCGGGCAGCGACGACGACCTGCTCACGGCCCTGCGGGACCTGCTGCCCGCCGACGACCGGTGGCGGCACCGCCACGGCAGCCCGGGGCACGGCCGCTCGCACGTTCTGCCGGCCCTCGTGCCGCCCTACGCCACAGTCCCCGTGCTGGACGGCCGGCTGGCGCTGGGCACCTGGCAGAGCATCTGCCTGGTCGACATCAACGTCGACAACACCCAGCGCGACGTGCGGATGAGCTTCCTCCCCGGCTGACGCCGCGAGACCTCCCGTTCACCGACTCATCACCGGGGCAGCACCAAGTCCTTACCAACCGAAGGTGGTCGGGCGCCCTGTGGCGCGAGCAGGCTGAGATTCATGCGAACCATGACATTTCACCGCATCCAGGGCGTGATCCTCGCGCTGGTGCTGGCCCTCGTCGCCGCCGTCGCGTTGCCCGGTGCAGCCACCGCGACGGCGTCGGGGTCCGCACGAGCTGCCGTGCAGCCGCTCGAGCGGGCGCACGCCCACAACGACTACGAACACGACCGCCCACTGCTCGATGCCCTCGACCACGGGTTCACGTCGGTCGAGGCCGATGTCTGGCTCGTGGACGGGCAGCTCTTCATCGGCCACGACGGGCCGGACCCGTCGCGGACCTTGGCGAGCACCTACCTCGAGCCCCTGCAGCAGCGGTTTCGCGACAACGGCGGCGCGATCTACCCGGGCTGGCGCGACTCGCTGCGTCTTCTGATCGACGTCAAGAGCGAGGCCACCTCGACCTGGCCGGTGATCGAGCGGGAGCTGGCCCGCTACCCCGAGTTGTTCACCGTCGCCCGGGCCGGCCGCGTCCACGAGCGAGCCGTGACGGCGGTGGTGTCGGGCAACCGCGACCTCGCGGCCATGCAGGCTGCGGCCGTGCGCCGCTCGTTCTACGACGGCCGGCTCTCTGACCTCGAGTCCGGCCTGCCGGCCAGCGTGATGCCGCTGGTGAGTGACAACTGGACCAAGCACTTCACGTGGCTCGGTGTCGGCCCGATGCCCGATGCGGAGCGGGCCAAGCTCCACCAGATCGTGAAGCGCGCGCACGCCGCCGGCTACGACGTGCGCTTCTGGGCCACCCCCGACGTGGCTGGTCCCGCGCGCGATGCCGTGTGGTCCGAGCTCGTCGCTGCCGACGTCGATGCCCTCAACACCGACGACCTGGCGGCTCTGCAGGCCTTCCTGCTCGCCAACGACCCCGAGGAGGCTGCACCCGCGGCGTGACAGACGGACCTCGTGGCCTAGGGCGGTGGGAGGCTTTGCGCTGTGACCGGTTCCGTTCCGATGTCCTTCGACCAGCACTGCGCCGCCATCACGTATGCCGTGGAGCACCTCTCGGGGACCGCCACTGCCGCCGGTCTCGACGCGGCGGTGCCGACGTGCCCCGGGTGGACGGTGCGCGACCTGGTCGCCCACCTCGGCATGGTGCACCGCTGGGCCACGGCCCACGTCACCGGCGACCGAGCCGCGCAGCAGGAGGCGGCGACGGTGGAGGCCGAGGCGCAGGGCCGCGAGGCGGAGGAGCCGATGATCTGGCTGCGCCGCGGCGCTCGGCCGGGCGCCGACCGCGGAGGAAGCGCGTCGCACCGGGGTGTCTGCCGCCGTGGCCCTCGACGGCCTCGACGAGCTGCTGACCGGCTTCCTCCCCCGCCGCAGCTCGCGGCTGCGCGCCGAGCGCTCCTTGCGGATCGCCGTGCGCCCCAACGACGCCGACCTCGCCTGGCTGGTCGACGTGGGCGTGGACGCGCCGGTCACCACACGGCATACCGCCTCGACCCTCCCCGAGGTTGACGACACCTTCTCCGGCACGGCCGTCCAGCTCTACCTCGGCCTGTGGAACCGCGGCGACGAGGTGGGCTCGGGTGATGTGGCCGTGCTCCAGCGGTGGCAGGAGCTGGTGCGGGTCGGCTGGAGGTGAGGACTCGGTTTGGCTCCCCTGTCGGTTTCGCCCCGTTTGCGTAGACTCGACGCGGAGGGGTTGTCGACGACGAAGGAGGCCGGTGTCGTGGGAGCGGGCGTGCTCATGGCGGTGCTCGGCGCCATCCTGACCTTCGCGGTCCGGGTCGACGCGCCCGGCGTGGACCTGCAGGTGGTCGGACTGATCCTGATGGTGGCCGGGGGTGCGGTGATCGCCTACGCCCGTCGCACCATCGAGCGCGAGCAGGTCGTCACCGAGGTGGAGACCCCGACCGACCCGACGGTGCAGCAGCACCCTGCGCCGCAACACCCTGCGCCGCATCCCACGGCGCCGCACACGGTGCGCCAGGTGATCCGCGAGACCCAGCGCGACTAGTCCTCCGCGACTCCCAGGCGCTCCTCCAGGCGCGAGACCGCTCTGGCGAAGCCCGGTGACGCGGGGTCGAGGCACCAGACGTTGTCGCGCCAGGGCGCGAAGCCGATCGACCCCCACACCTGCTGGACCTTCGCGAGGGCCTCGACGAACCCGGCTGCGTCACCCGCGTCGGCGAACTGCGTCGGGAACGGCTGCAGCGCGACGAGCCGCGCGTCGGCCGCCAGCCACCGCACCAGCCGGGCGACGACCAGGCGTCCCACGCCGCCCATCCCGCGCCAGGCCGGCGCCAGCTCGGCGCGGTCGAGGAGCACCAGCCGTGGGCCGCGACCGGCCACGCGCGAGTCGACGTCCTCGTCCAGGCCGCTGGAACGCTCGGGGTCGAGGAGCGGAAGGAAGGGCGCGTAGTCGACGAACGACTTGAGCACCTCGACCACCTCGTCCGGCCAGTGGAGGTCGATCGTGAGCCCGGTGCACCTGGCCACCACCAGCTCGAGCACGCCGCCACCGGCGTCGCGCCGGTCGAGGGCCACGTCGTCACGGGACCAGGAGGCCTCGACGTCCACGCCGGAGACCCGCAGCACGCCCTCGGCGCTCCACGGGGCGACGGCCCGGCTGCCGAGCCCGGCCTGGCCGGTGAGCGGAGCGGTCAGTCGCACCGCGAGCTCGACCAGCGGCAAGGCATCACGCAGCTCGTCATGCACCCCGTCCACCCCCACACGGCCACGGTAGCCCTCTCGGGGGCGGGACACGGGGCGAGCCGGCTAACCGGTGCCCCACTCGGCGGGGCACCGGTCAGCCGGTGGACCAGGTCAGTCGGTCACCCCAGCCGGTGCGCTCGGTCAGCCTTGCGAGCCTCCATCGAATGGGAGTCCGGCGAAGCCGCCCACGACGTCGGTCGCCCGGGGGCTGGCTTCCATGGGAGGTCTTCTTCGTTCGGGGGCGCCGAGGGCAGAGGCGCCGGGGGCTGGTGCGGACGGTCAGGCGCAGCAGCAGCACCGCATGGCGCAGCGGCACATGGACACCATGTGCACCTGCGGCTCAAGGCTCTCAGAGGGGCACCGACACGTCGCTGCCGCCCTCCTGGGTCAGCCTCGCCCCCATCCTGGCGAACATCGGCGCGGGCACGAACCCGCCGGCGAACAGCGCCTCGCCCTGGGCGAAGAACGGCGACGAGCGGAGCATCTGCTCCGGCGCGAAGCCGAAGACGGCCCCCAGCTCGGCCAGGTCGCCGGGCGAGTTCATCCGCATCAGCATGAGGTTGTCGCACTGGGTCAGCACCTGCGGGTGGATCTTCGACGGCCGCTGTGTCGACACCAGCAGCCAGAGCCCGTACTTGCGGCCCTCGGCGGCGATCTGGATGAGGCGCTCGGTCACCGCCGCCTGCACCGGGCCACGGGGCTCCGCGACACACAGGTTGTGGGCCTCGTCGACGACGATGAGGGTCGGGGTCCTGCTCTCCCGCTGCGCCCACAGCGACTCGACGACGTCGAGGGCGACCGCCTGCGGCTCCATGGGGTCGCGGAAGCCACCGAGGTCCATCACCGTGGCACGGGCACCGCTGGCCACCACGTCGGCTGCGGACGACTTCTCGCCGGCCCAGGCCTCCCAGTCGAGCAGGCCGAGGTTCTCCATGCGCTGCGCCAGAGCGCGCTCGTCGTCCTCGCCCGAGCGCAGCCGGCTGACCATCGACCCGAGCCCTTCCCGGTAGTAGCCCTCGTCGATGTGGAGGAACAGGTTGTACTCGGCGCGGTCGACCATGGGGTCGAGCCGCAGGATGGCCGCCTGGGCAGCGCGCGGCATGGTCCGGAAACGCAGCCGCAGCGGCTCGCCCCCTCCGGCATCCGGCCGCAGCACGCGGATGTCGTGGGCGGCCAGCCGTTCGGACACCGCGTCGGCGGTGCCCGGTCGCACCTGCCCCAGCTTCACGAAGTCGCCGTTCGGGTCCAGCACGACCATGCGCAGGGCGGTGTGCAGGAGCAGCTGCTCGAGCACCACGCCGAGCGCGTAGGTCTTGCCGGAGCCGCTCTGCCCGCAGAGGAAGGTGTGCCGGTTGAAGCCGGCGGCGCGCAGCCGGGCCGGCACCGTCACCGCGCCTGAGTGCCAGTCCCCGATCTCGAGATCGGCGCCTCGCACGCGCTGAAGCGTCTCGAGGTGGCGGGCGGAGGCGGGGCGCACCACGGCGGACGCGAACGGCGAGACGGTCGTCCCCGTCGGTGCTCCCGTCGGGTCGAGGGCCCCGAGCACCACCCCGTAGCCCTCGACGGCCGGCACGCCTCCGGGCGCCGGCCACCTGGCGGCTGGAGCGCACCTGGGCGAGCAGCTGCTGGCCCGGGGCCGTCTCGAGCACGACCACGTCACCGGGCGCGGGCGCCTCCGCCAGCTCCGTGGTGCAGCTGAAGGTGCGGCCGTCGGCGGAGTGGGCGGCGGGAGCGGTGCTGACGGACAGGTCGGTGGCCATGGTGCCCTCCCGAGGACGAGCGGTGCCCGGTGCCGGCGGTGAGCCCGCGCCGCGCGCACGCGGCATACCGCCGCCGTGCCCTCACCACGCTAGGAAGGCGGGTGTGCCTCGCGCCTCACTCGGCGGGGATGAGCCCGCCGACCGCCCGGGCGAGCCGCAGCGCGGCCGGCGAGGCCATGACCTGCTCGAGGCCGACCGGCGTGCCATCGGGTCCGGCGAGCGGGAGCCGCCAGTTCGGGTACTCGTCCTGGGTGCCCGGCTGGTTGATGCTGCGGATGTCGCCGACCAGGTCGGTGACCGCGACACCGAGCATGCGCGAGGGCGTCTGGGCCAGCAGCTGGTGCAGCGCCTCGACCATCTCGGGCACCCCGGCGTCGTCGGCGAGCAGACCGCGCTCGCGCAGGAGGGCCCGCACGTTGCCGATCGACTCCTCCTCGACGGCCCGCTCCTCCTCGACCGACCGGGTCAGCAGCCCGAGCCGGTCTCGCAGGGCCACGTGCTCGAGCCCGAGGTAGCCGGCCGTCGGCGGCAGGTCGTGCGTGGTGACCGTCGAGAGGCACAGCTCGCGGTAGCGCTCCGGCGGCAGCGGCTTCCCCTCGGCGTCCCACTCGAACCACAGGATGGAGGTGCCGAGGATGCCGCGATCGCGCATGTAGTCGCGGACCCACGGCTCGACGACCCCCAGGTCCTCGCCCACGACGACGGCCCCGGCGCGCTGCGCCTCGAGCACCAGGATGCCGACGAGCGCCTCGTGGTCGTAGCGAACGTAGGTGCCCTCGCTGGCCGGGTGGCCCTGCGGCACCCACCAGAGCCGGAAGAGGCCGATGATGTGGTCGACCCGGATGCCTCCGGAGTCCTTCAGCACCGTGCGCAGCATGTCGCGGTAGGGCGCGTAGCCGAGCTCGGCGAGCCGGTCGGGCCGCCACGGCGGCTGGTCCCAGTCCTGGCCGAGCTGGTTGAACTGGTCCGGCGGTGCGCCGACCGTCACCCCGCGGGCCAGCGCGTCGGCCAGGCCCCAGGCGTCGGCCCCGTGCGGGTTCACACCCACCGCGAGGTCGTGCACGACCCCGAGTGACATCCCGGCCGCCTTGGCCTCCCGCTGGACCGCGGCGAGCTGGCCGTCGAGCGACCACTGGAGCCACCGGTGGAAGTCGACCTGTTCTCGGTGGCCCTCTCGGAAGGCGACCACCGCGTCGGAGGCCGGGTCCTGGAGCTCGGACGGCCAGGCGGTCCACGGCAGCCCGTGCTCCTCGGCCAGGGCGCACCAGGTGGCGAAGGTCAGCAGGCCCTCGCCCTCGGTGCGGCAGTAACGGGCGAAGTCACGGGCGCGCCGGCCGGTGAGGCCGAGGCGGTAGACCTCCTGCAGCGCGGCGCGCTTGGCGGCCCACACGGCGTCTCGGTCGATGGTGTCCTTGCCGCCCAGGCCCTGCGCGGACTCGGCCGCGTCGCGGGCTCGGCGCAGCGCGCCCCCGGTCAGCCCGGCTGCCTCGGGGATCTCCTCCACCCGCAGGTAGATCGGGTTCACGAAGCGACGGGTCGTCGGCAGGTAGGGCGAGGGCTCCATGGGCGCGACCGGCTCGGCGGCGTGCAGGGGGTTGACCAGCACGAAGTCGGCTCCGAGGTCCTCGCCGGCCCACACGGCCAGCTCGGCCAGGTCGGAGAGGTCGCCGATGCCCCACGAGCGCTCCGAACGCACCTGGTAGACCTGCTCCATCAGCCCCCAGACCTGCCCGTCGCGCAGGCTGTCGGGCAGGGCGAGGGTGCCCGGGGTGACGACGAGGGTCGCGGTGGCCGTGCGCTCCTGGTCGCCCGACTGCGCGCCCGGCTCAGCGCCCGGCTCGGCGCCCGCCTCGCCGACGTGGGCGCGCAGCACGTGCCAGCCCAGCGGCAGGTCGCCGGGCAGCTCGAAGGTCGCCTCCCCCACGAGGGTGCCGTCGACGAGGCGCGGCTCGACCCAGTGGTCGACCTGCGGCACCACCCGGGTACCGCCCTCCTCGAGCTCGACCTCGACGCGCACCGACGACCCGTGCGGCACGTGGACGGGCACCCAGGGGGTCCAGCCCTCGCGGCACATGACGGTGGCGGGCAGGGTGCGGCGCCAGTGGCGCTCGTCGACGGCGGCGAGCGAGCCGGCGGTCTGCTCGTCGGTGCCGGCCTCCACGCCCAGGGCGGCCAGCACCGCGCGGATCGTGCCGTCCTCGACGGTGACGTGGTTGCCCTGCCAGTCCCAGTACTCGGTGGCCACGCCGTAGGCGTTGGCCAGGTTGACGAGGGTCGCGCGGGGAGCGGCGTCCATGGCGGGTCACTCCTTCGGCGTCGGGACGGGTCGGTGTCTGGAACGGGTCGGTGTCGGGACCGACCGGCATACAGGTGGCAGCAGGCACCGGCCTGCCCCCGGGGCCGGCCGGCACACCGGCCGGCGCTCGCAGTCTGCCAGACGGCCAACTCCGCGTCGGGAACCTTTGCTCTCCCCTAAGGTCGAGCCATGGCCGAGCCCAGCCCGCGCACCACCTACGTCCTGGTCGACGGCGAGAACATCGACGCCACGCTCGGCACCTCGATCCTGTCGCGCCGCCCGCTCCCCGAGGAGCGGCCACGCTGGGACCGCCTGCTGCAGTTCGCCCAGGAGGAGTGGAACCACCCGGCCCGCGGCCTGTTCTTCCTCGCGGCGAACGGCGACCTGCCGATGCCCTTCGTCCAGGCGCTGCTGGCCATGGGCTACCGGCCCATCCCGCTGTCGGGCGGTCCGCACCAGAAGGTGGTCGACCTCGCGATCCAGCGCACCATGGCCGCGCTCAAGGAGCGCGAGGCCGACGTCATGCTGGTCAGCCACGACGGCGACTTCCTGCCCCAGCTCGAGCAGCTCGTCGACGGCGACCGCCGGGTCGGTGTCGTGGCCTTCGAGGAGTTCGCCAACGCGGGCTTCCTGCGCCTCGAGGAACGCGGTCTCGAGTTCTTCGACCTCGAGTACGACGTGCGCGCGTTCCGCTCCCCGCTGCCCCGGGTGCGGGTCATCCCGATCGACGAGTTCGACCCGGCCGACTTCCTGTAACACTGTTCGGGTGGCCGTGCTGCCGCTTTTCCCCCTCGGGACCGTGCTGATGCCGGGCGCGCAGCTGCCGCTGCAGATCTTCGAGCCGCGCTACCTGCAGCTGCTGCAGGACCTCCTCGAGCACCAGGACCGGCAACCCCCCGTCTTCGGTGTGGTGGCGATCCGCGAGGGTTTCGAGGTCGGCGAGCAGAGCGCGAAGGCGATGCACCCCGTCGGCTGCGCCGCGCAGGTCGTCCATGCCGCCGCGCTGGGCGAGCGCCGTTTCCTCGTCGTGTCCACGGGCATCTCCCGCTTCCGCCTCGAGGGCCTCGACGAGACCGCGGACACGCCCTACCTGTGCGGGGTGGTCAGCTGGCTGAGCGAACCGATGGGTGACCGGGAGGCCGTGGACGACCTCGCCGCCCGGCTGCGCACCGAGCTGGCGGCCTACCGTGACGACGTGGGTGCCGAGCCGCTCCGGCCGCCCGCCGACCCCTGGGACCTGTCCTACTGGGTGCCGCAGGCCGTCACCCTCGACCTCGCCGACCGCCAGCTGCTGCTGGCCAGCAGCGACACCGAGGCCCGGCTGCGGCTCGCCGTGCAGCTCGTCCGCCGCGAACGCGTGGTCATCGCCTCGCTCGGTGCCGTGGTGCGGCCACCCGAGCCTCCGGTCAACCTGAACTGAGCGTCGTTGGCGTTGCCGACCCGGTGGCCCGGTGTTTCCATCGAGCGGTGAGAGTGCTCGTGACCGGCGCCAGCGGCTACGTCGGCCGGCGCCTCGTGCCGCTGCTGCTGGAGCGCGGCCACGACGTGACCGCCGCCTTCTCGCGGCGGGAGACGGCCGACCGGTTCCCGTGGCGCGACGACGTCAGGGTGGCGGTCATGGACGTCGGCGACGCCGACCAGGTGATGGCCGCCGTCGAGGGGGCCGAGGCGGTCTACTACCTGGTGCACGGCATGGGCGGCGCAGACTTCGTCACGCAGGACCGGCAGGCGGCGCACCACGTGGCGCACGCCGCGATCGAGCACGACGTCGGCCGGGTCGTCTACCTCTCGGGCCTGGTGCCGCCGGTGCGGCCCGAGCGGCTGTCGGCGCACCTGCGCTCGCGCCACGAGGTCGAGGAGGTGCTCGCCGCGTCCGGGGTCCCGACGGTCACGCTGCGCGCCGCGATCATCGTGGGCAGCGGCTCGACGTCGTTCGAGATCCTGCGCCAGCTCTCCGAGCGGCTGCCCGTGCGCGCCGTGCCGGCGTGGATGAACGCCGACGTCCAGCCGCTGGCGGTCACGGACACGCTCGAGGTGCTGGCCCGCTGCCTCGAGGTGGAGCCGGTCACCCGCTCCTACGACATCGGCGGCGACCAGCGCATCTCCTACCGGCGCCTGCTCGACCTCTACGCCGAGGTGGCCGGGCTGCTGCGTCCCGCAGGTCACCCTGCCGGTCGCGCCCACGGCCCTGGTGGGGTGGCTGGCCGGGCAGCTGACCGACGTGCCGTCGTCGACCGTCGAGGCACTGGTCGAGAGCCTGCACCACGACATGGTCTGCCGGGAGGAGGACTTCCGCACAGACCTGCTGCCCGACGGCTGGGTGCTGACCCCGCTGCGGGAGGCGCTGGCCCGGGCCCTGGGCCGACCGGGGCCGGGCGAGGAGCCTGCCGACCCCCTCGGGCCGGTGCCCGGCGACCCGCAGTGGGCGGGTGGGGAGATCCAGGTGGAGGGTGGCGCAGCGGTGCGCCGGCCCCGCAGCCTCGCGGCCTCCCTGCTCCTCGGGCTGCCGCGCATCGACTGGGACGCCAAGCCAGGGGATGCCTCGCGCTGAGCCACCGAGCGCTGCCACTCCGGCCGCGTGACAGGGGATCGGGACGGGTCGAGACGAACCGGACGCGGCGTCGAAGTCGTTGCGGCGGAACGGTGGCGTGATGCCCGTCACAGGCGCAGTATGGGACGGGGTCCACCTCACTTTCACCGACCCGTGGGAGTCACCATGTCGCGACGCGTCGCTCTTTCCCCGGACATCGTCCCCGTGCTCTCGACCGGACGTCACCGCTCACCCCGCAAGGGCGCCTGCTTCATGGAGATGGCGTCCTTCCTCGCGGGCGAGCGGTGGAGCGACCACCCGAAGTGCACGCACCCGCTGCTGGCCGGACTGGCCCGCCAGATCAACGACACGGTGCCCGACTCCGTGCGCTCCCGGCTCGCGCCGATGATCCCCTCCGTGATCGGGCTGACCAGCGACGACCTGCACGTCGACGCCCGCCTGGCCCTGCACTGCGCGACGACCGCCCTGCCCATCGCCTCCGCGACACGGCAGAACGTCCTCGCCCTCGGGATCCTCTCGTGCGAGCGGGTGCTCGCCGAGCTGGACGGGCGGCCCCGCGACAGCATGACGCCGGAGTCGCGTGCGGCACTCGACCAGGTGCCGGCCGCCGAGCAGTGGGCGCGCGAGTTCCGCGCCGACCTGCCGCTGACCGCGCGGGCGTTCCGCCGCCAGACGGCGCCCCACCTGGTCGCGCTCGCGGTCGAGGGCATGTCGGAGGCGTGCGTCGAGGACCCCTACGGCCGGCTCGTCGACCTGCTGGGTGAGTGCATCGCCATGACGGCCGAGATGGTCGGTCCGCGCAGCGTCACGGGCACAGAGGTCGTCTGGGGCGCCGACGCGGTCCCGGAGGACCGGCCTGCCTCACCCGCTTCGGCCGACAACTGACAGCTGCCGCCGCGCCGGCCCTGGCCGAGGGCCGGCGCGGCGTCATGCCTGCGGTGGCGCAGAAGGGCTGGTGGACTGCGGCTGTTCGAGAGACTGTGCCTGCTCGAGAGACTCTGCCTGCTCGAGCCGCTGCTGGAGCCGGGCGCGGATCTGCTCGGGCTCGAGCTGCGCCCGCTGGCGCTGGTCCCGGGCCATGATGACCCCGGTGGCGGCGACACCGGCGAGGCCGGCGATGCCGAGGACTTTCCAGAGCTTCACGGCAGGAGACCCTTCCCTTGAAAGAGGCAGCCTTGGACGAGGCAGTGCTGAGCCTAGACGCGGCCGTCGACCTCACGCGGACCGGCGACCTGTGGCTGTTCCGCGGCCGGTCCGCCGCCGACCACGCCATCCGCGCGGTGACGAACGCGCCGGTGAACCACGTGGGGATGGCCGTGGTGGTCGACGACCTGCCGCCCCTGATGTGGCACGCCGAGCTCGGCCAGGGCCTGCTCGACGTCTGGACGGGCACCCACCACCGGGGCGTGCAGCTGCACGACCTCAGGGACGCCGTCGTCCAGTGGTGTGAGCGCTACGAGCAGCGCGCGTGGCTGCGCCAGCTCGAGACCCCGGTGACGCGGGAGATGGAGGATGCCGTGCTGCGCACCGTCGCGCGGCTCGACGGCACGCCGTTCCCGGCGACGGCCGCGCTGGCCGGTCGCTGGCTGCGCGGGCGCCTGCGTCGGCGAGCCGCGCTCGAGACCACCTACTGCGCCGAGGTCGTCGCCGCGACCTACCAGGCGATGGGCCTGCTCGACGGCGAGCGGCCCACCAACTACTACGACCCGGGCATGTTCTGGTCGGGTGACGGGATGGATCTCCAGGGCGGGGCCCGTCTCGGTGAGGAGATCCGGGTCGACGTCCCGGTGGGGCGGAAGGTCACGAGCCCGGTCTGAGCGGCGCGGTTTCTGCGAGGACGGCCGGCCCACCGACTGGGCGACCCATCCACGCTGACCGCCGGGTTCACCCCAAACGCGGAGTCCACGGACGGTCCGAGACCTATCCTCCAACTCGTGGAGGTGGGCATCCTCGGGCCGGTCGAGGTGCGTCGCGGCGAGGTCCCCGTCGACCTGGGCACGCGCAAGCAGCGTGCCCTCCTCGCTGCCCTCGCGATGAGCCGGGGGCGCCCCGTCTCGGTCGACGCGATCGTCGACCTGCTCTGGGGCGACGCGCCGCCGCGCGGGGTCAGCGGCACGCTGCAGGCCTACATCGCCGGTCTCCGCAAGGCGCTGGAACCCGACCGTCCCGCCCGGGCGCCGGCGTCGGTGCTCGTCACCGTCGAGCCCGGCTACGCCTTGCACGTGCCGGACGCCGCCCTCGACGTCGTGCGGTTCGAGCGGGCCGTCGCCGAGGTGCACCAGGCGCTGGAGCCGATCTCCCACCTCGCCGTCGAGGCGCCGCTGAGCCGTGAGGAGCTCACCGCCCTCGCCCGCCGGCTCGACGGCGCCCTCGCGCTGTGGCGCGGCCAGCCCTTCGGCGAGCTCGACGACGCCCCGGCGGCGGTGGCTGAGCGCGCCCGGCTCGAGGAGCTGCGGCTGGTCGCGGTCGAGGACCGCATGATCACGGCGGTGGCCATGGGGCAGCACGCGACCGCGGTGCCGGAGCTGGAGTCGCTGACCCGACTCCACCCGCTGCGCGAGCGGCTGTGGGCGCTGCGGGCGGTGGCCCTCGTGCGTTCGGGGCGGCAGGCCGAGGCACTGGAGGTGCTGCGCGAGGTCAGGACGGTGCTCGGCGAGGAGCTCGGGATCGAGCCGGGGCAGGGACTGCGCGACCTGCAGGCGGCGGTGCTCCGCCAGGACCCGGTGCTCGGGTGGTCGGCGGCGCGCACCAGCCAGGCCCCGGAGACCCCCGCCGGTGCCGCCGCGCCAGCCCCCGCGGGGGCAGCAGTCGCAGGCGCCGAGCCGGCTGTGCCGCGGTCCCCCGCCCCGTGGCCCATGGTCGGGCGCGACGCCCAGCTGGCCGCCCTGACCGAGCTGTTCGAGACGGCAGCGCAGGGCCGGACGTGCTTCGCGGCACTCGTGGGCGAGCCGGGCATCGGCAAGACGCGGCTGGCCACCGAGCTGCTCTCCCACGCGCGCGATCGCGGCGCCACCGTGCTCACCGGCCGCTGCTCCCAGGACGACGGCGCTCCACCCCTGTGGCCATGGGTGTCGGTGCTGCGGGACCTGGGCAGGGACCTGCCCACCGACGGGGCGGACGACGACGAGGGCGGCCGGTTCCGCACATGGGAGTCCATCGTCCGCGCGGTCACCGAGGCCGGCCGGGAGCGCCCTGTCGTCGTCGCCCTGGACGACCTGCACTGGGCCGACGCGTCGTCGCTGCGGGTGCTGCGGCTGCTCGGCGAGAGCGTCGAGGCAGCCCGACTGATGGTGCTGGTGTCGTGGCGGCCGCACCCCGAGCCGACGGGGGCACTCGCCGAGGTGGCCGAGACACTCGCCCGGCGCCACGCCCTGCGCCTCCACCTGCAGGGGCTCACCTCCATCGAGGCGGCTGAGGTCGTCGAGACCGTGGCCCACACCCGCCCCTCGCCGGAGGAGGCCAGCGCCCTGCGCGAGCGCACCGAGGGCAACCCGTTCTTCCTCGTGGAGTTCGCCCGGCTCGCGGCCGACCGCGGCGACCTGGGTCAGCTGCTCGCCGAGGAGCACCCGCCGGCCGCCGTCCACGACGTGCTGGTGCGTCGCCTCGAGCGGCTGCCCCGCGAGTCGGACGGCGTGCTGCGCACGGCCGCGGTCGTCGGGCGGCAGTTCGACCTGGCGACCCTGGCCAGCGCCGCGGCTCTGCCCGAGGACGACGTGCTCGACGCCCTCGAGCCCGCTCAGGAGGCCGGGCTGGTGCGCGAGGACGGCATCGACCGCTTCGTGTTCGCCCACGCCCTCGTGCGCGACACCATCTACTCCGGCCTGTCCGCCTCGCGCCGGGCCCGCCTGCACGCCAAGGTCGCCGAGGTGCTGCAGCGGGTGCCCGGCCGTGAGACCGAGCGGGCGCGGCACTGGCTGGCTGCCGGACCGGCACACGCCTCCCGCGCCTGGCTGGCCGCCGTCTCGGCGGCCACGGTCACGCGGCGGCTGCACGCCCACGACCAGTCCGCCGAGCTGCTCTGCGCGGCCCTCGACGTGATGGGCGACGACCCGGACGCCACCGACCGCGACCGCTACGACGTGCTGATGCAGCTCGTCGACGCCTGGCGCTGGCTGGGCCGGTGGAACGACCTCGTGCGCACGGTGGAGCAGGCCATCGACGTCGCCGAGCTCATCGGGGACGTCGAGCTGGTGAGCCAGGCGGCCATGTCGCCCACCATCGGCGCGCTGTGGCAGTCGGGCGGGCACGGCGAGGTGCACGAGCAGGTCGTGGCCGCGCTGCGACGCTGCCTCGACCGCCTCCCCGCCGAGGACAGCCCGCTCCGCTGCCGCACCATGCTGGGGCTGGCCAACGAGCTCTACTACGGCGCGACCTACGAGGAGCGCCGGGCCCTGGTCGACGAGGCGCTCGCCATGGCCCGTCGCATCGACGACGACGCCCTGCTGCTCGACGCCTGCCAGATCGCGTTCTCCGCGCTGTGGTGCCCGCGCACCACCCGGGAGCGCCTCGACCTGGTCGTCGAGGCGATCGAGCTGGCCGAGCGCCTCGGGCACGAGCGGGCCCTCGTCGTGTCCCTGACCCTGCGCGCCGTGGTCGAGGGCGAACTCGGCCTGGTGGAGCAGATGTGGCGCTCTGCCGCCGTCGCCCGCGAACAGGCCGAGCGGCTGCGCCTGCCCTACGGCCTGATCGTGCTCGACAGCCTGGAGCTCCCCTGGCTCGCCATGGCCGGGCGGTTCGAGGAGTGCGAGGAGCGAATGGCCCGCATCCAGACGCTCGACGCGCAGATGTCGCTGCAGCAGAGCGCCGACGCGACGGCCGGCGCCCTCATCGCCCTGCGCCTGTGGCAGGGGCGCAGCGCCGAGATCGCCCCGCTGCTCGCCGTGCTCGACGACAACAGCCCGCTACCCGTGACCAGCTCGCGCCTGGTGTTCCTCCTGCGTGGCGGCGAGGAGGCCCAGGCCCGCGAGCTGCACGCCACCCGACCGGTCGAGCTGGAGCAGGAGGACTGGTTCTCGATGCTCAACTGGTGCTGCGCGGCCGAGGCGGCCCTCTGGCTGGGCGACCGCGACCTCGCGGCGGCGGCCTACGGGAAGATCGCGCCCTTCGAGGGCTTCAGCTGCGCGGCGGGTTCCGGCAACGCGATGGGGCCGGTGGACGTCTACCTCGCCCAGGCGGCCGCGGCTGTGGGCGAGGTGGAGCTGGCGGCCCGGCACGCCGACCGAGCCCTCGATCTGATGGAGACGTGGCAGGTCCCGCTGGCCGCGCAGTGGTTGCGCGGCCAGCGGGAACGGTTCTGTTTCTGAGCCGTCCGCCGACGGGCCTCAGCCGACGTGACGGAAGGCGAGCCGCTCGCGCCGCTCGAAGGACCGGCGGGTGGCCAACCACATCGCATGGTGGGCACGGCCGCCGGGCTGGGCGAAGAGGTCCCGGCGGATCGGCCCCGGCACCTCGTGCAGCGCCCACGGCACCAGTGCCAGCAGCCGCTGGATGCTCAGCCCCTTCTTGAAGTGCTCCTCGTCGAGGGCGTGCCACTCCTCGTTGGTCAGGTGCTGCTGGATGAGCGCGATGGCGTCGCACTCCTCGTGCCGCAGGTGGCGGCCGAGGCTCTCGCGGGCGGCGACGAGCCGCACGGCCAGCGCAGCCCGGGCGTCCTCGTCCTCGTGCGAGGCGAGCCGCTCGAACCCGGCGGCGCAGGCGGCGAGGATCGGGTCGATCTCGGCGTGCTCGGCCTCCATCGCCTCGAGGGTCTCGCGACCGGTGCCGTCGACGCGCTCCAGCAGCAGCGGCCACAGGCCGGTGTCCTCACCGGTGTGGTGGTGGTGCAACGCGTGGGCGAAGGTGTCCCACCGCTCGGCCAGCGCCCGCCAGGTGCTGCGGGCCTCCACCGGCGTGGCCGCGGCGGCTGCCGCGAAGGCGGCCAGGTCGCGCCGGAAGGCGTGGTGCATCACGTACATCATCGTCATGTCGACGGGTCCCTCGTGGGCCGCCGTCTGGCCGGGCAGGCGCACCTGGGCGGGCCACGCGGCATACGTCGTGGTGGGGCTGTGGTCGGTCGTCGGGGTGGTCATGGTGGTTCTCCTGGTGGTCGAAGGGTGGGTTCAGCGGGCGCCGACGGGCACCCGGTCGGGCTCGGGGAGGGACGGGGTGTCGGTGGGCGGCGGGGCCGAGGGCAGGTCGGCGTCGGTGATCTCCGCGCGAACGGTCGGCAGCACGCGGTCGAGCCAGCCGGGCACCCACCAGTTCCAGCGGCCGAGGAGCGACATGGTGGCCGGCACGAGCACCATCCGGACGACGGTGGCGTCGAGCAGGATCGCCACGGCCATGCCGACGCCGAGCATCTTCACGACCACGTCGATCTCCGTGGCGAAGCCCAGGAAGACGGCGACCATGATCGCGGCGGCGCTCGAGATCACCCGGCCGGTGGCCGACAGGCCGCGCACCACGCTGCCGTGGGCGTCGCCGGTGCGCTCCCAGTCCTCGCGGATCCGCGAGAGCAGGAAGACCTCGTAGTCCATGGACAGGCCGAAGAGGATCGCGAACATCAGGATCGGCACCCAGCTCGACACGGCCAGCGGGTGGTCGAGGCCCAGCAGGTCGGTGCCCCAGCCCCACTGGAAGACCGCGACCATGACGCCGTAGGCGGCGGCGATCGACAGCAGGTTCATCAGGGCGGCCTTCACCGGGATGACGACCGAGCGGAACACCATGGCGAGCAGCACCACCGACAGGGCGACGACGAACGCGATGACGAGCCAGAGCCGCCCGGCGAGCAGGTCGGAGATGTCGGAGAAGAACGCGGTGTTGCCGGTGAGCTCGACGCCTTCGGGCAGGGTGCCCCGCACGTCGGCGACGAGGTCGCCCGTCCGCTCGTCCGTGGGGCCGTATGCCGGGATGGCGTCGAAGACGACCAGCGCACCGTCCGGGGACGTCACCGCAGGGGTGACCGCGACGATGTCGTCGCGGGCGAAGAGCCCGGCCCTGATGCCTTCCAGCTTGGCGTCCGAGACGGCGGTTCGGTCGGCGACGACGGTCAGCGGCCCGTTGGCGCCGGCGCCGTACTCAGCAGCGATGAGGTCGTAGGCGCGGCGGGTGGTCACCTCGGTCGACTGGCTGCTCGGGTCCTGCGGCCAGGTGCGCATGTCGAGCGCCGGCACGGCCAGGCCGAGCATGACCACGGTGGCGGCGATCGCCCACGGCAGGGGCCGACGGCCGACCCTGGCCGCCCACCGGGCGGTGAACGGCACCCGGGTCGCGACCCGGGCCTTGCGCACGCGGCGGGGCAGCAGGCGCATCCCGGCGAACCGGCACAGCGCCGGCACCAGGGTGAGCGCCGCGGCCATGACCGACAGAACTGCGATGGCGGTGGCGAACCCGAAGGAGCTGTAGACCGGCAGCCCGGCCAGGCGCAGGCCCAGGAGCGAGACGAGCACGGTGCTGGAGGCGAACACCACCGAGCGGCCCGCGGTGGCCGCGGCGCGGCCGGCGGCGTCGGGGATCGAGTGGCCGGCGCGGAGGTACTCGACGTGACGGGTCACCAGCAGCAGCGCGTAGTCGATGCCGACGCCGAGGCCGACCATGCTGGCGACCATCGGGGCGGCGGTGCTGACGTCCATCGCGGCTGCGAGCAGGGTGACGCCCGCGCTGCCGACGGCCAGGCCGCCGAGGGCCACGGCGATGGGCAAGCCGGCGCTCACCACGGAGCCGAACGCGAGCACGAGGATGAGCAGGGCGGCGATGACGCCGATGACCTCGCCCTGGCCGCGCATGGGGGCGGCTGCCTGCTCGGGCACCTCGCCTCCGAGCTCGACCTGCAGGCCGGCGTCGCGCGCCGGGGCGGTGGCCTCCTCCAGCGGCGTGAGGTTGCCCATGAGGTCGGGGTCGGTGACCGGCACGTCGTAGGTGATGCCGAGCAGCGCGGTGTCGCCGTCGCCCGAGACCTGCGGCGGCGAGACCTGCACGACGTGCGGCATCGCCTCGAGCCGGACGACCAGCGCGTCGAGCACCTGCGGACTGGGGGCGTCGCCCTCGCGGTCGTGCACGACGACGCGGGCGAAGGCGTTGCCGGCGCCGGGGAGGTGGTCGCGCAGCATCTCGATGCCGACCTGGGCCCGGGCGCCCGGGACGTCGTAGTCGTCCTGCGGGGTGCCGCCGACCGCCAGGGAGAGGCCGATGACCGCGGCCGCGGCGACCAGCCAGGCGGAGACCGTCCGCCAGGGGTGGGCTGCGGCGCCGTGGCCGAGCCGGTAGAGCAAGCGAGACATCGTGGATGCCGTCCTTCACAGAGGGTGGTTGAGCTGTCCCGTGAAGGGTGCGGCGAGGCGCTTGGGCGCCACTTGGAGTCGACTTGGACCCGAGTCGCAGTGCGTCAGAGGGGCGGGAGCCCGAGCACCTCGCGCAGGGCGTTCTCCACCGCGTCGGAACGGTCGTGGCCGCCCATGCTGCCGGTGACGAAGCCGTAGGCGTAGCGGCCGGTGGTGCAGGCCCAGCCGACGCTGCCGCCGGTGCCGCCCATGCCGTAGCCGTCGTGCTCGACCGCGAAGCCCAGCCCCCAGGACCGCGGTTCTCCGCCCATGACGCGATCCACTCCCGACGCCTGGGCGCTCGCGGCCTCGTCGCGCAGCGACGGCGAGAGGACCCGTCCCTCCAGCAGAGCGGCATACAGGCCGGCCACCGCGCGGGCGGTGCCGTGCCCGTTGATCGCCGGCACCTCGGCGCGGCGGAAGCGCTCGCTGTTGACCGTCTCGGCGACCAGCGCCCCGGGCGGGTTGAACAGGGCCTGCCGCAGCAACGCCGGTCGGTGGGGTGCGTCGGGCGCCCACTCGGGCGAGTCCAGACCGGTGAGGTCGGCCACCCGGGTGAGCTCGTCGTCGCGCAGGCCGATCGCGAAGTCCAGGCCGAGCGGTCCGCAGACCTCGTCGCGGAGGAAGGCGCCCGGGGTGCGCCCGTCGACCCGGCGCACCAGCTCGCCGACCAGGTGACCGTAGAAGAGGGCGCTCTCGCCGATGGCGGTGCCCGACTCCCACCGCGGCTCCTCCGCCGCCAGTCGGGCACACATCGCGTCCCAGTCGAGGAAGAGGGACTCCGGTGCCGGTTCGGCCAGGGCCACCAGCCCGCTCTGGTGCGAGAGCAGCTGCCGGACCGTGGCGGCCGCCCGCAGCTCGGGCCAGTAGCGCTGGGCGGGGGCGTCGAGGTCGAGCAGGCCGCGGTCGACCAGCACCAGCGCCGGCAGCGCGGCATACGGCTTGGTCACCGAGTAGGGCATGACCAGGGTGTCGCGCTGCCACGGCCGCGTGCGGGCCGCGTCGGCGTGGCCACCCCAGAGGTCGACCACCCAGCGCCCGTCGTGCCACGCGGCGACGGCGGCCCCGGTGCCCGGCTGCGCCGCGACGACGTCGGCGAAGGCGTCACGCACCGACTCGTACCCGGGGACGACCTCGCCGTGGACCCTCATGACACGTCAGCCGAGGAGGTCGGAGAGGGCGGAGTCGAGGTGGGGGAAGCGGTAGCGGAAACCGATGCGGCGGAGCACCGCCGAGGTCGCGTGCCGTCCGGTGAGGCCGAGGGCGGGGTCGGTGCGCAGGAGGACGCCGCCGAGGCGGAGCAGGGGCACCGGCGTGGGCGGGGCCCAG
Source organism: uncultured Actinomycetota bacterium (assembly GCA_963730585.1). GTDB lineage: Bacteria > Actinomycetota > Actinomycetes > Actinomycetales > Dermatophilaceae > Pedococcus_A. The sequence continues at coordinate 126,276 of CAVSSL010000010.1, read as the reverse complement.
CGCCGGCCGACCTGCCGGCGCAGCGCGGCCATCAGCTCGGCGTTGCGGACCGGGTGCTCGGAGGCCGCGATGAGCACGCCGGCAGGGATGTCCACGTCGGGGACGAGCCCGAGGGAAGCCCGGACGATCGACAGCCAGTCGTCGACGTGGATCCAGCTGACCCACTGCCGTCCGTCGGCGATGCGCCCTCCGAGCCCGGCGCGGGTCAGGCCCAGCAGCCGGTCGAGCACGGGGGCGTCACGGTCGAGCACGAGCGACGTGCGCAGGACGACGCCGTGGGCGGTGTTGGCCCCCTCGAACGCGCGCTCCCACGGCTCGGCGACGCCGGTCATCTGGGGCAGGCCCACCGGCAGCGGCGTGTCCTCGTCGCACCTCGTCTCCCCGGCGTCGCTGTAGATGGCCGTGGTGCTGGCCTGGACCCAGTGCGCGACGGGGGTGCTCCGCTGATGGCTCGCGGCCACGAGCGCCCGGGTGGAGTCGACCCGGCTGGCGCGCAGGGCGGCGATGTTCTCGGGCGTGGGTCGGACATCGACCAGCTTGCCGGCGAGGTTCACCACCGCCGTGGGCACCGGTCGGGTGAGCTCGTCGACCCAGGCGCCGAGGGTGCGCCCGTCCCACTCCCGCTGGCGGAAGGGCAGGCCGGGCTGGGTATGCCGCGTGAGCAGCACGACGTCGTGGCCGCGGCACTGCAGGTCGGAGGCCAGGCGTCGACCGAGCTCGCCCGTGCCACCCGCGATGACCACCCTGAGGGCGCCGTCGCGAGGGACCCCGGCCGTGGCCAGCCGGTGGAGCCTCGCCGCGTTCACGGCGAAGTGGCGGGCGAGCGCGGCGCCGACCGTGGGGCCGACCCCGGCCGAGAGCGGCCCGACGACCTCGACGCGCTGCTCGAGGAGGGTGCCACCCGGTTCGTCCTCCGCATCGGTGAGACGCCACCGGACCCGCAGCGCGCCGCCCGGCTGTGGCTGCTCGAGCACGAGGCGCGAGCCCGGCGCGGCCTCGGTGACGGTGAAGGAGGGCGCCGTGCGCCGGTGGACCGGTCCGATGACCGGCAGGCTGGGCACCAGGAAGCCGGTCTGCCCATCGGTGACGGGGCCGTCGAGCGTGACCTCGGCGAGGGCGGGGTTCCACGCGGGCCATCGCGGCAGGTCCGAGAGCACCGCCCAGGTGCTCTGCCGGTCCAGGGCGAGCACTGCCCGCGACGTCCTCGTCCACATGCGGGCGACGCTACTGCGCCTGGCGGGGCTGTCGCCGCAGCAGTGGCGGCAGCTTCGCGGCGCCGGGCGCGTCCGGCGAGTCGGCCGCCTCGTCGCGCGGGTTGGAGATTCCGCACTGCTTCAGGCTCAGGCAGCCGCAGCCGATGCAGGAGTCGAGCCGGTCGCGCAGCGCCTCGAGGGCGGCCATCCGCTCGTCCAGCCGGCGGCGCCAGTGGGCCGAGATGCGGGTCCAGTCGGCCTTGGTGGGGGTGCGGCCCTGCGGCAGCCGGTCGAGCTCGTCACGGATCTCCTCCAGGGACAGGCCGACGTTGCTGGCTGCGCGGATGAAGGCCAGGCGGCGCAGCACGGCGCGGGTGTAGCGGCGCTGTCCGCCCGCGGTGCGCGAGGCGTGGATGAGGCCCTCCCGCTCGTAGTAGCGCAGCGCCGACGGTGCGAACCCGCTGCGCTGGGCCACCTCGGAGACGGTCAAGACGTCGTGCGCGTCCACGGTCCTCCCCTGCTGCTGTGCCATCTGTGGCTTCTGTCGCGGTGCCCTCTGTGGCCGGACAACGACCGGGCGGCGAACCAGGTGCCCGGCCGGCGGCCCATGCCTACCATCGACGTCATGACCCTGGGCGAGCTGCTGGTGGACTCCTTCAACCGCATCCGTGAGGGCGTGCACGAGGTTGTCGAGGGCCTCAGCCCCGAGCAGCTCGCCGAGCGGCCCGGTCCGGAGGCGAACTCCATCGGCTGGCTGGTCTGGCACCTGACCCGCATCCAGGACGACCACATGGCCGACCTCGCGGGCCGCGAGCAGGTGTGGACCGCGCAGGGGTGGGCGACGCGGTTCGGGTTGCCGTTCGACGACGCCGACACCGGCTACGGGCACTCACCCACCGAGGTGGACGGCGTGCGGGTCGAGTCGCCTGACCTGCTCACCGGCTACCTCGACGCGGTCCACGAGCAGAGCGTCGCCTACGTCTCGGGCCTGGGGCTGGACGACCTCGACCGGATCGTCGACGAGCGGTGGGACCCGCCGGTCAGCCTGGGCGTGCGGCTGGTCAGCATCGTCAACGACGACCAGCAGCACGTCGGGCAGGCGGCCTACGTGCGCGGGCTCATCGAGACCGGCACCGGCGAGCCCGTCGGCTGAGGACCACGCCGCCGCAGCAGCGTCACCGGTAGCGGCGGGCGTGCTCCAGGCTCTGCTGCACGTACCCGCCGCCGAACAGCACGGCGTGCACCATCAGGGGGTGCAGCTGGTGCAGGGCCACCCGCTCGCGCCACTGGGCGTCGAGCCGGTGCTGCGCCAGGTAGCCCGAGACGACGAACTCGAGGTGCGGGCACCCGAACAGGGCCAGCATCGCGAGGTCGGTCTCCCGGTGGCCGCCGTGCGCAGCGGGGTCGATGAGCACCGCGCCCTCCCGGGTCCACAGCAGGTTGCCCGACCACAGGTCGCCGTGGATCCGCGCCGGTGCTGCCCCGTCGTCGAACTCGCCCCGCTCCAGACGGGCCACGATCGCCTCGACCAGGGCGATCTCGGATCTGCGGTAGACACCCCTATCGACGGCAAGCCTGAGGGTGCCGAGCACCTGGGCGGCGTGGAACTCGCCCCACGTCGCGCTCGCCCGCAGTGCCAGGGGAAGCGGCTCGGACAGCGGGCCCAGGAAGCCGTCGCCCGTCCACCCGTCCGGCGGCGACCCGAAGGCCGGCGCCCCGGCGTCGTGCGTGCGGGCCAGCGCGGCGCCGAACGCCTCGGCGGCCACCGGGTCGGGGTTGGCGAACCTGAGGCGGCGCAGGTCGAGGTGCTGGTCGCCGACGCCGAGCACCTCGGCCACCGCCGCCCCGCCCGGGGCCGACCCCAGCCACGCGAGCCCGGCCGCCTCCCACCGGAAGTAGCCGGCCGGCGCGCTGGCGGACCCCTTGCGGAAGACCTCGTCCGGCACCGCGTCGGGCCTGCCCTCCGGCGCCCCGTCAGGCATGGGCAGCCACCTGGCGCTCGAGCCACCCCTCGGTGAGGGCGGGATCGGCGAGGTGCGGGCTCGAGACGCAGCCGGCGGCGACCGCGGCACCGGCCTGCAGGGATCGCGGCCAGTCCCAGCCCCGGCTGTGGCCCCAGGCCACGCCGGCGCAGAACGCGTCTCCGGCACCGTTCGGGTCGACCGCCTCGACCTCGACCGGTGGCACGAACAGCGGCTCGTGGCCCGGCAACAGGGCCGTGGCCCCCCGGCTGCCGTGGGTCACCACCACGAGCTCGCGGGTCCGCGCCAGGTGGGCGGCGAACCCCACCGCGTCCTCCAGCGCCTCGTCGGAGAGGAAGAGGTAGCGGGCGGCGTCGACGAAGTCGCGGTGGAAGTCGTTCTGGCCGTCCCAGTCGTGCACGTCCGCCCAGACCGCCGTGCCGCGGGCGGCCAACGCCGGCAGCACCCGCCGGGCGTAGTTCGCCAGGTTGACCCACACGTAGTCGGCGCCCGCGGCGAACGCGGCCAGCTCGTCGGCCGAGACCAGCGACTCGTCAGGGTCGTGGGTCCCGCCGTTGACGTAGACGCTGGCCCGGCGGCCCTCGGGGTCCATGAGGTTGACGTGGCGCTCCGTGCCGGCGGGATCGGGCACCCGGCACAGCTCCACCCCTGCCGCGCCCAGCTCCGCCGCAGCGCGGTCGCCCTCGGCGTCGTCACCGACCAGCGCGTGCAGCCGGGTGGCGAACCCCAGCCGGGCCAGGTTCAGGGCCTTGCCCGATCCGGTGGCACCGATGCCCTCCCGGGTCGCGGTCGCGAAGAGGGTCTCCGTGCGGCCCTGCGGCAGCCGCGGAACGTCGATGACCTGGTTCCAGCTCACGCCGCCGATCACCGCCGCGCTCGGCCTGGAGGAGGTCGAAGGGGCACCCATGCCGGCCATCCTGCCCCACGGCATACCGGATCTTTGTCAATCCCTGACCGGGCCTTCCCCTGCTGTATGCCGTGGGCCTGCAAGGTTTCCTGCCATGCAACCGAGTGTGCGGGTGCGCCCGAGACTGGCCGTGCTGGCCGCCCTCCTCCTGGTGGCGGCCGGCACGGTCTTCGCGCGCGCCGCGGACGCCGCGACCCCGCTGACGGTCGCCCAGGCCGTCGCCACCCAGAACGGCACGTCGCAGACCGTGGTGGGCCACGTCGTCGGCGAACCGGTCGCGACGAGCACGGTCAACACCTCGGGCTTCAGCAACGACTACGCCCTCGCCCTGGCCGACAGCGCCGGCGAGACGAACACGTCGAAGATGCTCTACGTCCAGCTGACCAGCGAGTGGCGTTCCGCCTGGGGGCTGAAGAGCAACCCGTCGCTCATGGGGGTGCAGCTCACGGTCACCGGCACCCTGACCGCCTACTTCTCCCACCCCGGCCTGAAGTCGCCGACCGCGATCTCCCGGACGGGCAGCACGCCCACGCCGACCCCCACGCCGACCCCCACCGGCACGAGCACCACCGGTCCCTACGACTCGACCTACTACGCCAGCGCGGTCGGGAAGTCCGGGTCGGCCCTGAGGTCCGCCCTCCACGCGATCATCCGCGACCAGACCGTGCTGTCCTACGACCAGGTGTGGGCCGCCCTGCGCGACACCGACGAGGACCCGGCCAACAGCAGCAACGTCATCCTGCTCTACTCGCAGCGCTCCCAGTCGAAGACGCTCAACGGCGGCGACCCCGACGACTGGAACCGGGAGCACGTCTGGGCCAAGAGCCACGGCGACTTCGGCACGGTCGCCGGCCCCGGCACCGACCTGCACCACCTGCGGCCGGAGGACGTCAGCGTCAACTCCGCCCGCGGCAACCTCGACTTCGACAACGGTGGCACGTCGGTCTACCAGTGCTCGCTCTGCAAGGCCGACGCCGACTCCTTCGAGCCGCCGGCCGCCGTCAAGGGCGACGTCGCCCGCATGGTCCTCTACATGGCGGTGCGCTACGAGGGCGACGACGGCTTCGCGAACCTCGAGCCGAACGACAGCGTCGGCAACGGCACCGCCCCCTACCTCGGGCGACTGTCGGTGCTGAAGGCCTGGAACGCCGCCGACCCGCCCAGCGACTTCGAGAAGCGCCGCAACCAGGTCATCTACGACTCCTGGCAGGGCAACCGCAACCCCTTCATCGACCACCCGGAGTGGGTCGCCTCGATCTGGCCGTAGGCGCACGCGCCTGACCGGCCGCAAGGACCCAGCGTGCCACCGTCGAATCCTCCACGACGGTGGCACGCTGGCGCTCATCTGTCCCGTGGGAACCGGGGACTCCTCACCACGGTTGGTTCCGGATTACGGTTGGACCACCCGACCCCGAGAGGAGTGCCCCGTGACCCACCAGCCGAGCGCGGCCCCGACCACGCCGACGGAGCGCCTGATGGCCGCGCTGTCCGGGGTGCTGGGGTCGATGGAGGAGCTCAGCACCTACCTCGACACCCTCGTGTATGCCGTGCGCGACAACGTCGACCACTGCGACGCCGTGGGCGTCACGCTCGTGGTCGACGACCGCCCCCGCACCGCGGCCTACTCGACGGCCCGCACGCTCGAGATCGACGCGGTGCAGTATGCCGTCGGCGACGGCCCGTGCCTGGACGCCTACCGCAACCGGCGGGAGAACCTCGTCGACCTGCCGTCGGCCCACGAGCGGTGGCCGATGTTCACCTCCGCGGTCGACACCGCTGACGTGCAGGCCCTGCTGGCCGTGCCGCTGCTGTCGGGCAACCGGTGCTTCGGGGCGTTGAACCTGTACGGGAAGTCGCGGCACGCCTTCGACGAGGCCGACCTCGCGCTCGTGCGGATGGCAGCCTCACGGGCGGCGGACGCCGTCGGCTCGGTCCTGGAGCTCGAGGGGGCCAGGGAGGTGGCCGCGCAGATGGAGCAGGCGATGGCCAGCCGCGCGGTCATCGAGCAGGCCAAGGGCGTGCTCATGGGACGCCACGCCATCGACGAGACGCAGGCGTTCGACGTGCTGCGCCGCCAGTCCCAGAACCGCAACATCAAGCTGCGCACGCTCGCCGCCGAGGTCGTCGGCGAGGTCGTGAACCGGGTGGAGCGGGTCGGCAGCGACGAGCTGCTGGCCTGAGCGCCACCACGTCCTCCTCCGTCACCAGGTGGGACGGAAGTCCCCTGCCGGGGGTTTCGTGGGCTAGTGTCGTGGGCACCTGAAGCAACCGGGTCCAGCCGCCAGGCTGGCCGGTTGCTTTTTCTGCTTTCTGGAGGAGGTGCGTGTGAGCGCATCCTGCCGACATCCGTCCCACCGACACCTGCCCGACCGACACCCGTCTGCCCGACGCCCTTCGACCCCCCCGCACGACCGGGCCCGCGCCGCCCACGGCCTGAGCTCGTGGTGCGCCCACGAGAGCCGCTCCCTCGACCACCGCAGGGGATCCGCCGAGCCGTGGCGCGCCCGTCTCGGCTCGGCGTTCCGACGCACCCGCCAGGGGGCGCGTGGGCCGGAACGGCCGCTGCTGGTCTACCTGCACGACGCCTACTGCCCCTGGTCCTACGGCTACCTGCCCGCCGTGTCCGAGCTGGTCGACGTGCTCGGCGACGAGGTCGACGTCGAGGTCGTGAGCATCGGCCTCTTCCACGGCGAGTCGGTCACGGCGGCCGCGTCCCCCATGGCCGCGGTGCGCCGCGCGACCGGTGCGACGTTCGGCCCCGGCTACGAGCTCGCGCTCGCCGACGCCACCCTGACCCTGGACTCCCGCGCCGCCGCCGCGGCGGTGATCGGCCTCACCTCGGCCGCGCCGAACCGCGAGCTGGAGGTGCTCGCGGCTGCCCAGCGGGCCTTCTTCTGGGACGGTCGCAGCCTCTCCGACCCCGCGACGGCTCGCGAGGTCGCCGACGACCTCGGCCTCGACGGACCCGCCGTCGAGGTCTTCGCGGGCTCCTCCAGGGCCGCGGAGCTCGCCGACGACGACATCCTGCTCGCCCACGACCTCGGTGCCCGTCGGGGCCCGATGCTGCTGGTCAGCCACGGGCACCACCTCGCCGAGCTCGAGGGCCCGGGAACGAGCGGTGACCAGCTGGTCGACCAGTTCAGGAGCGTGCTCGCCAGGCCATAGGGTGCTGGCCATGGCTCGCCCCCACGCCGCCGCGATCGTCGAGGACGCCTGGCACCGCCAGGTCAACGCCCTGCTGCGGGCGCGGGGCTGGAAGACCCGCATCGTGAGCCACACCGGCTACGGCTCGGAGGAGTTCATCCGGGTGCTCGGGCGCGTGCTGCTGACCCGCCGCCCCGAGGAGCACCCGGGCGCCGACGCCGAGGCCTCGGTGACCGAGCTGCGGGCCGCCGAGGAGGAGCAGCGGGGCTGGAGGGCGTTCATCACCGCTCCGGCGATGAACGTGCCGGTGACCATCACGGTGGCCGGGCGCGCGGTCCACACCCGGTCGGACCGGAGCGGCTACATCGACGTCATGGTCAAGGACCACGGCCTCGACCCCGGCTGGCACGACGTGGTGCTCGAGGCGCCCGACTCGGAGCCGGTGCAGGCGGCCGTGTGCGTCGTCTCGCCCGAGGCGACCTTCGGGATCATCAGCGACATCGACGACACGGTGATCAGCACGTCGCTGCCGCGTCCGCTGATCGCCGCGTGGAACACCTTCGTGCGCGCCGGGAACGCGCGCCACGTGGTCCCGGGCATGGCCACGCTCTACCGCGAGCTGCTCGCCGAGCACCCCGACGCCCCGATCGTCTACGTCTCCACGGGGGCCTGGAACACCTCGCCGCACCTCAACCGCTTCCTCAAGAAGCACGGCTACCCGCTCGGGCCGCTGCTGCTCACCGACTGGGGCCCGACCAACACCGGCTGGTTCCGTTCCGGGCAGGAGCACAAGCGCTCGTGCCTGCACCGGCTGGCCAACGAGCTGCCGCACATCCGCTGGGTGCTCATCGGCGACGACGGCCAGCACGACCCCAAGCTCTACGGCGACTTCGCCGAGGACCGGCCCGACAAGGTCCGGGCCATCGCCATCCGCGAGCTCACGCCGACCGAGCAGGTGCTGTCGCACGGCCTGCCGGTCTCCAACGAGGAGCTGGCGCCCCGCCACCGGCACCACCGCGACGTGCCGGTGTGCCGGGCCGGCGACGGCTACGGGCTGCTGCGGCTGCTGCGGGTGGCGCTCGGCGACTGAGCCGCTGACCGAGCCGGCGACTGACCCGCCGACCGAGCCGGCGACTGGGCCGCGTACGGACCGGCCGCCGGGCATGATGGGCCCATGCCCGAGCTACCCGAGGTGCAGGCGCTGGTCGACTTCCTGTCCGCGCGGACGGACGGCCTGGCGGTCACCGGTGTCGAGCTCGGCTCGATCTCGGTGCTCAAGACGTTCAACCCGCCCCCGCAGGCGCTCGTGGGGCTGCCGGTCGACGCGGTGAGCCGACACGGCAAGTTCATCGACCTCGACTGCTCCGGCACCCACCTGGTGTTCCACCTCGCCCGGGCGGGCTGGCTGCGGTGGAGCGACGCGATCTCCCCGTCGACGCTGCGGCCCGGCAAGTCGCCCATCGCCCTGCGGGTGCGGTTCTCCGACGACTCCGGCTTCGACCTCACCGAGGCCGGCACCAAGAAGCGCCTCGCGGCCTACATCGTGGCCGACCCCGCCGAGGTGCCCGGCATCGCCTCGCTCGGTCCCGACCCGCTGGCGCCGGAGTTCACCCGCGAGGTGTTCGGTGACCTGCTGAAGGAGCGCCGCGCCCAGGTCAAGGGCGTGCTGCGCGACCAGTCGGTGATCGCGGGCGTGGGCAACGCCTACTCCGACGAGGTGCTGCACGTGGCGAAGATGTCGCCGTTCGCGATCGCGGCGACCCTCGACGAGGCGTCGGTGGACCGGCTGTATGCCGCGCTGCGGGAGACGCTGTCGGCGGCGGTCGTCGCCGCGTCCGGGAAGCCCGCCGCCGAGCTCAAGGACGCCAAACGCGCGGGCATGCGGGTGCACGGGCGCACCGGGGAGACCTGCCCCGAGTGCGGCGACACGGTGCGGGAGGTGTCGTTCGCCGACTCCTCCCTCCAGTACTGCGCCACCTGCCAGACGGGCGGGAAGCCGCTGGCCGACCGCCGGATGTCGAGGTTGCTCAAGTGACCTCGGCCGACGACATCGCCTGGACCTGCTCGGTCTGCGGCCGGTCCCACGGCGGCCTGGCCACGGTCTTCGGCTCGGACGCCCCGCACGACTGGCACGTGGCCACCGCGGCACAGCGCGACGCGGGCGAGCTGTCGGCCGATGTCTGCTTCCTTCCCGACAGCGATCCCGAGGCAGGCATGCACTACTACCTGCGGGGCCACGTCCAGCTGCCCCTGCTGGAGCCGTTGGGGGCTGAGGAGACGTTCACGTGGTCGGTCTGGGTGTCGCTCAGCGGTGAGAGCCTGGCGATGGTCTTCGAGCACTGGGACGACCCCGAGCGCGCCGAGCTGACGCCGCCGCTGTTCGGCTGGCTCCGCAGCGACCTGCCCTACCAGCCCACCACCCTGGGTCTGCGCACCCAGGTCCACACCCGCGAGCCGGGACTGGTGCCGAGGATCGAGCTGGAGCCGACGGCGCACCCGCTCGCCCGCGAGCAGGCGGAGGGCATCACCGTGCACCGCGTCGCCGAGCTCAACGCCGCCCTCCTGGGCGAGCTGCACTAGGTCGCCGCGCCCGGGTCCGGGGCCTGCTGCGTGTCAGGATGGGCGGTATGAGTGAGATCCCCCAGATTGCGAACACCGAGGTGCCCGACCACGCCGTCATCCTCGACGTGCGCGAGCACGACGAGTGGGAGGCCGGCCACGCGCCGGGCGCCGTGCACATCCCCCTCGGCGAGCTGCCCTCGCGCCTCCACGAGCTGCCCGACCCCGACGGCGGCACCCTGGCAGTCACCTGCCGCGGTGGTGGCCGGTCGTCGCGGGCCGTGGCGTGGCTGAGCCAGCAGGGGTTCGACGTGGCCAACCTCGACGGCGGCATGAAGGGCTGGCACGCGGCGGGCAAGCCGGTCGTCTCCACCTCCGGGCAGCCGCAGGTCATCTGAGCGCTGTCATCTGAGCCCTGTCGTCTGAGCGCCGGCCGCACCTGAGCACGGGCCGATTGCCGACCTCGTCACTACGCTGAGGTGATGGCGTGGTTCAAGCGAGGCGGACGGTCGGCGACCGAGGAGGCCCGGGAGCCTGCGACGGACGCGAGGGCGGGTGCCGACCTCGGCCTCGGCGACGAGGTGCCCCTCACCCCGGTCGTCGAGGGTGTGCCGCAGGACCAGCAGGCCCGTATCGCCGAGGCCCTGCGCGAGCTCGAGGCAGCCGGGGTCGACGTCGACGACCTCGCCTCCATCGGGGCGGGCCTCGATGCCGCCTTCGTGGCCTGGGAGGCGACGCCCGAGTCGGGTCGCGAACCACATGACCGGATCGTCGAGCGGTTCGCCCTCGGCATCGGCGAGCACCTGCACCGGCACACCGACCTGCGCTGGCAGGTGGTGACCGACGCGTTCGGCACCGACCTGGCCGTCGCCGACGGTTTCCGGGGCGGCTTCGTCGTCGTGCCGATGAACCTCGTGGCCGTGCGCTGGCTGCGCCGCGAGCAGGGCTGGGTGCCCGGCGTCGTCGGCCACCTGGTGCAGCTCCGCACCCGCTGAGCGTCCGCGGAGCTGCACCGACAGCAACGCCGCCAATGCTCAGGCGAGGAACCTCGTGAAGACCCGGTGCATGAAGTCGGTGCCCCTGGCCAGGGCCTCGACGTAGATGCGCTCGTCGTTGCCGTGCATGCCGATGAGCTGCTCGTTGCTGATGACGTACGGGTAGACGCCGTAGCCGGGGATGCCCTTGGCCCGCCAGGGGCCGAGGCTGGTCCCGGCCTCGAACAGCGCCGGCGAGAACCGAGCCGCGGGGTAGGTCTGGACTGCCGCCTGCGAGATCGCCTCGTAGAGAGGGGTGTCGAGGTCGGCCGGCTCGGTCGCCCAGCGGGTGTCGAGCTGGTCGAGGTAGTCGGACTCCGAGGTACCGGCCGGTGCCGCGAGCTTCACCTCGATGCCGCGACGAGCCATCTTCTCCCGCACGCCCGCCAGGAACTCGCGCGGCTTCTGGCCGCCCGGGATGCCGCGGCAGTTGACCCGCACATGGGCCTCCGACGGGATGACGTTCTCCTTGTAGCCGGCGTCCTCGATGACGAACGCCGTCGTCGTCCGCAGCAGGGCGCTGTGCAGGTACGGGTAGTCGGACCCGGCCACGACGAGGCGGGCGGCGCGCTCGCGGGACGGCTGGCTCCGCGCCGACAGCATGAGCCGGATCGCCTTGGCCCACCGGCGGTCGTCGGTGGCCTCGGCCAGCGCCTCGAAGTACTCACGGGTGACGTCGGTGAGGTGCACGGGGGCGAGGTCGTCGCCGAGGTCGGCGACGGCGCGCGACAGCGCGACGATGGCCGAGTCGGGCATCGGCTTGGAGGAGTGGGTGGCGGTCCCCGCGGCATACAGGTCGAGGTTGAAGTAGACCTTGTCCTGCCGGGTCACCGTGATGAGCATGGGCGTCGTCCGGTCCGACTGGGCCAGGAACCAGCCGCCCTCGGTGAGCACCATCCCGCAGTCGAGCTTGTCCCAGTGGTTCTGCGCCAGCCAGGACGAGCCGTAGCTGCCCGCCTCCTCGTCGCAGTCGGTGAGCACGATGATGTCGCGCTCGAAGCGGGCGCCCTCGGAGAGGTGGCGGAGCAGGGCGCCGATCGACGCAGCGTTGGCGCCCTTCATGTCGAGGGCGCCGCGGCCGTAGATCTCGCCACCCTTGACCTCCCCGGCGAACGGGTCGGTGCTCCAGTTCTCGCGCTCGACGGGCACGACGTCGGAGTGGCCGAGGAGGAGCAGGGGTGCCGCCGAGGTGGTGCCCTCGATGCGGGCGATGAGGTGGACGTTGTCGGGCTGCGGCGTGGGGATGATCTCGGCCGAGATGCCCGCGGAGTCCCACACCGACTTCAGCCACTCCGCGTGCGGTCGGGTCTTGCCGCCCTGGCCGAAGTTCTGGGTGTCGAAGGACAGCATCTTCTTCAGCAGGTCGAGGGGCTCCGGTGCTGGCGCTGCGGCGGCCCGTGCGCCCAGGGGCGAGGTGACGGCGGCATCCGGCCGGGTCACCGCCTGGGCGCTCGCGCCCGCCCCGGCCACGACGGCCAGGCCGCCCGCAGCCGTCAGGAAGGAACGCCGGTTGAGGGAGCGCCGGTGGAAGGGACCCGGTGTGCCTCGCCCCTCGTCGTGCCGGGCCGGTTCGTGGTCGTGCGGTGCCATGGCTTCTCCGTTCGGTGTGTGCCTGCGCTGACGCCCCGACGCTGCCCCGGACCTGCGTGCATTTCTCCCCAGATCCGGTCAGGTTCGGTGAACGGTGCACGAAACGGTGCGGGCGGTCGGCGACGCCCGACGAGCGGCCCATGGCGACACGACGATGCCCGCGTATGGCGAAATCTCAGGGATCCGCTAGAGAGCCCCATAGCCTGCGATCGTGGACCCGATCCGTAACCCCTACGCCCCCGGTGCTGGACAGCGGCCGCCCGAGCTGGCCGGCCGCGACGAGCAGCTGCGCGCCTTCGACGTCGTGCTCGAGCGCATCTCGCGCGGACGCCCGGAGCGGTCCATCGTGCTCACCGGCCTGCGTGGCGTGGGGAAGACCGTTCTGCTGAACGCGTTGCGGTCGTCCGCCGTCCGGGCGCACTGGGGCACCGGCAAGCTCGAGGCACGACCCGACCAGCGGCTGCGACGCCCACTCTCGGCGGCCCTGCACGTGGCGGTCCGCGAGCTCGGCCACCCCCAGGGCGACGACGTCGACCACGTGCTCGGCGTCATCAAGGCGTTCGCCCAGCGCGACGCCGCGCCGAACGCGAAGCTGCGCGAGCGCTGGAACCCGGGCATCGACGCCCCGGCGGTGACCGGGCGCGCCGACTCGGGCGACATCGAGATCGACCTCGTCGAGCTGCTCACCGACGTGGGCGGGCTCGCGGCCGACGTCGGCAAGGGCGTCGCGATCTTCATCGACGAGATGCAGGACCTCGGCGCCGAGGACGTCTCGGCCGTCTGCGCCGCCTGCCACGAGATCAGCCAGTCCGGCCTGCCGGTCATCGTCGTCGGCGCCGGCCTGCCGCACCTGCCGGCGGTGCTCTCGGCGAGCAAGTCCTACAGCGAGCGGCTCTTCCGCTACCAGCGCATCGACCGCCTCGACCGCGAGGCGGCCGACCGGGCCCTGTCGGCCCCGGCCAAGGAGGAGGACGCCGAGTTCACGCCGGAGGCCCTCGAGGCGCTGTATGCCGCGACCGCCGGCTACCCGTTCTTCGTCCAGGCCTACGGCAAGGTGGCGTGGGACGTCGCGCCCCAGAGCCCGATCACGGCCGACGACGTGAAGGTCGCCGCCCCCGAGGCCGAGGCCGAGCTGGCGGTGGGCTTCTTCGGGTCGCGCTACGAGCGGGCCACCCCGGCGGAGCGCGAGTACCTGCGGGCCATGGCCGACGCCGCCCTCCAGCTCGCCGAGTCGGGCGACGAGGCGCTCGACGAGACGGAGTCGGTGCCGACCGCGTCGGTGGCCTCGGTGCTCGACCGCAAGCCGCAGTCGCTGTCGCCGGCCCGCGACGCCCTGCTCAAGAAGGGGCTCATCTACTCCGGGGAGCGGGGCCGGATCGCGTTCACCGTGCCGCACTTCGGGCGGTACCTGCGCGCGAACGGCTGATGCACGCGCTGTGCTCCCGGCCCGATGCCGCGGGTAACCTTCCGCGTGTGTCGATGCCTCCCCGCCGGACGCCTGCCGGGCGCCGTTCTCCCGTGAGTGCTGCGCTGCTGACCGCCGCCGTGCCGACCGGGGGCGAGCGCTGATGGCCGGCGGACTCGTCGCGCTGCTCGACGACATCGCCGCGCTGGCCAAGCTGGCGGCGGCGTCGGTCGACGACGTGGGCGCCGCGGCGGGCCGCGCGAGCGCGAAGGCCGCCGGCGTGGTCGTCGACGACACGGCGGTCACGCCGCGCTACGTGCAGGGCTTCACGCCCGACCGCGAGCTGCCGATCATCAAGCGGATCGCCATCGGCTCGATCCGCAACAAGCTGCTGGTCATCCTGCCGGTGGCCCTGCTGCTCAGCCAGTTCCTGCCGTGGCTGCTCACGCCGCTGCTGATGGTGGGCGGCACCTACCTCTGCTACGAGGGCGCCGAGAAGATCTGGGAGAAGGTCAGCGGGCACCACGAGGAGCACGAGGACGAGCCCGCCGGCGCCCAGGGCGAGGAGCAGGAGAAGACGATGGTGTCGGGTGCCATCCGCACCGACTTCATCCTCTCCGCCGAGATCATGGTGATCGCCCTCAACGAGGTGGCCAGCGAGCCGTTCGTCTCGCGGGCCCTGATCCTCGTGGTCGTCGCCCTCCTCATCACGGTGCTGGTCTACGGCGTCGTCGGCCTCATCGTGAAGATGGACGACATCGGCCTGCACCTCGCCGAGCGTGACTCCGGGGCCGCCCAGGCCGTCGGACGCTTCCTCGTCCGCGGGATGCCCAAGCTGCTCGCCCTGCTGTCGACCGTCGGCATCGTCGCGATGCTCTGGGTCGGCGGGCACATCCTGCTCGTCGGTGTCGACGAGCTCGGCTGGCACGGGCCCTACTCGCTCGTGCACCACCTCGAGGAAGGCGTGCACGGCGTGGCCGGGGTCGGTGGCCTGCTGGGCTGGCTGGTCAACACCCTCGCCTCCGCGGTCATCGGCCTGGCCGTCGGTGCCCTCGTCGTCGCGGTGATGCACGTCCTGCCCAAGCGCAGGAAGGCCGCCGCCCACTGAGCCCCGCCGGTCGCGGGCCTACAGCACCTTCGCCATCCCCGGCACGCGGCTGACGAGCAGCCAGGCCAGGCCGAAGGAACCCGCCACCGATCCCGCCGCCACCACCACGGCCTTGAGCTCGGCGGGCACCGGCACGGGTCGCAGGGCCACCGCGAGCCCGATGAGGAAGAGGCCCTGCAGGATGAACGCCCCGTAGGCGCTGCGGTTGACGGCGGGCCGGACCCACCTCAGGGGACGGTCGAGGTGGCGTTGCGCCTCGGCCAGGAGCCAGACCGGTTCGAACACCGCCAAGGCGCCGCCACCGGTCGCGAACACGAACGAGGCCCACTGCCAGCCGCCCTGCCACGAGGACTCGTCCAAGGTCCCACCGATGCCGGCCACCGCCATGGCGGCCAGGAAGGCGGCCGCGGAGACCACCGTCGCCGTGCGGCACTGACGACGCAGCCGGTCCGGTATGCCGCTCAGCCAGCGCCTCCGCGCGGCCACGACTCCCAGCGCGAACAGCGCGATGCACTCCGGCCACTGGTAGAGGTTCAGGTCGACGTACTTCTGGCTGTCGAACGGGAACACGAACCGCACGGCGAAGGTCGTCGCCGCCACCACCACCGCCAGGACCAGCAGGTGGGTGAAGCGGATCTCACGGGTCGGCGTCGAGGTCTGGGTCGCAGTCGTGTCCGCCCTCGCGGCGCGAGGGTTGCGGCGCAACGCCGCCCACGCGGCATACACGAGGGAGAACAGGAGCAGGTCGCCGACGAACCAGAGGTAACCGGTGTCGAGGGCCTCCTCCCGCGTGCCCACCAGCTCGCGCCAGTAGGAGCTCGGCGCGTTGCCGAGCGGTCGGTAGAGCGCGTAGAGCAGCGCGGGCCAGAGCAGGAACGAGTAGATCGCGAAGGGGATGCCGAGCCGCCACAGGCGGTCGCGCGCGAACGCGCCGGGACCCTTGCGCTCGAGGGACTGGGGTGTCAGGAGCCCGGCGATGAGGAACAGCAGCGGGATCATGAACAGCCCCACCGGGGCGATCACGGCGATGAGGGCGGCCTCGGAGGCGGGCGCGAGGGTCGTCTCGCGCACGTCGGCGTAGGCGAACATCTCGGTGCTGGTGTAGCTGCCGAAGGCGTGGCCGACGATGATCGCGGCGACGAGCACCACCTTGACGTTGTCGACCCACCGCGAGCGGCGCGCCGCCCAGCTGTCGGTGTCGTCGCTCGAGCCGACAGCCGGCAGCCGTCCCGGACGAGGCCCGGTGCCTGCCATGGACCCAGCGTCAGCCGCCCGACGGTCGCCGGTCAGGGGCCAACGTCCCGTTGCGAGGTCAGCCGGGCTGGACGGGCTTCCACGGCAGGAGGTCCGAGAGCACCATGCTGCTGCTCGGGCGGCCGTAGCGCGCCAGGCGGTCGATGAGCTCCTCGAAGTCGGGCATCGCCGGGACGGCCACCATGAGCACCGAGCAGCCCTGCCCGGTGACGCGGTAGAACTGCCGGATCTCCGGCCAGGTGGCGACCTCCGGGTCGCGCAGCAGGCACGTCGGGCCGTAGCAGTCCATGACCACGACCGCCTGCACGGGGCGGCCGGCCCGGGCCACGTCGACAGCGGCGTGGTACCCGCTGATGACGCCGGCGTCCTGGAGGCGGCGCACCCGGTCGGCCACGGCCGGGGGTGAGAGTCGCACGCGCCGCGACAGCTCGTTGAAGGACAGCCGGGCGTCGGCCTGCAGCTCCTCGAGGATGTGCCAGTCGACGCGGTCCATGGGGCGCCCTTTCGTTCGTCAAGCCGGTGGCCTGATCGCAGTATGAGCACAAGCCGCATCGCCTCGTAGGGCAGTCGACGCCCATTCCCGAACACATCTCTGCTGGCGATCCTGAAGGCATGGATGAGCCACGCTTCAGCACGATCTTCGAACCCTTCCGCATCCACTCGGTCGAGCCGCTGCGGATGACCACGCGGGCGGAGCGGCGCGACCACCTCCGCGCCGCCTCCTGGAACCTCTTCCAGCTCAGGGCGGAGCACGTGCTCATCGACCTCCTCACCGACTCGGGCACCGGTGCGATGAGCCGCGACCAGTGGGCGGCGCTGCAGCACGGCGACGAGTCGTATGCCGGTTCGCCCTCCTTCTACCTGTTCGTGGACGCGGTGCGTGAGCTGTTCCCGTTCCGGCACGTCATCCCGGTGCACCAGGGACGTGCCGCCGAGAAGATCCTCTTCACGGCGCTCGGTGGAGAGGGCAAGGTCGTGCCCAACAACACCCACTTCGACACCACCCGGGCCAACGTCGAGGCGACCGGCGCGCGGGCGGTCGACCTGGTCATCGCCGAGGGGCGGGACCCGGCCTCGGACCACCCCTTCAAGGGCAACATGGACCTCGCGGCGCTCGAGGCGCTGCTGGCGACCTCGGGCGACGACGTGCCCTGCGTGTTCGTGACCATCACCAACAACAGCGGCGGGGGGCAGCCGGTCTCCTTGGAGAACCTGCGCGGCGTCCGGGCGCTGTGCGACCGCTTCGGCAAGCTCCTGTTCCTCGACGCCTGTCGTTTCGCCGAGAACGCCTGGTTCATCCGCGAGCGTGAGGAGGGTCAGGGTGACCGCGAGGTGGCCGACATCGTGCGCGAGGTCGCCTCACTCGCCGACGGCATGACCATGAGCGCCAAGAAGGACCCGATGGGCAACATCGGCGGCTGGCTGGCCATGGACGACGACGAGCTCGCCGAGGACTGCCGGAACACGCTCATCCTCACGGAGGGCTTCCCGACCTACGGCGGTCTGGCGGGTCGTGACCTCGAGGCGCTCGCGCAGGGCCTGAAGGAGGTCGTGCAGCACGACTACCTGCGCTACCGGATCCGGTCCACGGCCTACCTCGGCGAAGCGCTGCAGAAGCGCGGCATACCGGTGCTCAGTCCCTTCGGCGGCCACGCGGTCTACCTCGACGCCCGGGCCCTCGCCGACCACCTCGACCCGCTCGACTACCCGGGCCAGGCGGTCGCGGTGGCGCTCTACGAGATCGGCGGCATCCGTTCCTGCGAGATCGGCACGGTGATGTTCGGTCGCCAGCCGGACGGCTCCGAGGCGCCGTCGGCCATGGACCTGGTGCGCCTGGCGATTCCCCGTCGCACCTACACCCAGAGCCACATCGACTACGTGATCGAGGTGTGCGAGCAGGTGGCGGCCCGCGCCCACGAGCTGCCCGCCTACCGCATCGTCGAGGAGCCGAAGGCGCTGCGGCACTTCACGGCACGGTTCGAGCCGGTGACCGGCTGAGGCGGCTGGCCCAGCCCACCCCCGGGCCCGGGCCTCCGCCCAGGCCTCCGCCAAGCCCACGCCCTGCCTGGCTCAACCGGAACGGGCCCGTGTCTCGAGCGCGCCGTGTCACTGTGGGGTGTGGCCGAGTCGCTGGTGCCGCCACCGGAGGAGCACCTCACGACGGGCTGGGAGCCGGACCTGCCCGCCGAGGACACCTTGCTGCGCCAGGCGGTGCTCGTGCACGCGTCGTGGCCGCTCGGCCTGGCCGAGGCGGCGGGGCGTCCCCACCGGCGCACCCCACGCTGGGCAGGGGCCTGGCTCAGCGACCGTGGGGCGCTGGCCAACCCCGTCGTGCTGCTCCAGCCGCTTGACGACGCGCACGCCAGGCTCGTCGAGATCGGCCGGCTGATCCCGCCGACCGTCCCGTTCCTGCTCATCAGCCCGTGGCCGACGGCGGACCTCACCGCCCACGGCCTCGTGCTGGTCGGGCACCCGCCGCTCATGGTGAGGTTTCCCAGCTCGCTCTCGGAGGTGCCGCCCGCGCGGGACCACCTGCGACTGACCGAGGTGACCGACGTGGAGGAGCTCGCCGTCGCCGAAGAGGTGCTGGTGGAGGGCTACCCCATGCCCGAGCTCCAGCCTCTGCGCCGGGGGGACGTGTTCGGGCAGGGGCTCGTCGGCAGCCGAACCCGGGTCTGGCTGGCCTGGAAGGACGGCCAGCCGGTCGCCGTGTCCGCCGCCCATCACGCCGACGGCGTCACGCTGGTGGAGTACGTCGCGACGCTGCCGACGGCTCGCGGCATGGGCGCGGGCAGCGCGGTCACCTGGGCGGCGACGGTGTCGCAGCCGGGGTCACCGGCGGTGCTGATCGCCAGCGACGACGGCCGCCCCGTCTACGAGCGCCTGGGGTTCGTGGCGCTCGAGCGCTGGACCGCTTGGCTCCGGCCCGCCCGCGCCTGAGCGCGTAAGCCGGTCGGCAGGCCAGGTCGGTGCAGTGGGTCAGGAGGCCAGGTCTCGGGCGCCGAGGTGGTCCACCGGCCAGGTGCTGAACTGGTCGCCGACCGGGGTGGTCCAGGTGACCACCGCGTCGGGGGTCATGGTGACGTGCCAGCGTTCCTGCTGTTTGAGGCGGTGGTGGTGCCGGCACAGGCACATCAGGTTGGGTTCCTCGGTCGGGCCGCGGGGGTGGGCGATGACGTGGTCGACGTCGCACCGGGCCGCGCGGATGGTGCAGCCGGGGAACCGGCAGGTCCCGTCCCTCGCCTTGACCAGCCGCTGCAGCCACGGCGGGGGCCGGTACGCCTCACAGGTCTCGGAGGCCAGGGTCCCGGACTGGAAGTCACACAGCGCCAGCAGCGCCTTGGTGCCGAACCCGGCAGCGATGGCCCGGACCACCGCCCCGGGCACCTCACCGACCCCGGGGACCTCGACCACCGGCAGCGCGTCGCCGGGCACCGGCGTCACCGGTCACGTCGCACCAGCCGTCCGAGCCACGGCCGCCACCGCCCACCGGCCCGACCACCGGCGCGGCCGCCAGACGGTCCTGCAGCTTCGCTGACACCGTCCGCGCCACCGGGCCTGCCACGGTCGCGGTCTCGTCGGTCGTGCCGTTGCCCGCAGCCACCGGCAGCCCGAGCGGGGTCAGCGGCCCGCCCGTGGCCGCGCCGGGCGCCACGGCCGGGACCAGGAACGTCACCGTGGTGCTCACGGTGGCGTTGCCGAGCACCAGGTCGGCCATCGCGTCCGCCCGCGCCTGCTCCAGGGTGCGCGCGTCACCGTCGGCGCGGTACCGGCGGGCCAGCTCATCGACCGCCGCCCAGCACCTCGCCGAGGTCTCGTTCGGCAGCACCGCCAGCCACTCGGTCACGCCCGGCTCCCCGGGCCGGGTCCACAGCCCCCGCTCGGCCCGGTTCGCCTCCACCCTGCGCCGCAGGGCCTCGGGGTCCAGCCGGGCCAGCGCCCGCCGCACCGCCGCCCGCAGCTGCCCCGCGGTCCAGCCCGGCGCCCTCGGCAGCACCCGCGCCTGCACCGCCGCCGCCACCTCCGGGGCGGCGTCGGCCAGCTCGGCCACCAGCACCGAGGCCCGGTAGTCATCCAGGTCCCCGGCCGCCATCAGCCCCAGCGTCGGCCGGAACCGGGCCGCCAACCGCGCCGACAGGGCCACCTTGCGGTCCGCCCCGGCCGGGGACAACCCCAGCCTCGGGCCGACCACCCCGGCCGCGAACGCACTGACGTGCCCCAGCCCGCGGTCCCGCTGGGCCAGCGTGCCGTCCTCGAGCCGGACGTCCTCGCGGGCGGCGTACTGCGCCACCCGCTGCACCTGCACCGCCTGCGCCATGTTCGCGACCCGCTGCGCGGCCTCGACCCGCTCGGCCAGCTGCGCGTCCGACAGCTCGCCCGCGCCACCGCGGCGGCAGGAGTCCTCGAACTCCTCCGCCAGCAGCCGCTGCGCCTCGGCCAACCTGTCGAACATGTGTTCGAGTGTAGTCGGTGGCACCGACACGCACCCGCGTCATCCACAGCCGAATCCCGGAGTGCCTCAGGGGCCGACGCCTCCTCCAGCGTTACGAAGGCCAGGGCGGCCGGAGTGCCTGGCCTGACTGCGTGGCACCGTCGTCGACCGTTCGCTACGACACTCTTGCCAAGACGCTAGACAGCCGTAGCGTCCGTCATCGACCCGGACCTGTCGTCTCCCGGGCCTCCAGGTCAAGAAGGTAGCGCTTGGCGGCCAGCCCACCGGCATACCCGGTCAGGGCGCCGGAGGCGGCCACCACGCGGTGGCACGGGAGGACGACGCACAGCGGGTTGGCGCCGAGGGCCGCTCCCACCGCCCGCGACGCGGAGGGCCGCTCGACCGCCTTGGCGAGCTCGCCATAGGTCGCCTTCTGCCCGTAGCCGACCGTGGCGGCCAGCCGGGGCAGCACGACCTTCTGGAACGGGCTCGCCAGGGCCAGGTCGGTCCGCAGCGTGAAGCGGTGGCTGCGGCCGCTGAGGAACGCCTCCAGCTCGCGGCGCGCCTCGTCGAGCTCGCGGGGCTGGCGCAGCACGCGCGGGGAGATGGCCCGGCTCAGCCTCTCGAGCAGCGCTGACTCCGAGCGCTCGTCGGGCACGAAGGTCGAAGCCACCAGCGCCCCGGTGGCGTCGGCGGCCAGGAGCATCCGGCCCACGGCGGTGTCCTCGATGACGTATGACACGTCACTGGCCGGCAGCACCGGCGGGTGCACCTCCGGGGCGAAGCCCGCCAGCAGGTCCTCGAGCTCGCTCACAGCAGCTCCCTCCTCAGGGCGGTCAGGCCATCGCTGACCAGCCGCCGGCTCATCGTCGGTGTCGTCGCCAGGGCCGCCGCGATCGCGGTGTGGTCCAGGTCGGCGACGTACTTCAGCACCACGGCCTGCCGCTGCCGCTCGGGCAGGTCGGCCACCCGCTTCCACAGGTCGGTGTCGGGCAGCCCGGCCTCCGGGCCCGCCACCCGACCGTCGCCGCCCAGCCCGGTCCCGCCCCACCCGACCGCGCTCCGCTCGGCCAGCTCCGTCACGGCATCCGTGGGCACCGCCCGGCGCCCGCGCGCCCGGTGGGCGTCCATGGCGCAGCGGTGGGTGATGGTCAGCAGCCAGCTGCGCAGGTTCCGGGCCGACTGGAGGCCGGGGTAGGCCGCCAGCGCCTGCGTCCACGCCTGCTGGGCGACGTCGTCGCCGTCGACGGGCCCGGCCAGGGCGTGCGCGAGACGGGCGACGTCGCGCCAGTGGGCGTCCACGAGCGTCTGGAAGGCAGGCAGCGTCACGCCCATGGAACGACCCGGCCCGCCGTCGTGTGAGGGCCTGCGAGGGCGACCGTGCCCCGGTGAGGTGCTGTATGCCGCACGCGCACACTCTGCCCCACCGCGCCGCCGCCGCGCGGTGCGGGCCCTTCGGCCCTGACGTCCCTTCACGGCACACGACGACGCTGGAAGGGCCGAAAGAGGTGGTTGCCATGCGGAACACGGCTCGTGTCCTGCGGATCGTCGGAGTCGTCCTCACCTCGGTCTTCGCGGTGTTCGGCATCCTGTTCGCCGCCGGCTACGCGTTCGAGGACCCGGGCGGGTGGCGTGGCGTGGCCATCTTCGCCTCCATGGTCGTACCGCTGGCGGTGCTCACGTGGGCGGCCCGGACTCGCCCGGACGCCGCGCTGCGCTGGGTCCTGGCGGGCGTGGTGCTGGTCTTCGCCTACGCCATGGCCGAGGTGTTCGTGGACCTCGTGGACGCCCCGATGCTGCCCATGGCGGCGCTGGTGCTGTCGGTGCCCGCAGCCGTGTTGGGCCTGCGGAACGCTCGACGTGGCGGCGAGCTGCTGCTCCTCATCGCGGCCGGCCCGGTGCTCTCGGTGCTGGCGAACGTGTTCGGTCGAGGCGGTGAGGGTCCGCCGCTCGGGTCGGCCCTCGGCGGGTCCACCGGGGTCGTGGTCCTGCCGCTGCTGGTGTTCGCCGGGATCTTCCTGCTCGCCTCCGTCATCGACCCCCAGCGGGCCTCCACCGAGGGCGAGGGGGCACCGTCGCCCACCCGGCCCCCGGCGGGAGCGGCCCGCTGACCACCCGCCCTCGGGCGGGCGTGTGCCGGGGATGTCCAGGTGGTGACGTTCTGGTGACTGAGCATCGGCCATCCGGAGGAGATCGGGGCAAAGTTCCGGAGGAGATGCGGCAACCGGCTCCCGACGGTGGCACGATGTCCGCCGTGCCCTATGACGGAGCCACGCGCCACAGGCCCCTCGTGATCGCCCACCGGGGATCGAGCAGCGCCGAACCCGAGCACACCCTCTCGGCCTACCTGCGGGCCATCGACGAGGGGGCCGACGCCCTCGAGTGCGACGTCCGCCTCACCGCCGACTCCCACCTGGTGTGCGTCCACGACCGGCGGGTGAACCGCACCTCCAACGGTCGCGGCATCGTGTCCACCCTGGAGCTGGCCGAGCTCGAGGGCCTGGACTGGGGGTCGTGGAAGGCGGGGCACCCCGACGACACCGAGGTGCCCGACCACGACCGCAACCGGCTGCTCACCCTGCGCCGGCTGCTCACGGCGGTCACGGCATCCGAGCGCCCCCTCGGGCTGACCATCGAGACCAAGCACCCGACCCGCTACGCCGGCCTGGTCGAGCGCCAGCTGGCCCGCCTGCTGGCGGAGTTCGGGCTCGACACCCCGCGCCAGCCGGGCGACCACTGGGTGCGGATGATGTCGTTCTCGCAGCTGGCGGTGCAGCGGATGCGGCAGCTGTGCCCCGACGTGCCCGCCGTCTACCTCATGCAGGAGGTCGTGCCGCTGCGCTTCCGCGACGGGTCGCTGCCGCGGGGCATCCACACGGCGGGGCTCGACATCAAGATCGTCCGTCGCTGGCCCCAGACCGTCGAGCGCCAGCACGCGCGGGGCCACGAGGTCTACGTCTGGACGGTCGACGAGCCCGAGGACGTGCGGCTCTGCATCGAGCTCGGTGTCGACGCAATCATCAGCAATCGTCCCAATCTGGTTATCGACGCCCTACAGGTCACTAGGTAGGCTCCTCCTACAGCCACACAGGTAGGGGTATGCGCTTGAGCAAGCAGGGGAGGTCCGCTCCGACGATGGCCCCTGCCCACGTGCAGGCGCGGCCGGAGCCTTCGGCGTCCTCCGGTGACGCCGCCCGCACGGTCCGGGTCCCCTGGAGCGCCTCGTCCGTCCCGCTCGTGCGCCGCACCCTGGTGCAGGACCTGCGCAGCCGTGGCGTCGCGGCGGTCACCGTCGACGAGTCCGAGATCGTCGTCTCCGAGCTGGTCTCCAACGCGATCCGGCACGCGCGCCCCTTGAGCGACGGCAGCCTGCGCATCCACTGGAAGGTCAAGGCCGGCGTCGTCGAGGTCGAGGTGACCGACGGCGGTGGCGACACCGTTCCCCGCCCGGCGCCTCGCACGGTCTGGGCACCCTCGGGCAGGGGCCTGCGCATCGTGCGCAGCCTCGCGCACGAGTGGGGCGCGGCGCAGGACCGCTACGGCCACACCGTGTGGGCCTCCCTGGGCGGCCCGTCCCGCCGCCGCAGCCGCTGACCCCGCCGCAGACCCGGCACTGCCGTCACCGCTGACCGGGCCGCCCGCCGCCGGGCACTAGGGTTTGCCCCATGGGTAAGGCATCTCGCCGCCGCAAGTCCGGCGCCTCCGCAGACCAGTCCAGCCGTCCCGCCCGGGTCGAGCCGGCTCCGTTCGTCGCACGCCCCTTCGAGGGCCTGCCGAACGAGACCGACTGGGTCGCGATGCGCGAGATCCTCCCCGCCGCAACGGCCACCGTCCGTTTCGCCAAGGGCACCGCGCCCGAGGGCGCTCCGGACGAGGTCACCGTCGCGACCGTGCTGCCGCTGGCCTGGCCGGGGCTCCACCGCGCCGACGGCAGCGTCTTCATCGGCACCCAGTCGGGCTCGGCGTCCGGTGACGCCTCCCGCGACCTCGCCGTCGCGCTGCTGGCCGCCGCCTCCGCCGAGCAGGGCACCCCGGTGGCCGCGGTGCCGCAGGCCACGGCCGAGACCCCGCGCCTCCAGGACCTCCTCGACACCCAGGCCGGCTTCGACGTGACCGTGCACGAGGGCTTCGACTTCTGGGTCGGCGACAGCGAGCTCGACGCCGAGGGCAAGGCCTCGCTCGAGCGGGCCAACGAGTCGATCGTGCCCACCACCAAGATGTCCGCGGTGCCGTCGGCCTACTGGGTCCGCATCGGTGAGCGCACCCACATCCGGCTCGTGCTCCCCGATGACGAGGACGTCGCCACCGACGCGCTGGCCCGCCTCCACGCGGCCGGCGACAGCGCCCTCGGCGAGGGCACCCGCCTGCTCGGCGCCTTCCGTGCCTGCGGCCTGCTCGTGCCGGTGTGGGACCTCGACCCCGAGAAGGAGGCGGCCGACTACGAGGACGAGCTCGCCGCGTTCGCCAAGCGGTATGCCGCCGCCGTCGGCTCCGAGGAGTCCCTCACCGCCGAGGAGCGCCGGGCCCGCTCGGGGCTGCTCAGCCGGCAGGTGACCCTGCGCTGACGGCGCGTCGCGCCGCCGGCCGCCCCCGGTCCCCGAGAGGCTTGCGCCCATGAGCCCCACGCCCGTCGCCGCCGTCATCCCCGCCAAGGACGAGGCCGACCGGATCGCCGCCACCGTGCGTGCGGTCCGCGACATCGAGGGTGTCGACCTGGTCGTGGTCGTCGACGACGGCAGCTCCGACGCCACGGCCACCCTCGCCCGTGAGGCGGGCGCCGAGGTGGTGCGCCACGCCCGCAACCGGGGCAAGGCCGCGGCCATGACGACCGGGGCGGCCCATGTCGCCCTCCGCGAGCAGCAGGAGGCCCGGTCCGGCGGCGCAGGCGACGGCGGCGAGGCGGACCACCCCGCGGTGGCCCGCCCCCTGCTGTTCGTCGACGGGGACCTCGAGGCCTCGGCGGCGAACCTCGGCGTGCTGGTGCCGCCGGTGGTCGAGGGGCGCGCGGACATGACGATCGCGACCCTGCCCCCGCAGAAGACGGCCGGTGGGGGGCGCGGCTTCGTGGTGCGCCTGGCCCGGGGCGGCATCGAGCACCTCACCGGCTTCCGGGCGGTGCAGCCGCTCTCGGGCATGCGGTGCCTCTCGCGGGAGGCCTTCGACGCCGCCACCCCGCTGGCCCGCGGCTGGGGGGTCGAGGTCGGGCTGACCGTCGACGTGCTGCTGGCCGGCCTGCGGGTGGTCGAGGTGCCCTGCGAGCTGCACCACCGGGTCAGCGGGTCCGACTGGCGCGGCCAGCTCCACCGCGCCCGGCAGTACCGCGACGTGGCGCTCGCCCTCGGACTGCGCAGGCTTCGCCGCCGCATCGGACGCTGATGGAGGCAGCCGGGGCCGCCACCCCACCCGGGTCGAGGTATACACGCCGACGAAACTCGGGCGGTGACACCTCGACCGGGGGAAAGGTGGCGGGGAGGGTCCTGCTCGGTGTCTCGTTCGCGGTGCTCCTCGCCGTCGGGCTGTTCGGGCCGAGCGCCGCCAAGCCCCCGCTCGGTTCCCGCGGCTGGGCGCCCGGTGAGCTGCCCTGGGCACCGTCCTCGGCCGTGGTCACCGCCCTGTTGTGGGCGGCATACCTGCTCGGCGCCGCAGGCGTCGCCCTCGCGCTGTGGCGTCCGCCGGCTCGCGCGTGGTCGTGGCGCTGGCCGCTCGGGCTGGCCGTCGCAGCCCTCTTGACCGGGCCGTTCGGGTCGGCCGACCACACCAACTACGCCGCCTACGGCCGCATCGCGGCGCAGGGTGGCGACCCCTACCTCGTGCCGCCCGAGGCGTGGGCCGGCGGCGCGGACCCGGTGACCAGCGCCGTCGAGCCGCCCTGGACCGAGACGGTCAGCGTCTACGGGCCGTTCGCGACCCTGCTGCACCAGCTCACCTCGCTGGTGGGCGGCGACAGCATGCGCCAGACCGTGTGGGCCTGGCAGGTCGTCACGGTCGTGGCGTGGCTGGCGGTGCGCTGGCTGCTGCTGCGCGCGGCCTCCGACCCGGTGCGGGTCGACACGCTCTGGACCGCGAACCCCCTGGTCTTCGGCGTGGGTGTGCTGGGCGCGCACCTCGACGTCGTGGCCGCGGCGCTGGCCCTGGCGGCGCTGGTGGCCGCGGCGCGGACCCCGTGGCTCGCGGGGGTGCTCAGCGGGCTCGCCGTCAGCACCAAGATCACCTACGGGGTGGTGGGGCTGGCGATCCTGCTGGCGTGGCTGCAGCACGACCGCACCCGGCTCGTGCGCCGCGTCGTCGCGTATGCCGGGGCAGCCCTGGCCGTCGTCGTGCCCCTGCACCTGTGGGCCGGCCCGCACGTCTTCGACCAGCTGGGCCGGGCCCGGCGCTCGGTCTCGCTGGCCACCCCGTGGCGACTCGTGGTCGAGGTGCTGACCGGGCCGCTGCCCTCGCCGACGGTGCGCAACCTCGTCTTCGCCGCGGCCACGGTGCTCTTCGCGGGCTTCGTCGTGCTGCTCTGGCGGCTCACCGTCGACGCGGCTCCGGCGACGGTGACGGGGGCGGGAGTCCGCTGGGCCTTCGTGCTCTCGACCGCGTACGCCCTCTCGGCCCCCTACTCGCTGCCGTGGTACGACCAGCTCACCTGGGCCACCCTGCCGGTGCTCGCCGCTGGCGTCCTCGACTACCTGCTCCTGACCAGGCTGGCGGTGATGGCGGTCGCCTACGTGCCCGGCCGGGTGGTGGCCATGACCCCGACGGTCGAGGACGTCACCCTCGCGGTGCGGCGGCGGGTGGCGCCGTATGCCGTGCTGCTGGTCTGGGCCGGGCTCACCTACGCCTGGACGCGCGGGTCGCGCCGGTCAGCCGAGCCTCGTCCAGCAGCGTCCCCACCGCCACGGTGATGATCAGCGGCACGGCGATGAGCGCCCCGTTCGCGGGGATGGCGACGCCGGAGTCGTTGATGAGGAAGCCGATCGTGAGCGTGACGAGCAGCGCGATGAGGCCGGCGCGCAGGGTCGGCGCGTTGTCGAAGGAGCGCTGCAGGGCCCGCGAGCCCCACGAGGTGGGCCGGGCCAGCACGTAGATGACGAACACCAGCGCGACCGGCACCAGCAGGGCCAGGCGGTAGTTGCCGAACAGGATCGCGAGGTTCTGCTGGCCCTTGCGGACGATGATGTCCATCGCCCCGCCGTTCAGGATCGAGTCGAAGAACCGGCCGAGGTGCGACTGGCTCTCCGGCGCGCGCAGGCTGTCGAGGAAGGCGACGAGCAGGAACAGGCCGGCCGTGACGCCGCCGATGATCGCTCCCCGCTTCCAGGTCATCCGCACGCCGAGGATCGACAGCACGAGGTAGGCAAGGCCGGGCAGCAGGGCGGGCGGGCCGCCACCGTCGGCGCCCCAGAAGGGCGCGCCGTCGACGAACGTCGCGCCCAGGCCGATGGCAGAGACGGCGACCGCGGCCAGCACCTGCTGACGCGCCCTGACGAAGTGGTCGGAGACCGCGATGCACAGCAGGATCGTCGCGGTCGCGAAGAGGGCGAACGTCGTGTTGCCCATCCCGTAGTAGCGGCCGCCGACGACCGGCTGGAGGCCCATGAGCGACGACAGCTGGAGCCGGGCCCCGGTCATGACGTCGAGGGCGAGCACGAGCATGGTCGCCACCGAGACCGCGGCCATGGGCCCGAGCAGGGAGCGGCCCCACGGCCCGAGCAGGGCGATGGTGGAGATGGCGGTCACGAAGAGCGCCACGCTGGCGACCACGGCCAGCATCGGCAGGGGGAAGCGCCACCACGGCAGCAGGTTGGCGAGGAAGGTCGCCGCCGGCACCGTGGCCGCCACGACGCCGACGCGGCGCACGATGCGCAGCAGGCGGGTGCGGGTGTCGGGTGAGCCGAAGTCGCGCTTCCAGACCAGCAGCACCAGCGCGTAGATCGCCAGCTGGGTGTAGACGACCGCGTTGAAGAACGGCGGCACGAGGGAGTGCACCTCGTGCGAGGCCTGGTCGTAGTCGACGAGGGCGCGCAGCCGCTCGCGGGCGGCGGACTCGGCGTTGCTGTCGGCGGGGACGCGGTGCAGCGGTTTGCCGCCGAGCTCGCGGGGCAGGTCGACGCCGGCGGCGCTGATCAGGGTCGCCGTCAGGTCGGGGGCCTGCACCAGCCCGGTCTGGCGGGTGGAGGCCGACTTCAACGTCCCGCTGCCGTAGTGCGGCCCCTTCGCGGCCACCAGCCGCAGCCGCTCCTGGGCGCCGGCGTCCGACAGGCTCGCCACGACGACGTCGGCCCCGCCGGGAGCGGCCTCGAGCACCTGCTGGATGCGGGCGTCGACGGCCTTCACCTGCTCGGCCCGGCTGGTGGCCGGCGCCTTCTCGCCCTCGGCCACCTCCTGCGGGTCCCGCACGGCACCCACGTCGACCAGCGTGACCGGGCAGCTCGCGAGGGCGCCGGTCAGCGACTCCGGCGCGAACGCGGCATACCGGGGCACTGCCCCGCTGGTGAGGGCCGCACCCACGCCGGCTCCGGGACCGACCGCCTGCACGCAGGTGCCGTTGCTGGCGAGGTGCTCGCCGAGCAGGCCCGGTGTGGAGTCGAACTTCTTGGCCCGGGCCGCGCGCACGTAGTTGTTCCAGCCGGGCACGGCGCCGCTGTCGACCGTGGGGACCGGTGGGCACGGGTCGGTCTTGCTGCGCTCACCCTTCTTGCCCGGGCCCGCGGCCGCGGCACGGGATCCCGCGGAGAGGCTGAGCCACCCGTCGATCGGGCAGGTGTTGGTGAAGACCGAGCGCACCGACAGGGCCGCGCTCGAGCCGTCGCGCAGGAACGACCACAGGGCGGGGGTGTCCTGGGCCGAGACGTCGGTCCACGTGATGCCGCCGGTGCCGATGAGGATGACCGGGGTGGGGTCGTCCGCCGCGGAGGCCGCCGGGACCGCCGAGGCCGGCGCCGCCACGCCGAGCACGGTGCCGAGCAGGGTCAGGAGGCCGGCGAGCAGGGGGAGGGCACGGCGGATCACGGGGTACAGGCTACGGGCACGACCCGTGCGCGCCGCCGCCCCCGGCCCCCGCCCCTGCGCCGCCACGGCCGGCTGCCGGGCCACACGCAACAATGGGCGCGTGACCCCCGCCCTCCGTCGCCTCGCCCCTGCCTGGCGCGCCGTCTGCCGCTGGCCTGCGGGTGCGCGCTGGGGCCTGGCGGTGGCACTGGTGCTGCTCGCCGCCCTGCCCGTCGTGCTCCGCTACCTCGTCTTCTGGCCGATCGACCAGTGGCAGGTCGACGTCGAGGTCTACCGCGAGGCGGGGGTGTCCATCCTCACCGGCCGGCCCATCTACTCGGCGATGACCGAGGCGCCGCAGCTGCTCCCCTTCACCTACCCGCCCTTCGCGGCCGTCCTCGCCGTCCCGCTCGCGTTCCTCCCCTTCGGTGCTGCGGGCTGGCTGTGGACGGCTGCCCAGGTCGCCGCCACCGCGGCGATCGTCTGGTATGCCGGGTGGCGCCTGATCCACCGCACCGGCGCCGGGCTGCCGATCGCCCTCGCCCTGCTGGTGGCCCCCATGCTGTGGCTGCACCCGGTGTCGGACGGCATCCGGTTCGGGCAGGTCAACGCCTTCATGGTGCTCGCCTGCCTGATGGACCTGCGTCGCCCCCGCCCCGGGGTGCTGCGTCGCGTGCCGCCGGGCGTGCTCGTCGGCCTCGCCATGTCGATCAAGCTGACCCCCGGCGTCTTCGTCGTGCACTACCTGGTCAACCGGCGCTGGCGCGAGGCCGCGACCGCCGTCGGGACCGCCGTGGCCGTCACCCTCGGCTCCTGGGTGCTGCTGCCCGAGGCGTCGTTCTCGTTCTGGGGCGGCGCGCTGCAGGACCCGAGCCGCCTCGGCCCCAACATGGGCACCTCCAACCAGAGCCTGCGCGGCTTCCTGCTGCGGGTCGGCCCCGACGGCACGGCCGGCACCGTGCTGTGGCTGGCCTGCGTGGCCGTGGTCGGGGTCATCGGCTTCCACCTCGCCCGTCGTGCCTACCTCGCGGGTGACTCGATCAGCGAAGTCGCGATCGTCGGGCTCATGGCCTGCCTGCTCTCACCGGTGGCCTGGATCCACCACCTGCACTGGATGGTCGTGGTGGTCTTCGCGGTGCTCGGGTCCGACCCGCTGCGCGACCGGCGACGGCTGTTGGCCGCCGCGGTGCTCACCGGGTGGTTCCTCTGCCGGATGCCGTGGTGGGGCATCAGCTGGCTCAACCAGCCGACCTGGCCCGAGCTCCCGGGACGGGTGCTGCAGAACGCCGACACCTTCGGCTCGCTGCTGGCCCTGGCCCTCGTCGGCTGGTCGCTCAGCCGCACCATCCCGCTGCGCGCCCACGGCCACCCGCACCACCACGACGGCCCCCACCACGGCGCCGGCGAACGACAGACCACCGCCTCTCAGTCGCACCGCTGAGCACGACGGCACCTCCGCGAGGCGGTCGGTCTGTAGTCCGGGGGTTCTATGGTCCGGCGGTCGCGCAGGCCGATCAGCCGGGCACGGGTTCTGTCACCGTGCCTCGAGCGCAGTCAGGTCCCGCTCGGCGAACTGGCGGTGCCACCACTCCTCGTTGATGAGCACGTCGAGGCATTCCTTCACGGGGAACGACTCACCCTCGGGCGGCCAACCGGCGCCGGACAGGGGCGCGGTCCGCCGGCGAGCTGCTCGTCGGTGAGCGACTCGAGGTACGCCCGGACCTCGCCGCTGCGCTGCAGTCGCACGGCCAGGGCGTCGTCCAGCGAGGGCCGCACCGCCCGGTCGCGGGGCACGCCTGGGGTGTCCGGCATGGTGTCCCACGGCAGCTCGAGTGGTCCCCAGGGCCGCGGCTCGCCGAGGACGGCGCGGCGCAGCCAGCAGCTCGTCGCGAAGGCCAGGTGGCGCAGCGTCTCCACGAACGACCACTCGCCGTCCACGCTGGCGTGCAGGAGGCCCGGGTCGTCGGCGGCCAGCCGCCGGGCCCGCTCGACGGTCCCGCACCACAGGTCCTCGAGGATCCCCCACGCCTCGCGGTAGCCCGCGGGGTCGGTGGGGCGCAGCCGGGTCCGCTCCGGATGGAGCCGGTCCAGCTCCGCCGACACCAGGGGCCAGACGTCGATGCCGTTGACCCGAACGTCCTTCAGCTCGCCGCTGATCTCGACGTCCTCGAGCTCGACTCCGCGCATGCGGACGTGGCGGAACGCCGCGTCCCGGAACTCCGCCTGCGCGATGTCGACCATCTGGAAGCGGGAGCCTGTGAGGTCCACGCGGTCGAAGCGGGCACGGCTGAGGTCGACGTGCTCGAACGTGGCGTCGTGCAGCTGCTCGTCGCGGTGGACCAGGGGAGTCGGCGACGACCCGGTCATGACACCCGCTCCAGCAGAGACAGGGACCGCTCAAGAAGGAGCCGGGTGGCGGCCTCGTCGTGGTCGGGGAGGCTGTTGTCGGCGAACAGGTGGCCGTTGCCCGGGTAGAGGAAGAGCTCGGCCTCCTCGTGCTCCTCGACAAAGGGCCGCGCGGCGTCGATGTCGCCCTCGTCGACGAAGAACGGGTCGGCATCCATCGAGTGGATCTGCACGGGTACACCGTCCGGCCAGGTCCCGAACCACGTGGGGTCGGCGAACGAGTGGTAGAAGAGCCCGGCCAGCGCTCCCGGCCGGGTCTGGAGGAGCTGCTGGGCCGGCATGACGCCGAGCGAGAACCCGGCATACACGAGCTTCTCCGGCAGGTCGGCGACGGCGCGGGCACCGCGCTCGCGCACCTCGTCGAACCCGACCTCCTCGAGGTTCGCCCTTGCCTCGGCCATCGAGCCGAAGGTGCGACCGTCGAACAGGTCGGGTGTGTGCACGGTGTGGCCCGCCTCGCGCAACGCGTCGGCGAAGGCGGTCACCCCGGTGGTCAGTCCCTGGATGTGGTGGAACAACACGATCTCGGTCATGGCGGTCACCGTAGGACCCATTGCGGACGAAAGACTTCCGCATTGGGGCAGTCCTTCGAGAAACTTCCCTCCTGCCCCGACATCGACGCCCTCGACGCCGGTCCCGCGGCCAGGCCGCTCCCTCGGCGAACGCCGCGCGGCGGACGCGGCGCCGTCGGTCAGCCGCCGATGACCCCGGCGATCTCGAGCACGGTGAGCAGGGCGATGAGCAGGCAGACGCCGCCGCCGATGCGCCGGATGGTCGAGAGGTGGATCTTCGCCAGCAGGGCGCGGCCGAGCAGCGCCGCCAGCGCCGAGACGGCGGCCAGTGCGGCGAACGCACCGATGAAGACCGACAGCGGCTCGTCGTAGCGCAGCACCATCGAGGCGGTGAAGAGCTGCGACAGGTCACCCCACTCGGCGAGGAAGAGCACGACGAAGCTGGTGGCCACCGCCTTGAGCCCGGTCGCGGCGGCGGCGCCCTTGTGCGAGAACTCCTCCTCGGTCTCCTTCTCCTCCTCGTCGGCACTCCCGGCGCCGCGGATGAGGATGACGCCGCCGACGAGGAACATCAGCGCCGCGACGACCTGCACCGGCGTGCGGGGCAGCTGCGCGAGCAGGCCGCCGACGAGCACCGCCACGAGGGTCTGGATGAGGAAGGCCGCGGTCACGCCGATCCACACCAGCAGCGGCCGGAACCGCGTCGAGAGCACGAGCGTGGCGATGAACGTCTTGTCGGGCAGCTCGACCACGAAGATGGTCGCGAAGACGACCGCTGCCACTGCGAGGGTGAATTCCATGTCGCCGCGACCCTATCCAGCACCGGTTGCATAGGCTGCACGGGTGCTGCCCACCGAGACGCTGACACCCGGCGGCACCGCCGTGCTCGTCGTGGCCGCCGTGGTGCTGGTGGCGGTCGCCGCCGGGCTGGTGCTGGCCCTGCGCCGGATCGCCGCGCTGCGCGACGAGGTGCGCCGCCTCAGCGTGGCCCGGCCGGTCGGGGCCGGTGACCTCGCGGCCCTGCGCTCCGACCTCGAGCAGGCGCTGCGGCACGTGGCCGTGGTCCGCTACGACGCGTTCGGCGACATGGGCGGCCGGCTGTCGTTCAGTGCCGCCGTGGTCGACGACCGGGGCGACGGCCTCGTGTTCAGCTCGATCCACGCCCGGGGCGAGTCGCGGACCTACGCCAAGGGAGTCGTCGGCGGCGCCAGCGACGCCACCCTGACCCCGGAGGAGCAGCAGGCGCTGGCCGCTGCCCGCACCGGCTCACGAAAGGCCTGACCCCTCCCGTGTCCCCTGCTGACGCCCCAACCCGTTACGGCTACCTCGGGCCCGAGGGCACCTTCACCCAGATGGCCCTGAACGCCTGGGCGCCCGCGCGCGCCGGCGAGCACCTTCCGTTCGGCTCGGTCGACGCAGCGCTGGGCGCGCTGCGCTCCGGGGAGATCGACGCGGCCATGGTGCCCATCGAGAACTCGGTCGAGGGTGGGGTCAGCGCGACGCTCGACGCGCTCGCCAGCGGCGAGCCGCTCGTGGTGACCGGTGAGGTGCTCGTCCCGATCACCTTCGTCCTCGCCGCGCGACCGGGTATGCCGCTCGCGGACGTCCGTGCCGTCGGCACCCACAGCCACGCCTGGGCCCAGGTGCGCGGCTGGATGGGGGCGCACCTGCCCGGCGCGGCCTACGTCCCGACCCTGTCCACCGCGGCAGCGGCGGCCGGGCTGCGCGACGGCGAGTCACCGGCATACGACGCCGCCGTGTGCGCGCCGGTGGCGGCGGCGAACCACGGCCTGGAGGTGCTCGCCGCGGACATCGGCGACATGACGGCGGCGGTCACCCGGTTCGTGCTCGTCGCCAGGCCGGGCGCGCTGCCGGAGCGGACCGGCGCCGACAAGACCACCCTCGTGCTCTACCAGAGCGACGACCACCCGGGTGGGCTGCTCGAGCTGCTCGAGCAGTTCGCCGTGCGCGGCATCAACATGTCGCGCCTGGAGTCCCGGCCGACGAAGGAGTCGATGGGCCGCTACTGCTTCTCGATCGACATCGAGGGGCACGTGCTCGACGAGCGGGTCGGCGAGGCGCTCATGGGCCTGAAGCGGGTGTGCGCGGAGGTGCGGTTCCTCGGCTCCTACCCGCGCGCCGACGGCACCGAGGTGCGGGTGTCGGAGTCGACGACCGACGACGCGTTCACCGACGCGCGCGCCTGGCTGCGGGGGCTGCGCGGCCTGCCCGGCTGACCCGCCGCTGGGGCAGGTGACCGGACGCACAGCGGACCGGAGTTGACGAGCCCCCTTAGGTAAGGCTTACCTTGTGCCTGATTACGCAACGACTCCGTGACGGAAATCAGGTGCCATGCTCGTCAGCAACGCCCTCATCGGGCTCCGCGAAGGCCTCGAGGCCGCCCTCGTCGTCGTCATCCTGGTGGCGTTCCTCGTCAAGACCGACCGCCGCTGGGCGCTGCGCTGGGTCTGGACCGGCGTCGGGGTCGCCGTCGCCCTCTCCGTCGGGCTGGGCGCGCTGCTGACCTACGGCACCCGCCAGCTGTCGTTCGAGACCCAGGAGCTGGTCGGCGGCAGCGCCTCGATCATCGCGGTGGCCTTCGTGACCGGCATGGTCTTCTGGATGCGCTCGGCCGCCCGCACGATCTCGGGCGAGCTGAAGGGCAAGCTCGACAAGGCGATCGACGTCGGCCCGTGGGCCGTCGCACTCGTCGGCTTCCTCGGCGTGGGCCGCGAGGGCCTCGAGACGGCGATCTTCTTCTACGCCACCGCGCAGGCCGCGGGCGCCGGCACCGTGCAGCCGCTCATCGGCTGGGTCATCGGCCTCGGCGCGGCCATCGCGCTCGGCGTGGCCATCTACCAGGGCGCCGTGCGGATCAACCTGGCGAAGTTCTTCCGCTGGACCGGCGTGCTGCTCGTCTTCGTGGCCGGCGGCATCCTCGCCTACGGCATCCACGACCTGCAGGAGGCCGCGTTCCTGCCCGGCCTGCACAGCCTGGCCTTCGACGTGAGCAGCACCATCGACCCGGGTTCGTGGTACGCCACCCTGCTCAAGGGCATCTTCAACTTCACCCCGGCCACCACCGTGCTGCAGGCCGTCGCCTGGCTGCTCTACGTCGGCACCGTGCTGACGCTCTTCCTGCGCCCGCAGCGCCCGCAGCAGCCGGCCCGCGCCGCCGAGCCCGCCGCCGCCCAGGCCGCCTGACCCGACCCCACCTCGCCGACCGCGGCGACGCGGCCCGCACGACCCTGCCACCCGGCATACCGGCACGTCCCAAGGAGAACCATGCGCATCACCCCTGCCCCCGCAGTCCTCGGGGCGGCCCTCCTGCTCGGCCTCACCGCCTGCGGCGGGTCCGACTCCGATGAGGGGACGGGCGGTTCGGCCGGGGCCGGCGCGATCACCGTCGAGGCCACCGACACCGAGTGCAAGGTCGCGCGCACCGAGGCGCCCGCGGGCACCGTCGAGTTCCGGGTGACCAACAAGGGCTCGCAGGTCAACGAGTTCTACGTCTACGCCAAGGACGGCCGCGTCATGGGTGAGGTCGAGAACATCACCCCCGGCCTGAGCCGCTCCTTCAAGGTCGAGCTGGCCGAGCCCGGCACCTACGAGACCGCCTGCAAGCCCGGCATGAAGGGCGAGGGCATCCGCGCCGACTTCACCGTGACCGGCTCGTCGTCCACCGGCGCCGCCGGCTCCGACGAGAAGCTGGCCGCGGCGGTCGCCGCCTACGAGACCTACGTCGCCCACGAGGCCGACGAGCTGCTCGAGCACACCGAGGCGTTCACCGCCGCGGTCAAGGCCGGCGACGTCGCCAAGGCCAAGAGCCTGTATGCCGTGGCTCGCTCCCCGTGGGAGGAGATCGAGCCCGTGGCCGAGTCCTTCGGCGACCTCGACCCCCGGATCGACGGGCGTGAGGACGTCGTCGAGGACGGCATGGAGTTCACCGGCTACCACCGCCTCGAGAAGGACCTCTGGAAGGACGGCCTGCAGAAGGACAGCGGCGCCGTCGCCGACCAGCTGCTCGCCGACGTCAAGCAGGTCGTCGCCAAGGCCAAGGCCGTCGAGCTGAACCCGCTCCAGCTGGCCAACGGCTCCAAGGCCCTGCTCGACGAGATGGCCACCGGCAAGGTCACCGGCGAGGAGGAGCGCTACAGCCACACCGACCTCTACGACTTCGCCGCCAACTTCGAGGGCTCCAAGCAGGCGGTCGCCGCGCTGCGCCCGGCCCTGCAGGAGCGTGACCCCGAGCTGCTGAAGGCGATCGACGCCCGGTTCGCCGCCCTCGACGCCGAGCTCGACAAGCACCGCACCGACGACGGCTTCGTGCTCTACACCGACCTCTCCGACGCCCAGGTCAAGGAGCTGACCGTGACGCTCGACGCCGTCAGCGAGCAGGTCGCCAAGGTGGCGGGGGTCGTCGCGGCGTGACCGAGTCGGGTGCTCCGCAGACGGGGGCGACGTCGCAGCACACCGGTCTGAGCCGGCGCGGGCTGCTCGGTGTCGGGGCCGGGGCCGCCCTCACCGGTGCCGTCACCGGCGTCGCCGGCACGTATGCCGCGAAGCGGGCCGACGCGGCCTCCTCGCCTTCCGGCCGCTACGACCCCTCGGCTCCGGTGGCCTTCCACGGCGAGCACCAGGCCGGCATCACCACCCCGGCCCAGGACCGCCTCCACTTCGTGGCCCTCGACGTCACCACCGACGACCGCGAGCAGCTCATCGAGACCCTCAAGGCCTGGACCCGGGCCGCGGAGCGCATGACGGCCGGGGCCGAGGCCGCCCCGGGTGGCGTCGTCGGCGGCGGCCCCTACGGCGTGCCGCAGGACACCGGCGAGGCCTACGACCTGCCGGCCTCCGGGCTCACCATCACCATCGGCTTCGGCCCGTCGCTGTTCGACGAGCGGTTCGGCCTCGCCGGGAAGCGGCCCGAGGGCTTCGAGGACCTGCCCGGGTTCCGCGGCGACGACCTCGACCCGGCCCGCTGCGGCGGCGACATCGCCATCCAGGCCTGCGCCAACGACCCCCAGGTCGCGGTGCACGCCATCCGCAACCTCGTCCGCATCGGGTTCGGCACCGTGTCGGTCCGGTGGAGCCAGCTCGGCTTCGGCCGCACCTCCTCGACCAGCACCAGCCAGGTCACCGCCCGCAACATGTTCGGGTTCAAGGACGGCACCAACAACCTCAAGGCCGAGGACCCGGAGTCGCTGGCGGAGCACGTCTGGGTGCAGCCCGGCGACGTCCCCGGGAAGGCCTCGTGGATGGCCGGCGGCTCCTACCTCGTCGCCCGCCGCATCCGGATGCACATCGAGGTCTGGGACCGCACCAACCTGCAGGAGCAGGAGCAGGTCATCGGCCGCACCAAGGGTGAGGGAGCCCCGCTGGGTCAGAGGCACGAGTTCGACGCCGTCGACCTCGCCAAGCCCGGCGCCGACGGCCAGCCCGCGATCCCGGAGACGGCCCACATCCGGCTGGCCTCGCACGAGCACCTCAAGGGCATCCGGCTGCTGCGCCGCGGCTACAACTTCACCGACGGCACCGACGGGGTCGGCCACCTCGACGCCGGCCTGTTCTTCATCGCCTTCTGCCGTGACGCCGGCAAGCAGTTCGTGCCGATGCAGAGGGCGCTGGCCAGCAAGGACGCGCTCAACGAGTACATCGAGCACAACGGCTCTGCCGTCTTCGCCTGCCCGCCCGGTGTGAGGCCCGGCGGCTGGTGGGGCGAGACCCTCTTCAGCTGAGGCGGCTCACCTCAGGGCGGCGGCCTTCTCGCGCGGCGACTGTCCCTTGGTCTCGCGGGCCCGGTGCCGGTACCAGCCGTAGGCCAGGAAGGCGCAGCACAGGCCGTTGAGGATGCCGACCAGCACGTCGCTGAGGTGGTGGGCGCCCCGGTAGAGCCGGGCGCTCGAGACCAGCAGCGGCACGAGCACGCACAGGCCGACCACCAGGCGGCGCAGCCAGTCGCGCTCGATCCGCTCGGCCGCCAGCAGGGCGAACGACGTGTAGAGCGCGGTCGCGGCACCGACGTGGCCGCTGGGGAAGCTCGAGGTCGGCGGCGAGGGGTCCTCCGGCAGCACGGGCGGTCGCACGCGACCGACCATGTGGGCCGCGATCACGAAGATCGTCGCCTGCAGCGAGATGGCGATCGCCGGCACCGCCGAGAACCGCCAGTCACGCGTGCGCCAGAGCAGCACCGCGGTCACCACCACGCAGGTCGCGATGATGATCTCGGTGTTGCCCATCCTCGACCAGATGTCGGTGACGCTGTCCCACAGCGGCGTCCGCGCGCGGTTGAAGTCCGCCGCGAGGTGGTCCTCCTGGCGGTCGATCGCCGAAAGGGGTCCGGTGATGAGCAGCCCGAGGCCGACGACCACACCCCAGAGGACTATGCCGGGGCCGACGGCCCGGGTGAGGAGGTCACTGCCGTCTTGCCGATGAACCCGATCCATGAGGAGAAGGTAATGCCAAGTCCCAGGAGAATGCCTGCCAGGACGTCGCTGGGGAAGTGGGCGCCGAGGAACATGCGGTCCGCGCCGACCAGCGCGACGAAGAACACGGCCACCCCGACGGCCACCCTGCGGAGGGTCTGGGACAGCAGCGGCCACAGCAGGAACACCATGACGGTGGCGAAGACGGTGACGTTGGTCGCGTGCCCCGACGGGAACGAGTAGCCGGACGCGTGCGACACGGGGTCGTCCACCACCGGCCGCGCCCGCTGCACCAGCAGCTTGCTGGCGTAGCCGGCGAACCAGCCGACCATCAGCGTGGAGAACGCCCAGAGAGCGCGGTTCCGCAGGTCCTTGGCCAGCCACGCCCACAGGCAGACGAGCGTGCCGAACAGGTGCAGCCACTTGGGCTGCGACGCCTCCTGCACCGCCACGAAGAACCCGACGAGGTCGTGCGAGCGGGTGAAGTCGGTGGTGCGCCGGATGACGCCCTCGTCGAAGCTGATCAGCGGGTTGAACTGCTCGCGGACCAGCAGGGCGAGCAGGGTGACCGGCACCGCCGCAGCCAGGGCCAGGGCCACGGCCCGGAGGGCGCGCACCCCGCGCGAGGGTCGGCCAGCCTCGGAGGCGTGCCGCGACGACGCGGCCGGAGCCGATCGGGACGCGCTCACGACTCGACCGCCCCGACTCGCACGATGAGCGAGAGCGGCACCACCTCGGCGCTGATGGCCCGTGCCTCCCCGATCGGGTCCCCGTCGAGCTGGACCTCCTGCGGCCGGTCGGCGCGGATCTGCACCTCGGTGGTCGTGTAGTGGTCGACTCGCGGGTGGCCGCGACGGCGGCGGGAGGCCAGTCGGGCCGCGACGGCGGCCCACCCGACGATGCCCTGGGGGGAGAGGGCCACGAGGTCGAGCTGGCCGTCGTCGACCTCGGCCTCCGGCATGAGCACCAGGCCGCCGAGGAGCTTGCCGCAGTTGCCGATGACGACCGTGCGGGTGCGCCGGCTGAACTCGTCACCGTCGGCCGTCTTCACGCGGACCTTGAACTGGGGGCCGCGCAGGTTGCGGGCGCCGGAGACGACGTAGGCCGGCCAGCCGACCTTGGCCTTCAGCTTCTCGGGCGCACCGGCCATGATCGCCGCGTCGAACCCGAGGCCGGCCATGACGAGGAAGATGTGCTTCTCGGGGCGCTCGTGCTCGCCGGAGGCGTCGACGGTCAGCCGCCCGACGTCGACCCGCTTGTTCTGGCCGGTCAGCGCCACCCGCATGGCGTCCTCGAGGGAGTCGACCGGCAGCTCGAGGTTGCGGGCGAGCAGGTTGCCGGTGCCGCCGGGCAGCAGGCCCATGGGGGTCTCGGTGCCGACGAGGGCCTCGGCCACCGCGCGCACCGTGCCGTCGCCGCCGAGGGCGCAGACCACGCTGGCGCCCCCGTCGAGGGCCTCCTGCGCCTGGCCGGTGCCGGTGTCCTTCGCCGTCGTCTCGATGAAGAGCGGCTCGTCCCAGCCGAGGTCACGGCACACGGACCCGATCCGGCGCTTGACCGCCGGCAGGTCCTCGAACTTGGTCGGGTTGACGACGACCGCGGCCTGGCGGCGCGTGGACTCGGTCTCGACGTGGCCCTCCGGCCGGAACTCGTTGCGGTGCGGCCGTCGTCGCCAGATGCCGCGACCGCGGTGGGCGCCGGCCGGAGCCGACTCCCGGGACGAGGCGGCGGCGACCAGCCAGGCCAGCGCCACCACCAGCACGATGGCGCCGATCGCGAACCACCCAGCGTTCTCCTGAAGCACAGCGCGACGCTACCCCACGGTAGGCGTGCCCGCGCCGCCACCGGGCGGGGCGCGCGCGACATGGGGCCTGCGCCTCAGACCGGCCGGTGGTAGGCGAGCAGGCTGACGCCGGGCACCGGCTCCCAGTCACGCTCGGGCGCCCGCACGAAGCCGAGTCGCTCGTAGACCCGGTGGGCCCGCACCATCGACGGCTGCGTCGACATGACCAGGCCGCTGAGCCCGAGCTCGCGGGCCCGCTCGATGCAGCGTCGCACCAGCTCCTCCCCGACGCCGCGACCGCGCGCCTCGTGGGCCACCGCGAGCATCCGGAACTCGCCCTCGTGGGGCTCGGCCACCTCGGCGTACTCGGTGCCCGGCCTGGCGAACGTCACGGACCCCAGGACCCGCCCCGACGCCTCCTCGACCGCCACCCACAGCTCCGCCTCCCGGTCGCGCGACTCGGCGTCGGCGAGCACCTCGACGTAGGCGATCCCCGCCGGCAGGTGGCCGTCGTCGACGTAGGCCCGGACGGTGAGCTCACCGACCGCCACGTAGTCGGCAGGGGTGGCGCGGCGGACCGTCCAGGGCAGGGCGTCGGGCATGCCGGCCATTGTGCTCGCCGGCCGCGCGGCGCGCAGGGACCGGTGACACAGTGGGCGCATGACGGCGGACCTCGTCTACCTCGTGGGCGGGGTGTCCCTGCTCCTCGCCGTCGTGCTGCCCGCGGTGCTCCAGCGGGCGGCGCTCTCGGCGCCCCTCGTGCTCGTCGCGGTGGGTGCGGTCATCGGTCTGCTGCCCTTCTCCGGCACCGACCCGTTCGACCCGGCGGAGCACCGCGCCGTCATCGAGCACGTCACCGAGGTGACCGTGCTCATCGCGCTGATGGGTGTCGGCCTCGCCCTCGACCGGCCGCTGTCGTTCCGCGACCGGGCGGGGTGGGCGCGGTGGTCGTCGACGTGGAAGCTGCTCGGCATCGCCATGCCGCTGACGATCGCCGGCGTCGCCCTGCTGGGGTGGTGGGGCCTGGGCGTCGCCCCGGCCGCTGCCCTGCTGCTCGGCGCCGCCCTCGCCCCGACCGACCCGGTGCTCGCCTCGGACGTGCAGGTCGAGGGCCCCACGGTCGACGAGGCCGCCGAGGAGGTCGACGAGGAGGACGAGGTGCGCTTCGCGCTCACCTCCGAGGCTGGCCTCAACGACGGCCTCGCCTTCCCCTTCGTGTATGCCGCGGTGTTCCTCGCGACCAAGGGTGCGGTGAGCGGGTGGGGCCTGCACTGGTTCGCCTGGGAGCTCGTCGGCAAGGTGGTGCTCGGGGTGGCCGTCGGGGTGGCCGTGGGCTGGGTGCTCGGTGTCGTGGCGTTCCGCTCCAAGGCCCGCTCCCTGCGGGTGGCCGAGACCGGTGAGCCGCTGCTGGCGATCGCGGCCGTGCTGCTTGCCTACGGGGCGAGCGAGGTGGCGGGCGGGTACGGCTTCCTCGCGGTGTTCAGCTGTGCCATGACGATCCGCTCGGCCGAGCGCAGCCACGAGTACCACGCGCTGATGCACCAGGTGGTCGAGCGCCTCGAACGCCTGCTCACGCTCCTGGTGCTGTTCTTCCTCGGCATCGGGCTCACCCACGGCCTGCTCGCCAACCTCGACTGGCGCGGGGTCCTGCTGGCCCTGGCGCTGGTGTTCGTCATCCGTCCCCTCGCCGGGTGGGTGGCGCTGTCGGTGGGGCGGCGCGGCGTGGGTGCCCGGCGCCCCGACGCGCTGGAGCACCGCGAACGGCTGGTGACCGCCTTCTTCGGCGTCCGCGGGGTGGGCACGGTCTACTACCTGGCCTACGCCTTCGGGCACGCCACCTTCCCCGAGCAGCGGTGGCTCTGGTCGACCGCGGCGTTCACCATCGTCCTGAGCGTGGTGGTGCACGGCATCGCGGTCACCCCGGTGATGCGCCGTCTCGAACGGCGCCGCGCGGCCACGGCGCAGGCGTAGCGTGACGCCCATGACCGACCCCGTCGACGTCTCCGGCGAGCCCGAGCCGCTGCCCATCGAGCCGGACACCAAGGACTGGACCTGGACCCTGCGGGAGACCTGTCCCGAGTGCGGCTTCACGGCCAGCGAGGTCGACGGGCCGTCGGTCGCCGACCGCGTCCAGGCCCTGACCGACCCCTGGCAGGAGGTGCTCGCCCGCCCCGACGCCACCACCCGGCCCGCGCCGACCACCTGGTCGCCGCTGGAGTACGCGTGCCACGTCCGCGACGTCTGCCGCGTCTTCACGGAGCGGGTGGACTGGATGCTGCGCAAGGACGGCCCGGACTTCCCCAACTGGGACCAGGACAACGCCGCCGTCGCCGGCCGCTACCACCTGCAGGACCCTGCAGTCGTCGCGCGCGAGCTGCGGGAGGCCGCCGAGGACGCCCGCGCGGCCTTCGAGACGGTCGACCGTGACGAGTGGCAGCGCACCGGCCGGCGCAGCAACGGCTCGCTGTTCACCATCGAGAGCCTGGGCCAGTACTTCCTCCAC
The DNA here is from genome assembly GCA_963730585.1 of uncultured Actinomycetota bacterium. GTDB lineage: Bacteria > Actinomycetota > Actinomycetes > Actinomycetales > Dermatophilaceae > Pedococcus_A. The sequence continues at coordinate 83,063 of CAVSSL010000010.1, read as the reverse complement.
GACCTGGCCCACCACCTCGTCGACGTCGGCGCCTGAGGCGCGCACGCGGCATACCGGTCACGGCCCGTGGGCCGTCAGGTGGCGACCGTGGCGGCGCCCCGGGCATCGTCGGTCGCCGAGCGCACCTCGTGGACCGGCCAGAAGTGGTCGTGCATCGTCGTGACCAGCGACAGGAGCAGCACGAAGAACAGGGCGCCGGCGACGTTCAGGGAGTCGCTGCCCCGGCGGAGCAGCCAGTCGCCGACCAGCACCAGGCCGATGTTGATGACGACCCGCGCGGTGAAGGCTCCAGCCAGCGAGCCCATCGAGCGGGCACCGCGCGCCGCCCACAGCGCGATCGCCGCGTTGACCACGACGAAGGCGGCCACGCCGGTGAACAGAGCCGCACTGCTGGCGTCGGTGCTGGGCAGCACGCTCGCGTAGACCACGCTGATGAGCCCCACGAGGACGACCTTCTCGAGGGTCGGCACGGACAGCACCCGGTAGTGGGCGGCCACCCAGGCCGACCGTTCGCTGGGCTCGTCGATGGCGGCGGGCAGCGGGTCGGCGGCCACGCGCCACGGCCAGTCGGCGGGCCGCAGCCGTGGGCGCACCACGAACCACAGGAGGGCGAGGAGCGCGAGCAGGGCGAGCACGACGGCCGGTCCGAACCACGGCACTTCCTTGACGGTGTCGGTGAAGTCGAGCTGGGCGATGTGGATCCACCACTCCTGCGGAAGCTTGACGAAGACCCAGATCAGCCCGGCCGTCCAGACCCACACCCGCAGGCCGTAGCGGGCCGGGTTCCACCTCAGCCGGACCACCTCGTAGGCGATGAAGAAGTACTCGAACGTGTTGGGGAAGATCAGCAGCAGCGGTCGTGCCTGGGTCAGCTCGAACGCCACGACGCCGACGAGCCGGTAGAAGTACAGGAACCGCCCCACCTGCCAAGCCGCCTGGCTGGTCCAGTTCCGCAGCGTCGACAGGTAGGCGACGCACAGGTAGAAGACGTCCATCGCCTTGTCGTAGCCCTGGTAGCCCGGCGGGTCGTAGCCGAACGCCTGGAAGATCGACTGGTCGATGCCGTCGAGCACCAGGCAGGCGATGAGCGCCGGCAGCGGGAAGCGCGGGATCAGCAGCGGCAGCAGGAACCGGCCGCCCACGACGGCGAGGAAGACGACCTGGGTGCCGGTGTCCACGACGGTCCCCCCGACCTCGCCGGGCCGTCAGGCCCGCTGGGGCCCGCCGGTGAGGAGGGCGGCGCCGCCGAGCGCGAGGTAGACCGTGCCGCTCAGGTAGTGGCTGCGCCGCATCACCCGCGGCCGGCGGGCGAGCCAGGCGCCGATCGCCCCCGCGGAGAGGGCGTAGAGGGAGTCGAAGGTGACGCCGATGGCGACGAAGACCGCACCGAGCACGAGTGCCTGGCCCGCCACCGGGCCGGCCTCCGGATGGATGAACTGCGGGAAGAAGGCGAGGAAGAAGAGGGCCACCTTGGGGTTGGTGATGCCCACGAGGAAGGCGTCACCGAAGGCGCGACGGCTGCTGACCGGCGGGGGCGTCTCGAGCTGGAAGCGTCCACGGGAGCGCAGCTCCCGGACGGCGAGGAAGACGAGGTAGGCGACGCCGGCGTACTTCACCAACGTGAACGCCACGACCGAGGACGAGATCACCGCGGTGAGGCCGAGGGCGGTCAGCACGACGAAGACTGCGGTGGCGCTCGCCACGCCGAGGGTGGACGCGAGGGCGGAGCGGCGGCCCTGCGAGATGCCGCGGCTGATGATGTAGAGCAGGTTCGGCCCCGGCACGAGCACGAGTGCTGCGGCAGCCGCGGAGAAGGCCAGCAGGGTGGTGGCTGAGGGCATGTGCGGCTCCGGGGCTGGCACGGTGGTTGGCGCGGTGGTCCTCCTCGCAGGATGGCACCCTCGCCGGTCCGGCTGCCACGGTTTTCGCACTGTGGGCGGCCGATAGGCTTGCCCGGTGATCGACATCAAGCTCCTGCGCGAGGACCCCGAGCGGGTCCGCGCCTCCCAGCGTGCCCGTGGCGAGGACGACGGGGTCGTCGACCAGATCCTCGCGGCCGACGAGCGCCGGCGCTCCTCCCTCACCGAGTTCGAGCGGCTGCGTGCGGAGCAGAAGTCGATGGGCAAGCAGGTGGCGCAGGCGCAGGGCGAGGCCAAGCAGGCGCTGCTCGCCCAGACCAAGGAGATGGCCGCGCGGGTGAAGTCGCTGCAGGCGGCCGCCGACGAGGCCGAGGAGATGCTCGACACCCTCGTGCGCCGCATCGGCAACGTCATCGAGCCGGGCGTCCCGGTCGGCGGCGAGGACGACTACGTCGTGCTCGAGACCGTCGGCGAGCCGCGCACGTTCGACTTCGAGCCCCGGGACCACCTCGCCCTCGGCGAGGCCCTCGACGCCATCGACATGGAGCGTGGCGCCCGGGTCGGCGGCTCGCGGTTCTACTTCCTCAAGGGCGTCGGCGCCCGGCTCGAGATCGCGATGATGAACCTCGCGCTCGCCCAGGCCGTCGAGCACGGCTTCGTCCCGATGATCACCCCGACCCTCGTCACCCCGCAGGTGATGGGCGGCGCCGGCTTCCTCGACGCCCACGCCGACGAGGTCTACCGCCTCGAGGCCGACGACCTCTACCTCACCGGCACCTCCGAGGTGGCGCTCGCCGGCTACCACACCGACGAGATCCTCGACCTGTCCGACGGCGCCAAGCGGTATGCCGGGTGGTCCACCTGCTACCGCCGCGAGGCCGGGTCCTACGGCAAGGACACCCGCGGCATCATCCGGGTCCACCAGTTCAACAAGCTCGAGATGTTCGTCTACTGCCGTCCCGAGGACGCCGTGGCCGAGCACCAGCGGCTGCTGGACATGGAGAAGGAGATGCTCGCCAAGATCGAGGTGCCCTACCGCATCATCGACACCGCGGCGGGCGACCTCGGTGGCCCGGCTGCCCGCAAGTACGACTGCGAGGCGTGGGTGCCGACCCAGGGCAAGTACCGCGAGCTCACCTCGACGTCGAACTGCACGACCTACCAGGCGCGCCGGCTGAACACCCGGTTCCGCACCGAGAAGGGCACCCGGACGGCGGCGACCCTCAACGGCACGCTGGCCACGACGCGCTGGATGGTGGCGATCCTCGAGAACCACCAGCAGGCCGACGGCTCCGTGGTGGTGCCGCAGGCGCTGCAGCCCTACCTCGGCCTCGAGGTGCTCAAGCCGGTCTGACGGTGGGGCCGTCCCAGGACGGGTAGCCAGGACCGGTAGCCAGGACCGGTGGCTAGAACCGGTAGCAGGTCTGGGCGTGCGGCGCCTTGGCGAAGGACAGCACCTTCGCCGGGCGCACCGCGAAGACCTCGGCCGGGTGGTCGCCCGGCTCGAAGACCTCCTCGTCGGAGCGGAAGTCCCAGTCCGAGCCGTACTTGGCGCGGAACGCGTCGGCGAGCTCGAGCAGCCGCTCGCGCCCGGTGACCCGCCCGGCGGTGCCCTCCACCACGACGTCGAGGCCCTGGGCCCACGTGTTGTGGCCGGTCGTCACCGCGACGTGGGGGTTCCCGTTCAGGTTGTGCGCCTTCTGCTCGTCGAAGCCGGTGCAGAACACAAAGGTGCCGTCGTGCCACACCCCGACCAGCGGCGTGACGTGGGGGCGGCCGTCCTGGCGGACGGTCGTGATCCAGTACAGCTCGGCGGTGCCCAGGGCGTCCTCGGTGAGGGCCCAGGGAGTCTCGGTCGCGTCGGGTTCGCTGAAGCGTGAGTCGATGTGCGCGGTGGGCATGGTGGCGGTCATGGCAGCCTCCGGGGGTCGGTGGGGACGGGCTGCGCGGGGCGGGCAGTCCGCGCTGGTCTCCCAGTGAAGCGAGCGGCCCGCCGGCTGGGCACCCGCGTTGAGCGCAGTCCGCACACGGCAGGGTTGCGCTCGATCGACGGGCTTGTGGCCGCACACGCCACCCGCCTGACGTAGATTCAGCGGTCCGGACCACTGATGCTGGTCCCACCAACGACGCAGGGAAGGCCATGCCGCAGCGACTGATCGCCCTCGACCTCGACGGCACCACCATCACGCACGCGGGCGAGCTGCGCCCGGCGGTCTACGAGGCGGTGCGCGCGGTCGCGGACGCCGGGCACCACATCGTGGTGGCCACGGGCCGCTCGATCGTCGCCACCACACCGATCCTCGACATGCTCGGCCTGACGAACGGGTACGTCGTGTGCTCCAACGGGGCCGTCACCCTCAAGCTCGACCCCGACGAGCCGCAGGGCTACCAGATCATCGACACCGTCACCTTCGACCCGGCCCCCGCGCTGGAGCTGCTGCGCGACTCGTGGCCGGACGCCGTGATCGCGGTCGAGGAGCTCGGGGTCGGGTTCAAGCTCAGCGCCCCCTTCCCGGACGGCGAGCTGCAGGGCGAGCTGCGCGTGGTGTCCTGGGAGGAGCTCGTCGCCGACCCGGTCACCCGTGTCACGTTCCGCAGCCCCACCGGCACGAGCGAGGACTTCGAGGAGCTCGCCGAGCGCATCGGCCTGCACGAGGTCAACTACAACGTCGGCTTCACCGCGTGGATGGACATCAACCCCGAGGGCGTCTCGAAGGGCTCGGCACTCGAGCTGCTCCGGCGGACCCTCGAGGTCGAGCCCCCGCACACCATCGCGGTGGGCGACCAGCGCAACGACATCGAGATGCTGAAGTGGGCCGCCTGGGGTGTCGCGATGGCGAACGCGCCCGAGGAGGTCAAGGAGGTGGCCGACGACGTGACCGGCCACGTCGACGAGGACGGCCTCGTCCCGGTGCTCCTCTCCGTCCTGCAGTAATAACCCCGACCTTGTATGCCGCGGGAGCGCCGCAGGCGGTACCGCGCACCGTGGACCGCGCCCACGGCATACAAAGTCGGAGTGCTAGCGGGACTGGAGGGCGTCGAGCGCCACGGCCATCGCCATGGCCATGCGCCAGTCGAGCTGCCAGCCGTTGCTCGCCACCGGCACGTGCACGTCGTAGCGGTCGCGCAGCGACCGGCGTCGCTCCGAGCTGAGCACCAGCGTGCCGTCGGCAGCGGTGAAGTCGAAGTGGAAGACGAACGGGCTGGGCAGGTCGCTGACGATGGGCAGCATCTCCCAGGCCCGGCGGGCCAGGGCGACGTTCTGGTTGCGCTCGGTGCCGGTGGCCTCGAGCCCGTCGGGGGTGCCGAGGTGCCACGTCGAGCGGAGCAACGAGGTGCCGAAGTCCTTGCGGAACCAGCCGATCGGCACCCCGGACGCGTCGAGGACGTCGTAGGTGGCCGCGAGGTCGAGGCGCTTGCGGGCCTTGAACGAGAACACCGGCTGGGTGCGCGCCTCGTCGGAGTAGAAGGTGACCTCCTCCTTGAGGGCCACCCGCTTCTGCTGCGCCACGGCCAGCACCTGGCCCTCGGCGCCGGAGCCGTCGGAGGCCACCACCTCGTAGCGGTTCACCATGAGGGTGACCTTCTGGCGCAGGTGGAAGTGCTCGGTCGTGGTCGGCAGCGTCATGGGGGCATTGTGTCCCAAAGGGGGCATGACAGGCTCCTTTCCCATGAACCCCACCCGTTCGCGCGGGCAGAGCCTGTTCTGGGTCGATCAATGACATGCTTGGGCCGCCATGTCTGACCTGATCATCACGTCGCCGTCCAACCAGCGGCTGAAGTCCCTGACCGCACTGCGCCGACGACGCGCCCGCGAGGAGTCGGGGCTGACGCTCATCGAGGGGTTCGAGGAGCTCACGCTGGCCCTCGAGGCAGGGGTGCTGCCCCAGACCGTCTACTACTGCCCCGAGCTGATGCTCGACCCGACCGGCCAGCTGGCGGTCGTCTCCGACGTGGCGGCTCGCGGGGTCGACACGGTGCAGCTCGGCCGGGCCGCCTTCGAGCGGGTGGCCTACCGGGAGGGGCCGGACGGCTTCCTCGCGGTGGTGCCCTCGGTGGCGCGGGCCTGCGCCGACCTCTCCGTCGGCTCCAGCGCCCTGGCCCTGCTGTGCCAGGGCGTCGAGAAGCCGGGCAACCTCGGCGCCATGCTGCGCACTGCGGACGCCGCGGGCGTGGAGGCCGTCGTCGCCGCCGACCCGGTCACCGACTGGGGCAACCCCAACCTCGTGCGCGCCAGCAAGGGCACCGTCTTCTCCGTGCCGGTCTGCAGCGACAGCACGACGGCGACGATCGCCTGGCTGCAGGAGCACGGCATCGCCCTCGTCGCCACCACTCCCGACACCGACCTCGACTACACCGACGTCGACTACACCGGCCCGGTCGCCATCGCGGTGGGTGCCGAGAAGTACGGGCTGACCGACGAGGTGCTGGCCGCCGCGGCATACCGGGTCCGCATCCCCATGGTGGGCCGGGCCAACTCGCTGAACGTCGCCACGTCGGCCGCCATCGTCATCTACGAGGCGGTCCGGCAGCGCCGGTCGCGCTGACGGAGTAGGCCGGCCGCGTTCTCCGAGTGGGCCGGTCGCGCTCTCCGAGTGAGTGGTTCGGGCGCGCCCGGGCGGGCGGGTAAGGGGCAGCCCACCCCCGTGTCAAGAGCACCCCAAAAGGTGTGTCACGATGTCATGCATGCGAGTTGACCACGTTTCCTACGCCGCGGAGCACGACGGGCTGAAGGCTACGGCTGAGCGTCTCGCCAAGCTGATCGGCGTCGAGCCGGTCGATGGGGGAGTCCACCCGCGGTTCGGCACCCGGAACGTGATCCTCCCGTTGGCGCACGACCGCTACGTCGAGGTCGTCGAGGTGCTGGACCACCCGGCATCCGACAAGGCCCCCTTCGGGCAAGCCGTCCGCGCGCGCTCCGAGGCCGGCGGCGGCTGGCTCGGCTGGGTCGTCCGCGTCGACGACATCAAGCCGTTCGAGGACCGCCTGGGCCGCGAGTCCGCCGACGGCTACCGCCACCGCCCCGACGGCACCGAGCTGAAGTGGCGCCAGCTGGGCGTCAAGGGCCTCATCTCCGACCCGCAGCTGCCGTTCTTCGTCGAGTGGCAGACCCCGGAGTGCCACCCCTCGGTCGGCGCCGACACCGACGTCACCATCAAGGGGCTGCAGATCGCCGGCGACCCCGAGCGCGTGCGCGACTGGTTGAACTGGCCGGCCGACGAGCCGACCACCATCGACTTCACCTTCGTCGCGCCGCACGGCACGCCGGGGCTGCTCTCGGTCACCTTCGCCACCCCCAGCGGCGAGGTCACGGTCTGACCCACAGACCCCAGCACACGCAGCAGAGGCCGCCCCGGCTCGGGGCGGCCTCTGCCGTGTGAGGGGAACCGGGACGCTCAGGCGACCCAGGGAGGCACGGCGCCGGCCTGACCGTCCGATCGCGTGACGCTGCTGCCCCCGGGCCCCGTGACGACCGCCGTGAAGCCGTCCGGCCCGGCGGTGAGCCGGCGCATCACACCGGCGGGCAGGACCGCGGTGTCACCGGCCGTGAGGTCGGTGGTGATGCCTCCGACGGTGAGCGCCGCACGTCCCCGGGTCACTGCCCAGAGGACCTCGCCGTCGAAGGCGTGTTCCGGGCCCTCTGCCCCGGGGTGCATCTCGACCAGCCACAGGCTGGTCGCGCTGCCGCCGAGGGTGGGCGAGGCCAGGGTGGTCATCACGCCGTTCGGCGTCTCGGTGATCCTCCGGTCGGCCGCCGGAACGGCGGTGATGGTGGCGGTGGTCGTGGCGGCGGTGATGGCTTCCGACATGGCGTCCTCCTATATAGTCAATGTGGTTGTCCAAATAGACAACCACATTGACGAACCGAAGGGAAGAGGATGAGCGCCACCCATTCGCCCACGCCGACCGGCGCCGAGCCCGCCGCGCCGGCCTGGGAGCTGCCGCTGGTGTTGGTCGGAGCGCTGCGCGCCCACCTCGACGAGAGCCACCGCAGGCTCGCCGAACGCGGTCACCCCGACACCCGGCCGGTGCACGGCTTCACCCTGCAGGCGGTCGGCAGCGGTGCGACCGCCACCGAGGTCGCGAGCCGGCTCGGGGTGTCGAAGCAGGCCGCGGCCAAGACCCTCAGCCTGCTCGAGCAGCAGGGCTACGTCGAGAGGGCGCCCGACACCGCGGACGCCCGACGCAAGGTGGTGAGGCCGACGAGGCAGGGCGAGGACTTCCTGCGCCAGTCAGTCGTCGTCTTCGAGGAGATCCGCGCCGAGTGGGCTGCGCGCATCGGTCCCGAGCGGCTCGAGTCGCTTCACGACGACCTGCGGGTGCTGGGTGCCGACTCGACCCGCCGCCTCGACCTGCAGTCGTGGCTGGGGTAGGCCGCGCACGCCGTCAGCCGCGCACGCCCCGCTCGGCGAGCCACTCCTTCGCGAGGCGTCTCGGTGCCCGGGCCAGTCCTGCCACGGCGTAGGAGTGGCGCCCGCCGTCGGAGGTGCTCCGGTCGACCTGCGGCAGCCGCATCGCGACGGCGTCGATGTCGCCCAGGCGGGCGCCTCGCTCGATCATGCGTCGACGGTAGGACCCGGGCTGAGGCCGTGCCTACGCCATCGGCTGTATTCGCAGGAGCAGCAGCGGTCCTAGCCTGAGGAGCAAGCCCTTTCGTCGGCAGGGAGGCATCATGCCCCGTCCCCTCCTGCTCGCCGTGGACGCCGACCCCGAGGCGCTCTCACGGATCGAGGCACACCTGCAGCGCCGTTTCGGCGCCGACTTCCGCGTGCGCGGGGAGCAGACCGGTGCCGCGGCGCTGGCCCAGCTCGAGGCGGCGCAGCAGCGCGGCGACCCGGTGGCCACCGTGCTCGCCGACCAGTGGCTGCCGGACCTCCCGGGAGCCGAGCTGCTCGGCCGGGTGCGCACCATGCACCCCGACGCCAGGCGCGCCCTGCTCGTGCCCTGGGGTGCGTGGTCCGACCGCCCCACGGCCGAGGCCATCCTGCGCGCGATGGCGATGGGCGACATCAACTACTACGTCCTCAAGCCCTGGTCGGAGCAGGACGAGCTGTTCAACCGCACCGTCGGCGAGTTCGTGCACGAGTGGTCGCGCACGGTGGTCAGCGCCCTGCGTGAGGTCATCGTCGTGGCGGAGCGGCGCGCGGCCCGGGCCCACGGCATACGGAACCTCCTGACCCGCAACGGGATCCCGCACGCGTTCCTCGAGCGGGGCACCGCGGCGGCCAACTCCGCGCTGGAGCGCATCGGGCTGCTGCACCCCGAGACCCACTCCGGACCCGTCGTGGTCTGGATGCCGGCGCTCGGCGGCAAGGTGCTGCTCGACCCGACCGACGCCGAGATCTGCGAGGCGTGGGGCATCCGCACCGAGCTGCCCGACGACGAGCGCGACTTCGACCTGCTCATCGTGGGTGCCGGACCCGCCGGGCTGGCGGCCTCGGTCTACGCCTCGTCCGAGGGGCTGCGCATCCTCACGGTCGAGCGGGAGTCGCTGGGTGGTCAGGCAGGGTCGAGCTCGCTGATCCGCAACTACCTCGGCTTCTCGCGCGGCCTCAGCGGCGCCGAGCTGGCCCAGCGGGGCTACCAGCAGGCGTGGGTCTTCGGCGCCCACTTCCTGCTCACCCGCGAGGTCACCCACGTCAGCCCGCACGACGGCCGCTTCCTCGCCCACATCTCCGACGTCGGGGAGGTCAGCGCCACCGCGGTCGTGCTGTGCACCGGCGTGGCGTACCGGCGGCTCGGCATCCCCTCGCTCGAGCGGCTCAGCGGGGCCGGGGTCTACTACGGCGCGAGCGTGTCCGAGGCGCAGGCCCTCAGCGGGCTGCAGGTCGCGGTGCTCGGCGGCGGCAACTCGGCGGCCCAGGCGGTGCTCCACCTGGCCCGGTATGCCGCGGGCGTGCGCCTCATCGTGTGGTCCAAGAACCTGGGCGACGGCATGTCGCAGTACCTCGTGGACGAGATCGAGTCCAACCCCGGCATCACCGTCGAGCTCGACACCGAGGTGGTCGGCGGTGGCGGCGAGGGCTGGCTCCAGGAGGTCGTGCTGCGACGCCGCTCGACCGGTGACCAGCTGACCGTGCCCACCGACGCGCTGTTCGTCATGATCGGCGCCGAGCCGCGCACGGCGTGGCTCCCGCAGGAGGTGGCCCGTGACGAGCGCGCGTTCGTGCTGGCCGGGTCGGACGTCGTCGCGAGCGGCGACTGGCCGCTGGAGCGGGCGCCGTTCCCCTACGAGACCTCGCTGCCGGGGTTCTTCGCGGTCGGCGACGTGCGGCACTCCTCGGTGAAGCGGGTCGCCTCCGCGGTCGGAGAGGGATCCGTCGTCGTGTCGCAGGTGCACCAGTACCTCGCCGCCCAGCGAGCGAAGGCACCCGCCGGCGGGCCCTGATGGTCTCGGCCGCCGCCGCGTCCGCGCCGGCAGCGGGCGAGCACGGGCCACCCCGCGCGCGGGCGGTGGTCGGCTCCGTCGTGGCGCTGCTGCTGCCGCTGGCCGGGCTGACGCTCCTGCTGGGGCTGCCGCACCTCGACCTGCTGTGGGGCCACCAGCCGGCCCACTTCTGGATGGTGCTGAGCGCCGCCATCCTGAGCGCGGTCGTCGCCTACGGCACCGGCACCGCGGCTGAGCGCCGGGGCGACGCCCGGGTGCTCTTCGTGTCGCTGGCCTTCCTGTCGTCGGCGGGCTTCCTCGGCCTCCACGCCCTGGCCACGCCCAAGGTGCTGCTCGACACCCCGAACGCCGGCTTCACGATCGCGACTCCGGTGGGCATCGCGATCGGGTCGGCGTTCGCCTTCGTCTCAACCGGTCGCTTCGACGGCGAGGCCGGGGTGCGGGCGATGCGGCACGGACGGCAGATGCGCCGGGGCCTGCTCGGGGTCATGGTGCTCTGGGCCGTCTGGTCCCTCGCCGGGCTGCCGCCGATGGACCGCCACACGGCCCCGGAGCAGGCCTCCGGCGCCATGGTCGTCATGGCGCTGGCGGCGATCGCGCTCTACCTGTGGAGCGCGTGGCGCTACCTCCGGCTGTGGCAGCACCGCGGTGGCCTGATGCCGGTGGCGGTGGCCGGCGCGTTCGTGCTGCTCGCCGAGGCGATGGTGGTGCTGGTCTTCTCACGGGCCTGGCACCTGAGCTGGTGGGAGTGGCACCTGCTCATGCTGGCGGCCTTCGCCCTGGTGGCGTGGGGTGCCCAGCAGCAGTGGCACGAGGAGCGGTTCGCCGACCTCTACCTCGACCAGACCGTCTCGGGCACCCGCGACATGAGCGTCCTCTTCGCCGACCTCCAGGGCTTCACGAGCTGGTCGGAGGCCCACCCGCCGCAGGAGGTGACGGCGATGCTCAACACCTACTTCGAGGTCGCCATCCCGCCGGTGGTCAAGGCCCACGGTGGCGACATCGACCGGCTCATCGGCGACGCGATCATGGCGACCTTCAACCGGCGGGGCGACCAGCCCGACCACGCCCGCCGAGCTGCCGAGGCGGCCCTCGACCTGCAGCGCACGACCGCGCAGGTGGCGCGGGAGCACCCGGACTGGCCGCGCTTCCGGGTGGGGGTCAACTCCGGCGAGGTGTCACTCAGCCTGCTCGGCGCGGGCGGCGGCCGCACCCACACCGTCATCGGCGACACCGTCAACGTCGCCTCCCGGCTCGAGGCCAAGGCCCCGGTCGGGGGAGTCGCGATCGGCGCGGACACCCTCGCCCGCCTGCCCGGCGCGGTGACCGAGCCCCTCGGACCGCTCGAGCTCAAGGGCAAGGCCGAGCCCGTCGAGGCGCACGTGCTCGTCGCCCTCGACGGCCCCCGCCCGTCCTCCCCTGCAGCAACCTCTGCTAGCTGATGGTGCTGCCGACGACCCACGTTGCTGCATACCCCCGCGGCAGCAACCTGTGCTGAGCCGGCCGTCCATGCGGTCGTTTTCCGAGGTGCGGGCAGGGCAAGATGGCCCGCATGAGCAGCGGGCACAAGGAGCAGTTGCACCGGTACCTCATGAACGCCCGCGAGGCGGTGATGTGGAAGGTCGAGGGGCTGTCGGAGTACGACATCCGCAGGCCGCTCACGCCGACGGGCACGAACCTGCTGGGCCTGGTCAAGCACTTGGCGGTCGGTGAGGCGTCGTACTTCGGACAGGTCTTCGCCCGCCCCTTCGAACCACACCTTCCCTGGTGGGACGACGACCAGCCCGAGGGCGTCGACCTGTGGGCCACCGCGTCGGAGAGCCGCAGCGACATCCTCGGCACCTACCGCGCCGCGATCGCTCACGCCGACGCCACGATCTCTGAGCTCGACCTCGACGCCTCCGGACACGTGCCGTGGTGGTCGCAGCCGGACGTGACCTTGCACGCCGTCATGGTCCACGTGCTCGCCGAGACCAGCTCGCCACGCCGGACACGCCGACATCCTGCGCGAGCAGCTCGACGGTTCGGTGGGGATGCGCTCCGACAGCACAACCTTCCCGCCCACGACGAGCAGTGGTGGTCCGACTACCGGGCACAGGTCGAGGCGGCTGCGCGGGCCGCGGAGGCGAGGTAGCCGCGGCGGTGAGCCCGCGGCATACCTCGCCTGCGTCGGCGTGGAGCGTCAGTCCAGGTAGTCGACGAGCTGGGGCGCGGCGCCGATGTAGGTGGCCGGCGTCATCGCGGACAGGCGGGCGGCCACGTCGTCGGGCAGCCCGAGGCCGGCGATGAACTCGCGCAGGTCGTCGCCGGTGATGCGGCGGCCGCGGGTCAGCTCCTTGAGCCGCTCGTAGGGCTCGTCCATCCCGGGCACGCCCTGGGCGCCGAGCGCCCGCATGGCCGACTGCACCGGCTCACCGAGCACCTCCCAGTTGGCGTCGAGGTCGGCGGCCATCGCAGCGGGCACGGCGTCGAGACCGGCCAGGCCGCGCATGACGTTGTCGAGCGCGAGCAGCGAGTGGCCGAAGGCGGTGCCGATGTTGCGCTGCATCGAGGAGTCGGTGAGGTCGCGCTGCAGCCGCGACTGGTCACCAGGGTCGAGCCGAGCACGTCGAGCAGGGCGTTGGAGACCTCGAGGTTGGCCTCGGCGTTCTCGAAGCGGATGGGGTTGACCTTGTGCGGCATGGTGCTCGACCCCACGGTGCCCTGGCCGCGCACCTGCGCGAAGTAGCCCATCGAGATGTAGGTCCACACGTCGGTGCAGAGGTTGTGCAGCACCCGGTTGAAGCGCGCGACGTCGGCGTAGAGCTCGGCCTGCCAGTCGTGGCTCTCGATCTGGGTGGTGAGCGGGTTCCACGTCAGGCCCAGGCCCTCGACGAAGGACTGGCTGATCGAGGGCCAGTCGGCCTCGGGCACGGCGGCCAGGTGGGCGCCGAAGGTGCCGGTCGCGCCGTTGAGCTTGCCGAGGTACTCCGCCGCCTCGATGCGCCGCAGCTGGCGCTGGAGCCGGTGGGCGAGCACGGCGAGCTCCTTGCCCATGGTGGTGGGGGTGGCCGGCTGGCCGTGGGTGTGGGCCAGCAGCGGCACCTCGCGGAGATCCGACGCCATGGTGGCGACCGCCTCGACGAGCGCGGTGGCCTTGGGCAGCCAGACCTGCTCGACCGCGCCCTTGACCATGAGGGCGTAGGAGAGGTTGTTGATGTCCTCGGACGTGCAGCAGAAGTGGATCAGCTCGGCCAGGCCCTTGTCCTCCGGAGCCGGGGCGATCTCGGTGAGCCGGCGCTTGAGGAAGTACTCGACGGCCTTGACGTCGTGCTGGGTGACCCGCTCGATGTCGCCCATCTCGGCGACCTGCTCGGGGCCGAACTCCTCGACGACCGCGCGCAGGGCCTTCTGCTCGTCGTCGGTGAGGGCGCGCACCCCGGGCACGACCTGCTGCGTCGTGAGGTGGATCAGCCACTCGACCTCGACCCGCACGCGCTCGCGGTTGAGCGCCGGCTCGGAGAGGTGGTCGACGAGCGGGGCGACGGCGCTGCGGTAGCGGCCGTCGAGGGCGCCGAGGGCGAAGGGGGGAGTCGCGTCAGCAAGCGAGGCCATGGCCCTCATCCTCCCAGACCCCTCGAGCGCGCCGGTCAGGCGTCCATCGAGGAGCGGGTATGCCGTGCGGCCGCGTCAGTTCCTCAGCGCGCCGTCGCGCGCGGCCAGCTCCTGGCGGACGTGCTCGACCACTCCGGCCGCGGCAGCGGTGACCTCGGCGTAGGTCCGGTCGAAGGCGGCACCGTCGCCGTACCAGGGGTCGTCCATGTCGAGCTCGCCGGTCGCCACCGCTTCGGGGTCGAACTCGCGGAACAGCCTGATGCGGGAGCGCTGCTCCTCGGTGCGGGCCATCCGCCGCAGGTCGTCGAGATGGCCGGAGTCGGCGGCGAGGATGAGGTCGCGTCCGTCGATCCACGAGTGCTGGAACTGGCGCGCCACGTGGTCGGCGCCGCCGAAGTCGTCGTGGCCGTTGCGGCGCAGCACCTCGAGGGTGCGGCGGTCGGCGGGGTTGCCCGCCTCCCACGACGTCGTGCCGGCCGAGTCGACCTCCACCGCGTCGCCCAGCCCGGCCTCGTCGAACAGCTCGCGCAGGATGAACTCGCCCATCGGCGAACGGCAGATGTTGCCGGTGCAGACGACGATGACCCGGTAGGGGGCGGGCGCGTGACGGTCGGCTGCATGTCGGTCGGTCTGGGTGGTGCTCATGCCCCCATTGAACCCAGCGCGAGCCCCAGCAGCGCGAGCGGGGCGGCCAGCACGCCGGCGGCGAAGGCGTAGACGACCGGGGCCAGCCACCGCGGAGCGTCGTCCTGGGCCAGCAGCGCCATCCGGGCCCTCGTCGCCCCGAGGTCGGCGGTGGCAGCCAGCGCGGTCTCGGGGTGCGACGCCCCGGCGAGGGCCACCAGCGCGCGGGCCAGCGGCACCGGTCCGGCGGTGCGCAGCGCCGCGCGGTCGGCGAGCACCTCGACGAGCAGCCGCACCTCGCGCAGCGCCTCGGGGGCCTGCAGGCGGGCGGGCGCCGACCGGTGCAGCACCGTGAAGAACTCCAGCACGAGGTCGTGGCGCTCGCGCAGGTGCGCCCGCTCATGCGCGATCACCGCGTCGAGCTCGTCGGCCGGCAGGGTGCGCAGCGTCCCCTCGGTGAGCACCACCCGCCGGCGCAGGCCGGGCAGGCAGTATGCCGTCGGCGTGGGGTGGGCGAGCACCCGCACCTCCGCGTCGACGGCCTCACCGAGGGCGTCGACGAGCAACCGGTGCTCCCGGCGGGCGGCGCGCAACCGGGTGCCGACGAGGTGCCCCGACCAGAGCAGGCGGCCGAGCACGAGCCCACTGAAGACCAGGGCCGGCACGGCGGCCCACGAGGCCCAGCCCGCACCTCCGAGCGCGAGCACGTGCACGGCCAGCGGTGCCGCGCTGACCGCGGAGACCAGCGCCGCCAGTGACACGGCCTGCCAGCCGATCAGGGCGGCGCGGGGCTCGCGGCGGAAGACCTCCTGCCGCGCCATCAGGCGCGGGGCCAGCGCAGTGAGCACCACGGCGAGGGCGGCCAGCGCGACCGTCGCGACGGCTGGGCTCAGCGCCCGGCCCTGCCGCTCGAGCCGTTGTGCCGCTGCTCCACCTCGGCCAGGGCGGCCTTGAGGTCGGCGATCTCCTCAGGCGTGGCGTCGCCGAGGAAGTGCAGCATGGCGGCGCGCCGGTCGGCCGACGGCAGGCCCTGGAGCTGGCCCAGCATGCTGCTGGCGGTGAGCTCCTCACGGGTGCCGGCGGCGGCATACAGGTGGGCCCGTCCGGACCGTTCCTTGATGAGCAGGCCGGCATCGGCCAGGCGGGTCATCACGGTCATGACGGTCGTGTAGGCGAGGTCGCGGCTGGGCATCAGGGCCTCGTGCACCTGTCGCACCGAGACCGACGGCGCACCGGCCTCGCCGAGCGCCCAGACCTGGTCCATGACCGCGCGCTCGAGGTCGCCGAGCTTGTTGATCGCCTTCGTGGGCACCGCGCTCACCTGCCTTCCGCTGCCAGTGTCGCAGCGCCGAGGTCGAGGGTGCGCCCCGCCCCGTCGAGGCCGTCGGGCCGGTGGCTCACCACCACGACGGTGCGGCCCGTGCTCGCGGCGAAGAGGTCGTGCAGCACGGCCTCGGCGGTCGGGTGGTCGAGGTGGGCCACCGGCTCGTCGAGCAGGAGCACCGGACGCCCAGAGAGCAGCGCGCGGGCGATGCCGAGGCGGGCCCGCTCGCCGCCGCTGACGCCGGTGCCGCCGGCGCCGAGCCGGGTGTCGAGGCCGTCGGCCAGGCCCTGGCGCCACGGGGCCAGGCCTGCGGCGTCGAGCGCCGCCACGACCTCGGCGTCGGTGGCGTCGGGGCGGGCGAGCCGCAGGTTCTCGCGCAGGCTGCTGGCGAAGAGGTGCGGCTCGTCGTCGACCACGGCGACGAGGGCCCGCAGCGCGTCGAGGTCGAGCTCGCGGGCCTCGACGCCATCCACCTCGTAGCGCCCGGAGGCGGGGTCGAGGTGGCGGGCCAGCACCGCCAGCAGGGTCGACTTGCCACAGCCGTTCGCACCGGTGACGGCCAGGCTGGTGCCCGGCGGCAGGTCGAGGGTGACGGGCGCGAGGGCGGTGCGGGCGCCGTCCCACGACGCGGTGACGTCGACGAGGCGCAGGTGAGGCGCGCGGCCGCCCGTGGGCGACGGCAGGCGGTGGCCCGTCGGGCCGGTGGCGGGGGCTTGGTCGAGCAGGGCAGTCAGCCGCTGGTCGCTCGCCTGCGCTCGGGCGAGGGAGCGCATCGCGTCGGAGAGCGGCGACAGCACGTCGGCCAGCGCGAACGGCGCGAGCACGAGCAGCGCGGCGACCGGGGCGCCCACTGCACTCGGGTCGACACCGACCGCCACGACGACCGTCGCCACCGCGGTCGCGAGCGGCAGCAGGGCCGCGCGCCAGGGCGCGGCCGCGGCTCTGGCGACGGGTGGCGGCCTCGACCGCGACGTGGGCGTCGCGCACCCAGCCCAGCGCGGTCGCCTCGGCGCCGATGGCCTGGAGGTCCCCGGCGTGCTGGGCGACCAGCTCGCTGACCCGCGACACCTCGGCCCGCGCGGCGAGCAGCTCGGCCTGCGAACGGGTCTCGAGCCGCCAGGCGAGCCACGCGGTCAGGGCCGCCACCACGAGGAGGCCGGTGACCGCCAACCCGACGCGGGGGTCGACCAGCGCGGTCAGCGCAGCGGTGAGGGCACCGGTCACCGTGGTGGCGATCACGGGCACGGTGACGCGCACCTGCGCGTCGACCACGTCCTCGAGGTCGTCGACCACTCCGGTCAGCACGTCGGCCCGGCCGTGCGTGCCGAGGCGGGCGGGGGTCAGGGGGACCAGGCGCTCGTAGACGTCGGTGCGGCGCTGGGCGAGGTCGTCGAGGGCGGCGTCGTGCGACGTGAGCCGCTCCCAGTACCGGAAGACCGGCCTGGCCAGGCCGAAGGTGCGCACGGCGACGATCGCGGTGAGCAGGGTCAGGATGATCGGCCGCTCGCTGGCCCGCACGATGAGCCAGCCGGAGGTGGCCGTCAGGGCCACTCCTGCCGACAGCGCGGCCGCACCGAGCAGCCCCGCGACGGTGGTGCGGGCGCTGGGGCGCAGGAGGTGGGTGCGGTTCACGACTGGGTCTCTCTGGTTCACGGGGCCTCCCTGTCGCTGGGTGAGGACATCGTCCGGCCGTGCTCGAGGTGGACGTGGGCGTCGGCGGCGGCGACGAGCTCGGGCCGGTGGCTCACGGCGATGACGCAGCGCCGCGAGGCCAGGGAGCGGATGGCCTCGTGCGCCACCTCGGCCGACTCGGGGTCGAGGTGGGCGGTGGGCTCGTCGAGCAGCACGACCGTGGCGTCCGAGAGCATCGCCCGGGCGAGCACCAGCCGGGCCCGCTGGCCCGCGGAGAGCCCGAAGCCGTCGTCGCCGATGCGGGTGTCGAGGCCGTGGGGCATGGCGGCCACCACGCCGTCGAGCCCGACGTCGCGCAGCGCCTCCCACAGCGCGTCCTGTCCCGCGTCCGTGCCGAGCGAGAGGTTGGCCCGCACGGTGGCGGCGGTGAGGAAGGGGCGCTGGCTGACCAGGTGGGCGCGGGGCACGCTCAGGCTCCCCGCCTGCGGGGTGCGGGTGCCGGCGAGCACCTCGAGCAGGGTGGTCTTGCCGGTGCCGGACGGTCCGGTGAGGACGGTCAGGCCCGGGCCGGCGGTGAGCGAGACGTCCTCCAGCACAGGCGTGCTCGTGCCGGGGTACGTGTAGGAGAGGCCGGAGGCCATGACCGCCGCCGGCTTCGGCGCGGAGCCGGCCGCGCGGCATACGTCCTCGGTCGCCTGGGGCACCGGTTGTCAGGTGCCCCTCGATGTCGGCCAGTGCCTCGGCGCCGTCGGCGGCAGCGTGGAACTCGGCTCCCACGCGGCGGATCGGCCAGTAGGCCTCCGGGGCCAGCAGGATCGCGACCAGGCCGGTACCCAGCGCGACCGAGCCGTGTGACAGGCGGATGCCGACGGTGACCGCCACCATCGCCACGGAGATCGTCGCCAGCAGCTCGAGGGCCGCGGAGCTGAGGAAGGCCAGCCGCAGGGTCTCCATGGTGGTGCGGCGGTGCCGCTGGCTGACCGACGAGATGGTCTCGACCTGGCGCCCGGCACGGCCGTAGCTCACCAGCGTCGGCAGCCCGCGCATGACGTCGAGGAAGTGGCCCGACAGCGCAGACAGGGCGCGCCACCGGCGCTGCGTCGCGTCACGGGTGCTGGCGCCGATGAGCGCGGCGAAGACCGGCAGCAGGGGCACGGTCAGCACGACGATGAGGGCGCTGGGCCAGTCGACGACCGCCAGCGTGACGATCGCCAAGGGCGGCACCACGGCGGCGGTGACGAGGGCCGGCAGGTAGCGGGCGACGTAGGGCTCGACGCTCCCGGCGCCCTGGGCGGCGAGGGACACCGCGTGCGCCGGGTCGGGCCGCCGGTCGGCATCGGCCCGCAGCCAGGCGCCGAGCAGCCGCTCCCGCAGGGCCGCGCTCACCCGGGCTCCCGCCCAGGCGGACACCCGCTCGGAGGTCCAGGACAGCGCAGCCCGCACCACGAAGAGACCCGCCAGCCAGGCGCCCGGGCGACCGACCGGCATACCCTCCACCACCGCGACGACGACGGCGGTGAGCGCGAAGGCGGTCGCGATCGTCGCCACTCCCTGCAGCACCCCGACCACGGCCAGGGCGACCACAGGCCTGCGCGCGGCCGGGGCCGCGCGCAGGAGCTGGGGGTCGAAGGGCCGCATCAGTGGTGCACGGCGACCGGCTCGGACGCCGCCGGGATGTGCTGGGTGCCGATGCGCTTGCGGAAGACCCAGTAGGTCCACGACTGGTAGAGCAGCACGATGGGGGTGAACACCAGCGCGACCACGGTCATGATCTTCAGCGTGTAGTCGGTGCTGGAGGCGTTGTCGATCGTCAGCGACCAGGCCTCGTTGAGCGTGCTCGGCATGACGTTGGGGAAGAGCAGCAGGAAGTAGGTCGCCACCGCCATCGCGATCGTGACGAAGGTGCCGATGAAGGCCCAGCCCTCACGCCCGCGCAGGTTGGCCGCCAGCGCCGCCAGCAGCGACCCCGCCGCGACCACGGTCGTCAGCCACGACCAGGCGCCGCCGTGCTGGATGCCCAGCACCAGCAGCAGCGTCACGGCGAGCAGCGCGGTCACCACGCCGACCTTGGTCGCCACGCCGCGGGCGTCCTCGCGGATCTGGCCGGTGGTCTTCAGGGCGGTGAAGATCGCGCCGTGGGTGAGGAACAGGCCGAGCGTGACGAGCCCCCCGAGCAGCGAGACCGGGTTGAGCAGGGTGACGAGGTTGCCGGTGAACTCCTTGTCGGCGTCGATCGGCAGGCCGTTCACGAGGTTGGTCAGCGCCACGCCCCAGAGCAGGGCGGGCACGAACGAGCCGATGACGATCGCCTTGTCCCAGTTGGCCCGCCAGCGGTCGTCGTCGCGCTTGCCGCGGTAGTCGAAGCCGAGGTTGCGGACGATCAGCGCGACGAGGATGAGCAGCAGCGGCAGGTAGAACGCGCTGAACATGGTGGCGTACCAGTGCGGGAAGGCCGCGAAGGTGGCGCCGCCGGCGGTCAGCACCCACACCTCGTTGCCGTCCCAGACCGGGCCGATGGTGTTGATGAGCACCCGGCGCCGCTTCTCGGTGTCGGCGGCGTCGGTGCCGCGGCCGAGCACCGGCAGCAGCATGCCGACGCCGAAGTCGAAGCCCTCGAGGACGAAGTAGCCCGTCCAGAGCACGCCGATGATGATGAACCAGATCGTGGGGAAGTCCATTGACTTTCAGTCCTTTTCGGTATGCCGCGTGGTCGCGTCGTGCTCGTCAGGCTCAGTACGCGAACGCCAGCTCGGCGTCCTCGTCCTGCTCGCTGGGGGTCGTCGGCTCCTCGTGCGGCGGAGCGCCCGCGCGCATGTAGTGGAGGAAGAGCTTGACCTCGACCACGGCGAGCGCTCCGTAGAGCAGCGTGTAGACGACCATCGAGGTGACGACCTCCCAGGCCGAGACCGACGGCGAGACGCCGGTGTGGGTGGCCATGAGGCCGAAGACGATCCACGGCTGGCGGCCGACCTCGGTGAAGATCCAGCCGAAGCTGTTGCCGAAGACGGGCAGCAGCGGCGTGGCCACGATCAGCCAGGTCCACCAGCGGGCGGTCGGCACCTTGTCGCGGCGGGTCGCCCACAGCACGGCGGCCGCGGCTGCCATGGCGGCGAAGCCGACGCCCATCATGAGGCGGAACGACCAGTAGGACAGCGGGATGTTGGGCACGTAGGTGGTGCTCTGCGTCAGCGGGTTGTCGGCGTACTTCTGGGCGTACTCGGCCTTGAGGTCGTTGATGCCCTGCACCTTGCCGTCGAAGCTGCCGGTGGCGAGGAAGGACAGCAGGCCAGGCACGGTGACGGAGAACTTCTCCTCGGTGCCGTCGAGCGAGCCGACGGTGAAGATCGAGAAGGGGGCGTTGCTGTCGGAGGACTCGTAGAGCGCCTCGGCCGCAGCCATCTTCATGGGTTGGACCTCGGTCATGATCTTGCCCTGCACGTCACCGGTGACGGCGACGGCCAGCCCGGCCACCAGGGTGACCACGGCACCGAAGCGAGTCGCCTTGCGCCACATGCCGACCTCCGTGCGCACCGTCTGGTCGGCCGCGGCGTTGACCCGGCGCATGTGCCACAGGCCGACGCCCATGACCATGGCCCCACCGACCATGTAGGCGGCGAAGACGACGTGGGGGAAGGTGACGAGCTGCACCTTGTTGGTCAGCACGGCGGCGAAGTCGGTCAGCTCGGCGCGGCCGCTCTCGGGGTTGTAGCGGTAGCCGACCGGGTTCTGCATGAACGAGTTCGCGGCCAGGATGAAGTAGGCCGACAGCAGGGTGCCGATGTGCACGGCCCACATGCAGCCCGCGTGCAGCTTCTCGGGGATCCGGCCCCAGCCGAAGATCCAGAGGCCGAGGAAGGTCGACTCGAGGAAGAACGCGAGCAGCGCCTCGATGGCCAGCGGGGCGCCGAAGATGTCACCGACGAACCGGCTGTAGTCGGACCAGTTCATGCCGAACTGGAACTCCTGCACGATGCCGGTCACCAGGCCGAGGGCGAAGTTGATCGTGAAGAGCTTGCCGTAGAACTTGGTCAGCCGGAGCATCTCGGGGTTGCGCTTGCGGACCCACGCGGTGTGGAAGACCGCCACCAGGGCGGAGAGCCCGATCGTGATGGGGACGAACAGGAAGTGGTAGACGGTCGTGATGGCGAACTGCCATCGCGCGAGGTCGAGCGCGTCCATGCGGGGGGCTCCTGGGCAGGCGGAATGAACTACTACAGGTCGTAGTGGATACTACGATATGTAGTAATTCAGACGCATGGGCCGTTGGTCCCGTCAGCGGGGGGCGAGGGTCACCTTCCGCCGACGCGGCGCAGGTCTCAGGCCGGGTAGCCGAGCGGGTTGTTGCGCTGCCAGTTCCACTGGTCGGCGCACATGTCGTCGATCGTCTTCTCGGCGCGCCAGCCCAGCTCGGCCTCGGCGCGGGAGGGGTCGGCGTACGACGCGGCGATGTCGCCCGGCCGGCGGTCGACGACCTCGTAGGGCAGCTCGTGGCCGCAGGCCCGCTCGAAGGCGTGCAGCACGTCGAGCACGCTGCTCGGGTGGCCGGTGCCGAGGTTCCAGGTCGAGACCGGCTGGTCCGTGTTGCCGAGCCTGGTGAGGGCCGCGAGGTGGCCGGCGGCGAGGTCCTCCACGTGGATGTAGTCGCGCTGGGCCGTGCCGTCGGGGGTGTCGTAGTCGTCGCCGAAGACCTTCAGCTTCTCGAGCTTGCCCACGGCCACCTGCGCGATGAACGGCATGAGGTTGTTGGGGATGCCCTGCGGGTCCTCGCCGATGGTGCCGGAGGGGTGGGCGCCCACCGGGTTGAAGTAGCGCAGCAGCGCGATGCGCCAGCGGTTGTCGGCGTTGGCGACGTCGCGCAGCACGTGCTCGATCATCACCTTGGTCCAGCCGTAGGGGTTGGTCGCCGAGGTGGGCAGGTCCTCGTGCATCGGCACGGGCGCGTTCTCGCCGTAGACCGTCGCCGAGGAGGAGAACACCAGCCGGCGGCAGTGGTGGCGCTCCATGGCGCGCAGCAGCGCGAAGGTCGAGACGAGGTTGTTCTCGTAGTAGTCCAGCGGGAGCTCGACGCTCTCACCCACGGCCTTGAGGCCGGCGAAGTGCACCACGGCGTCGATCCGCTCGGCGGCGAACAGCTGCTCGGTCTTGTCGTAGTCCCGCAGGTCGAAGGAGTGCACGGGCAGGGTCCGGCCGGTCAGCGCCTCGAGCCGGGGCACCACGGCCGCCTTGGAGTTGGCGAAGCTGTCGACGATGACGACGTCGTGGCCCGCCGCCACGAGCTGGACGACGGTGTGGGAGCCGATGTAACCGGCGCCGCCGGTGACGAGAACGCGCATGCGCACACCGTATGCCGTGCGGCGGGCCGTCGGCTGTCAGCCCGCCGTGGCACGCCTCGCCATCAGCGCCTCGATGAACACGGTCGTGATGTCCTTCGGGTCGTGGGCGACGTAGCTCGAGCCGTCGGCGGTCTCGGCGATCCGTTTCAGCGTCGCGGCGTCCACCTGGTCCCCCAGGCCGATGAGGATCACGCGCACCGGCCGGCTCTTGTCGCGCTCGGACTTCAGCGCCGCGAGGAGCTGCTCGAGCGACAGGCCGGAGGCGTCGTCGTTGACGCCGTCGGTCATCAGCACCACGGAGTTGACGTAGCCGGGCTGGTAGGACGCCTTCACCGAGCGGTAGGCGGCCAGCACGGTGTCGTACAGGCCGGTGTTGCCCTTCACCGACGCGGGCATCCCCGCGAAGGAGCGGTTCAGCGCGTCCTTGTGGGTGCTGCCGCCCGCGACGGTGTCCGTGAGGCGGCGGATCGGCTGCAGCTCCTTGTAGTCCTTGCCCACGCCGTCGCGGTCGGTGGAGAACTCCCAGAGCCCGATCTGCGAGGTCTGCGGGAAGGACTCGAGCGCGGTCCTCGCGGCGGCCTGGGCGAGCTGGATCCGGGTCCGCCTGCCCGCCTGCTCGCGCATGGAGCCGGACACGTCCATCACCGCGAGCATGCGCATGTCGGTGCGCACCGCCGCCCAGAGGCCGAGGGCCGAGGCGCGCTGGGCCACCGGCAGGGGCTGGCGGACCCGCACCGGTCCGCTGGGCATGCCGGCCACCCGCGGCGACCCCGACCCGTCGGGGGCGCGGAACCCCGCCGCGGCGAGGTCGTCGGTGCCCCGGGGGGACCGCAGCTCGGCCAGGACCCGGTCGAGGAGCTCCTTCTTGCGGGCGTTCAGCCGCGGGGCGGCGGCCCAGGGGTAGTCCAGGGACGCCGTGCCCTCCGACGGCACCACGGCGGCGAGGGACTGGTCCGCGTGGCCCTTGTTGAACCTCGCGACGGCCTGCTCGGAGGCGGGGAACGCCGGGGAGGTCTTTGGGTCCTGCGCGTAGCTGCCGAAGAGCTCGGCCTCGGAGCCGGCCGCCGTGCGCGAGAGCTTGATCATGGAGGCGCCCGAGAGGTTCTGCGTGGCCTTGGAGGTGCCCAGCACCGAGTGCACCGTGAAGAGGGAGAGGCGGCCGGTCGCGTCGGTGTCCGGGTCGGCCATCCGCACCGGGATGGAGCCGCTGAGGAGGTTCCTCCACTCCGGGCGCGCCGAGCCCACCTGGGCGGCCAGCCCCTGGGGCAGGGCCACCACGATGGGGCTGCTGGCCAGGCTGGCGCCCTTCTGCCACTCGAGGTCGGGCTTGGCCGCCCGGAGCTGGTCCAGCCAGAGGCTGGAGTCCGCCACCCAGGCGTCCGGGTTCTCCCCGGCCGCGACGGCCGCGGCCACTGCGGCGGGGGAGGCCGCCTGCACCGAGTAGGTCGCGCAGGCACCGTCCTGCCGGGCGCGTTTCGCTGCGGCCTCCACGACCGGGGCGATCTGCTCGGCCACCGAGATCGTGACCGGCAGCGTCGAGGCGCAGTCCGGTGGGCCGCCGGCCGAGTCGCGCAGGAACATCGTGACGGGGACGGCCACGACGGCGGCTGCCGTGACGCCGGCGATGGCGAGCACGGCGGGCTTTCCTGGGCGGGAGCGTCGCCGGGTGGATCGGCGGGCGGACCGGCCGGTGGCGGGCTCGTCGGTCGAACGTTGGGTCCTGGGGGCGGAGTGCCGTCCCATAGGTCTCCCCTGGGGTGTAGCGGACAACAGCGAGGCCGGGGAGTTTCGCCCCCCGGCCGCCGATCAGTATGAGCGGAACGCCCGCTTTTCGGAAAGCCCGGCAGGTCGCGGCTCAGCCGCGCAGCGTGCGCGAGCGCCCACGGAACTCCGCGATGACCGCTCCGTCGTCCTCCCGGGCCACCGTCACGTCCGTGATCCCGCTGCGCCCGTATGCCGTGCGCACCCGTGCTTCCGCCACGAGGACGTCGCCGCGCCGCGCCGCCGCGACGAAGGTGATGTCGGCCCCGGCGGCCACCGTCGTCTGGCCGCGGCTGTTGCAGGCCAGCGCGAAGGCCGAGTCGGCGAGCGTGAAGATGTAGCCCCCGTGCGCGATGTCGTGCCCGTTGACCATGGCGTCGGTGACGGTCATCCGCACCTGCGCGTGGTCGGTCTCGATGACGACGGCGTCCATTCCGAGCGCCCGGGAGGCCTCGTCGTCCTGCCACATGCGCTCGACGTGGGTGAGGTCGCTCATCACGCGGCCCCTCCGGCCAGGGCGGGGCTGGGCCGGTAGCGCCCGCCGGGGAACGCGCGGTCGAGGGCCGCGAGCTGGTCCGCCACCACGGCATACCCGATCTCCCGGCCCCACGCGATGGGGCCCTTGGGGTAGTTGGTGCCGAGCGTCATGGCCGTGTCGACGTCCTCGGGGCTGGCCTCGCCCCGGTGCACGAGGTCGACGGCCTCGTTGACGAGCATGGCGATCGTGCGGGCCACCGGGTTGGTCTCGACGGGGCCGGCGAGCAGCTCGGCGAGGTGCGCCTCGTCCGGCTCCGCGTCGAGGGGCGTGCCGTCCGTGCCGTAGCGGTAGACGCCCTGACCGGTCTTGCGGCCGAGGTGGCCGGCGGCGACGAGCTCCTGCTGCATCGACGTCGGGGCGTAGCGCGGGTCGCGCCCGGTCTGCTCCCACACGCTGGAGCCGACGGCGAGGTTGACGTCCTGCCCGATGAGGTCGGTCAGCTCCAGCGGGCCCATCCGGAAGCCGGCCGAGCGCAGCGCCGCGTCGAGGGTGGCGGCGTCGGCCACGCCGTCCATGAGCATCCGCTGCGCCTCGCCGTAGAAGGGGCGGGCCACCCGGTTGACGATGAACCCCGGCGTCGAGGCGCACACCACCGGGGTCTTGCCCCAGGCCTGCATCAGGTCGGCCGCGGCCTCCACGACGGCCGTGGCCGACTCGCGCCCGCGCACCACCTCGACGAGGCGCATCACCGGCGGGGGGTTGAAGAAGTGCAGGCCGATGACCCGCCCGGGCTCGGGCAGCCCCTCGGCGATCGCGCTGACGTCGAGGCTGGAGGTGTTGGTGGCGAGCACGGTGTCGGGCCGCTGGTGCTCGGCGAGCTGGGCGAAGAGGGCGCGCTTGGTGTCGAGGTCCTCCCGCACCGCCTCGATGACGAGGGTGCTCGGTGGCAGCTGCGACAGGGCATCGACCGGCGTGATGCGCTCGACGGTCTCCTCCAGCTGGGCCGAGCTGATCCGGCCCTTGGCCTCCTGGCGCTGCAGGCTGGCGATGATGCCGGCCACGGCCTTCTCGACGACCCCGCTGACGGCGTCGACCAGGACCACAGGATGACCGGCGGCGGCGGCCACCTGCGCGATACCGGCGCCCATCGCACCGGCGCCGACCACGGAGACGGGGGCTCGCTCGGGCAGCGTCGTCATGGCGCCCATCGTCGCACGACGTGTTACATGTGGGCGTCACTGCGGCGGTCCCGGTGTCACATGGCGGCGACTACGATGGGCGCCATGACGACGGCAACGACGCCCGCCACCCACCCGCTGGTCGAGAAGCACGGCGCCGACCTCGACGCCGCCGCGACGGCGCTCGCGGCCCGCGTCGTACTTCTCCCGCTACCCGGAGTCGCCGTCCCCGCGCGTCTACGGCGAGGGGGCCGCCGAGCAGGGGAAGGCGGCCTACGAGGCCCACCTGGGCCGGCCGTTCGAGGCGCTGGCCGACCAGCCCACCGACGGCACCATGGTCGGCGACGAGGTGTCGCCGTACGGCCCGGCCCTCGGCGTCACGCTACCCGCACCTCGACGTCGACGCGGCCGTCGCCGCTGCGGAGGCGGCCCTGCCCGCCTGGCGCGACGCCGGGGCCCGGGTCCGTGCGGCGGTCTGCCTCGAGGTCGTCGACGCCATCAACAAGCGCTCCTTCGAGATGGCCAACGCCGTGATGCACACCAGCGGGCAGCCGTTCGTCATGTCGTTCCAGGCCGCCGGGCCGCACGCCCAGGACCGCGCCCTCGAGGCCATCGTCGCCGGACTCGTCGAGCAGGAGCGGGTGCCGGGGTCGGTCGTCTGGGAGAAGCCGGGCAAGGACCGGCAGGGCAACCCCGCACCCATCCGGATGCAGAAGGACTACCGCGTCGTGCCGCGCGGCCTCGCGCTGGTCATCGGCTGCAACACCTTCCCGACCTGGAACAGCTACCCCGGGATGTTCGCCTCGCTCGTCACCGGCAACCCGGTCATCGTCAAGCCGCACCCGCGGGCCGTCCTGCCGCTCGCCATCTCCGTCGAAGCGGCCCGCAGCGTGCTGCGCGACGCCGGCTTCGACCCCGCGCTGGTGCAGCTCGCGGCCGAGGCCGACGGCGAGGGCCTCGCCAAGGTGCTGGCCGAGCGTGACGAGGTCAAGGTCATCGACTACACCGGCGGCCCGGGCTTCGGCGCCTGGCTCGAGGAGAACGGCGCCGCTCGCGGGCAGCTCGTCTACACCGAGAAGGCCGGCGTGAACTCGGTCGTCGTCGACTCGACCGACAACCTGCGCGGGGTGCTGGGCAACCTCGCCTTCTCGCTGACCCTCTACTCCGGCCAGATGTGCACGACCCCGCAGAACGTCTACGTCCCGCGTGGGGGCATCGAGACCGACGAGGGCCACCTGTCCTTCGACGAGTTCGGCCAGCGGCTCGGTGCCGCGATCGGCAAGCTCACCGGTGACGACGCCAAGGCCGTCGAGCTGCTCGGCGCCACCGTCAACGATGGCGTGCGCGCCAACGCCGGTGGCCTCGCCGACCTCGCGAAGGAGGCGGACGGCACGGTGGTGCTGGACTCCCGCGAGGTCAGCCACCCGGCATACCCGGACGCGGTCGTGCGCGCCCCCGGCCTGGTCGCCATCGACGCCAGCCGCGAGGACGTCTACACCCGCGAGTGCTTCGGGCCGGTCACCTTCCTCATCGGCACGGCCTCCACCGAGCAGTCACTGGCGCAGTTCCGCGACACGGTGCGTGAGCACGGCGCGATGACGGCGGCGGTCTACTCGACCTCCGAGGACGTGCTGGACGCCGCGCGCGACGCGGCCGCCGACGCGGGTGTCGCCCTGTCGGAGAACCTCACCGGCCAGGTGTTCGTCAACCAGACGGCGGCGTTCTCCGACTACCACGGCACCGGCGCCAACCCGGCGGCCAACGCGGCGTACGTCGACGCGGCCTTCGTGGCGAACCGGTTCCGCGTCGTCACCGCCCGTCGCCACGTCTGACGGCTCCGCGCTTTGGAGCCGTAGGTCTGGCACGATCGCGGCATGAGGTCCATCGCGATCAAGATCGGCGTCAACGGCGTCGCCCTGTGGGTGGCAGCCCTGGTCATCCCGGGCATCCATCTCGGTGAGGACGCCGATGAGCTGAGCAACCGGCTCCTGACGATCCTCCTGGTGGCGGTCCTCTTCGGCGTCATCAACGCCTTCGTCAAGCCGATCGCGACGTTCTTCTCGTTCCCGATCATCATCGTGACGCTCGGTCTGTTCACCCTCGTCGTGAACGCCTTCATGCTTGAGATCACCTCGGGCCTGTCACATGCGCTGGGCCTCGACTTCGACGTCGAGCACTTCTTCTGGGACTCGATCCTGGGTGCCATCGTCATCAGCTTGGTCTCGCTGATCCTGAACATGATCCTTCCCGACGGCGACTGAGCCGGCTGCCGGAAGGCATGCTCCTGCAGTGACTGAGTCAGTGATCCACTGGCTGGATCACTGACTCAGTCGGCCAGCAACACGGGGCGTCCACGCGCGGCTCCCGCCGCGTTGTCGGCGCTGTCCGCGAGCATTGGCTCGCATGGGGGACCAAGTGCGGAATGGCCAGGGCCTCGACACCGGCGGCCACCTGGCGAGGGTGCGGCGCATCGCAGACCTGAGCCAGCGTGAGCTCGCTGAGGCGGCGGGCGTGGGTCAGGCGACCATCGCACGCTGGGAGTCGGGTGGGCCGTCGATCACCGTCGCCATGCTGGACCGGATCCTCCGTCTGGCTGGCCTCAGGCTCGAGGTGGTGGACGAGAGCGGCCAGATCGTCCGTCCGCTGGATCCGGACGCCGTGCGGGACAACGCCGGACGGCGGTTCCCCGCCCACCTCGATGTGGCCCCGCCGGACCAGCGACCGTCCAACCGCGGCGCCGGCCCTCGCTACGACCGTGCCGAGCCGCAGGGGTGGTACGCCCTGCGGCCGACCCGCGACCACGCGGCCGGCGGGGGACGTGAGCGGCCCGTCGACCACCCCACCGTGTCCGAGCTCGCCGAGCGACGTGACGCCCGGCGTGTGTCACGGGCGACGCGCTGGGGCCGGCCGGTGGTCGAGCATGGGCTGGCGGAGTGCGCCTGCGCCGACGAGTGCTTCGAGCAGCCAACGTGCCCGCCGAGCTGCCGTTGCCAGTGCGAGACCTCATGGACCGGGCTCTAGAGTGACGCCATGAGCGAGCACAGCGACGTCCGCCTGCGCAGCGCCCTCACCCAGGTGCCTGCCTACGTCCCCGGCAAGCCGGCGGCGCCCCGCGAGGGCGTCACCGCCTACAAGGTGTCCTCCAACGAGAACCCCTACCCGCCGCTGCCGAGCGTGCTCACGGTGGTCCAGGAGGCCGCCACCCAGATCAACCGCTACCCCGACATGGCGGTCACCGAGCTGAGCAACGCGCTCGCCGACCACCTCGGGGTGCCGGTCGAGCACATCGCGACCGGCACCGGCAGCGTCGGCGTGCTCGGTCAGATCATCCAGGCCACCTGCGACCCGGGCGACGAGGTCGTCTTCGCATGGCGCTCGTTCGAGGCCTACCCGATCGTCACCGCCCTCGCGGGCGCCTCGGCCGTCAAGGTCGGGCTCGACGAGCACTGCCGCCACCGGCTCGACGCGATGCTGGCCGCCATCACCGAGCGCACCAAGGTCGTGCTCGTCTGCACGCCCAACAACCCGACCGGCCCGATCGTCCACCACGACGAGCTCGAGCGGTTCATCGACGCCGTGCCGAGCCGCGTCCTGGTGGTCATCGACGAGGCCTACCTCGAGTTCGTGCAGGACCCGCAGGCCCCCGACGCCCTCGCCCTCTACCGCGACCGCCCCAACGTCGTGGTGCTGCGCACCTTCTCCAAGGCCTACGGCCTGGCCGGCCTGCGGGTCGGGTATGCCGTCGCGCACGAGCCCGTGGCCGGCGCCCTCCGCAAGACGGCCGTGCCGTTCGGGGTGAACTCCCTGGCGCAGGCCGCCGCCGTCGCCTCCCTGGGGGCCTTCGACGAGCTCAAGGAGCGGGTCGACGCCATCGTGGCCGAGCGGACCCGGGTCGTGGAGGCACTGCGCACGCAGGGGTGGTTCATCCCCGAGACCCAGGCCAACTTCGTCTGGTTCCCGCTCGGCGACCGCAGCACCGCGTTCACCCAGGCGGCCCAGGAGGCGGGCCTCACCCTGCGCCAGTACGGCGACGACGGTGTGCGCGCCACCATCGGCGAGACCAAGGCCAACGACGTGCTCATCCGCGTGGCGGGCGAGTTCCTCGAGGCGACCGCCCCCGCGACGCCCGCGGTCTGACCACCGTAGGGTGGCGGCCATGGTCGACACCTGGCTCCCGGCATACCAGCCCAACCCCGACCGCTACGGTCCGATGCCCTACCGCAAGGTGGGTCAGAGCGGCCTGCGGCTCCCGGCGATCTCGCTCGGGCTGTGGCACAACTTCGGCGACGACATGCCGTTCGACAACCAGCGCGCCATTCTGCGCCGCGCGTTCGACATCGGCATCACCCACTTCGACCTCGCCAACAACTACGGCCCGCCCTACGGCAGCGCCGAGACCAACTTCGGCCGGCACTTCCAGGACGACTTCCGCCGCTACCGCGACGAGCTCGTCATCAGCTCCAAGGCCGGCTGGGACATGTGGCCCGGCCCCTACGGCGACGGCGGCTCGCGCAAGTACCTCATCGCCAGCCTCGACCAGACCCTGAAGCGCACCGGCCTCGACTACGTCGACATCTTCTACAGCCACCGCCCCGACCCCGACACCCCGCTCGAGGAGACGATGGGCGCGCTGGCCAGCATCGTCCACCAGGGCAAGGCGCTGTATGCCGGCATCTCCAGCTACGGCCCCGAGCTCACCGCCCGCGCGGCCGACCTGCTGGCCGACATGGGGGTGCCGCTGCTGATCCACCAGCCGAGCTACTCGATGCTGAACCGCTGGATCGAGGGCGGCCTCCTCGACACCCTCGGTGAGCGCGGCATCGGCTGCATCGCGTTCAGCCCGCTCGCGCAGGGCATGCTGACCAACAAGTACCTCGGCGGCATCCCGGAGGGCTCGCGCGCCGCGCAGGGCAAGTCGCTCTCGCCCGACCTGCTCTCCGACGAGTCGCTGGAGCACGTGCGCCGGCTCAACGACCTGGCGCAGGAGCGCGGCCAGTCGCTGGCACAGATGGCGCTGGCCTGGGCGCTGCGCGACGAGCGGGTCACCTCGGTGCTCATCGGCGCCTCCAGCGTGGAGCAGCTCGAGGACAGCGCCTCGGCGGTGTCGAACCTGCGCTTCTCCGACGCCGAGCTCCAGCAGATCGACCAGCACGCCGTCGACGCCGGCATCGACCTCTGGCGCACCCAGTCCGACCTGTCCTGACCCTCCCGACTTTGTATGCCGCGGGAGCGGCTGCAGGCCCGGATCCGCGCGGAAACCGCGCCTGCGGCATACAAAGTCGATGGTCAGAGAGGCGCGGCCGACGGCTCCCATCCCGGATTCTGAGATTTTCCGGGCGGCCGGTACATTCGGCGGTGCAAGGCCTTTGTGAGCGCCACCACACCTCGGTGGCCTGATCCACCCTTGCCGCAGTGACCAGAAGCGGTGACCCCGCGGGGTGCCGCGGCCCGAGCCGAGGGGCACCGGACACCCCGGTGACCTGAGGGAACAGGAGTGCCTGTGAGCGACAACGCCGTCGCCAGCCCGAGCGAGACCCCCGACCTGAGTGCCCAGGAGCACGAGGTGCTGGCCGAGCTGACCGCGCCGGTCCCCGAGGTGGGAGACGGCGGGCCCGAGATGGTGCAGCTGCTGACCCCGGAGGGCCAGCGCGTCGAGAGCACCGAGTACGACCACTACGTGCAGGACCTGACCGACGAGGACCTGCGCGGCTTCTACCGCGACCTGGTCCTGATCCGCCGGGTCGACGCCGAGGCCACCGCGCTCCAGCGCCAGGGTGAGCTGGGCATCTGGGCCAGCCTGCTCGGCCAGGAGGCCGCCCAGGTCGGTTCCGGCCGCGCCCTGCGCCCGCAGGACTACGCGTTCCCGACCTACCGCGAGCACGGCGTCGCCTGGTGCCGCGGGGTCAACCCGCTCAACCTGCTCGGCCTCTTCCGCGGGGTCAACCACGGCGGCTGGGACCCGAACGAGAAGAACTTCCACCTCTACACGATCGTCATCGGCGCCCAGACCCTGCACGCCACCGGCTACGCCATGGGCATCCAGCGCGACGGTGACGTGGGCACGGGCGACGAGGCCCGGGACGCCGCCGTCATCGCCTACTTCGGCGACGGTGCCTCGGCCCAGGGCGACGTCAACGAGGCGTTCGTCTACGCCGCGGTCAACAACGCCCCGGTCGTGTTCTTCTGCCAGAACAACCAGTGGGCCATCTCCGAGCCCAACGAGCGCCAGACCCGCATCCCGCTCTACCAGCGCGCCCGCGGCTTCGGCTTCCCCGGCGTCCGGGTCGACGGCAACGACGTGCTTGCGGTGTATGCCGTGACGCAGCAGGCGCTGAACGCCGCCCGCAGCGGCAACGGCCCGACCTTCATCGAGGCCTACACCTACCGGATGGGCGCGCACACCACCTCGGACGACCCGACGAAGTACCGCGTCTCCGCCGAGGTCGAGGTCTGGAAGCACCGCGACCCGATCGAGCGCCTGAAGTCCTACCTCGTGCACGAGAAGAAGGCCGACCAGGACTTCTTCGACGCGATCGACCGCGAGGCCGACGAGCTCGCCGCCACGGTCCGTGAGGGCTGCCTGACCATGCCCGACCCGACCCCCGAGTCGATGTTCGAGCACGTCTACGTCGAGCCGCACCCTCTCGTGGAGCAGGAGCGCCGCGAGTTCGTCGACTACCACGCCGGCTTCGCGGCGGAGGGGGGCCACTGATGAGCACCATGACGATCGCCAAGGGCATCAACAACGGTCTGCGCGTGGCCATGGAGAAGGACTCGCGCGTCGTCCTCATGGGCGAGGACATCGGCAAGCTCGGCGGTGTCTTCCGTGTCACCGACGGCCTGCAGAAGGACTTCGGCGAGGACCGCGTCATCGACACCCCGCTCGCCGAGGCCGGCATCGTCGGCACCGCGATCGGCATGGCGCTGCGCGGCTACCGCCCCGTCGTCGAGATCCAGTTCGACGGGTTCATCTACCCGGCGTTCGACCACATCGTCAGCCAGGTCGCCAAGATGCGGGCCCGCTCGCTCGGCAAGGTCAAGCTGCCGATGGTCATCCGCATCCCCGTCGGCGGCGGCATCGGCGCGGTCGAGCACCACAGCGAGTCCAACGAGGCCTACTTCGCCCACACCGCGGGCCTGAAGGTCGTCTGCTGCTCCAACGCCGAGGACGCCTACTGGATGATCCAGCAGGCCATCGAGACCGACGACCCGGTGCTCTTCTACGAGCCCAAGCGCCGCTACTGGGACAAGGGTGAGGTCGACGAGACCGCCGCTCCGCGCGAGCTGTTCAAGGCCCAGGTATGCCGTGAGGGCACCGACGTGACGCTGGTCGCCTACGGCCCCATGGTCAAGACCTGCCTGCAGGCCGCGGAGGCGGCCGAGGCCGAGGGCAAGAACCTCGAGGTCATCGACCTGCGCTCGCTGAGCCCGCTCGACATGGACGTGCTGACCTCGTCGGTCAAGAAGACCGGTCGCATGGTCGTCGTGCACGAGGCCTCGACCTTCCTCGGCCTCGGCGCCGAGGTCGCGGCCTCGATCACGCAGCAGTGCTTCTACCACCTCGAGGCGCCGGTGCTCCGGGTCGGCGGCTACAACCTGCCCTACCCGCCGAGCAAGCTCGAGGAGGAGTTCCTCCCCGACCTCGACCGGGTGCTCGACGCCGTCGACCGCTCGCTGGCCTACTGAGACAGGGAAGGGAACAGCCTGTGTCCGTCAAGGAATTCAACCTGCCCGACCCGGGTGAGGGCCTGACCGAGGCCGAGATCGTCACCTGGAAGGTCAAGGCCGGCGACACCGTCAAGGTCAACGACATCGTCGTCGAGATCGAGACCGCCAAGTCGCTCGTCGAGCTGCCGGTGCCCTTCGCCGGCACCGTGACCTCGCTCCTGGTGGACGAGGGCCAGACGGTCGAGGTCGGCACGCCGATCATCGCCGTCGACACCGCCGGCGGTGCCGGTGCGAGTGCGCCGACCTCCGTGCAGGAGGCCCCGGCCGCCGGCGCGGTCGAGCCCGGCATGGAGGGCAGCCCGGCCCCGAAGATGGCGGCGGCGGCAGCCGCGGCCGAGGCCGAGGAGCAGATCGAGGAGGGGAAGATCGGCGGCACCACGTCGACCGGTCGCACCGCCGTCCTCGTCGGCTACGGCGTGAAGCAGACCGAGGCCAAGCGTCGCCCCCGCAAGCAGGGTGGCGCCCCGGCGGGTGGGGTCGCCGCCCGCTCGCAGGCGCCGTTCCCCGCCGAGCAGTCTGTCGCGGCCCCCGCCGCTCCGGCGGTCCCGGCAGCTCCTGCGCAGCCGGTCGCGCCGGCGGTGGCCCGTGAGGGTGGCGCCCGTGCGCTGGCCAAGCCGCCGGTGCGCAAGTTCGCCAAGGACCTCGGCGTCGACCTCGCCAGCGTCCGCGGCTCGGGCGAGGGCGGCATCATCACCCGCGCCGACGTCGAGGCCCACGCCGCTGGTGCCGCCGCAGGTGCGCAGGCTCCCGCAGCGGCAGCCGAGCCGGCGGCGGCTGGTGAGGCCGCGGCATACCACGGCACCGGTCTTCGCCCGCTCGGGCGAGCGCGAGCAGCGCCTCCCCATCAAGGGCGTGCGCAAGATGATGGCCCAGGCCATGGTCGACTCCGCGTTCACGGCGCCGCACGTCACCGAGTGGATCACCGTCGACGCCACGGCGACGATGGAGCTCGTCGAGCGGCTGAAGATCAGGACCGCGAGTTCAAGGACGTCAAGGTCACGCCGCTGCTGGTGCTGGCCAAGGCGATGTGCGTGGCGATCCGTCGCAACCCCGAGATCAACGCGACCTGGGACGAGGCCGCGGGCGAGATCGTGGTGAAGAACTACGTGAACCTCGGCATCGCCGCCGCCACCCCGCGC
The DNA here is from genome assembly GCA_963730585.1 of uncultured Actinomycetota bacterium. GTDB lineage: Bacteria > Actinomycetota > Actinomycetes > Actinomycetales > Dermatophilaceae > Pedococcus_A. Next base: position 48,024 of record CAVSSL010000010.1, on the reverse strand, counting down.
GGGCTGATCGTGCCCAACGTCAAGGACGCCGACCAGATGTCGATGCGTCAGCTCGCCGAGGCCATCGGCGCCCTGACCGCGACCGCGCGCGAGGGTCGCACGCAGCCGGCGGACATGTCGGGCGGCACGATCACGATCACCAACGTCGGCGTCTTCGGTGTCGACCTCGGCACGCCGATCATCAACCCGGGCGAGTCGGCGATCATGGCGTTCGGCGCCATCCGCCGCGAGCCCTGGGTGGTCACCGCCGCCGACGGCACCGAGTCGATCGAGCCCCGCTGGGTCACCCGTCTGGCCCTGAGCTTCGACCACCGCCTCATCGACGGCGAGCTCGGGTCGAAGTTCCTCGCCGACGTCGCGAAGGTCATGGAGGACCCGGCCCGCGGCCTCGTCTGGGGCTGACTTCCCGCAAGCTCCACCCGGTTCGGGGTATTGCCGCGCGCAGTTGCACGCGGCAATACCCCGAACCGCGTTGTGGAGCCGCGTTGTGGAACCGCGTGGTGAGATCGGCTTGCGGTACCTCCCGGTAGCGCAGAGCGTGGGGGAATGTCCGAATCGCCACGTTCGTCCCTCGAGTGGACCATCGACCTCGTCGGGCTCGACACCACCAGCCGCGACTCCAACCTGGCCCTCATCGAGGTGGTCGAGGCCGAGCTGAAGCGGCTCGGCGTCGGCTCGACCCGCCTGCCCAACGCCGACGGCAGCAAGGCCAACCTGGTCGCCACCATCCCGGCCCGCGACGGCAGCACCTCCGGCGGCATCGTGCTGTCGGGGCACACCGACGTGGTGCCCGTCGACGGCCAGGACTGGAGCTCAGAGCCCTTCGCGCCCGAGGTGCGCGACGGCCGGCTCTACGGCCGCGGGACCGCCGACATGAAGAGCTTCATCGGCGTGGTGCTGGCCCAGCTGCCCCGGTATGCCGCCGCGCGGCTCAGCGAGCCGGTGCACCTTGCGCTCAGCTACGACGAGGAGGTCGGCTGCCTCGGTGCCGTCGGCATCGCCGAGCACCTCCGGGCCCGCGCCGAGGCCGAGGGCGGTGCGCTGCCTCGTGCCTGCATCGTCGGTGAGCCCACCAGCATGCGGGTCATCGCGGCCCACAAGTCGATCAACCTCGTCGACCTCGTCTTCCACGGCAAGGCCGCCCACTCCTCGCTGACGCCGCAGGGTGTCAACGCCGTCGAGTACGCAGCCCGCGCCATCACCTTCATCCGCGGCATCGCCGACCAGCGCCGAGCCGAGGGGCCGTTCGACGAGGCCTACGTCGTGCCCCACACCACGGCCAGCGTCAACGTCGTGCACGGCGGGATCGCCGGCAACACCGTGGCCGACCGCTGCCACGTGCAGTTCGAGTTCCGCACGGTCGGCGCCGACGACCCGGCCGAGATCCTCGGCCTGATCGAGGAGCACGTGCGTGGGCTCGAGAAGGAGATGCAGGCCGAGGACCCCACAGCCCGCGTCGAGATGACCCCGGTCGCGCTGGTGCCGGGGCTCGACACCCCGGCCGACTCGCCCGCCGTCGCGCTGGCCACCGAGCTCGGCGGGCTGCCCTCGAGCGACAAGGTCACCTACGGCACCGAGGCCGGCCTCTTCCACGCGGTCGGCATCCCGACCGTCGTCTGCGGCCCGGGTGACATCGCGCAGGCCCACTCGCCCGACGAGTTCGTCGAGCTCGCGCAGGTCGAGGCCTGCGAGCAGTTCCTGAGCACCTTGCTGCAGCACCTGACTGCCGAAGACCCCACCCTGCAGGACCTCACCACCGAGGAGACCCGATGAGCGCCCCAGGCACCACCCGCACCGCGGCGGCCACAGCCGCCACCACCGACGAGCAACGCCGCGTCGCGACCAGGGCGGTGGTGGCCGCCTCGATCGGCAACGCCCTCGAGTGGTTCGACATCATCGTCTACGCGTCCTTCGCGGTGGTCATCAGCAAGCTGTTCTTCCCCGAGACCACCGGCGTGACCGCGCTGCTCTACACCTTCGGCGCCTTCGGGGTGTCCTACCTCGTGCGGCCGCTCGGGGCGATGGTGCTCGGCTCCTACGGCGACCGCGCCGGTCGCAAGGCAGCCCTGACCCTGACCATCGGCATCATGATGGTCGGCACCGCGATCATGGCGTTCGCCCCGACGGCGGCGACCATCGGCAGCGCGGCGGGTCTGCTCATCCTGCTCTCGCGCCTGTTCCAGGGGTTCTCCGCCGGTGGCGAGTTCGGCACCGCCACCGCGTTCCTCATCGAGCACGCGCCCGACCGCAAGGCGTTCTACGCCTCGTGGCAGGTCGCGACCCAGGGCGCCTCGATGTTCCTCGCCTCGCTGTTCGGCTTCGGCCTCAACAGCTGGCTGACCACCGAGCAGCTGGAGTCGTGGGGCTGGCGAGTGCCCTTCATCTTCGGCATGCTCATCGGCCCGGTCGGGCTCTACATCCGCTCGCGGATGAGCGAGACCCCCGAGTTCGCCGAGACCGAGACGGTGAAGTCGCCGCTGTGGTCGACCATCGGCCACAACACCGCCCGCGTGCTCACCGGCGCCGCGTGTGTCGGGCTGGCGACCATCTCCGTCTACCTCATCCTCTACATGCCCACCTTCGCCGTGAAGAGCCTCGAGCTGCCGGCCTCCGCGGGCTACCTCGGTGGCATCATCAGCGGGCTGGTCACCCTCGCCGGCGTCCCCTACGTCGGCGCGCTGGCCGACCGGGTCGGCCCCGTCGTCATCATGCGGGCGGCCACCGTCGCGGCCGTCGTGCTGGCCTGGCCGATGTTCGCCCTGCTCATCGCCAACCCGACCGTCTGGGGCCTGACCGTGGTCGAGGTCGTCCTCGGCGTCATCATGGCCCTGTACTTCGGTCCGCTGCCGGCCCTGCTCTCCGAGCTGTTCCCCACCCAGATCCGCACCACGGGGCTGTCGATCTCCTACAACCTCGGCGTCACCCTCTTCGGCGGGTTCGCCCCGCTCGTGCTGACCTGGCTCATCGACCGGACCGGGTCGCTGCACTCGCCGAGCCTGTACTACATCGCCGTCGCGCTGCTGTCGCTGGTCGGGCTGTTCGTGGCCCGCTCGCGCTTCGTCACCCGCTGAGGCCCTCACAACAAAGACGAGGGGTATGCCGCGTGGTCACCACGCGGCATACCCCTCGTCTGTGCGATTCGGGTCAGTGACCGATCGCCGGCGGCGCCGCGGCGGCCGCCTCCGCGTCCGTCTTGCCGCGCTCGGAGTACGCCGAGCCCGACCGCAGCTCCACGTGCGGCAGCAGGAGCAGCACGAGGAACCCGAACACCATCACCCCAGAACCGACCAGGAACACGAGGTCCATGGACTCGGAGAAGCCCTCGAGGAAAGGCTTGGCCAGCCGGTCGTCGAGGTCGGTGAGGAACGAGCTGTCCTTGAGCACTCCGCTGGAGGAGGCGGCTTCGCCCGTCTTCTGCGCCGCGGCGAACTGCTGGGCGAACTCGGCGTTGGCCGGGTCGCGCAGGGCCGACTGGAACTGCGGCGTGGGCACGGTCTCCTCCAGGGCCGTGGTGATGTTGCCCGGGACGGTCGAGAAGAGGATGGACAGGAAGACGGCCGTGCCGATGGTGCCGCCGATCTGGCGGGTGAAGGTGGCCGTCGAGGTGGCCACGCCGATCTCCTGCGGCTTGACGGCGTTCTGCACGGCGAGGGTCAGCGGCTGGAAGTTGAAGCCCAGGCCGATGCCGAAGAAGACCATGACGATCATGGTCTGCCACAGCGGGGTGTCCGCGCCGACGTAGTGGAAGACGAACAGCGCCACCGTCAGCAGCGCCGCCCCCGTCACCGGGAAGTGGCGGTAGCGGCCGGTCTTGGAGATGGCCACACCGGAGCCGATCGAGCCCGCCATGATGCCCAGGGTCATGGGCAGCAGGAGCAGGCCCGCCTGGGTGGGCGTCGCGCCCTTGACGATCTGGAGGTACAGCGGCAGCGACGCGAGGCCGCCGAACATCGCGACACCGATGAGCACCGATGCCACGGAGGCGACACCCACCGTCCGGATCCGGAACAGGGCCAGCGGGAGGATGGCCTCCTCGCCCATGGCGCGCTCGATGAGGAAGAAGGCGACCGCGGCCACGAAGCCGATGGTCATGCAGGTCAGCGACGCCGTCGAGGTCCAGCCCCACTCGCGGCCCTGCTCCAGCACCAGCAGCAGCGGCACGAGGGACGCCGACAACGCTGCGGCTCCCCACCAGTCGATGCGGTGGTCGAGGCGGGTGTGGCGCAGGTGCAGCGTCTTGGACACGACGGCCAGTGCGGCGATGCCGATCGGCACGTTGACCAGGAAGACCCACCGCCAGCCGTCGATCCCCATGATGGTCTCGGTGCCGGCGAAGAACCCGCCGATGACCGGGCCGAGGACGCTGGAGGTGCCGAAGACGGCCAGGAAGTAGCCCTGGTACTTGGCGCGCTCCCGCGGCGGCACGATGTCGCCGATGATGGCGAGCGCCAGCGAGAACAGGCCACCGGCCCCGAGGCCCTGCACCGCCCGGAAGGCCGCCAGCTGCAGCATCGAGTCGGCGAAGGTGCACAGGATCGAGCCGAAGATGAAGATCGAGATGGCGGTGATGAAGAAGGGCTTGCGACCGTAGATGTCGGAGAGCTTGCCGTAGAGCGGCGTGACGATGGTCGAGGTGATCAGGTAGGCGGTGGTCGCCCAGGCCTGCTCGTCCAGGCCCTTGAGGTCGTCGGCGATGGTGCGGATGGCCGTGGCGACGATGGTCTGGTCGAGGGCGGCCAGGAACATCCCCATCATCAGGCCGATGAGGATCGTGACGATCTGCTTGTGGGTGAGCGGCCCCTCGGGCCGGTCGACGGCGACTGCCATCAGTTCTCCTGCTGGTCGGTGGAGGTGTCGGTGGTGTGCGCGGTGGTGGCGGCGCCTGCGGTGGGCGCGGACGGCCGGGCGAGGGCGCGGGCCCGCGACGTCTCGAGGGCGTCACCGAAGCGGTCGAGGTATGCCGTGAACTCGGCGACCTCCTCGGAGGTCCAGTCCGTGAGCAGCGACTGGAACCACCGGGAGCGCTCGGCCTTGATGGTCTCGAGCAGCGCCTCACCCTCGGTGGTGAGCGTGATGAGCTGGACCCGGCCGTCGTCGGGGTCGGTGACCTTGGTGGCGATGCCCAGGCCGACGAGGTTGCTGGCCTGCCGGCTGACGGTCGAGACGTCGGAGTGGATGCAGTCAGCGAGCTCCGAGACCCGCTTGGGGCCGGAGGCGATGGTGAACAGCACCGGGTAGGCGCTGGCGTCGACCCCGGGGTGGGGTGACGGGGCGTGCTGCCGCATCCCCTTGATCAGCTTGATGACCCGCACCATGGTCAGGCTGAAGGTGGATGCGGCCTCGAGGGTGATGGCCACGGTGGGTCCTTCGAGGAGAAGACGTTTGCTTGCGGCATACAAGTATCACGCGATGCTTGCGCCGTGCAAACAGCTATCCGGTGCCGAGCCGCCGACAGATGGGTGCGGCGTGTTCGGGACCGCGCCGCGCGCGGATGGGTGCTCCGGGTCCGGCGGTCAGTGGGTGATCGGCAGGGCCTGGAGGACCCTGAGGGCGACGTCCTCGTCGCCCTGCACCGTGTAGTGGATGTCGGCGAGGGAGCCGCGGCCGGCGGCCCGTCGGGTGATCGCATCGGTCGAGAGCGTGATGCTCGTGACCTGCTCGTCCTCGGGGTGCTCGTGCACGGTGCCGGTGAAGAGCGGGGTGCCGAGCGGGCTGCCGTCCTCGGCCACCTCGACGCGCACGCCGGAGCGGCCCACGACGGGGCCGGTGACGTCGAAGATGACGACGTTGCCCGCGGGGATGCCGGCGTCCCGAGCCACCAGGCGGGGCAGCTCCTCGCACAGGGTGTCCATGAACACCGCCGCGCCGGGCGAGTCGAGGTCGCCCGGGCGGCCGAGGGCCTGGCGCATGTCCTGCTCGTGGGTCCAGATGTCGCCGATGCGCTCGCGCAGCACCTCACGGGCCGGAGCGGGTCCGCCCACACCCTTGATCTCGGTGTCCAGCGTCAGCTCGGGGTCGTCGAGCTGGAGCAGGCGCTTGGTGAGCACACCCTCGAGCTCGTCGACGACCTTGGAGCCGATCATCCGGCGCCGCAGCTCGACCATCGACTCGCGGGCCCGGTCGCGCTCGGTGCGCACGTGGCGGTAGTCGGGCACCGGCACGCGCGGCAGCGGAGAGCCGCTGAGCCACTGTTCCACCCCGACGACGTGCGAGATCTGGTCCTTGACCGTCCAGCCGTCGTAGACGGTCGGCTTGTCGAAGTCGCGCTCGGCGCAGGACCGGCCGATGTCGATGACCGCCTGGACGGTCTGGCTGTAGGCCTGGACCAGCCCGGGGAGGTCTTGGGGTGCTGCCGGGTGCAGTGGCATGGCCCCACCCTACTTAGGCTGGTGGGCATGTCCTCCCGCAGCAGCACGACCGCACCCTCGAGGGCCACGACCGCACCGTCGAGGGTCCCCGCCGCGGTGCTGGCCGGTGCTGCCGTCGCGGCAGTGCTCGTCGCCGCCGTCATCGGGGGTGCGGCCGCCGCCCCGCCCATCGGCGACCCGGGTGCGTTCGTGCGGTGGGGCACCCTGCTGGTCAGGGTCGTGCACGACCTCGCCGCGGCCGCCACCGTGGGCCTGCTGCTGCTCGCGGCCTTCCTCACCCCCGAGACGACCCGGACCAACCGGAGGCTCACCGCCACCCGCGCAGCCAGCCTCACCGCCGCCGTGTGGGCGGTGTGCGGGCTGGTGGGGGTGCTCCTCACGTTCGCCACGCTGGCCGGCATACCGCTCTTCGGCCAGGGCTACGTCATGCAGCTCACGACGTTCGTCTGGGACCTCGAGGTGACCCGGGTGGCGGTGATCAGTGCCGCGGTGGCAGCCGTCGTCGCCGCCGGGGCCGCAGTCGCCCGGTCGCGGGCCGCCATGGCGTGGCTGTCGCTGCTCGCCGTGCTGGGCGTCCTGCCGCTCGCGCTCGCCGGCCACGCCGCGGGCGCGGCCAACCACGACGTCGCGGTCAACGCCCTCGCCCTGCACCTCGTCGGCGTCGTCGTGTGGGTGGGCGGCCTGGTCGCGATTGCCGTGATGCGGCCCCTGCTCGGCGCCGACCTCGGCGTGACCGTGCAGCGCTTCTCGACCCTGGCCCTGTGGTCGTTCGTGGCCGTGGCCCTCTCCGGCGTGCAGAGCGCCTGGGTCCGCGTCGGCGGCCTCGACGGGCTGGCGACGTCCTACGGCCTGCTCGTCGTCCTCAAGGTCATGGCCCTGGTGACCCTCGGGTATGCCGGGTGGCGTCACCGCCGCACGCTGGCCCCGCGCCTGCGCGCCCCGGAGGGTGACGTCGCCGCGTTCGTGCGGCTGGTCGTGGGCGAGCTCGTTGTGATGGGCGTGGCCGTGGGGGTGGCGGTCGCCCTCGCCCGGTCGGCCCCGCCGGTGCCCGACACCCCTGTGGCGGAGCCGTCCCCTGCCGAGGTGCTCACCGGCTACCCGGCGCCGGACCCGCTCACCGCCGCCGGCTGGTTCACCACGTGGCGGGTCGACTGGCTCTGGCTCGCCGTGGCGCTGGTGATGAGCGGTGTGTACGTCGCGGGTTGGCTGCGGCTGCGCCGCCGCGGCGACGCCTGGCCGGTCCACCGGGTCGTGCTGTGGCTGCTCGGCTGGGCCATCTTCGTCTTCGCCACCTCCGGCGGCCCCGGCATCTACGGACGGGTGCTGTTCTCGGCGCACATGGTCATGCACATGGCGGTGGCGATGATCGTGCCGCTCCTGCTCGTGCCGGCAGCCCCGATCACCCTCGCCCTGCGCGCTCTGCCCGCACGGCCGGACAAGACCTGGGGCCCGCGCGAGGTCATCCTGCAGCTGGTGCACTCGCGCTACCTCGGACTGCTGGCCAACCCCGTCGTCGCGGCAGCGCTGTTCTTCTTCAGCCTGGCGATCTTCTACTACTCGCCGCTGTTCGAGCTGGCCCTGCGCACCCACACGGGGCACGTCGCGATGATGGTGCACTTCCTGCTCTCGGGCTACCTCTTCGTCTGGGTCCTGGTGGGCATCGACCCGGGTCCGAAGCGCTGGTCGCCGCTGCTGCTCATCGTCATCCTGTTCGCCACGATGGCCTTCCACGCCTTCTTCGGCGTGGTCATGACCGGCGGCACCGAGCTGCTCGCCGCCGACTTCTTCACCCGTCTCGACCTGCCCTGGGGGCTCGACCCGCTGGCCGACCAGCAACGCGCCGGTGCCATCGCCTGGGGCGTCGGGGAGGCGCCGACGCTCGTGCTGGCGCTCATGGTCGCCGCGGCGTGGGTGCGCACCGACCGGGCCGAGGCGAAGCGCCGCGACCGGCAGGCCGACCGTGACGGAGAAGCGGAGCTCGCCGCCTACAACGCACAATTGGCCCAGCTGGCCGAGCGCCACCGCCGTTCCGCGGAGGCGGACCGTTCGTCCAAGGCCACCCGGAGGGAGAAGCCATGAGGGTCGCGGTGATCCAGGTCGGCTACGGCGACGCCGAACCGGTGCAGAAGCGGGTCGAGCGCGTGGCCGGGCTCGTCCGCGAGCAGGCGGGTCACGACCTCGTGGTGCTGCCGGAGCTCTGGGCGCCGGGTGGCTTCGCCTACCGCGAGTGGCACGAGCGGGCCGAGCCCGTCGACGGGCCGACCGCGCAGGCGATGGCGACCGCCGCCCGCGACGCCGGGGTGGTGCTCCACGCCGGGTCGATCGTCGAGCGACCCGCCAGCGGCGAGAAGGGCCCCGAGGGCCGCGGTCTGTGGAACACCTCCCTGGTCTTCTCGCCCGCCGGCGAGCTGGTCGCCACCTACCGCAAGATCCACCGGTTCGGCTTCGGGTCGGGCGAGCCGAAGCTCATGGAGGCCGGCGACGACATCGTGCTGGTCGACCTCCCCGGCGGCCAGGGCCGGGCCGGGCTGTCCACCTGCTACGACCTGCGCTTCCCCGAGCTCTACCGCCGCCAGCTCGACGCCGGCGCCACCGCCTTCGTCATCCCCGCCGCCTGGCCGATGGCCCGCGTGCGGCACTGGACCCTGCTCGCGCACGCCCGTGCCATCGAGGACCAGTGCGTCGTCATCGCCTGCAACACCGCCGGCACCCACTCGGGCACCGAGATGGGCGGGCACAGCCAGGTCATCCTGCCGACCGGTGAGGCCGTCGCGGTCGCCGGCTCGGACGAGCAGGTGCTCAGCGTCGACGTCGACCTGTCGATGGTGGCCGACTACCGGGCCTCGTTCCCGGTGCTGGCCGACCGCCGCCTCTGACGCGCGGCACTCTGACGCGCGGCACTCTGACGCGCGGCACTCTGACGCGCGGCCCTCGGTCGGCGGGCACACGGCTGGGCAATAGCCTGTCGTCTCGTGGGTGTCGAACAGGAGCGTGCCGAGGCGGTGCAGCGGTATGCCGCGATGCAGCCGGAGCTGCGGGTGGCGGCCGACCAGTTCGTCGCCCTGGTGACGGCCCTCCTCGACGACGCGGGCATCAACTACGTCAGCGTGACCGGGCGGGCCAAGAGCGTCGCGTCGTTCGCCGGCAAGGCGGAGCGCATGGTCGACGGTGAGCCGCTCTACCGCGACCCGCTCACCCAGATCACCGACCAGATCGGTGTCCGTGTCGTGACCTACCTGCACGAGGACGTCACGGCTGTCGCCGGTCTCCTCGCCGAGCAGTTCACCGTGCTCGACGACCGCGACATGGGCCAGGAGACCGCCGAGCAGGGGCGCTTCGGGTACGCGAGCCGCCACCTGCTGGTGGCGGTGGACCCCGCGAAGGGGGTGCCCGCGGCATACGAGACCCTGCGTGGACGCAGCGCGTCCGTGCAGGTGCGCACGATCCTCCAGCACGCCTGGGCCGAGTTCGAGCACGACGTGCGGTACAAGGGCACCATCCCCGAGGAGCACGTGCCCGACCTGGACCGCCGTTTCACGCTGGCCGCCGGGCTCCTCGAGCTCGCCGACCGCGAGTTCTCCGCGATCCGCGACCGGCTGCAGGCGACCATGGGCCACCAACGCCTCGAGGCCCACGCCGACGACCCCCGCATCAGCGCCTCGGACCTCGCGACGTTCCTCTCCGGCCAGTTCCAGGACGCCGGCTGGTCACGCACCGACCACTACGCGTGGATCTCCGGCCTGCTGCTCGAGCTCGGCATCACCTCGCTCGAGGAGCTCGAGGGGCTGCTGTCCTCGATCGACACCCCGGGTATCAACGCGCGCATGGCCTACCGGTACCCGGCCGGCGCCGTCCGCAGGCTCGACGACGCCCTGCTCGCGGTCTTCGGCAGCCGGTACCTCTCGCTGCATGGCAACGCCCACCGCGAGGCGGCGCTGCGCACCCGGCTCGAGAAGCTGCGCGGCACGCAGGCCGGCTGAGCCCGCGCCCGTTGAGTCCACCCCTCGCTGAGTCCCCCTCGCTGGGTCCGCCGTCCCGGGGAAGAGACAGTCTTGACGGGAAGAGCATGGGACCGGGCCGTGTTGGCACCCTCGTGACTGCCTCGCCCCGCTCCGTCTCCCGCCTGCGCGCCCCCGAGCTCACCGGCCGGGGGTGGCTCAACACCGGGGGTCGCGCGCTCACCCTCGAGGAGCTGCGCGGCCGCATCGTGGTGCTGGACTTCTGGACCTTCTGCTGCGTCAACTGCCTGCACGTGCTCGACGAGCTGCGGCCGCTCGAGGAGAAGTACGCCGACTCGCTCGTGCTCATCGGCGTGCACTCCCCGAAGTTCGAGCACGAGGCCGACGCCGACGCGCTCGCCGCCGCCGTGGAGCGGTATGCCGTGCACCACCCGGTGCTCGACGACCCCGAGCTCGCGACGTGGCAGGCCTACACCGCCCGGGCGTGGCCGACGCTGGTGGTCATCGACCCGGAGGGCTACATCGTCGCCTCGATGTCGGGCGAGGGCCACGCGCATGGCCTGTCCGTGCTCATCGAGGAGCTCATCGCCGAGCACTCGGCGAAGGGCACGCTGCGACAGGGCGACTCACCGTATGCCGCGCCGCCGCCGCCCGAGACCGCGCTGCGGTTCCCGGGCAAGGCCGCCGTCCTGCCGGACGGCTCGTTCCTCGTCTCGGACACGACCCACCACGAGGTGGTGCACCTCGAGGCGGACCTCGTGACCGAGCGGGGCCGCTTCGGTGGGCCCGGCGCGCTCAACGAGCCGCAAGGCGTGCTCGTCCTGCCGGCCGAGACGGCCTCGCGGGTTGGCTACGACGTGGTCGTCGCGGACTCGGTGAACCACCAGGTCAAGGGCCTCCGGCTCGCCGACGGCACGTTCACGCTCTTGGCCGGGACCGGCCGGCAGCTGCGGGAGCGCTCGGGCAGCGGGCCCGCCTTGAAGCAGGACCTGTCGACGCCGTGGGACGTCGCGTGGTTCATCGACCGCGTCGTCATCGCGATGGCGGGCACGCACCAGCTCTGGGCGCTGCACCTCGCGGCTGACCCTGCCGACAACACCGTCGCCGTGCTCGGCGGCACCTCCTCGGAGGGCATCCGCGACGGCGCCGCCGACGAGGCGTGGTTCGCCCAGCCGTCGGGACTGGCAGTCTCCGCCGACGGCCGTCGCCTGTGGGTCGCCGACTCCGAGACCTCCGCGCTTCGCTCTCTCGACCTGACCGATGACGGTTTCGTCGTGGAAACCCATGTCGGACAGGGCCTCTTCGACTTCGGGCACCGTGACGGAGCGGCCGACCAGGCGCTGATGCAGCACCCGCTCGGCGTCACGGTGCTGCCCGACGGCTCGGTCGCCGTCAGCGACACCTACAACGGCGCCATCCGCCGGTTCGACCCGGTCGCCCGGGAGGTCTCGACGCTCGCCACCGGCCTGCGCGAGCCGAGCGACGCCGTGGTGGAGACCGATAGCGACGGCAGCACGCGTCTCGTGGTCGTCGAGTCGGCAGCCCACCAGCTCGTGCGGATCCCGTTGCCGGAGAAGGCGCAGCGCGTCGACGGCCTCGCCCGGCAGACGCAGCGCCCGCGACAGGAGGTCGCTGCCGGCACGGTCAGCCTCCGCGTGAACTTCACGCCCCCGACCGGCCAGAAGCTCGACTACCGCTGGGGGGACCCGACCCGCCTGGTGGTCTCGGCAACGCCTGCTGCGCTGTTGGCCGAGGGTGACGGCAGCGCCGAGGGCCTCACCCGTGAGCTGGTGCTCGACCCGACGGTCGGTGACGGTGTGCTCCACGTGTCGGTGCAGGCGGCTGCCTGTGACGGCGACCCGGAGACCGGTGAGGTGCCCGAGCACGCCGCCTGCCACCTCTACCAGCAGGACTGGGGCATCCCCGTCGTGCTCGTCGAGGGCGCACCGGCCGAGCTCAGCCTCGACCTCCGCGGCGTCTGAGGAATCGGCTGGCGCAGAAGTCCCCGGTGAGGTGACCGGACGGCATACGCTCTGGCCAGAGGCCGCCGGACGGAGGCCGGACGAGAGGGGTGCGGTCATGGGGATTCTCGAGGTGATCCTGCCGATCCTGGTCGGCGTCGCGGTCGTCGTGGCGATCGCGGTGTTCGTCGACCGTCGGCGCAAGACCTCCGGCAGCACCGACTCCTACGACCGGCTCACCGACTCGCCGCGGCCGCCCGAGGCGCACCGGATGCCGGGCCAGAGCGACGAGTACCACCGCTGAGGTTGTCGCCCGGGTCCTGACATGCCTGTGACCCCGCCGGCAAGGGGCGGGGTGTGGGGCGGGGTCACGCTGGTTCCTGAGCGGCCCGTCTGGCCAGCAGTTCGTCGTACGACCCGGGCGTGAGGTCCCACTCGACCCGTTTCCCGAACGTGCCCTTGACGACCCGACCGGCGAGGCGCCGCTTGTGGACGATGGTGTGGTGCCGGTCGCAGAGCAGGGCTGCGTTGTCGAGGTCCGAGGGTCCGAGGTCTGCCCAGTGGATCAAATGATGGGCGTCCGCCCACTGCGGGGGTGCTCCGCAGCCCGGATAGGTGCAGCCGCCGTCCCTCAGCCACAGGCGTTTGGTCTGGCCGTCGGTGAAGAACCGCTTCTGCAGCCCCCAGTCCATGACCTCACCGTCGGAGCCGAGCACGACCGGGATGACCGAGCCGTCGCAGCACAGCCGCCGGACGGTCTCCGGTGCCAGGTGCTGCCCGGCGTCCAGACCGCCGAGCGTGGTGGCCGCGCCGAGGCGGTCCTTGAGGTCCTCGTAGCTCATGGTCAGCACCAGCGTGGTCTTGTTGGTCTTGCCGACCTCCTCCCCGGCGGCCACAGCTCGCCGGGCCAGGGTCAGGAACGCCTCGCCGCGGCGCCGGTCCGAGGTCCGCAGGTCGCGTTCCCCGTCGACCGGCTTCGGCGCCGACAGCGGACCCAGCGCCGCCTCGAGGACTGCCTTGCCCTCGACGTCGAGGGTGAGGGAGTACTCGAAGGTGTTCGCGCCGGTGTCCCTCGGCTGGGACAGCGAGATGAAGGACTTGCCGGTGTCCTGCTGGTCCTGCAGTACCCCCTCCCGGCCGTACTTGGCGAGCAGGGCGTCGCGCAGCATCCGGCACCCGGACGGGCCGTGCTGCTCGGCCATGGTGATCAGTCCTTCGAGGACGTGGGGTTCGGCGCCCTCGGCCAGCAGCGGGCGCAGTTTGTCGGCCTCGGTCACCACCGCGGCAGCGGACCTCACGGGCAGCCGCGCAGACTCGACCGCCTCTTTGACCGGGGCGTTGGCGACCTTGCCGAACGCCGTCGCGACGTTCACGATCGTCGCCGCCCCACCGGCCTTGGTCGAGGGGGAGTGGAACCGCACCCATTGGGCGGTGGTCATCGCTGCAGGACCCCCGGCGGTTTCGCCGCGGTCCATGGCCTCGCGCAGCACTGCGACCCGACCGGCCTCGCCGGCCGTGACCAGCGCGTCCATCTCGGTCATCAACCCCGACAGGCCGTCCGGCCCGCCACCACTGGGTGCCTGCCACAGGACGGACCCGAGGGCAGACAGGGAGGAGCGGGCGGCCGCGAAGCGTTCGCGGTGCTCCGCCAGGCTCAGCTCCGTGGCCGGGTTCTCCTCCATGACGACAACACTAGGAGAGACCACCGACAACGCTCCTCAGCCCGATCGTGACGGAAACCATTGGCGCGCAACGGTTTACGCGGCATCCCAAGGCAAGAAGGGCAAGTTGAGCCCGGCCGCCTGTGGACGGCGGGACGTCGTGAATGTGCCTGTGGACAACGCGTCGACAGGACAACCTCTCAGTCCGACCCTGACGCCGGCGGCTCACGGGCGGCCTCCTGGCGGCCACGCCAGCGCGCTTCTCATCCGCGCCGTTTGGTCGATTCCGCACTACCGTGGCGGAAACGGGTTCAGACCGGACCCGCGAGCACAGGAGTGAGCATGTACATCGGACTTGGAATCTTCCTCATTGTCGTTGGCGCCATCCTGACTTTCGCCCTCAACGCCTCCGTCGACGCCATCAACCTCGGCATGATCGGCTGGATCTGCATGGCGGCCGGCGCGCTGGCCATCGTGCTGTCCCTCCTCGTGACCCGCCGTGCCACGGCCGGATACTCCGCCCGTCGGGTGAGCCACACCGACCCGGCCACGGGCACCCAGGTCGACGAGGTCGACGTCGACCCGGGTCGCTGACCACGGCGCACCAACACCACGACAGCGGGGCCGGGAGGAGACTCCCGGCCCCGCTGCCGTGTCTGCCGAAGCCACCACCGCGGGGAGTCCTCCCCATCGACGCCTCCGCCCCATGCTCGTAGTTTCCCTTGCCAGACAGGGCCGCTCGACCAGCGATCGGCCGTCGACAGCAGGGGAGACCAGACATGGGCAGGCTCGCAGCACTGAACGGCAACCGCACCACCCGGGTCGCGGTGGCCGCCGTCCTCGGACTCGGCTCGGTCGCCGGTCTCGGCCTGGCGGCCGAGGCAGCCACCGGCCGGGTGCGCACCGGCGGCGACAACCTCGTCGTCCGCTCGGGCCCGGGAACGAACTACGCCAAGGTCGGCCGCGTCTCCTCCGGCACGAAGATCGACATCATCTGCCAGGCCCGCGGCACCACGGTCAAGGGCAAGTACGGCACGTCGAGCTGGTGGAACAAGATCGGCGCCAACCGCTACGTCTCCGACGCCTTCGTCTACACCGGCTCCGACGGCCGCGTGGCCCCGCTGTGCAAGAGCGGTTCGACCAACCCGGCGCCGACCGGCGCGATCAAGGACGACTACCCCTACCGCGGTGCGACCTCCGGCGTGGACCGCTGGAACTTCTACAAGGGCCAGTGCACCTCGTTCGCCGCCTGGCGGGTCAACCACAACCTCGGCATCGCGTTCCACAACCACTACAAGGGCGTCCACTGGGGCAACGCCGAGAACTGGGACAACGCCGCCCGCGCCGCCGGCATCCCCGTCTCCAGCAGCCCGCGCGTCGGTGACATCGCGGTGCGCAGCTCGGGCACGTGGGGCCACGTCGCCTACGTCGCGAAGGTCAACGCCGACGGCAGCTTCATGGTCGAGGAGTACAACCACGTGCGCCCCGACACCTACAGCTACCGCAAGGCCACCCGGGGCGAGGGGTCGCACCAGTTCAGCGCCTTCATCCGCTTCAAGCGCTGACGGCGCCGGGTGTGCCGAAGGGCTGGCTTCCAGGGGAAGCCAGCCCTTCGCGCGTGCCGGGCCGACCGGCATACCGGGTCTGTCAGAACGCGGACTCGGGCACGTCCATGAGGGCGTTGTCGGTGGCCTCGGCGATCTGGCGCTCGGCCGCGATCTTCGGAAGGACGTTGCGGGCGAAGAACTTCGCCGCGGCGACCTTGCCCTCGTAGAAGTCACGGTCCTTCTCGGAGGGGCCCGCGGCGAGTGCGGCCTGGGCGACCTCGGCCTGGCGCAGCAGCAGCCAGCCGATGACGAGGTCACCGGCGGCCATCAGCAGGCGCGAGGTGTTCTGGCCGACCTTGTAGAGGTTGCGGACGTCCGAGCCCTCCTGGCGGGGGTCGGACTTCATGAGCTCGCCGACCATGTGGCCGAGGATGCCCTGCACGTCCTCGAGGCCCTTGCCGAGCAGCTCGCGCTCGGTGTCGAGGCTGCCGCCGGTGGCGCCGAGGTTCTTGGCGAACTCCTGGATCTGCATGGCCACGTGCGAGAGGGCCTGCGCCTTGTCGCGGATGATCTTGCGGAAGAAGAAGTCCTGGCCCTGGATCGCGGTGGTGCCCTCGTAGAGCGTGTCGATCTTGGCGTCGCGGATGTACTGCTCGATCGGGTAGTCCTGCAGGAAGCCCGAGCCGCCGAGGGTCTGCAGCGACTCGGTGCCGAGCAGCACCCAGGCGCGCTCGGAGCCGACACCCTTGACGATGGGCAGCAGCAGGTCGTTGACCCGGTTGGCCATGTCGGCCGGGCTGTCCTTCTCGAGCGACTCCGCGCCGGTCTCGAGCTGGGCCTGGTCGACGATGTCCTGCTGCGTGGCGGTGTAGAGCACCAGCGCGCGCAGGCCCTCGGCGTAGGCCTTCTGGGTCATGAGCGAGCGGCGCACGTCGGGGTGGTGGGTGATGGTGACGCGTGGGGCGCTCTTGTCGGTCATCTGGGTCAGGTCGGCGCCCTGGACGCGGTTCTTGGCGTAGTCGAGCGCGTTCAGGTAGGCCGTCGACAGCGTCGAGATGGCCTTGGTGCCGACCAGCATGCGGGCGTGCTCGATGACGCGGAACATCTGGGCGATGCCGTCGTGGGCGTCGCCGAGCAGGGTGCCGACCGCCGGCTCCTTGTCGCCGAAGGTGATCTCGCACGTCGTCGAGACCTTCAGGCCCATCTTGTGCTCGACGTTCGTGACGTAGGCGCCGTTGCGCTCACCGAGCTCGCCTGTCTCGAGGTCGACGTGGAACTTCGGCACGATGAACAGCGACAGGCCCTTGGTGCCCGGGCCGGCGCCCTCGGGGCGGGCGAGCACGAAGTGGACCACGTTGTCGGTCATGTCGGACTCGGCCGAGGTGATGAACCGCTTGACGCCGGTGACGTTCCAGGTGCCGTCGTCGTTCTGCACGGCCTTGGTGCGGCCGGCGCCGACGTCGGAGCCGGCGTCGGGCTCGGTCAGCACCATCGTGCAGTGCCAGCCCTTCTCGATGATCCAGCGGGCCATCTTCTTCTGCTCGTCGTTGCCGAGGACGTAGAGCAGCTTGCCGAAGGAGTAGCTCGCGGCGAACATCGCGATGGCCGGGTTGGCGCCGAGCACCATCTCGTTCATGGCCCACTTCAGCGACGGCGGTGCCACCGTGCCGTCGAGCTCGCCCGGCACGTCGATGCTCCAGAACCCGGAGTCGACGTAGGCCTGGTAGGACTTCTTGAAGGCCTCGGGCATGGTCACCGAGTAGGTCTTCGGGTCGTAGACCGGCGGGTTGCGGTCGGCCTCGGTGAAGGAGGCGGCCAGCTCGTTCTCGGAGAGGCGCGAGACCTCCTTGAGCATCTCGCGCGCGGTGTCGGCGTCGACCTCGGAGTAGGGCCCGTGGCCCAGCACGTCCTGGCGGCCGAAGACCTCGAAGAGGTTGAACTCCAGGTCGCGCAGGTTGCTCTTGTAGTGGCCCATGGCCGGATCCTCCACGTGTTCTGACAGCAGTGTCGGCCGACCGTACCGGCCGGTAACTTCCATGGTGATACCGGCGGGTAACAAAAGCAACCCCGACTCCGGTGTGGTGGATCACCGCCCGCCCGAGGGCGGCGTTCCACCACACCCGGCTCAACGCGGGGTATGCCGCGTGCCTCAGGTGCGCTCGGGGCCCGCCTCGTCCGTGGTGCCCCCGGTCCCTTCGGGGGCGGGACGCTCGTGGTCCCCACGGCCTCGGAGCTCACCGGCCTCCTGTGCCTCCTGTGCCTCGCGCTGTTCGCGTGCCGACCCGTCGCTGCTCCTCCGCGCGCTGCCTGACCTGGCGGAGGAAGGCCTCGTCGTCGTCCGGGTTGGTCGCCGCAAAGCGCCCCGGTCTGTCGTACTCGGGGTATCGCGGCACCGGGCGGCCCGTGTTGCCCTTGTAGGGCAGGTCGCGCGGCGCCGCCTGGGGCCGCCCGGCCACCAGCCAGGCGATCGCGCCCACCTCGAAGGTGAACAGCACGATCATGATCCAGGTCCCCTTCGACAGGTTCCTGATCCGGTACTCCTCGGCCATGATCACGTCCAGCAGGCAGTACACCCAGATGCCGAACATGATGATGCCCACGCCAACGCCCCCGCGAATCAGCACGGCGGGATGCTCCCACAGCCTGGTCCGGCCTGCGGGGGTTTTGGGGTCATCCAGCCGCTGCCGGCAGCGCCTCGCGCGTAGCCTCGAGACGTGACGGAGGAGCTGCCGTACCAGGTCGTCGGGCACCTCGACGACCGAGTGGAGCTGCGGCGTTACCCCGAGCACGTCGTCGCCGAGGTCACCATCCGCGGCTCCCTCACCAGCGCCGGGAACCTGGCCTTCGCGCCGCTGTTCGCCTACATCAGCGGTGACAACCGCCCGCGCACCAAGGTCGCCATGACGGCGCCGGTCGTCCAGGAGCGGGCGCGAGGGGAGAGGGTCGCGATGACCGCGCCCGTCGTGCAGGAGGAGGTCGCGCAGGAAGTCGCGCAGGAGGACGTGGGCGAGGAGTCGTTCGCCGTCGCGTTCGTGCTGCCAGCCGGTATGACCGCAAGCAGCGCGCCTGAGCCGGCCGACTCCCGCGTGAGCCTGCGCACGGTCCCACCGGTGCTGGCCGCCGCCATCGGGTACTCGGGCCGCTGGACGCGCTCGAACTACGAGGAGCACCGTGACCGCCTGCTCGAGGTCGTCGCGAGGGCAGGCCTCGAGCCGGTCGGTGCGCCCCGGTGGCTGCGCTACGACCCACCGTTCAAACCCTGGTTCCTGCGGCGCAACGAGGTCGTCCTCGACGTCCGCGAGGAGCCTGCCTGACGGCAGGAGCCCGTCTGGCGGCAGGAGCCTGTCTTACGGCAGGAGCCGGTCTGGCGTCGCGCTAGGCGGAGGCCTTCTCGGCGGCCTTGATCTCGGCCGCGAGCTCGTCGGCCGCCATGTCGGTGGCCTTGGAGATGAGCCGGTTGGCGGCCTTGATGTTGGCGGCGACCTGGTCGGCGAGGTTGGTCTCGTAGACCACGATCAGGCCGGCCTGGCCCTCGTCGAGGGTGTCGCCGAGCTCCTTGAGGTCGCCGCGCGACATGCCGCCGCTCGCGTGGCCGGCCACCGCGCCGATCGCCGCGCCGCCCGCACCCGCGGTGGCCAGGCCGATGCCCACCGGCGGGAACAGGGCGGCCGTGACCCCCACGGCCAGGCCCCAGCCGAGCCCGACGGCCGCGCCGTGCCGGGTGGGCTGCTCGTGCTTCTTGACGATGCGGACCTTGCCGTCCTCGTCCTTGGCGACCACGGCGGCGTCGAAGTCGTGGGAGGTCTTGACCTCCTGGTAGAGCGCCTTCACCGCCTCGTAGTCGGCGACCGCTGCGTCGACGTCGTCATATGCGGCGGCGACCACGTAGAGGGTGTCCTTCTCCTGCTTGGCCATGTCGAGTCTCCCGTCGTGCACCGGTGTCCCCGCCGGCGTGCGCCGGGGTGCGTGGCCAGTCTCCGCAGCCCGAGAGGGCTCGCGGCATCACCCGAGGCGGATGAGGCCCGCAGCCATGGACCGGTCTCGGTGCGACCGCCGGCCGCCGGTTCAGGCTCTCGGACGCGTCGCCACGACCAGCGTGCGTGCCAGCCGTCCCGCCTCGATCTCCGCGATGGCGAGGCGGCCGTCGGCGACCTTCTCGTCGTACTCCTCGGGGCCGAGCGGCCGCAGCTCGTCGCGCAGAGCCAGACGCGCGTCGAGCCAGGCCCGAGCAGTCACCAGGTAGTCCGCCGAGACGTCGTGTGCCTCGACGTCGACGAACCCGGCGCGTGCGGCCAGCTCGGCCGCCCCAGGTCCGGTCGGAACCGGTGGACCGGCCGCCACCGCCGCCTTCCGGGCCTGCGGTGTCAACCCGTCAACCACCCGGATGGTGGCGAACCCCACGCGTCCACCTGGGCGCAGGAGGCGTCTGCAGGCTCTCAGCACGGAGAGCTTGGCCCGCAGTCAACACAGCACGTCGGTGTGAACGATCGCGTCGAAGCACTCGGGTCGGAACGGCAGCTGTCTCCCGCTGGCGACGGTCATCGCCGCGCGGGTTCCCATGCCGTCGGCTCGGGCCCGAGCGGCGGCTCGGCTGACACCGGCGAGGGTGAGGTCGCTGACGACGACGTCGCAGCCGGTGCGCTGTGCGATGTGCAGTCCGGGCCACCCGCAACCTGAGCCGATGTCGAGCAGGCGGTCACCGGGCCCCAGCCGAAGCGCGTCGGCCAGCTGGTCCGCCTGGGCGACCGTGGCGTAGCCGGTGGCGCCGTAGTCACTCCCCAGAGCGGCGCGTTCGGCGGCGATGGCGGCGGGGGCAGCTCCTTGGGCGTAGCGGATGCTGTAGCGCTCGAGCTCGGCCCGTTCCGCCTGCGTCGACATGGATTCCATTGTCGTCAGCGCCCTCCCACCGCGCGGCCACTTGGGGAATGCCGCCCGTTCCGACAGCCGCGGGGCCGTCACGGCGCGCACGCGGCATACTCACGGCTGTGAGCGACGACAGCCAGCAGACCCCTTCCCCGGCCAAGCGCGACACGCCCCGCTCCGCCAGCGGTTCAGACATGTCGGACCTCGAGCACCACAGCGGCGCGGTGGAGCGCGCCCGGGCCGACCTCGCCGCCGGCCGCGCGTGGAAGGCGCGCGACCGGCTCACCGGGCACCTCGCCGACAACCTCGACCCGGAGGCCCTCGAGCTGCTCGGCGAGGTCCACTACGCCATGGGCGACATGCCCGCGGCGGGTGCGGCGTGGTTCGGCACGAGCCGGCGGGGCAAGGACGTCGACGAGGCCGTGGAGGCCTGGCGTGAGCGCCACTCCGACCACTTCGAGCAGATGTGGCGCAGCCTGCCCCGCACCGTGCGCGACAACCCCGGCAACCCGCGGGTGGAGGCGCTGCGCCGCCGAGCCGGGGCCGACCGCGCTCCGGCCGCACGGGTGTCGAGCGCCGCGCCCCAGAACGGCAACGGAGGGGTGGACGCCGCGGTCGTGATCACCGTGGTGCTCGCGATCCTCTTCGTCATCTGCGCCATCGTCGGCGCGGTCACGCTGCTGCGCTGGATCGTCCCCGGGTGACAGGCCTCCCGGAGCCGACATCGGCCCGGGCCGCGGTGCTGGAGCACGTCGCCGCCCTGGTGCCGACTGCACCGGAGGGAGCCCGCACCCGGGTCGGCGTGGATGGTGTCGACGGGTCGGGCAAGACGGTCTTCGCCGCCGAGCTCGCCGTCGCGTTGCGCGAGGCGGGCCGAGAGGTCGTGCAGGTGTCGCTCGACGACTTCCACCACGTGAGGGCGGTGCGCTACCGCCGTGGCCGCACCTCGCCGGAGGGCTTCTGGCTCGACTCCTTCGACTACCCCCGGTTCGCGGCCGAGGTGCTCCAGCCGCTGGGTCCCGGCGGGTCGGGTCGCTACCGCCCGCGCGGCCACGACCTCGTCACCGACGAAGTGCTCGACGGGCCGTTCCGGGACGCGCCCGCCGGGGCAGTGCTGGTCGTCGACGGGCTGTTCCTGCACCGCGCCGAGCTCGAGGGGCTGTGGGACTTCACCGTCTTCCTCGACGTCCCGTTCGAGGTGACCGCGGCCCGCATGGCCGTGCGCGACGGCACCGACGCCGACCCCGAGCACCCGTCGATGCGGCGCTACGTGCAGGCGCAGCGGCGGTACTTCGCAGAGCGGGAGCCGTGGGAGCGAGCCGACGTGGTGGTCGACAACGCCGACGTCGAGCGGCCCTCGGTGACCGCGCCTAGGCTCGGTGCATGTCCCTGACCGTGACTCCCGCCGGCCTTCCGGTGGAGGCATGGGCCGAGGCGGTCGCCGGCGCACCGAGGCGTGCGCTCGCCGACCTCGTGCCACCGACCAGCACCAGGCTGGTGGTCGTCGGGGCCCACCCGGACGACGAGACCATCGGCGCCGGACGGCTGGTGGCCGAGTGGGCGCGAACCCGCGGGCCGGTGCTCGCGATGACCCTGACCGCCGGCGAGGCGTGCTTCGACGAGGTCGGCGTCGAGGAGCCCGGTCTGGCTGAGCTGCGTCTGCGGGAGTGGCGCACCGCCGTCGACCTCCTGGGCGCCGAGCCCGGACCGCACCAGCTCTGCGCCGACGGAGCAGTCGCCGCCCACGCCGACGTGATGGCCGCCGCCATCGCCGCCGAGCTCAACCCCGGCGACACGGTGCTCGCCCCGTGGCGCCACGACCCCCACCCTGACCACGAGGCGGCCGGGCGGTCGGCCGCGGTCGCCGCCCGCGAACGTGGCGCGACACTGGTGGAGTACCCCGTCTGGATGCCCTACTGGATGGCGCCCGACACCGTGGCCGCGACCGGCAACCTCTGGACCGTCGTGGTGACCGGGGCGGAGGCCGAGCGGGCGCGCGAGGGTGCGTGGGCGAGCTACCTCTCGCAGCGCGAGCCGTTCCGCCCGGGCCTGGGCCCGGTGGTGCCGCCCCTCCTGCTCGCCCACCACCACACCCAGCTGGTGATCGGCTGATGGGGCGCTGCTGATGGTCCGGCCCCCCGACTTCGAGGCGATGTATGCCGCGGACCCGGACCCGTGGAAGGTGCGGGAGAGCTGGTACGAGCGCCGCAAGGAGACGGTGCTGCTCGCCCTGCTCGGCCGCGAGCGGTACGGGCACGCGTGGGACGCCGCGTGCGGTACCGGCTCTTTGGCGCGCGCGCTGGCTGATCGCTGTGGGCACGTCACCGCCAGCGACGGCTCGACGCGGGCGGTGGCCCTGACCGAGCGCCTGCTGGCGGGCGTCCCGCACACCGCTGCGGTCGTGAGCCGGTTGCCGGAGGTGCCACCGCTGTCGGAACCGCCCGACCTGGTCGTGCTCTCCGAGGTCCTCTACTACCTGCCCGACGAGGACCGGGCGCAGTCCCTCGACGCCGTCGGGACGGCTGCTGCGGCTGCGGCCGAGGTCGTGGTCGTGCACTGGCGCCACCACCCGGACGATGCGTTCCTCTCCGGCGCGGCGGCCACCGAGGAGGCCGACGCGCGCCTGCGACGCGCGGGCTGGGAGCGGCACTCCTGGCACGACGACCCCGACTTCGTCGCCGCCTCATGGGTGCGCCGCCCAGGAGCAGCATGAGCGGGCTCACCACCACCGTGCCCCTGCCGGAGCCCCTCGACCTGCCGGCCGACCCCGCTTGGCAGGGCGGAAGCCCCACGGCACTCGCTGACGCGGTGCGTCACCTCGCCGCCCAGCGCGACTGGGGCGCGCTGCGGTGGCCCGAGCTCGTGACAGCGCTGGAGTCGTTGGGACGCACCGACATCCCGCTGTCACGGCTGACCGAGGGCCACGTCGACGCGCTGCGCATCCACGCCGAGGCCGGCACCACCCCGTCGGCCGGCTGCCTCTACGGCGTCTGGGCCTCGCGCTCGCGCGGCACCGGCGTCCGGGCCCGCCGCACGGACGGCGGCTGGCACCTCGAGGGCACGCTGCGGTTCGCCTCCGGCGCGGGGCTGCTCGACCGCGCGCTGGTGCCGGTGTGGACCGACGACGAGACGAGCCTGCTGCTCGACGTGCCGGTCGGCGACTGGCCGGTGGACGACTCCGCCTGGCAGACCGGCGCGATGCGGCTGTCGCACTCCCACACCATCCACCTCGACCACGACGTGCCCGACGACCTCGCGACGCAGCTCGGCGAGGAGGGGTTCTACCTCGGCCGGCCGGGCTTCTTCCCCGGCGGGGTCGGCGTCGCCGCGGTCTGGGTCGGGGGAGCGGCCCGGGTCGCCGACCTGGTCCGGCAGCACGTGGGGGAGAGGGCCCCGTCACCCGCGGCGCAGCTGCGGCTGGGCCACCTGCACACCGAGCTCGTCGCTGCGGCCGGCGCCGTCGAGGCCGCGGCCAGCCGGCTGGCCGCGGGTGGGGTCGCGGCGCCAGCCGGTCAGGCCGAGACGCCCGGTGGTCTGCAGGTCCTGGCCACCGAGACGCGTGCCGTGGTCGGCGCCTCGGTGCGGCGCCTCCTCGAGCAGAGCCGGGCGATCGCCGGTCCGGCAGGGTTGGCCTTCGACGGGCCACTGACGCGGGCCATCGACGACCTCGACCTCTACGTGCGCCAGCAGAGCACCGACGGTGACGCGCTGTTCCTCGGCGGACTGCTCGGCGGCCGGCCGTGACCGACGTGCTGGTGGCGGTGCCGGCCCGCGACGAGGAGCACCGGGTGGCCCGGTGCCTCGACAGCGTCGCCGCGTCGCTGCGCCACGCCCGTGCGGGTGGAGTGGTGCGCCGCGCGGCAGTCGCCGTCGCCGTGCACCGCAGCTCCGACGGCACCGGTCTCGCCGTCGAGGAGTGGCGCACCGCGATGCCTGACGTCGAGGTCTTCCGCCACGCCGACGACGAGGCGACGACCGTGGGGGAAGTACGGCACCGCCTGGTCAGTGCCGCCTGCAGGACGTTGGGAATCAAGGCTGCTCGCGACACGTGGGTCTTCAGCACCGACGCCGACTCGGTCGTTCCGCGCGACTGGGTGACCGGGATCCTCGGGCACGCCGACAGGACCGGTGCGCACTGCGTCACCGGGCGGGTGGACCTCGACGGGTGGCGGGCCCACCCGGACGCCGCCGCGGCATACGAGCAGATCGTCCAGGACGGTCTGGACGGTGCCGGACACCGCCACGTGTATGGCGCGAACCTCGCCGTCCGCCTCGACGCGTATGCCGCCGCCGGCGGCTTTCCCCCGCACGCCCACGGTGAGGACCACGCGCTCGTCGCGCGGGTGCGGGCCGGCGGGGGACGCGTGGTGCCGGTGCACACCCCCGTGGTGCGCACCTCCGCACGCATGCCCGGCCGCGCCCGGCACGGCCTCGGCGACCTCCTCCAGGGCCTGGTGAACGGGATGCCTTCCCCGCGGGCGGCGGTCGCCGGCGGCTGCGCGTGCTGCGCCGGCTGACGACTCCGCTGAGGTCCAGCCCCACAGCTGAACGCTGCTCGCCGAGTCGCCGACCGCGGGTGACGGCAGTAGCGTGGCAAACCGGTTCAGCCACGTGCCGTCACCCGTTCCCCGGAGCAGGACGTCGGCAACGCTGACGCCCCGGCTCCTCGTCACCGGAGGCTGCCTTGGGCATTCGCGTCGCATCGGTCCCATCTGGACACGTCTACGTCCGCCACCTGGCGGCAGAGGGCGGCGATGGTGTCGAGCGACTTCCCGACCCTCGTCCCGGAACCAACATCCCGGACGCCCAGTGGTGGCCGCCGCGGATGCTCGAGCCTGCCTGGGTGCACGAGCACGCGGGCGAGTTCGACCTCATGCACGTCCACTTCGGCTTCGACGCCACCTCGCCCGAAGACCTGGCCGACCTCGTGGCAGCGCTGCGCGCCGAGTCCAAGCCCCTGGTGCTCACGGTGCACGACCTGCGCAACCCCCACCACCTGGAGCCCGGTCTGCACGACGCGCAGCTCTCGGTGCTGGTGGAGGCAGCCGACGCGCTGGTCACGCTGACCCCGGGGGCGGCCGCCGAGGTCAGGCGCCGGTGGGGCCGCGAGGCTCGGGTCCTGCCGCACCCCCACGTGGTGGAGGAGCCGACCCTCTCACGCCCGCGTCCGCGCCACGACGGCTTCGTCATCGGGGTCCACGCCAAGAGCCTCCGCGCCAGCATGGACCCGCTGCCGGACGTCGAGGCCATCGCCGAGGTGCTGGCGCAGATGCCGGGCGCCCGCCTGCGCGTCGACGCCCACACCGACGTCATGACCCCCGTCTTCCTGAGGTACGCGCCCGAGCTGGCAGAGGGCCTGCGCCGGCTCGAGTCGCAGGGGCTGCTGGACCTGCACGTCCACGACTACTTCTCCGACGCCGACCTGTGGGACTACTTCCAGGGCCTGGACCTGTCGGTGCTGCCCTACCGCTTCGGCACCCACTCGGGCTGGCTGGAGGCCTGCTACGACCTGGGCACCGCCGTGGCGGCGCCCGACTGTGGCTTCTACGCCGAGCAGCGTCCGTGCCTCACGTATGCCGCCGGGCCGGCCCCCGCACGCAGGGCCAGCCTCCAGCAGGCCGTGCTCACGGCATACGAGCAGCGCCCCCAGTGGCGGGCGGACCCGGGGGAGCGCCGGGCGGAGCGCGAGATGCTGGCGGAGGCGCACCGCGGCATCTACGAGCAGGTGCTCGCGAAGGGCAGCTCATGCACGTCGTGATCATCGCGTCGGCCAACCACCCGCTGCGCGAGCCGTTCGCGGGCGGGCTCGAGTCGCTGACCTGGCAGCTCGTGCGGGGGCTGAGGCAGCGCGGGGTGGAGGTCACCCTGTTCGCCGGCCCCGGCAGCGACGAGGGGCTGGATGCCCGGGAGATCGTCGTGCACCCGCTCGACCTGAGCGAGGTCGCCCGCGGTGACGTCGCCATGCCGCCGGAGCGTTGGCTGCGCGAGCACCATGCCTACCTGCAGGTGATGCTCGAGCTGCAGGGCCGCACCGACATCGACCTGATCCACAACAACAGCCTCCACTACCTCCCCATCGCCCTGGCCGCGACGGCCGGTGCGCCGATGGTCACCACCCTTCACACGCCGCCGACGCCCTGGCTCGAGCCCGCGATCAGCCTGATGGACCAGAGGCGCGCCCGGTTCGTCGCGGTCAGCTCGCACACCGCTGGACTGTGGAGCCACGTCGCGGACGCCGACGTGGTGCTCAACGGCGTCGACGTCGACCGCTGGGTGCCCGGCCCCGGTGGTGACGACCTCGTCTGGTTCGGGCGACTCGTCCCGGAGAAGGCCCCCCACGACGCCCTGCGCATCGCCGCCGCCAGTGGACGGCGGCTGCGGCTGGCCGGCCCCGTGTCGGACCGGGCCTACTTCGACGACGTGGTGCGGCCGCTGCTGGGGCCGCACGCCGAGTACGTCGGGCATCTCGGTGTGGCCGACCTGGTCGCGCTGGTCGGCTCCAGCGCCGCGAGCCTCGTCACCCCGGCCTGGGACGAGCCCTACGGTCTCGTGGCCGCGGAGTCGCTCGCGTGCGGGACGCCGGTGCTGGGCTTCGACCGGGGCGGCCTGCGCGAGTTCGTCACGCCGGGATGCGGAGTGCTCGTCGCCGGGGGTGACATCACAGCGGCGGCGCAGCGGGTCGACGAGGTGACGTCCTTCGACCGCAGGGCCTGCAGGGAGCAGGCGGTGAGCCGGTGCTCTGTGGAGCACATGATCGATGCCTACCTGTCCGTCTATGCGGACGTGTCATCGCCGGAGCGTGCGGCGTGATCGGCTACTACGCGCACCACCACGGGTCGGGCCACGTCACCCGGTTGCAGTCCATCGCGGGTCACCTGCGCGAGCCGGTGTGGGGGCTCAGCTCGCTCCCGGCACCGGCGGGGTGGTCGCACTCGTGGACGCAGCTGGCCCGCGACGACACGCCCTCGTCCGCGGCGGCTGCCGCCTCGGGCGACGTGACGGCCGGCGGGGTGCTGCACTGGGCGCCGCCGCTGCACGAGGGCCTCGGCTCGCGGATGGCGCAGCTCGCCGGTTGGGTGGCCCAGCACAAACCCCGGCTGCTGGTGGTCGACGTGTCGGTCGAGGTGGCGCTGCTGGCCCGGTTGTGCGGGGTGCCCACGGTCGTCGTCGCCCTGCCGGGCACGAGGCTGGACCGTCCCCACCGCCTGGCCTACGACTCCGCCCAGGCACTGCTGGCCCCCTGGCCCGAGGGTGTCCACATGCGCGGCTGGCCGGCGTCGTGGCGGCAGAAGGCGTGGTGCGTGGGCGGGGTCTCCCGCTTCGACGGCCGGTCGGCCGCACCTCTCCGCCTGGCCGCCCGCCGGCGCCGGCGCCAGGTCCTCGTGCTGTGGGGCAGCGGCGGTCGCTCGGCAGGCAGGGACGCGGTGGCGGCTGCCCGCGCGGCGACCCCGGACTGGGACTGGCTCGAGCGCGACCCCGCGTCCTCGCCGTCCCCCGACCTCTGGTCCGAGCTCTGCGCAGCCGATGTCGTGGTCACCCACGCCGGTCAGAACGCCGTCGCCGAGGTGGCCGCAGCGCGCCGCCCGGCGGTGGTCATCGCCCAGCCGCGGCCGTTCGGCGAGCAGGAGGCGACGGCCGCGGCAGTGAGCCGTCTCGGGGCAGCGGTCGGCCTCGAGAGCTGGCCGCGGGACGCCGAGTGGCCCGCCCTGCTCGAGCGGGCGGCCGCGCTCGGAGGCGCCGGCTGGAGCCGTTGGTCGACGGGCGACGGGGCTCGGACGGCCGCCGGCCACCTCGAGGCCCTGGCCGGGAGCGCGGGCACCGAGGGCGTGGCGTGAGCGCGCGGACGGCGGTCATCACGATCGCGCACGGTCGCCACGAGCACCTGGCCGGCCAGCTCTGGGGACTGGCACGCCAGGTGCGGCAGCCCGACATCTTCGTGGCGGTCGCGATGGACGACCCCGACATCGCCGACGTGGTCGCCGCCCACGCGCAGCCGGGCTGGGACGTCACCGTGGCGTCGGTGGCCTCGACTCCCGCCGGCCTGCCGCTGGCGGCGGCGCGCAACGCCGGGGCCAGGGCAGCGGTCGAGGCCGGGGCGCAGACGCTCGTCTTCCTCGACGTCGACTGCATCCCGTCGCCGACGTTGCTGCAGCGGTATGCCGCGGTGCTGGGCGTGCGGAGAGACTCCCCTTCTCGGGTGTGCGGGCCGGGGCCGGTCGTGGCCAGTGGCGAGGTCGGCTACCTGCCACCGGTGGCGGATCCCCGGGACTACCGGGGCCAGGACCTCGATCGCCTGGCCCGTCCGCACCCCGCCCGGCCAGCCCTCGGCGCCGACGAGGTGCGGGTTGCGGACGACCTGCGGCTGTTCTGGTCGCTGTCCTTCGCCCTCGACGCCGACGACTGGGACAGGCTCGGCGGCTTCTGCGAGGACTACGTCGGCTACGGCGGTGAGGACACCGACTTCGGGCAGCGCCTCGGCGCGGCCCAGGGGACGCTGCTCTGGGTCGGTGGCGCCGCGGCATACCACCAGCACCACCCCTCGCAGAGCCCGCCGGTGCAGCACCTCGACGCGATCGTGGCCAACGCCAACCGCTTTCACGATCGGTGGGGCTGGTTCCCCATGGAGGGGTGGCTGGAACGGTTCGCCGCGATGGGTCTGGCCGAGGTGGAGGGGCGCACCGGCGAGTGGCGGGTCCGTCGACCGGAGGCCGCGCTCTAGTCCGGCGTCTGGGTGGACTCCTGACGGGTCTCCTCGGGGTGCTCGGTGCGCTCGTCCGACTCGGCGAGGATCGCCTCGGCCTGCTCCTCCGGGTTGTCGCTGCCGGCTGCCTGTTCCTCGGGCAGCAGGTCGGCGGCCCGGCGCTCCACGCGTGACTCGTCCACTGGCTCAGTCATGCCCCGACCGTACGGGACCAGCTCGCGATCTGCGGCTCGGAGCCCAAGGCGGTGCGACGCTCCCGCCCGTGGTCGCCGTGCCAGTCGATCACCAGCAGGGTGGCGTCGTCGGTCAGTGCCGGTCCTGCGACCTCCATGACCCTGCGCGTCAGGGCGCGGGTCGCCTCGCGCGGATGCAGGTCCCTGGTGGCGCGGATCTCGGCCCGCAGGTCGAGGGTGGCGGCGTTGCGCTCCAGCATCCCGTCGGTGACCAGCAGGAGGCGGTCACCGGGCTCGAGCACCAGGTCGGTGCTGCGGTAGTCCGTGTCGGGGAACAACCCCAGGGGCAGGTCCACGGGAAGCGGGACCTTGCCGACGGAGCCGGCCCGGCACAGGTAGGGGAACACGTGTCCGGCATTGACCAGGGCCAGCGTGCCGGTCCGCAGGTCGAGGCGACCCAGCAGGCCCGTGGCGAACCCCTCCGAACCCGTCTCGCCGGCGTGCTGCCACATGCTCGCGTTCGCCAAGACCGCCTGGTCCAGCAGCGACGCGCCGGCGTGGCGCGCGTTGCGCAGGCTGCCGACGCACAGGGTGGCGTTGAGCGCGCTGGCCACTCCGTGCCCCATGGCATCGGTGAGGGACAGGTGGAGCACGTCGCGGGCGAGGGAGTAGTCGAAGGAGTCCCCGCCGACGGATGCCGCCGGCTCGAGCCAGGCCGAGAGGGTGAAGGCGCCGGCCTCACACGTGAAGGCGGCCGGCAGCAACCGACGCTGGATCTCTGCAGGGAGCGTGAAGAGCGTGGTGCGCTGGCCCCACTCGAACAGGTCCGTGTGCCGCCGGTTGGCGATGATGACGAACGAGAGGACGTGGCCGATCCGGCTGATCTCGGTGAGGGTGGCGGCATCCGGTTCGGCCGGGAGGGTCAGCTCGAGCAGTCCGAGGACCTCGCCCCGCTCGGTGACGGGCGCGAGCACCGTCCACTGCTGGGTCGACTGGCCATCGTCGTGGGTGGGGGGCACCACCTGGACCGTCTGAGAACGCACGGCCACCTCTGCGGGACCGCCGTCGAAGGGCAGCACCACGGCTTGTTCGGCAGCATCGAAGCGCACCGTGGCGTGCTCCTCGCCCTCGCGGGCGACAAAGACGCCCTCGGCATCGCCACTCACTGCGTGGGACAGACGGATGAGGCCGCGCCCGGAGAGGTCCTCGATGAGGAAGAAGGCAGCACCTGCACCCAACGCAACGGCCAGGGTGCGGGTGACCGCTTCCACGGCGTCGAGGGGTGAGGCGTTCTCAGCCGCGTCCAGGACCCGGCTGAGGGCTTCCGACCGACCGGGCTCCCCCATCTCTGGAGGATAGATCCTCCACGGCAGCGCGGTGCCCGTTCGCGTGGTTGGTACGCCCTGCCGGTAGCCGTGTGGTCCCGATGAGTCTGGCGCATGTCGGGAGTCGGTCCTAACGTCAGGACCCACTCGTCCGGTGGCCCACCGATGCGAAGGAGACACCCGTGCCTGCACGAATCCCGATGACCGGAGCCCCCTGCTGGGTCGACCTGCTCACCTCCGACACCGCTCGCGCGGAGCAGTTCTACGGCGAGCTGTTCGGCTGGACCGTCGAGCACGGTGACGAGGAGAAGTACGGCGGCTACATCATGTTCCGCAGGGACGGGAAGATGGTCGGCGGCTGCATGCGCAACGACGGCAGCAGCGGCGCGCCGGACATGTGGTCGGTCTACCTCGCGTCCGACGACGCGCGCCGCACCGTCGAGCGGGCCGCCGAGCTGGGCGGCACCGTGATCGTGCCGGCGATGGACGTGCCGGAGCAGGGCGTGATGGCGATGGTGACCGACCCGTCCGGCGCCGCGGTCGGGGTGTGGCAGGGTTCCCAGAACCCCGGCATCGAGGTGGTGGCCGAACCCGGCACGCCCAACTGGTACGAGCTGCACACCCGCGACTACGAGCGCACGGTGCGCTTCTACGAGGACGTCTTCGGCTGGGACACGCACGTCATGAGCGACACCGACGACTTCCGCTACACCACGCTCGGCGAAGGGCGCTCCCAGCAGGCCGGAGTCATGGACGCGGCCGCCATGCTGCCCGACCACGTGCCCGGTCTGTGGGGCGTCTACTGGGGCGTCGAGGACCCGGACGCCGTCATCGAGAAGGCGCAGGCGCTCGGGGCGACGGTGCTGCACCCGGCCGAGGACACGGCCTACGGCCGGATGGCGACGCTGGCCGACCCGACCGGCGCGATGTTCCGGATCATCCGCCCGCCGCAGCGCTGAGCCGCAGCGCTGAGTTGGGCTGAGTTGGGCTGAGTCGCAGGGCTGACGCAGCGACCGTCGCGGTCAGCCGAGCGGGGCGCCCTCGCAGCAGGGGACGATGTGTCCGCAGGAGTCGCACCGCTGGTGCGAGGTCTCCCAGCGCATCGGGGCCCCGCAGCTGTCGCACGGGGCCAGGCCGCCCATGGTCGGCTGGCAGGCGGCAGGGGTGGGCATCTGGGTCTGCGCGTCGCTCACCGGGGCACCGTAACGGCGGGCCGTCCCTCGGTGCCGGACCCGCGCCGCAGCGCCGTCGCGTGTCGGCGGCGGCACGTCACGATCTGACAAAACTTCACACGCGTGTACCTATTTGTGGAACAAAGTGCCATATTGGGCGACGACGTCCCCGCTGTTGTCGGTCCGGGTCGAGCCCAGGTCCGACGTCCACGTGCAAGGAGTGCCTGCCCATGTTCACGTCCCGCCCCTGTGCAGTGCCGCTGCGGACCCTCGTGGTCGGAGCCGCCCTCGTCACATCGCTGGCCGCTGCCGGTTGCTCGGGTGACAGCAAGGCATCGGGTGGAGGTGCGGCCGGTCCGCTGGTGTTCGGCATCAGCGCCGACCCGACGCAGACCGTCCCCTACCTGTCCACGTCGACGCAGTCGCTCCAGGTGCTCGGCCAGGTCTACAGCACCCTGCTCAACACCGACTCGAACCTCCAGCCCGCACCCGGCCTGGCCGACCTGCCGAAGCTCTCCGACGACGGGCTCACCTACACCTTCACGCTGAAGAAGGACCTGAAGTTCGGCAACGGCTCCGCGCTGGACTCGACCGACGTCAAGCACACCTTCGACACGATCATGGACCCGGCCACGAAGGCGACCTCGGCGTCGTACTTCGGGTCCGTCAAGAGCGTCGAGGCGCCTGACCCGCAGACCGTCGTGGTCACGCTCAAGGCACCCGACGCCTCGTTCGTCTCGGCCCTGTCGAACGTCAACACCTCGATCGTGCCCTCCGACGTGCCGGTCGACAGCCTGGCGGCCAAGCCCGTCGGCTCCGGCCCCTACCTCTTCGAGAGCCGCACCCCGAACCAGTCGATCACCCTCAAGGCCAACCCCGGCTACTACCAGGGCAAGCCCGGCCTGGAGGGCGTGCAGTTCCGCATCATCGCCGACGAGAAGGCCATGGTCTCGGCCCTGCGCTCCGGCGCCGTCGACATGGCGGTGTTCGACAACTCGGTCACCGCGAAGACGGCCACCGCCAACAACGTCAAGGTCGCCACGGTCGACCAGCTGAACTTCCACGTGCTGCAGCTGCGGGCCGACGCGCCCGCGCTGAAGGACGTGAACGTGCGCCTGGCCATCTCGTGCGCCATCGACCGCAAGCAGGTCCTCGACACCGCGGCGCTCGGCGCGGGCAAGGTCACCGGCCCCATCACCTCCCCGGCCTACCGCTCCGACCCGGACAGCCGGCCCTGCCCCCAGCGTGACGTCGCCAAGGCGCGGGAGCACCTGGCCAAGGCGGGGAAGTCGAGCGGGCTCGCCTTCACCATGATCACCTCGCAGGGCCTGTACTCGACGGCGGTCAACGAGGCGCAGAACATCCAGGCCCAGCTCAAGGAGGTGGGCATCGACGTCAAGCTCGAGACGCTCGACTCCAACGCCTACGTGCAGCGCTGGCTGGCAGGCGACTTCGACGCGGCCATCGCGCTCAACGGTGGCAGCACCGACCCCAACACGATGTACGCCCGCTACTTCACCTCCACCGGGTCCTTCAACAAGGTCGCCGGCTACCGGTCAGCCACCCTCGACAAGCTCTTCGCCGAGGGCAAGGCCACGACCGACGTCGAGCAGCGCAAGGCCATCTACGCCAAGGTCTCGCAGGAGCTCGAGGACAACGCCGCCTGGGTGTGGACCTACACCGGCAACCTCTACATCGCGACGAACAGCGCGGTGAAGGGCTTCGAGCCGCGCACCAACGGCGACCTCAGCACCCTGTGGAAGGCGACGATGTCGGCGTCCTGACCAGCCGACGCCGTCGACCGGAGCTCCTCCGCCATGTCCGTCTTCTTCGCCCTCACCAGGCACCCGGTGCTGCGCCGCGTCCTCGAGGCCCTGCTCACCCTCCTCGGTGTCTCGGTGCTGACCTTCGCCCTGCTGAGGATCCTGCCCGGTGACCAGATCACCGCGAGCTACGGCATCGAGGCCGGCGCGCTGAGCCCGGAGCAGCTCGCCGACCTGCGCGCCTACTACGGGCTCGACCAGCCGCTCGTCGCGCAGTACGTGAACTGGCTGGGCGGTGTGCTCACGGGCAACCTCGGCATCTCGACCACGTCGCGGCAGGGCGTGCTCGACATGACGGTGCACGCCCTGCCCATCACGGTCGAGCTCGCGGTGCTGTCCATCGCGATCGGGCTCCTCCTCGGTGTGCCCGGCGGGCTGCTCGCGGCGAGCCGTCCCGGGGCCACCCGCGACAGCGGCTCGCAGCTTGCCAGCCTCCTGGCCCTGTCGCTGCCGACCTTCCTGGTCGCCACCGTGGTGTCGACGTGGCTGGCCAACACCTTCGGGTGGAACCCCAACGGCGAGGAGTTCGCCACCCTCGCCCAGGACCCCGCCCTGAACCTGCAGCAGATGCTGCTGCCGGCACTCGTCCTCGGCGTCAGCATCGCCTCGCCCGTCTTCCAGACCGCCCGCGCCTCCATCCTGGCGATCCGCGACGAGGACTACATCCGCACCGCGCGGGCCAAGGGCGTGCCGTCCCGGCGGCTGCAGTGGCGGCACGTGCTGCGCAACGCGCTCATCCCGATCATCACGATCGGCGGCCTGCAGTTCGGCTTCCTGCTCGGCGGCACCCTGGTGATCGAGCAGATCTTCTCCATCCCTGGCATCGGGCGGCAGGTGCTGCTCGGGCTGAACCAGAAGGAGTATGCCGTCGTGCAGAGCACCGTTCTCGTCATCGCCGTGATGTTCGTGGCAGTGAACCTGGCCACCGACCTGCTCTACCGCCTCGTCGACCCGAAGGTGCGGGCCGAATGAGCGCGACGACGACCGTCCCGGCGCGCGCCGTCCGGACCTCGCGCCGGTCGCAGCTGCCCGCCGCGCTCCGGGCGCCCTCGGCCGTCGTGGGGGTCGTCCTCACCGCGCTCGTCGTGCTGCTCGCGCTCGCCGGGCTGTTCGGCCTGACGCCCTACGACCCGGCGCGCCAGGACGTCACCGTCGCGCTCCAGGGACCGTCGGGCGCGCACTGGTTCGGCACGGACCAGTTCGGGCGTGACCTCTTCTCGCGGGTGTGCGCCGGTCTCGCGAACTCGCTGCGCATCGCCGTCGTCTCCGTCGGCGCTGCCGGAGTCGTGGGCATCCTGCTGGGCGTCCTGGCCGGGTACTTCCAAGGCGTCCTCGACCGGGTGGTGGGGGTGCTCACCAACGTGCTGTTCGCGTTCCCCTCGCTGCTGCTCGCGCTGGCGCTGGCCGCCACGCTGGAGCGCAGCTGGGTCACCGTGAGCCTGGCGATCGCCACGGTCTACATGCCGATCTTTGCGCGCGTCGCGCGCGGGCCGGTCCTGACCCTGCGCAGCGTCGACTACGTGACGGCCTCGACCGCGATCGGCCGCTCGCGCCTGTCGACCCTGTTCGCCCACGTCGTCCCCAACATGCGCGGGATCCTCGTCGTCCAGACCACGCTCTCGCTGTCGTGGGCGATCCTCACCGAGGCGTCGCTCAGCTTCCTCGGCTTCGGCACGCCGCCGCCGGCCGCGTCGCTCGGGGGGATGGTCTACGACTCCCAGACCCTCTCGACGGTGGCGCCCTGGATGCTCGCCTTCCCCGGCGCCGCGCTCGTCGTCTTCGTGGTCGGGCTCAACCTGCTCGGTGACAGCCTGCGCTCTGCTCTGGACCCGCGTTCGCGAGGGGCGCGCTGATGCGGGTCCTCGGCATGATCTCGGGGACCTCGCACGACGGCATCGACGTTGCCATCTGCGACTTCGAGCGGCGCGGCGACGAGCTCGCCGGACGTGTGGAGCTCGTCGACTCCCAGCCCTACGACGACGAGCTGCGCACCCGGCTCAGGGCTGCCCTCCCGCCGGCCGGCACCACGCTGGCCGACGTGACCCGGCTCGACACCCTCATCGGCCAGGCATTCGCGGCAGCAGCCGACGCCGCTCTGACGACCCACGCGGCGGCAGGCGGCGGCCCGGTCGACGTGGTCTGCTCGCACGGACAGACCGTCTTTCACTGGGTCGACGGCGGTGCCGCGCTCGGCACCCTGCAGCTCGGGCAGCCGGCGTGGATCGCCGAGCGGACGCGGCTCCCCGTCGTCGCCGACGTGCGCATCGCCGACATCGCCGCCCGCGGGCAGGGGGCGCCGCTGGTGCCGCTGCTCGACACGCTCGTGCTCGAGGCCCTGCGGGCCGGGGGGACCACCGCTGCCGCCCTCAACCTGGGCGGGATCTCCAACGCCACCGTCTGCGCGCCCGGCGCCGACCCGTTGGCGTGGGACATCGGCCCGGCCAACGCGCTCATCGACGCCGTGCTCGCAGCGGACACCTCCGTCCCGCTGACCTTCGACCGCGACGGGGCGGTCAGCGCCTCGGGCCAGGTGCTGCCCGACCTGCTCGAGGTGCTGCTCGACGAGCCGTACTACCGCGCCCCTGCACCCAAGAGCACCGGCAAGGAGCTGTTCCACGCGCGCTACGTCGAGGACGCGCTGGCCACCTGGGGCGGCACGGCCTCGTTGCCGGACCTCGTGGCGACGCTCGTCGAGCTCAGCGCCCGCACGGTGGCCGACGCGCTGACGGCCGCAGGCGTCGACCAGGCGTTCGTCTCAGGCGGGGGAGCGCGCAACCCCACGCTCATGAGGTCGCTCGCCACAGCCGCGCCCGGCGTGCGGTTCGGCACGACGCGCGAGCTGGGGCTGGACCCCGACGCCAAGGAGGCCATCGCCTTCGCCCTCATCGGCTGGGCCACGATGCACGGCATACCGGGGAACGTCCCGACCTGCACCGGCGCGAAGGAGCCCCGCGTCCTGGGCGCGGTGACGCCGGGACCGGACGGCGGCGTCCTGCCGGTGGCGGGAGGTTCGGCTCCCACGCGCCTGGTCCTCGAGGACCTGACCGCCTCGTGACCCTCGACCTCGACCCCGTCGTCCGCGCCCTGCTCGGGCTCGGCCGCGCCGGCACCCACCCCGCCGGCGCCGTCGTCGGCGTGCTGGCAGGGGCGGAGTCCTCGGTGGCGGCAGGCGGGTATGCCGTGCTGCCGGGTGAGGGGCGCGAGGGGCGCCCGATGACGGTCGACACGTGCCTCGACCTCGCCTCCGTCACCAAGGTCGCCTCCACCACCGCGCTCGTGATGCGGCTCGTCGCCGACGGTGCGCTCGACCTCGACGCGCCCATCGCGGCATACCTGCCCGAGGTCGGAACCGACCGCGCGACGGTCCGGGTCCGGCACCTGCTGGAGCACACCTCTGGACTGCCTCCCTGGCTGCCGCTCTACTGCCGCACCACGGATCGGGAGGAGGCGCAACGCCTGGCGGCGACGGCGCCCCTCGAGTCCGAGCCCGGCACGCGCTGGGTCTACTCGGACCTCGGGATGATCACGCTCGGTGCCGTGGTCGAGCGGGTGACGGGCCGACGGCAGGATGCCGCGTTCGCCGAGCTGGTCGCCGCTCCGCTGGGCCTGCGCCGCACCGGGTACGGCCCCGTTGCCACCGAGGGCGCCGCGGCCTCCGGCGACGGCGACGTCATCGAGCACACGATGGTCGCCTCGGGCGACCCGTACCCGGTCGACGCCCGGGTCGAGGACTTCGCGGGGTGGCGCGCCGAGCCGCAGGTCGGTGTCGTCAACGACGGCAACGCCGCGCACGCCCTGGGCGGGGTGGCCGGTCACGCCGGGCTCTTCGCCACGGTGCCCGAGCTGCTCCGGCTCGGCGGGGCGCTGCTCGACCCCGCGTGATGCCGGCCGAGGTGGTCGACCGCTTCACCCGTCCCCTGGCTGTCGCGCCGGACCGTGCGCTGGGCTTCCGCCTCGCGAGCGTCTCGGTGGCGGGGGAGACCGTGCCGCTGGCCGTGCACGGCGGGTTCACCGGCACCTTCCTCGCGGTCGCGCTCGACCGCCACCTCGTCGTCGCGGCAGCGGCCACACGGCTGCACGGCACCACCGGCACCACCGAGCGACCGCTCGCGCCGCGCGCGTCGCTGGTCTCCACCGACGAGGTCGCGGCCGCCGCGCTCGCCGGCGTCACCACCGCCCTCGAGGCCTCCGCCGCCCTGCCTCCTCGCACGCACGACCGGCCCCGGCCGCAGACAGGAGCACCATGACCACGATGACCGCCGTGGCGCCGACGACGGACGCCGCCG
Source organism: uncultured Actinomycetota bacterium (assembly GCA_963730585.1). Classification (GTDB taxonomy): domain Bacteria; phylum Actinomycetota; class Actinomycetes; order Actinomycetales; family Dermatophilaceae; genus Pedococcus_A. Next base: position 10,185 of record CAVSSL010000010.1, on the reverse strand, counting down.
AGCCGCTGCTGGCCGTCAGGAACCTGACCGTCAGCTTCGAGACCCCGCACGGCCCCATCGAGGCGGTGCGCGACGTCAGCCTCGACATCGGGCGGGGCGAGACCGTCGCCGTCGTCGGTGAGTCGGGGTCGGGGAAGTCGACGCTCGCCGCCTCCATCAACCGGCTGCTCGCCGCCAACGGGCGCATCAGCGAGGGGAGCATCCGCCTCGACGGCGCCGAGCTGACCGGGCTCGGCGAGAAGGCGATGACGGCGATCCGCGGCAACCGGATCGGCATGGTGCCGCAGGACCCGATGACCAACCTGAACCCCGTGATGAAGGTCGGCGCGCAGATCGTCGAGGCGCTCGAGGTGCACGGCCGCGCATCGGGGCAGCAGGCCCGTGAGCAGGCCATCACCTTGCTGGAGAAGGCGGGCATCGCCGACGCCGCGTCACGGTTCCACCAGTACCCGCACGAGTTCTCCGGCGGCATGCGCCAGCGGGTCCTGATCGCGATGGCGCTGGCCTGCCGTCCGGAGCTGCTGATCGCCGACGAGCCGACCTCGGCGCTCGACGTCACCGTGCAGCGGCTCGTGCTCGACCAGATGGAGGAGCTGGCCGACGAGCTCGGCGCAGCGGTCATGCTCATCACCCACGACCTCGCCCTGGCCGCCGAGCGGGCCGACCGCGTCGTCGTCATGTACCGCGGCGAGGTGGTCGAGCAGGGGCCGTCGGCCGAGGTCATCGACGCGCCGCGGCACGAGTACACCCGCCGGCTGCTCGCGGCAGCGCCGAGCATGGCGACCCCGAAGATCTCCTCGGCCGCCGTCGACCCGTCAAGCCGCGAGGTGCTCCTGTCGCTGCGCGGCGTCGAGCGTCGCTACCGCCTCCGCGGCCGGCGCGAGCCCCTCGTCGCCGTCGGCGGCCTCGACCTCGACGTCCGCAAGGGCCAGACCGTCGCCATCGTGGGGGAGTCCGGCTCCGGGAAGTCGACGACCGCCCGCCTCGCCCTCAGGCTGGAGGACTGCGACGCCGGCACGGCCACCTACCGAGGCACCGACCTGTCGACGCTGCGGCGCTCGTCGCTCAAGGCCTTCCGGCGCAGCGTGCAGCCCGTCTTCCAGAACCCCTACGCCTCGCTCGACCCGCGCTACACGGTGGCCGAGGTCGTCTCGGAGCCGTTGCGGGTGCACCAGATCGGTGACGCGCGCTCGCGGTCGGCGACCGTCGCCCGGCTCCTCGACCAGGTGGCCCTGCCGACTGCCCTGGCCGACCGCTACCCCCACGAGCTGTCGGGCGGCCAGCGCCAGCGCGTCGCCATCGCCCGGGCCCTCGCCCTCGAGCCCGAGCTGGTCGTCATGGACGAGGCGGTCAGTGCCCTCGACGTGCTGGTGCAGGAGCAGATCCTCGACCTCATGGTGCAGCTGCAGCGCGACCTCGACCTCGCCTACCTGTTCATCAGCCACGACCTCGCGGTGGTGCGCCTCGTCGCCCACGAGGTCTACGTGATGCAGCACGGCCGCGTGGTCGAGCACGGCGACCCCGAGGAGATCTTCGGCGACCCGAAGGAGGACTACACCCAGCGCCTCGTCGCCGCCATCCCGGGCCGCCGCGAGACGGTCCGGTGAGCCTTCCGCGGCCGCAGGCCGCCTCGTCCTCGGGTCGTCGCGGTCCGCAACAGCCCCGGCAGCCCCCTGGCCCGGCTCGCCGACTGGTTCGGGGCGGACGGCCTCGACGTGACGGAGGTGCCGGGCGAGGAGCTGGGCGACCTCGACCTCGCCGGGGTGCACGGCCTGGTGCTGCTCGGCGGCGGCTTCATGCCGGACGACGACGCGAGCGCGCCGTGGCTCCCGCGCGAGCGTGAGCTCGCGGCGCTGGCCCTCGCCGGCGGCATACCGCTGCTCGGCATCTGCCTGGGGGCACAGCTGCTCGCGCACGTCGCGGGTGGTCGGGTGGTGCGCGACCACGGTGTGCCCGAACGCGGTTCGTGCCAGGTCACGCTCACGGCGGAGGCGGCCGGTGACCGGCTGCTCGGTGGCCTGCCCGAGGCCTTCCCGGCGATCCAGAACCACCGTGACCAGGTCGTCGACCTCCCGCCGGAGGCCACGCTGCTCGCGACCTCCGAGGTATGCCGCGTGCAGGCTTTTCGTGTCGGTGCGGCTGCGTGGGGCGTGCAGTTCCACCCCGAGGCGGCGGCGTCCCGGCTGGACTCGTGGGACGAGGCAGCCCTGGCGGAGGAGGGCCTCGACCTTGCCGACCTGCGGGCGGCCGCCGAGTCGGTCGAGCCGCGCTCCGCCGAGGTCGCGCGCCTGCTCGCCCAGCGGTTCGCGGCCGAGGTTCACGACCGGCGCTGAACACCTGGCGGCGCCCGCGACGGCTCCAGGTTCCAGCCGCTGGTTCGGCCAGTCGCCCCAGGAGTGTCTGTATCGTGCCGATATGTCGCACGACGTGGTGGACCATGTCCCAGCCGATCCTCGTGGCCGGGTCGTGAGACTCGGCGCGTGGGTGACCGCGGCCCTGCTCGCGGGCCTGGGGCTCATGGCCAGCGCGCCCGCCCAGGCGGCGACACCGACGGTCGACCGGCTGTCGGGCGCCAACCGGTACGCGACGTCGGCCGCGATCTCCAAGGCGTCCTTCGCCCCCGGCGTGCCGGTGGCCTACGTGGCGACCGGCGCGGGGTTCCCCGACGGGCTGGCGGGATCAGCGGTCGCCGGGCGTGACCGCGGCCCCCTGCTCCTCGTGAGCCCGACCGGCATCCCGGCCGAGATCCGGACCGAGCTCGAGCGGCTGGTTCCGGGCCGGATCGTCATCCTCGGGGGCACGGGTGCCGTGTCGAGCGCCGTTGCGGCTGCCCTGGACGGCTACACGGCCGGCAGCGTGACGCGCCTGTCCGGCGCCGACCGGTACGCCACGGCAGCCGCGGTGTCGCGGGCCAGCTTCGGCACCAACGTCAGCAACGTCTTCGTCGCCACGGGCGCGAACTTCCCCGACGCGCTCTCCGGGTCGGCGGCCGCGGGGGCCCAGGGCGTGCCGGTGCTGCTGGTCGGCGCCAAGGCCCTGCCCTCGGTGACCTCCACGGAGCTGAAGCGGCTCAAGCCGGCGAAGATCACGGTGCTCGGGGGCACCGGAGCGGTCAGTGCCGATGTGGCCAAGGCCCTCGGTGGCATCGCACCGGTGACGCGCCTCGCAGGGGCGGACCGCTACGCGACCTCCGCCGCGGTCTCCAAGGCCGCGTTCCCGACCGCCACCCGGGCCCTGCTCGCCAACGGCAGCAACTTCGCCGACGCGCTGTCCGGCGGCTCGGTCGCGGCGGGCGCGCGAGGTCCGGTCCTGCTGTCGAAGGCGACCTGCATCCCCAGTGCGGTGCGGAACGAGATCACGCGGCTCGGGGTGGGGCGCGTGACCCTCCTGGGTGGTACCGGTGTGCTCTCCAGTGCCGTCGCCTCCCTGACCACGTGCTCCTCGGTGGTGGGGCAGACCTGCACCAACCCGTACTTCACCACGAGCGCCTCCAACGGCGGGATCACCGACCACGGCTACTACGTGCACAACAACCTGTGGAACGCCTCGAACTACCCGGGGACGAAGGGCACCACGCAGGTGTGCTCCTACCGGTCGTGGAACCACATCGGCACGGCCAGCAACAACGGCGACGGTGCGGTCAAGACCTACCCGAACGTGCACAAGGACTACTCGGGCCGCACCATCTCCAGCTTCCCGAGGCTGACGTCCACCTTCGCGGCGACCTCGCCGGGTGTCGGCATCTACAACGTCGGCTACGACCTGTGGCTGAACGGTGTGCCGAACGACGAGGTCATGATCTGGACCGACAACCGCAAGCAGGTGCCGGCCGGGTCCCGCGTCGCGTCGGGGGTGAGGCTGAGCGGCTACACGTGGGACGTCTACGCCACCAGCGGCAACGGCTACATCGCCTTCGTGCCGTCGAATGGCGCCCGCCTCACCTCCGGCACCCTCGACATCAAGGCGATGCTGGGCTACCTCGTCTCCAAGGGCAGGGTCGCGTCGAACGCGACGGTCGACCAGATCTGCTACGGCGTGGAGATCGTCGACACCGGGGGCTCACCGGCGACGTGGCGCTTCACCAACTTCTCGATCACCGACTCGTGAGATCAGTGGGGTGCACCAGCTGGTGCTCCCAACGCGTGTGCCGCGTGGTTCAGCGGTGCCCGGACTCCAGGTAGTCCTTGAGGTCGACCCAGTTGCGACGCTCCCAGCGGGGGCCGACCAGCGCCAGCACCGGACTGAGCACTCGCGCTGCGCCGACCAGGTCCATGTCCCAGTCCCACCGCAACCGCGTGTGGCCGTCGACCTCGTCGAACGCCAGCGTGCCGTCGACCTGCATGTACGACGAGCGCACGACGTTGTGGAGGTGGTGGGGGCGGTCGTAGTCGAGGATCTCGAGGGTCATCTCGCCGCGGGTGCCCATGCCCTTGGGCTCGGCGACGAAGCGGGCGCCTCTTCCGACCGGCCCGTCGGTCACCTTCTCGGCTCGGGCGATGCGGGGGTTGTACCTCGGCTCGTTCCGCTCGTCGGCGACCAGGTCGAACACCACCTCGACCGGTGCATCGATCGTGACCTCACCCGTGATGTGCGCCATCCGGACCCTCCTGCCGCGCTAGGTGAGCTACCTGCTCACTCCCGCCGTATGGATGTCGCTGGAACAGGGCCTTGTCACCCGGCGAACAGCGACACGATGTTGGTCACGAGCATCCACAGTCCGAGTGCGGCGCCGATGGCCAGAGGTGCGAGCGCGCCGCGGTGACCCTCCAACCGTGCCCGGTTGCCGTACCTGACCGCTGCGGCGCAGGGCACGAGGAACAGGACGATCGCGGGCACACCGGCCACGAGGGCGACCCACAGCGGTTCGGTCGCGTCCTCGGGCTTGTAACCCAGCAGCGCGTAGAGGCCCTCGCCGACCGCGAATGCCAGGAAGAACGCCACCGGGATCAGCGCGACGGCGACCCAGGCCCGCCTGAGGTTTGCGCCTTGGTCGTGGCTGGTGGGGGCTCCCACCGGTGGAATGTGGTTGGCGGTTGTCATGTCGCACCCTCCCTGACTGTGTGTGCAGCATGGTCCGTGGACTGTCACCGCAGGTAGAGGCCTTCGTCCGCCCTGTGCACCGCATATCCCCGCACACGTCGGCGCTGCACACGAGCCATCGAGCTGAGAACGCCGCGCACGTGGAGCGGTCCTCTGTCAGGAATCATCCTGCTGCGTGATGCCCGTCCGCGCGCTGGCTTTCTAGTGTCCGAGGGAGTCAGCCAGAGCGCCGGATGAGGAGCGTGGTCGATGACCGCAGAACGACCCAGCAACCGCAAGAAGGCTTCGCCGTGCCGCCGGGTCTGATGCCATGACGCGGCGATGGCTGGCGGCCCTCGCCCTTCTGCTGGGAGCGGCCACGGTTGGGCTCGCCCTCGTCGTCGCGGTGATCGAGTTCCCCCGAGGGCTGGCCCTGCTCGTTCTCGTGCTCGTCGCTGCAGCCTCGGCTTGGTATGGCGTGGTCCGGCGGGGCGTCGCGCGAGTGGCGGGACTGGTCGTCGCGGGCCTCGCGTTCGGTGCCGCCCTGGTGCTGGTCCTGACCCAGGGAACGCCTCTGGTCGACCTGGTGATCCTGGCCGGACTCGTGGCGAGCGTCGCCGCGGCGCGTTCCACCCTCCACATCCACGTCGACCTGCCGAGTGCTCCAGCTCCGCGTCATCCAGTGCTCTTCTTCAACCCGCGGTCCGGTGGCGGAAAGGCCGAACGCTTCGCGCTCGCCAAGGAGGCGGCGAACCGGGGAATCGAGGCCATCGAGATGAAGAGGGGTGACGACCTCGAGACGCTGGTGCTGGGCGCGGTCGAACGCGGCGCGGACGGGCTCGCGATGGCCGGCGGGGATGGCTCGCAGGCGGTCGTGGCAGCCATCGCCGCCGAGCGCGGCCTGCCGTACGCGTGCGTGCCCGCTGGCACCCGCAACCATTTCGCGCTGGACCTCGGTGTCGACCGCGACGACGTCGTCGGCGCACTCGACGCCTTCGTCGATGGCGGTGAACGGCGAGTCGACCTCGCCGAGGTCAACGGGCGCGTCTTCGTCAACAACGTCTCGCTCGGCCTCTACGCCGAGGCGGTCCAGCGCGCCGGCTACCGCGATGCCAAGCTCCGCACCCTGCTCGACACGGTGCCCGACGTCCTCGGCCCCGACGCTGGCGAACCGGACATGCGGTGGCGTGGTCCCGGCGGACACGAGCACCGCGGCGGCGCCGCGGTCCTGGTCTCCAACAACCGCTACCGGCTCGGCCGCGCTGTCGGCTCGGGCACGCGGCCCCGTATCGACGACGGCCTGCTCGGGATCACGGTGGTCGCCTCACCCACGGGCGGCAGGGCGGAGGGCAGCTCGTCGCAGCGCCCCTGGCGCGAGTGGTCTGCGCCGACGTTCGAGATCGAGGCTGACAACCCCCTTCCCGCCGGCATCGACGGCGAGACGGTGGTCCTCGACGCGCCGCTGCACTTCCGCATCAGACCCCGGGTCCTCCGGGTGCGAGTCGCGCGCCAGCACCCCGGCGCATCGCCGTCGGCGATGGTCCCGGAACGGATGAGTGCCGGGGTGGCCGAGCTGGCGCGGATCGCCCTCGGCCGACAGCAGACGCCAGCAGGGTCAACACAAAGGAGACAGGAATGGACCTGATCGAGATTGCCGAGAGCGAACGGCTCAGCCGGGAGGACGCCGCAGCTCGCCTGAGGACGCTCGCCGAGGCGCTCGCCCGGAACAACGAGATCGAGTTCGAACGCGGCGGCATGCGCATCACGGTGCACGTGCCCGACGAGGTGAACCTCAAGCTCGAGATCGAGGTCGGAGACGAGGAGAGTGAACTCGAGATCGAGCTCACCTGGTGATCGAATGCCCCACCCACCGGAGCCGGTAGAGGAGCGGCTGGCTCGCCAGCTCGGCGGCCGTGACGTCGGAGCGGGGGCGTGGTCCAGCAGGCGGGCAGCCTCGCTGCTGCGCGGGCTCGCCCGCTGTGACCGCGCCGTGTACGGGACGGTGGCACGCCTGCAGACGCCGCTGCTGGACGTGCCGCTGCGAAGGGTGTCCGGTTTCGCCAACTACTCGAAGCCGTGGTTCCTCGTGGCGGGCGTCCTCGCGTTGTTCGGCGGTCCTCCCGGCCGACGCGCCGCCGTCACGGGCCTCGCGGCCGTCGGGACAACCTCTCTGGTGGTGAACCAGCCCATGAAGCTGGCGGGGGGACGCCATCGCCCCGACCGGGTCGGTCTGGGTGTGCCCCCAGGCCGATGGGTGCGTATGCCGTCGTCGACGTCGTTCCCGTCGGGCCACTCCGCGTCCGCTGCTGCCTTCGCCATCGCCGTCGGCGACGTCCTGCCTGCACTCCGTATGCCGCTGCGGGCGGCAGCGTCCGTCGTGGCCTTCTCCCGGGTGTACACCGGCGTGCACTACCCGAGCGACGTGGTCGCCGGTGCGGCTGCCGGCGCCCTGCTGGGGCGGGTGGTGTCGCGGGCGGCGCACCGCTTCCCCTGACCGGCCGGTCGTGTGCTCGCGCCATCTCATTCAGTCCGGACGATGCCAGGGCGTCGGTGTGGGCGGTCTCATGGCGGGGACGGGCGCATGAGTCCGAGGCTCGGAAGAAGGGCACGACGGTGGCTGAGTCAACATCGGACATCTTCCGGACCGAGGTGGCACGTGTGGGTCAGGTCAGCGCCGACCCAACCCCTTCGGTAGCCGACACGTCGATGTCGGCGGCTGTGAACGGCCCGACGAGCCCGCCCCGCCCCGGGAGGCTCCGACGGCTGCTCCACTTCACCCTGCCGGGGTGCTGGGGCGCGGTGGTCTTCGCGGCCCTGTCGTTCACCCCGTCGCTGCTTCCGCGGGGCGGCCTGATCCAAGGCATCGTCTGTGGCATCACCGCGGCCATCGGCTACGGCCTGGGGGTCCTCGCAGCCTGGATCTGGCGCGCTTTCGCCGACCGGGAGGCCCGGCCGCCGAAGCGCTGGGCGTGGCGCACCTTCTTCATTGCCGCGGCCGTCCTGCTGACTGTGTCCTTCGGGCTCGGGCAGTACTGGCAGCGCGAGATCCGTGCACTCATGGGCGTCACGGACTTCAATCTCGCGCTCGTCATCGCCTCGCCCGTCGTCGCCGTGTCCTTCTTCCTCCTGTTCCTCCTCATCGGCAGGGGGATCCGGCGCCTGTACCGCTGGCTGGCATCGTTGCTCAGCCGCTGGTTCGGGCGGCGGGCAGCGGCGGCGACCGGCTGGATCCTGGTCTTCGCCACGGTCTGGCTGCTCGTCACCGGCGTCCTGCTCGACGGCTTGGTGACCGCCATGGACGAGGCGTTCTCGGTGCGTGACACCGCCACGAAGGAGGGCACGACCCAGCCCACGACTGCGCTGCGCTCGGGCGGTCCGGGCTCCCTGGTGGCGTGGGACTCGCTCGGCCGCGAGGGGCGCGCGTTCACCGGCAAGGGTCCGACCGCAAGCGACATAGGCGCCATCGTGGATCGTCCGGCCGAGGAACCGGTTCGCGCGTACGCGGGTCTGTCATCAGCCGATGACACCGAGTCCCGGGCCGCCCTGGCGGTCGACGACCTCGAGCGGGCCGGAGGTTTCGAGCGGGCCAACCTGCTCGTGGTCACGACGACGGGCAGCGGGTGGGTCGACCCCGCCCTGGTCGACAGCTTCGAGTACCTCAGCAGTGGCGACGCGGCCTCCGTGGCCATCCAGTACTCGTACCTGCCCTCGTGGCTCTCCTACCTGGTCGACCAGGAGAAGGCCCGCGAGGCGGGCCGGGCGCTCTACGACGCTGTCTACGACCGCTGGTCGAAGCTGCCGCAGGGCCGGCGACCCCAGCTCTTCGTCGCCGGCGAGAGCCTGGGGTCCTTCGGCGGCGAGACCGCCTTCAGCGGCGAGTACGACCTGCGGAACCGCACCGCAGGAACTGTCTTCGCGGGTCCGCCGAACTTCAACACGCTGTTCCGTGAGTTCAGCGACAACCGCGACGCGGGCAGCCCGGAGATCCAGCCCGTCTACAAGGGCGGCCGGACGGTGCGGTTCGCGACCGATGCCAGCGCCGCGATCCCGCCCGAAGGTCAGGGGTGGGACGGCACGCGCGTCCTGTACCTGATGCACCCCTCAGATCCCATCGTCTGGTGGAGCCCGAATCTGCTTCTCCACGAGCCAGACTGGATCGGCGAGGCTCCCGGCCAGGACGTGCTCGAGGGCATGGTCTGGATGCCTTTCGTGACCTTCTGGCAGATCACGGCCGACCTCCCCTTCGCCACGGAGGTTCCGGGCGGCCACGGCCACAAGTACACGACGGAGTACGTCGACGGCTGGTATGCCGCGATGCGGCCCACCGGACTGACCGCCGAGCAGCTGACCGCTCTCAAGCAGACGATCGCGGCCGTGGAGTGACGCGCTGAACCTGGCAAGCAGTCCCGCCGTCCCCCGTCGCTCACGCGATGCGTGAGGTTGTGGTGATGGTGAGCCACGCAACGACGAGGGCGAGGCCGTTGCTGGCCACGTGCCCGAGCAGGGGCGCCACCAGGCTGCGTGATCGCAACCTGAGCCAGCAGAAGGCCAGTCCGGCGACGAAGGTGACGGCGATCGCGCCGAGCACGAGCAGCACCTGCCCGCCGAGGCTGGCGGAGGCCCCGCCGACCGCGCTGTTGCCCGACATCGTCTCCAGGGTGGGCTCGATGTGCCAGAGACCGAACAGCGCGGAGCTGACCAGTGCGGCCCGCCGCGCCCCCCAGAGGCTCTGCCCCGCCCCCAGGAGGACGCCCCGGAAGGCGAGCTCCTCGGGGACGGCCGTCAGCAGCACGATCGTCACACCGATCTCGTAGGCGAGCTGCCCCCCGTCGATCTCCGCTCGTGCGTCGGAGAGGAAGGGGCGCGTCCAGGGGATCGCTGCGGCGAGGACCAGCACGACCAGGACGATCAGGAAGGCGGCAACCCCGTACCGCACCCCCGCACGAAGGTGGTCGCGACCCAGGCCGAGGTCGTCCAGCGTGGCACCGGCACGCCACGCAACGAGGACCATCGCCAGCGTGAGAACGCAGGCTGACACCACGGGCGGTCCCAGCAGTCCCGCGGCCCGCGCGACGGCGAACAGCACCAGGACAGCCACGGCCTGCACCAGGCAGCGACCGGCGTTGAGGCTCGGCCGTCGTGAGTCAGCCAGGGCACCGGCCATGT
>CAVSSL010000009.1:0-42478 GCA_963730585.1 uncultured Actinomycetota bacterium | reverse complement strand
CAGCGCGCGACGGCCGCCGGGCCCGGTTCCAGGGCGCGGGGAGCGCCACCCGCCGGGCCGGCGAGGCGGCTGCCTCAGTCCTTGTCGACGAAGGGATTGGAGAGCACGCCGATGCCGTCGATCTCGACCTCGACCCGCTGGCCGGCCACCACCGGCCCCACCCCCGCCGGCGTGCCGGTCAGGATGACGTCGCCGGGCAGGAGGGTGAACGCCTTGGACGCGTGGGAGACCAGGGTCGCGACGTCGTGCACCATGTCGGCGGTGGTGCCGTCCTGCACCACGTCGCCGTCCCGCCTCGTGACGAGCGAGAGGTCGCTGGTGTCGAGGTCGGTCTCGATCCACGGGCCGATCGGGCAGAACGTGTCCATGCCCTTGGCGCGGGCCCACTGACCGTCGCCGCGCTGCAGGTCGCGCGCGGTGACATCGTTGGCGCACGTGTAGCCGTAGATGACCTTGGCGACGTCCGCGGGCTCGACGTCCTTGCAGACCCGGCCGATGACGACGGCGAGCTCACCCTCGTAGTGGACCTCCGAGGTCAGCGGCGGGATGACCACCGGGTCGCCGGGCCCGACCACCGCGGTGTTGGGGATGAGGAACATCAGCGGCTCGGCGGGGGCCTCACCGCCCATCTCCTTGGCGTGGTCGGCGTAGTTCTTGCCGATGCCGATCACCTTGCTGCGCGGGATGACCGGCGCGAGCAGCCGCACGTCGGCGACGTCGTGCGTCGCACCCGTCAGCTCGATCTTCGTGTAGAGCGGGTCGCCCGTGATCTCGGCGATCTTCTCGCCCGCCCCGTCGACCAGCCCGAACACCGGGTCGTCACCTGTCGTGAACCTCGCGATACGCACGACCAGAGCCTAACGACGCCGGCACGAGCGCTCTCACCGGGCGGGCTGCAGGAGGCGCGCCTCCACGGCGGTGGCCAGCACGGCATACCCGGCGTCGTTGGCGTGGATGTCGCCACGGGTGCACATCCAGGTCCAGGTGCAGATCCTGACGACGTTGGTCGGGAGCGTGCCGAAAGCGCTCGCGATGGGAGTCCAGCTGGTGCTCTCGAACGCGCCGGCGACGTCGGCGACCTCGGCGTCCGCGGCCGCTGCGCGACCGGCGATGACCCCGTTCAGCTGCGCCTGCAGGCCCGACGACGCGGTCGCCAGGGCTTGGCCGGAGGGGCCGGTCAGCCACGCGGCGAGGAAGGGGTTGTAGTAGTTGAGGACGACGATCTCGACGTCCGGGCCGGCCGCGGCGCGCAGCTCGGTCAGGATGCGGCCGAGGTTGGTGTTGATCCGCTGGAGCGCCGCCGCCGCACAGGCCGGGTCGATCGCCGGGCGCGCACACGCGGTGATGTCGTTGGCCCCGACGTCGAGGGTGACCAGGCGGGTGTTCCTGCCGTGCGCGTGCAGGAACTCGACGGCCTGGGCGAGCTGGGTCCCCTCCTCGTAGGCGCAGCGGTCACCCTCGACCATGCTGACGGTGGTGGCGCCTGAGCAGGCGAGGTTGACCAGCGTGGTCTTCGGCGAGCTCTCCTGCACCGTGGCCAGCACCTCGCCGACGTAGCCGCCGTCACGCTCGTCACCGACGCCGGGCTGGTAGCCCGCCGCGAGCGAGTCCCCGAGCGCGAGGTACCACCCCATCGCCCGGGACTCGCCACCCTTGGGCTCTTGGCCCGGTCCCGCGGTCGCGGCTCCTGCCGACGCCACCAGAGTCATGAGCGCGAGCACCGCGCCGCACAGCCGTCTCTTCATGGTCTGCTCCCCCTGCTTCCCGGCCGGCGCCCCGTTGCGCCCGCCCCCAAACGCAGTGGCTGCACCGTCCCACCGTGAACTCGGCGTGCGCAAGAGGCGAACTACCCTTGGTGCCCGTGTCGGTGCGCGTGATGGGCAGGAGCGAGTGGGAGGCCGCGGAGGCCGCCCACCACGCCCGCGTCGACGCCGCCACCGCCGCGCACCTGCGCCGCCGCGAGGACGGGCGCAGGCACCCGGTCGAGGACTTCCTGTTCACCTACTACTCGCACCGGCCCGCGCAGCTGCGGCGCTGGCACCCGGGTCCGGGCGTGCTGCTCGAGGACGCGGCCGACCTGCCCCGGGCTGCCTGGAAGCACTACCGCGTCGTGGGCGACCAGGTGTCACTCGACGCCGCGGCCTTCCTCGAGGCGCGCCGGGAGTCGGTGGAGTTCGCGTCGCGCCTCGTGCGGGCCACGCTCGGGCGGCAGGCGCAACTCGGCTGCTTCGGGCTCCACGAGTGGGCCATGGTCTACCGGCTCGGCGAGGACGAGGTCCGCCACGCGGGGTGGCCGCTGCGGCTGGGCGCCACCGGCACCGACGACGTCGTCGAGGCACACCAGATCCGCTGCTCGCACTACGACGCGTTCCGCTTCTACACCCCGCCGGCGCGGTCGCTGAACCTCCTCCAGCCCACCCGGGCGAGCCAGCCCGACCTCGAGCAGCCGGGCTGCCTGCACGCCGGCATGGACCTCTACAAGTGGGCCTACAAGGTCTCGCCGGCCGTGCCCAGCGACCTCGTCATGGACTGCTTCGACCTCGCCCGCGAGATCCGCGAGCTCGACATGCGCGCCTCCCCCTACGACCTGCGCGAGCTCGGCTACGAGCCGGTGCCGATCGAGACGCCTACCGGCAAGGCCGCGTATGCCGCCGCGCAGCGCGGCTTCTCGGCGCGCGGCCAGGTGCTGCGGCAGCGCCTGCTCGACGCGGTGGGCGACCTGCGAGCGGCCGCCCACCGGGAGACCAGCACTCGAACGCGGTGAGTGGCCCGCCGCCCCGCCCCGTAGGCTTGGCTCTCGTGTCCAAAGTCCTCACTTCCCTCCCCGTCGGCGAGAAGGTCGGCATCGCGTTCTCCGGCGGCCTCGACACCTCGGTGGCCGTGGCCTGGATGCGCGAGCACGGCGCCGTCCCCTGCACCTACACGGCCGACCTCGGCCAGTACGACGAGCCCGACATCGACTCGGTGCCCGGCCGCGCCGGCGCCTACGGCGCCGAGCTGGCCCGCCTCGTCGACTGCCGCGCCGCCCTGGTCGAGGAAGGCTTCTCCGCCATCGCGTGCGGCGCCTTCCACATCCGCAGCGGCGGGCGCACGTACTTCAACACCACCCCGCTCGGCAGGGCGGTGACCGGCACCCTGCTGGTGCGCGCCATGCACGAGGACGGCGTCGACATCTGGGGTGACGGCTCCACGTTCAAGGGCAACGACATCGAGCGGTTCTACCGCTACGGCCTCCTGGCGAACCCAGCGCTGCGGATCTACAAGCCCTGGCTCGACGCCGACTTCGTCACCGAGCTGGGCGGGCGCACGGAGATGTCGGAGTGGCTCAAGGCCCGCGACCTCCCCTACCGCGCGAGCACCGAGAAGGCGTACTCCACCGACGCCAACATCTGGGGCGCCACGCACGAGGCCAAGAAGCTCGAGTACCTCGACGCCTCGATGGAGATCGTCGAGCCGATCATGGGCGTCGCCTTCTGGGACGAGTCGGTGCAGATCGCGACCGAGGACGTCACGGTCCGCTTCGAGCAGGGCCGCCCGGTCGCCATCAACGGCCAGGAGTTCACCGACCCGGTCGCCCTGGTCAACGAGGCCAACACGATCGGTGGCCGCCACGGGCTCGGCATGTCCGACCAGATCGAGAACCGCATCATCGAGGCCAAGAGCCGCGGCATCTACGAGGCCCCCGGGCTGGCGCTGCTGCACATCACCTACGAGCGGCTCCTCAACGCGGTCCACAACGAGGACACCATCGCCAACTACCACGCGGAGGGCCGCCGCCTCGGCCGGCTCCTCTACGAGGGCCGCTGGCTCGACCCGCAGTCGCTGATGCTCCGCGAGTCGCTGCAGCGCTGGGTCGCCTCCGCCGTCACGGGCGAGGTCACGCTGCGCCTGCGTCGCGGTGAGGACTACTCCATCCTCGACACCAAGGGCACCGGCTTCAGCTACCACCCCGAGAAGCTGTCCATGGAGCGCACCGAGGACGCCGCCTTCGGCCCCGTCGACCGCATCGGCCAGCTCACCATGCGCAACCTCGACATCGCCGACTCCCGCGCCAAGCTCGAGGGGTATGCCGCCGCGGGGCTGCTCGGCGTGCGTCACCAGGAGCTCGTGGGCGAGCTCGAGCCGGGCGGCGCCCACGCCATCTCCGCCAACCCGGCGGCTGCGAACGTCGACCTCGAGGACGACGCCCTCGACCGGGCCGCGATGGAGTCCGGCACCGACTGACGCCGGCGTGCTGTGCCGCGCACGCGGCATACCCGCACAACGCCGAAGGCCCTCGCTCCTGGTGGAGCGAGGGCCTTCGACATGGTGCCGTGGCATCAGCGCACCGGCACGCCAGCCCTCACCAGGCCGTAGGTGACGCCGTCGACGAGGGCCTGCCAGGAGGCCTCGATGATGTTGCCGGCGACCCCGACGGTCTCCCACGAGGTCGAGCCGTCCGAGGTCTCGATGAGCACCCGGGTGACGGCGTCGGTGCCGTGGGCGGCGTCGAGGATGCGCACCCTGAAGTCGATCAGCTCCAGCTTGTCGAGCTCGGGGTAGGCCGGCGACAGGGCCTGGCGCAGCGCGTGGTCGAGGGCGTTGACGGGGCCGTTGCCCTCGCCGGTCGCGACGACCCGCTCCCCGCCGGCGACCACCTTGACCGTCGCCTCGGAGAGCGCGTTCTCGTCGCCGCGGGCGTCGGTGATGACGCGCCACGACTCGACGTCGAAGTACTCGTGCGCCTCGGCACCCTCCACCTCGCGACGCAGCAGGAGCTCGAAGGAGGCGTCGGCGGCGTCGAAGGTGTAGCCACGCAGCTCGAGGTCCTTGACCTTGGCGAGCACGCGGGTGAGCAGCTCGTCGTCGCCGGCGAGGTCGAAGCCGAGCTCGCGGCCCTTGAGCTCGATGCTCGCCCGGCCGGCCATGTCGGAGACGAGCATGCGCATGTCGTTGCCCACGCGGGTGGGGTCGGTGTGCTGGTAGAGGTCGGGGTCGACCTTGATGGCGCTGGCGTGCAGCCCGGCCTTGTGCGCGAACGCGCTGGCGCCGACGTAGGGCTGGCGGCTGTAGGGCGGGACGTTGGTGATCTCGCTGATGGCGTGCGCGATCCGCGTCGCCTCGCGCAGGCGCGGCTCCTCGACCAGGGCCAGCCCGCGCTTGATCTGCAGGTTGCTGACCACGGTCAGGAGGTCGGCGTTGCCGGTGCGCTCGCCGTAGCCGTTGATGGTGCCCTGCACGTGGGTGGCGCCGGCGTCCACGGCGGCCATCGAGTTGGCCACCGCGCAGCCGGTGTCGTTGTGGCAGTGGATGCCCAGCCGCGCCGAGGTGGCGTCGAGCACGTCGGCGACGACGTCGGCCACCTGGTTCGGCAGCATGCCGCCGTTGGTGTCGCAGAGGGCCACGACCTCCGCACCCGCCTCCACCGCCGCCCGCACGGCCTCGAGCGCGTAGGCGCGGTCCGCGGCATACCCGTCGAAGAAGTGCTCGGCGTCGAGGAAGACGCGCCGCCCCTCTCCCCTCAGGAAGGAGACGGTGTCGCGGATCATCTCGAGGTTCTCGGCGAGGGTCGTGCGCAGCGCGCGCTCGACGTGGCCGGCGTGCGACTTGGCCACCAGCGTCACGACGGAGGCGCCGGAGTCGACGAGGGCGCGCACGAGCGGGTCGTCAGCGGCCCGCCCGCCCGCGCGCCTCGTCGCCCCGAACGCGGCGAGGGCGGCGTTCTGGAGCCGCAGCTCCTGCTGGGCGCGGGCGAAGAACTCGGTGTCCTTCGGGTTGGCGCCGGGCCAGCCACCCTCGATGTAGCCGACCCCGAGCTCGTCGAGGTGCGCCGCGATGGCGAGCTTGTCGGACACGGAGAGGTTCAGCCCCTCCTGCTGCGCGCCGTCGCGCAGGGTGGTGTCGTAGACGTGCAGGTCGGTCATCGCAGTGTCCTCAGGTGGTGCGGCAGGGATCGAGCTCGGTCTCGTCACGTCAGTCCCGGTGGTCATTGTCCCCTTGCCGCGCCCGCGTCCGACCTTTGGTGGTGGCCGGCCCCGCCTCGTCTCGTCGAGCTCCCCGACAAAACAAAAGACCCCCCGGGTGTGGGAGGTCTGCGCGACGAGGAGTTCTCGTCGCGCTAGTCGATAATCACCGTGGCGATAGCCAGCTGCCAGGACGTCACGAGATGAATGTCGCACACCCGTCCGGTGCGCGGAACCCCGGTCCGCCATCTGGTCACACCGCCGCTCGACGTCTCCGGTGCTCGGTTCTTGCATTGAGCATCGATGATGCAGCAGCACGTCGAGGAAGCGAACACCCCAGCCCTACGCCGATGCCACTTTCCGGCCGCGGGCCCTCACCATCGCCTCACGAATCCACTGGGCGACCTTCTCAGGACGGTCGAGGTCAGCCCAGGTGAGCCGCACGACCTCGTAGCCGAGTGCACGCAGGCGGTCCTCGCGGCGCTTCTCCCTGATGAGCGCCTCTCGCCCGTCCGCCCCCTCGTACTTCACCAGCCCGTCGAACTCGATGACCACGCGTTCGCCGACCAAGAAGTCCACTCTGCCGACGAAACCGGAGGCGTCGCGGATGTTGACCTGCGATCGGAAGCTCAGGTCGAGCCCACTCAGCAGCAACCGCGTCAGGCTCTCCCCCGGCGACTCGGCCGCCGAGTCCACCAGTGCTCGGAGCCGCTCCACCGTGGTCGTCGAGCGCACACCGAGACTGAGCCGCTCCGCTGCCTCCGCGAGCTTGTCATCGCTGACGAGTCCATCGTGGAGTGCGGCGTCAGCCGCGACGACCGCGGCTTTGAGCCCATGACGCACCGCGGTCTGCACGAGCGCCGTCTCGGTCGAGACGCACCGCGAGCCCCCGACAACCAGGCACGGCTCCCGGTCCGGCAGCAGGTGCGTCGCGAGCCCACTCCGGCGGAACGGTCGCTTGATGTCGGCGCAGACATCGAACCTGGCCAGGTCCACACCGACCAGCGGCAGGTCGGAGACGGCCAGCGCCGCATGGTGGGAGAGCCAGGTCTGCCGCGGCCGGGTCAGCAGGATGGCACGAGCCGAGCGCGCGTAGCGTTCCTCCTCCTTCAAACCCTCCAGCACCGAGGCGAGCAGGTATGCCCCCTGTCGGACTCTCACCAGCTCGCCAGACCGAGCCAGGCGACTCAGCAGGAGGTCGTCCACTCCGAGCGCGTGCGCCTGCGCGGTCGAGAAGGCACCGTGTTGGGCAAGGGCGAGGTTGACCAGTGCCGGTTCCAGGGTGCGCATGACGCGACCCTGACCGGACCACGAGACGCCGGCATACCCCTCAGGCCACCGTTGTGGATGACGTGAGGCGCTGGGCAGGTCTGTGGAGAGCCCGACATTGTTCGCTTCCTGCGTCAGCGACTGAACGTGCAGCGTCTAACGACAGAACCGAACACTCCAGTTGGCGCGGGGGCCGTAGACGGGTCAGACGAGGCGGTGCATCCAGCCGTGGGTGTCCTCGGCGCGGCCGTACTGGATGTCGAGCAGGGCCGAGCGGATCCGCTCCGTCACCGAGCCCACCTCGTTGCCGTTGATGACGACCTCCCCGCCGTCCCACGCGAGCCGGCCGACCGGGGTGATGACCGCGGCGGTGCCGCAGGCGAAGACCTCGGCGATGTCACCGGAGGCGGCACCCTCGCGCCACTCGTCGATCGAGATGCGGCGCTCGGTGACGTCGTGGCCGAGCTCCTTGGCCAGCTCGACGATCGAGTCACGGGTGATGCCCTCGAGGATGGTGCCGGTCAGCTCGGGCGTGACGATGCTGCCGTCCCTGCGCACGAAGAACAGGTTCATGCCGCCGAGCTCCTCGACCCACTTGTGCTCGAGGCCGTCGAGGAAGACGACCTGGTCGCACTGGTGCTCGGAGGCCTCGACCTGGGCGGCCAGGCTGGCGGCGTAGTTGCCCCCGCACTTGGCCGCGCCGGTGCCACCGGGAGCCGCGCGGACGTACTCGCCGGAGACCCAGATGCTCACCGGCTTGAGGCCGCCGCTGAAGTAGGGGCCGGCCGGGGAGGCGATGACGCTGTAGGTGACCTTGGCAGCGGGTCGCACGCCGAGGAACGCCTCGGAGGCGAACATGAACGGGCGCAGGTAGAGGCTGGCCTCACCGTGCTCGGTGCCCGGCACCCACGCCTGGTCGACCTCGACCAGCGCGCGCAGCGACTCGAGGAACGCCGCGGCCGGCAGCTCGGGCAGGGCCAGCCGGCGGGCGCTGCGGGCGAACCGCGCGGCGTTCTGGTCGGGGCGGAAGGTCCAGATCGACCCGTCCGCGTGCCGGTAGGCCTTCATGCCCTCGAAGATCTCCTGCGCGTAGTGCAGGACGGCCGCGGACGGCTCGAGGGTGAGGGGGCCGTATGCCGTGACGCGGGCGTCGTGCCACCCCTCGTCCGGCGTCCACGTGGCCAGCACCATGTGGTCGGTGAAGGTCTTGCCGAAGCCGGGGTTGGCCAGCACCACCTCCCGCTGCTCGTCGGGCAGCGGGTCCGTGCGCCGCTCGACCGCGAACTCGAGCGTGGGCTCGGACAGTGCCGGGGCCTCGGTCATCAGTGCCTCCAAACGTCTCGCATGACTCAGCTGGGCTCGCGCTGCACTCAGCGTCGGGCCTTGCCTGCAGGCTACCGCTGTGGCCCGCGCCACCGGGTCGGGGTATGAGCGCGCGTCATTGCGCCCGCCAATACCCCGACCCGCGGCAACAGGCCGGTGCGGGAGCGCCTACAGGCGGCCGGCGATCGCGTCGCCGATCTCGGTGGTGCTGCGCGCCGCGGTGCCGCGCTCGGCGAGGTCGGCGGCCACGGCCTGCTCCACGCGCTGGGCCTCCTCGACGCGGCCGAGGTGCTCGAGCAGCATCGAGACCGACAGGATCGTCGCGGTCGGGTCGGCCTTGCCCTGGCCGGCGATGTCGGGCGCCGACCCGTGCACCGGCTCGAACATGCTGGGCGTGGTGCGCTCGGGGTTGATGTTGCCGCTGGCCGCGAGGCCGATGCCTCCGGCGATGGCCGCCGCGATGTCGGTGATGATGTCGCCGAAGAGGTTGTCGGTGACGATCACGTCGAACCGGCCCGGGTCGGTCGTCAGGAAGATCGTGGCGGCGTCGACGTGCAGGTAGTCGGTGGTGACCTGCGGGAAGTCGGCGCCCACCTCCTCGACGGTCCGGCGCCAGAGGTGGCCGGCGTGGGTCAGCACGTTGTGCTTGTGCACCAGCGTCAGGTGCTGGCGCTCACGCGCTGCCGCCCGGGTGAACGCGTCGCGGACGACCCGCTCCACGCCGAACCGGGTGTTGACGCTGACCTCGGTGGCGATCTCGTGCGGGGTGCCGACGCGCAGCCCACCGCCGTTGCCGACGTAGGGGCCCTCGGTGCCCTCGCGGACGACGACGAAGTCGATGCCGTTCGGCGCCACCCGGTCGACGGCCAGCGGGCTGGTCGCGCCCGCGTAGAGCCGGGCCGGGCGCAGGTTGACGTAGTGGTCGAGGGCGAACCGCAGGGGCAGCAGCACGCCCCGCTCGAGGACACCGCTGGGCACGGTCGGGTCGCCGATGGCACCGAGCAGGATCGCGTCGTGCCCGCGCAGCTCCTCGAGCACCGAGTCCGGGAGGGTCTCACCGGTGGCGTGCCAGCGCCGGGCGCCGAGGTCGTACTCCGTGGTGCTCACCTTCGGGCCGGCCGCACCGGTCGCCGCCGACAGCACCTTGAGACCTTCGGCGACCACCTCGGGGCCGATGCCGTCGCCGCCGATGACGGCGATGTTCAGGGAGTCTGCTTTCGGGGCGTCGGTGACCATGGATCCACCCTAGAGACGGTCTTGACATCTGATATCGATGTCTCACATGACGAACGGCCCCACGGCATCTGCCGTGGGGCCGTTCGTAGGTCGTGGGCGACCTCAGTCGTCGGTGTGTCCCTGCTCGCGCAGGTCCATCGACTCCTGCAGTGCCTGGCGTGCCTTCTTGGCCTCTTCGCTCATCTCAATCAGTCCTTTGCGCATTTCCCCTGTGTCGCAAGGGAAGTCAGTGGGTTTTGGAGTTCTGCGGGGGCTCGGCCCTGATGCGGGCGGCCCTGCCAGCCGTGCAACGCGGGATCTCCGCGGCGAGGGGGCTGGCTACCGGAACTCGCCGCGGCGGTGAATGAGTACGACCTGCCGCGTCATGTTGTTCAGGTTACGAGGACGTCCAACTATCCGATACCGCCTTCCCACACAGTGAGACGCGGGTCTCACGCCACGACTCCCCTGCCGAGGGGGCTCACGACTGCCTGCCGAGGGGGTCCAAGACAGCGGTATGCCGCGTGCGCAGGGTGCGCACGCGGCATACCGGAGGTGGGTGGCCGGCCGAGCCGGCGGTGGTCAGCCGTCGAGGTCGACGACGCGGACCTCGGCCTCGATCTCGCTCGCGATGGCGTTGACGACGTCGCTGGGGATCGCGCTGTCGACGGTGAGCGCGACCAGCGCGCGGCCCCCCTTGGCGTCGCGGGCGACCTGCATGCCGCCGATGTTGACGTCGGCCTCGCCGAGCAGGCGGCCCACCGCGCCCACGATGCCCGGGCGGTCGCGGTAGGTGAAGAAGGCCATGTGCTCCGACAGCGGGACCTCGAGGTCGAAGCCGTTGATGCCGACGATCTTCTCGACCATGCGGGGGCCGGTGAGGGTGCCCGAGACGCTCACGACGGTGCCGTCGGCCAGGGTGCCGCGCAGCGTGGTGACGTTGCGGAAGTCCTGCGAGGCCGGGTCGGTGAGCAGGCGGGCCTGCACGCCGCGCTGCTCGGCCAGCAGCGGGGCGTTGACGTAGGTGACCGGGTCCTCGGTGAGGTCGGTGAACAGGCCCTTGAGGGCCGAGAGCTTCCAGACGCTGACGTCGTGCTCGGTGATCTCACCGTGCACGTCGACGTCGAGCTGCACCGGCACGGCACCGGCCACGGCGGTGAAGATGCGGCCGAGCTTCTCGACCAGGGCGATGCCGGGGCGCACCTCCTCGGCGATGACGCCGCCGGAGACGTTGACCGCGTCGGGGACGAGGTCGCCACCCAGGGCGAGGCGCACGGACCTGGCGACCGCGACGCCGGCCTTCTCCTGGGCCTCGTCGGTCGAGGCGCCGAGGTGCGGCGTCACGACGACCGACTCGAAGTCGAACAGCGGGCTCTCGGTGGTCGGCTCCTTGGCGAACACGTCGATGCCGGCGCCGGCCACGCGGCCCTCGCGCAGCGCCTCGGCGAGCGCCTCCTCGTCGACGATGCCACCGCGCGCGGCGTTGATGATGCGGACGGTCGGCTTGACCTTGGCCAGCGCCTCCTTGCCGATGAGCCCGAGGGTCTCCGGCGTCTTGGGCAGGTGCACGGTGATGAAGTCGCTCTCGGCGAGCAGCTCGTCGAGGGTCACCAGGTGCGCCCCGAGCTGGCCGGCCTTCTGGGCCGAGACGTAGGGGTCGTAGGCCAGCACCTCCATGCCGAAGCCCTTGAGGCGCTCGGCGACCAGCTGGCCGATGCGGCCGAACCCGACCACGCCGACCTTCTTGTCGAGCAGCTCGACCCCGCCGTACTTGCTGCGCTTCCACGCGCCGTTCTTGAGGGCCTCGTTGGCCGGGGCGATGTTGCGCGCGGTGGCGAGCAGCAGGCCGACCGCGAGCTCCGCGGCCGACGTGATGTTGGAGGTCGGCGCGTTGACGACCATGACACCCGCCTGGGTGGCCGCCGGCACGTCGACGTTGTCGAGGCCGACCCCGGCGCGCGCGATCACCTTGAGGTTCTTGGCCGCGGCGAGGGCCTCGGCGTCCATCTTGGTCGCAGACCGCACGAGCACCGCGTCGACGTCGGCGAGCGCCGGCAGCAGCTCGTCGCGGTTCGCACCGTCGCAGCTGCGGATCTCGAAGTCGGGCCCGAGGGCGTCGATGGTGGCGGGCGAGAGTTCCTCGGCGATCAGCACGATGGGCTTGGTCACGTGTCAGTCCTTCGTCGGTGGAGTCACGGGGAGGGCGGCGGCCCCCGACCCGTCACCAGGTGCGCGGCACGACGCCGACGCACCCGCGGGGACGGGTGGGCGGGGCACCGCGCTGTGCCTCGGTCAGCATACGACCGCGCTCACCATGTGGATGGGTGGTCCCGACATGTGGGCGCACGGGGGCCCGGACCGGCTACTTGAGGATCACCAGACCGTCGACGTAGGCGTTGCGGGACGATGCCGGGCGCACCACCACAGTTCCGGAGCGGGTGCTGGACGCCAGCGGGAGCCAGACCACCTGCCGGTAGCGGGTGGTGGAGCTGTAGGTGCTCACCCGACCCCACTTCACCCCGCCGATCCAGACGTCGAGTGGTGCGCACGTGCTGCAGGTGGCCACGACGATGCCCAGGCGCCGACCCTTGACGCTGGTGCGGCTGAGGTACTGCGCGGTGCCGCTGAGCCGGGTGTAGGTGCCCGACAGGTACTTGCTGTTCGAGCCGCGCGTGCCGCCGTGGTTGGAGAGCGCGCGGTCGTCGAGCGCTGCGCTGGTGCAGCGCTCCGGCGTGAAGGCGCCGAGGTTGCCGACCTTGTCCCGGGCCCGCACCGAGAAGCAGTAGCTGTAGCCGGCCGACAGCTTCAGGGCCAGTGACGACGCGGTCCGCTTCTGCCACGTCGAGGGATACACGTATGCCGTGTAGCCGCCGGACGGCGCCGCGTACCGTTCGCGCACGTCGTAGGACGCGACGGTGCTGCCGCCGGAGTCCTTGGCCGACCAGGCCAGGGTGAGGCTGGAACCGAGGAGGGCCGTGGGCAGGGCGTTCAGCGACACGGAGGGGGCTGTGCGGTCGACCGTCCACGTCGCGGAGACCGGCGCACTGCGCTGGCCGGAGGGGTCGGTGGCCGTGGCCGTGACCGTGTGGGTGCCCGCTGCCAGGCCACTCAGCTGCCAGGTGGGGCCGCAGGCCTGCCAGGAGCCGGAGTCGAGCCTGCAGGAGAACGACAGCCCTCCGACGGCGTCGTCGGCGTCGAGGCCACCGAGCCGGACCTGCGCCGAGGCCGACGTGACCGCCGGCACCGACACCGTGGCCTTCGGCACCGCCCGGCTGGACGTGAGCCAGTCCAGGTCGCGGCTGCTCCAGCTCGTCAGCCGACGGAAGGTCGTCGCAGCCCCTGACTGCGGAACCTGCAGGGCAACCGTGCCCTTCCCCGCGGCGCACGACGCGCCGCCGAGCCCGACGGCGATCTCCGTGCCGGTCGGCGAGAACCGCGGCTCGGCGAGCACGCAGCCCGAGGGGGCCCACAGCACGGAAGGGGTGCCACCAGCGGCAGGCACCCGGTAGAGGGCCTTCCCCCCGGTGGACGTCGGCCCGACCCAGGCGATCTCCCCGGTGCGGGAGACCGTCACCGAGGTGGACAGCGTGAAGTTCTCGTTGGGAACCGAGGTGGTTCCGCTGACGGCCGTCCAGGACTCGCCTGCGACCTTGACCCAGCGGAGGCCCGCAGGGCGCTCGCCATTCGGGGTCTCCCCTCCTGCCATGAGCAGGGCGGTTCCGTCGGGCGACCAGCCGTAAGGCACTCCCTGGGTCCGGACGTGGGTCACGACTCCAGAGGCGACGTCCACGACCGACACCGTCTCCCCGACCCCACGCCCATCGACGTAGGCCAGGCGCTTGCCGTCGGGCGAGAACCGAAGACGTCGGTACGAGACGTCGTCCGAGCTGCTCACCAGCAGTCGAGGCTTCTCCCCGGCCAGGCCGGTGAGATGGAGCCGCCCGGTGTTGGTCGGCCCCTCGTACGTGGCCACCGCCAGGTGGGCGCGGTCGGGCGCGGTAGCCGCACCGGTGACGATGCCGTCGGAAGGCGGGTTCGGCGAAACCCACTCGGGGTCGTCCGGGTGGCCACCTCCGCGGAGGTAGTAGTCACCCGAGACGACGGCCGAGGCCGGCACCGCACCGCTCACCTCGGCGGACGGGGTGGACCGCTCCCCACTCTGCGCCACGGTGGTGACGCGGTATCCCACCGTCGCGCCCGTCGGCGCAGCCCAGTCGGTCCACTCCGACGCGGTGCCCGGACGCGCCACCTCGGACCAGGCCCCCGAGCCGACGCGACGCTCGACCAGGAAGCCGCTCAACGGCGGCATCTCGGAGGCGTTGCCCAGCTCGAGCCTCAACGCCACCGCGCTGGCCGTGCGCCCCAGCCACCGGACTGTCGGGGCGGTGAGCTCCCGGTAGACCTTCACCCTCAGGTCGCCACTCACGCCCGGTTGGCCGTCGACCGTCGCGGTGAGCGACAGCGGGTACCCCTCCGGCGCCGGCCACACGTCGCTGGCGGTGCTCACGGTGACCGTGACCGCGCACGAGGCGCCGGGCTCCAGCACCGTGCCGTCGCACCCGGACGAGGCGGAGGGTGTGATGCCGGTGTAGCCGGACCGGGCCGCGACCCGTCCGATCGTCGCCGGCGCGTCGCCGGTGTTGCGCAGGTGCCACACCGTCTCGACCGAACCGCCTCGCACCACGGATGGGGTGGCGCCAGGACCCTCGAGGGCCACATCGGCCAAGGGCGTCGCCGAGTTGAAACGGACGTGGTGGCGCTGCAGGGGGCCGTCGCCACACGACCAGGCGAAGTCGGCGCCGAGCTGCAGGGGGACGCCCGACGCGCCGTAGACGACGTCGTGCACGTCGACAGCCCCCCGAGGGACACCGGATGGGCAGTAGGAGCGGAAGCGGATCTCGCCGTCCTGGGGCTCACTGGCCAGGATGTAGCGGCCCGCACCGGGGAGCCGCCCGAAGGCGAAACTGGACCCCCACCCCAGGGCCACCGACCCGTCCCAGTCGAGGACGGGGTCCAGCGTCCGGCTGCGCGCGGGGAGGGGAACTCCATCTGGATCCTCCGGGCCGCTCAACACGAGCGTCCTGGCTCCTGCGGGCGCCGACCAGCCGTCACGCTCACGGGCCGCGGTCGCCGGGAGCGAGTCAGGTCCAGTCGTGGAACCGTCGACGGCAGCAACCGTGTAGGTCGCCGACTGCCCGGGAAGCAGGTTCGTGTCGCTGAACCGCTGGCCCATCAGGCTGAACGTGGTCGTGCTGTCGTCCACCGTGCGGGTGACCCGCCACGAGCGGTTGTACCCGTCCTGCGGGGTCCACTGCACGAACACACCGTCCGGGGCCCCGTAGGCCGTGACGGTGGCGACCAGCGGCTCGGCAGCCGTGGCGATGGTTGCCGAGCTGACGCCGGCTCCGCCCGCGACGAGTGCCGCAGACACCGCAGCGACGAGCACACGACGGCCCCAGGCCCTGATCATCCGTTGTCCCCTTGCTGCGCCCCCGCACCTGTCGTCGGGCCGCGCACGAGGGTAGGCGACCGCTCGGCCCCACGGCGCCCTGGTGTCCGTTTTCCACCCGTTCGGACGAGGGGCGGGCCTGACACGCCGTCGCCCGCACCTCCGGTCTGCGGGAGGCGCGGGCGAGGGCGAGGGCCTGCGGGTCGGTCCGGCCTAGGCGGGCTCGACCGCGTGGTCGTGCATGTCCTCGAGCTCCTTGCCGCGGGTCTCCTCGACCCACTTCCAGACGAAGACCAGCGACAGCAGGGCGCACACGGCGTAGAAGCCGTAGGCCAGGCCGAGGGAGATGTCCTTGAGCGAGGGGAACGAGACCGTGATGACCCAGTTGGCGACCCACTGGGCGGCCGCGGCCAGCGAGAGGGCGGCCGCGCGGATGCGGTTGGGGAACTTCTCCCCCAGCAGCACCCAGACCATCGGGCCCCAGGACATGCCGAACGCGACGACGAACAGGTTGGCCGCGACGAGGGCGATCGGGCCCTGTGCGCCGGTGAGCTCGGGGGTGACCGTGCCGTCGGGACCCGTGACGGTGTTGGCGGTGCCGAAGATGAACGCCATGGTCGCGAGGGTGACGGTCATGCCGACCGAGCCGATGAGGAGCAGCGGCTTGCGGCCGTAGCGGTCGACCGAGGCGATGGCGATCAGCGTCGTGGCGATGTTGACCACGGACGTGATGACCGTGATCTTGAACGAGTCGGCCTCGCTGAAGCCGACTGCCTCCCAGAGCACGTTCGAGTAGTAGAAGATCACGTTGATCCCGACGAACTGCTGGAAGACCGACAGGCCGATGCCGACCCAGACGATCGGGAGCAGCCCCAGCGCCGGGCCACGCAGGTCTCGCCACGAGGGCTTGGTCTCGTGACGGAGGGTCTCGCGGATGCGGTCGATGCGCAGGTCGACGCCGTCGGCGCCGAGCAGCCGCCGCAGCACCTTGCGGGCCTCGCCGTCCTGGTGCGTGGCCACCAGGTAGCGCGGCGACTCGGGGATGGTCAGCGACAGGGCGCCGTAGAGGACCGCGGGCACGACCATGGCGATGAACATCCAGCGCCAGGCCTCCAGCCCGAGCCACAGCACGTCCTTGGAGGAGCCCGCCGCACCGGCGAGGAGGTAGTCGACCAGGAGCGACATGAAGATGCCGATGACGATGGCGAGCTGCTGCAGCGACCCGAGGCGGCCGCGGACGTGCGCCGGGGAGACCTCGGCGATGTAGGCCGGTGCGATCACCGAGGCCACGCCGACGCCGATGCCACCGACGATCCGGAAGAGCACCAGCACCTCGAGGTTGCCCGCGAGGCCGGTGCCGATGGCGCTGACGAGGAACAGCACCGCAGCCACGCGCATGACGAAGAGTCGGCCGTACTTGTCGGCGAAGCGGCCGGCGACCACCGCACCGAGGGCGGCACCGAGGAGGGCGGAGGCGACGGCGAAGCCGAGTGCGGCGGGCGCGACGTCGAAGCGGTCCTCGATGGCCGACACGGCACCGTTGATGACGGCGCTGTCATAGCCGAACAGGAAGCCACCGAGAGCCGCGACCGAGGCGATCGAGACGACTCTCCCGCTGCTGACCGAGCCCCCGTCCTCGACCTCTGGTTCGTTCGCTGTCAACGGTCGATGATCCACGGTGCGCGTCCTTCCTGTGTCTGCAGCAGCCCGGACCATTTTGTTGGCTCCTTCGGCCGGGCGCATCCGCAGGACCTTAGGCACAGGGCCACCCCGGTCGCCACACTGGTCCGCATGGAGGTACTCGTCACCGGCGGCTCCGGCGCCTTGGGGTCTCGCGTGGTCGCCGAGCTGCGCGGCCGCGGCCACGAGGCCCGGGTCGCGAGCCGCCGCACCGGGGTCGACCTGGCCACCGGTGAGGGGGTCGCCGCGGCCGTTGCCGGGGTCGACGCCGTCGTGCACTGCGCGACCCGTCCCCAACGGGCCTGGCGGGTCGACGTCGAGGGCACCGGCAGGCTCGTCGCCGAGGCCTCTCGGCAGCCAGCCCCGCCGCACCTGGTCTACGTCTCGATCGTCGGCTGCGACCGGAACCCGTTCTCGTACTACCGCGCCAAGACCGAGGTGGAACAGCGGCTCGCGCTCTGGGGCGGCCCGGTCACGGTCGTGCGCGCCACGCAGTTCCACCCCTTCGCGGCGGCCATCGCCCGGTCCCTGACCGTGGGACCCGTGGCCCTGTCGATCGGCGACCTGGCCGCGCAACCGGTCGACCCGACGTGGGTCGCGAAGCGCCTCGTGGACGAGGCGACCGGCCCTGTCCCGCAAGGCTTCTCACGGGCCACGGACCTCGCGGGCCCCGACGTGCTCTCGGTGGCCGAGGTCTCCACGATGCTGCGCCGGCACACCGGGCGGGCGGCCCCCCGAGCCGTGCGCCTGCCACCGGTGGGCGGCGTCCTGCGCGCCTTCAGCAGCCGCACGAACGTCCCCGACGGCGAGGTCGAGGTTGGCGGAGCGTCGTTCGCACAGTGGCTGGAGGCGCAACCGCTGCGCCCCGGCCCGCCCTCCCGCTAGTCGGAGTCAGGGCTGGCCGAGCGCCTCCGACCGGGAGCGACCGGCCCGCCGCGCCACCAGCGCGGTGACTCCCCAGAGTGCTCCGATGAGGCCCACCACGAGGAGCAGCCACGGCCCCGCCGCCCCGGTCATCCATGCCTCCACGACGGCGAAGCCGATGGTCGTGTAGACCACCGCCCACACCGCGGAGCCGACGGCTGCCGCGGGCACGAACCGGGTCAACGGCATTCGCAGCGCCCCGGACGCGGCGATGACCGCCGTCTGGAAGCCGATGGTGAGGAACGACACGGTCACGGCCGGGGCGCCCACCCGGCGGACGAACCGCTCCGCGGCCGTGATGGCAGGGCGGTCGAGGTGACGGGAGAGCCGGGTCCGCTCTCCCCCGGCCCGCAGGCCCCGTCCCGCCCAGTAGGTCGCGTTGGAGCGCACCAGGGCGCCGGTGAAGAAGAAGGCCAGCGTCGCGGCATACGGCCAGGACTCGAACACGTCCGTCACCGCGCCGCTCCCGACCTCACCCCTCCACCCTAGGCACCCGCCAGAGACGTATGCCGGTGGGCCACCACGGAGGTGGCCCACCGGCATACGAGGTGGTGCTGGAGGGGCCGCGTCAGCGAGCCGCGCTGCCCTCGGTGTAGTCCGAGTCGGTCTCCTTGATCCAGGACATGAGCTTGCGCAGGTCCTTGCCGGTGGCCTCGATCGGGTGCTGGGCACCCTTCTCGCGCAGCTCCTTGAACTCCGGGGCGCCGGCGTCCTGGTCGTCGATGAAGCGCTTGGCGAAGGCACCGTTGCGGATGTCGCCCAGAACCGCCTGCATGTTCTCCTTGACGCGCGGGTCGATGACGCGCGGGCCGGAGACGTAGTCGCCGTACTCGGCCGTGTCGGAGACCGACCAGCGCTGCTTGGCGATGCCGCCCTCGACCATGAGGTCGACGATCAGCTTGAGCTCGTGCAGGCACTCGAAGTAGGCGACCTCGGGCTGGTAGCCGGCCTCGACGAGGGTCTCGAAGCCGTACTGGACCAGCTGGCTCGCGCCACCGCACAGGACGGCCTGCTCGCCGAACAGGTCGGTCTCGGTCTCCTCGGTGAAGGTGGTCTTGATGCCACCCGCACGCAGGCCACCGATGGCCTTCGCGTAGGACGCGGCGAGGTCCCACGCCGTGCCGGAGGCGTCCTGCTCCACCGCCAGGAGCACCGGCACTCCGCGGCCGTCGACGTACTCGCGGCGCACGAGGTGGCCCGGACCCTTGGGGGCGACCATGACGACGTCGGAACCCGGCTCGGGCTTGATGTAGCCGAAGCGGATGTTGAAGCCGTGCCCGAAGAGCAGGGCCGCGCCCTCCTTGAGGTTCGGCTGGATCTCGTTGGCGTAGACCGTGCGCTGCACCTGGTCGGGAGTGAGGATGACGACGAGGTCGGCCTCCTTCACCGCGTCCCCGACGGACTTGACGGTCAGACCCTCGGCCTCCGCCTTGGCGCGGGACTTGCTGCCCTCGGCGAGACCGACGCGCACGTCGACGCCGGAGTCGCGCAGGTTGAGCGCGTGGGCGTGGCCCTGGCTGCCGTAGCCGATGACGGCCACCTTCTTGCCCTGGATCACGCTCAGGTCTGCGTCGTCGTCGTAGAACATCTCGGCCACGTCGGCCACTCCTTCTGGTTGGGACTTCCGGGTTGGGACTGTGTTGGGTTCGTGGGGTCTTCGGTCAGTGCTGCAGCCGGTCGTGCAGTCGGTATGCCGCGTGGCTCGGGCCGCGCGCCGTCCGGCTCAGGCGGTGCGCAGCGCCCGGTCCGTGATCGACCGGGAACCGCGGCCGATGGCCACCATCCCGGACTGCACGAGCTCCTTGATGCCGAACGGCTCGAGGACCTCGAGGAAGGCGTTGAGCTTGTCGCGGTTGCCGGTCACCTCGATGGTGAGCGCGTCGCCGGCGACGTCGACGACCTTGGCCCGGAACAGCTGCACCGTCTCGAGCACGTGGCTGCGGCTCTGCAGGTCGGTGCGCACCTTGACCAGCAGGATCTCCCGCTGCACCGCGGCCGCCGGCTCGAGCTCGACGACCTTGAGCACCTCGACGAGCTTGTTGAGCTGCTTGGTGACCTGCTCCAGCGGCAGGGCGTCGACGTCGACCACCACGGTCATGCGGGAGATCTCCGGGTGCTCGGTCGGGCCCACCGCGAGGGAGTCGATGTTGAAGCCGCGGCGGGAGAACAGCGCGGCGATCCGGGCGAGGACGCCGGGCTTGTTCTCGACCAGCACCGACAGGGTGTGCTTGCTCATCAGTCCTCACGCTCCCAGGTGGGGGTCATGTTCCGGGCGATCTGGATGTCGTTGTTGCTCACGCCCGCCGGCACCATCGGCCAGACCATCGCGTCGCGGTGCACGACGAAGTCGACCACCACCGGAACGTCGTTGATCTCCATGGCCTTCTGGATCGTCGCGTCCACGTCCTCGGGACGCTCGCAGCGCAGGCCCACGCAGCCGTAGGCCTCGGCCAGCTTGACGAAGTCGGGGATCCGCCGGCCGACCGAGGTGTGCAGGTCGGTGTTGGAGTAGCGCTCGTTGTAGAACAGCGACTGCCACTGGCGCACCATGCCGAGGCTGGAGTTGTTGATCACCGCGACCTTGATCGGGATGTCGTTGATGACGCAGGTCGCGAGCTCCTGGTTGGTCATCTGGAAGCAGCCGTCGCCGTCGATGGCCCACACCGTGCGGCCCGGCTCGGCCACCTTGGCGCCCATGGCCGCCGGGACCGCGAAGCCCATCGTGCCGAGGCCGCCCGAGTTGACCCAGGAGTTGGGCCGCTCGTACTGCACGAACTGGGCCGCCCACATCTGGTGCTGGCCGACGCCGGCGACGAACACCGACTCAGGGCCGCTGATGGCGCCGAGCCGCTCGATGACGTACTGCGGGGCCACCTCCGTGTCGTCCTCGGGGGCGCTGTAACCGAGCGGGTAGGTCGACTTCCACTGCGCCGTCTCCTGGCGCCACGCGTCGTAGTCACCGCTGCGGCCGGCTTCGTGGTCGGCGCGCACCGCGTCGATGAGGTCGGCGATGACCTCCTTGCAGTCGCCCACGATCGGCACGTCGGCGACGCGGTTCTTCGAGATCTCCGCCGGGTCGATGTCGGCGTGGATCACCTTGGCGTGCGGGGCGAACGTCGACAGCTGTCCGGTGACCCGGTCGTCGAACCGCGCGCCCAGCGTGATGAGCAGGTCGGCCTTCTGCAGGGCGGTGACGGCAGCCACCGACCCGTGCATGCCCGGCATGCCCAGGTGCAGCGGGTGGCTGTCGGGCACGGCGCCACGCGCCATCAGCGTGGTGACGACCGGGATCTGGGTCAGCTCGACCAAGGTCCGCAGCTGCTCGGAGGCGTGGGCGCGGATAACCCCACCGCCGACGTACAGCACGGGCTGCTTGGCCTCCGCGATGAGGCGGGCCGCCTCGCGGATCTGCTTGCTGTGCGGGCGTGCCACCGGCCGGTAGCCCGGCAGGTCGAACTTCGGTGGCCACGAGAACGTCGTCCGCGACTGCAGGGCGTCCTTGCTGATGTCGACGAGCACGGGTCCGGGGCGGCCGGTGGAGGCGATGTGGAACGCCTCGGCGATGACGCGCGGGATGTCGGCAGCGTCGGTGACGAGGTAGTTGTGCTTGGTGATCGGCATGGTGATGCCGCGGATGTCGGCCTCCTGGAAGGCATCGGTGCCGATCGACGCCGAGCTCACCTGGCCGGTGATGGCCACCATGGGCACGGAGTCCATGTGCGCGTCGGCCAGCGGCGTCACGAGGTTGGTCGCGCCGGGGCCGGAGGTCGCCATGCAGACACCGACCTTGCCTGTGGCGCTGGCGTAGCCCTCGGCCGCGTGGCCGGCACCCTGCTCGTGCCGGACGAGGATGTGGCGCACCTTCACCGAGTCGAGCAGCGGGTCGTAGGCCGGCAGGATCGCACCGCCGGGGATGCCGAACACGGTGTCGACGTCCATCGCCTCGAGGGAGAGCACCAGGCTCTGCGCGCCGGTGACCTCGACAGGGGTCTTGGCACGGGCCTGCTGGGCC
This sequence comes from uncultured Actinomycetota bacterium, assembly GCA_963730585.1. Lineage (GTDB taxonomy): Bacteria > Actinomycetota > Actinomycetes > Actinomycetales > Dermatophilaceae > Pedococcus_A. The sequence goes on along the minus strand of CAVSSL010000009.1, from coordinate 20,664 downwards.
AGCTGGGCCGGGGATGGTGCTGCCGGCTTGGCGTCGCTCACTTCGTCACCGATCGCTTTCTCCGAGAGCCACCGACGGGTGTCGATGGTGTTGCACTGGCACAAAAAAACCCTTCGTCCCTGCGGGGACAGAAGGGGTGGCGCGTCTGCTCGGCTGAGCAAACGCGCTAGGTGAGTACGAGAATTCGTGACACACCAGCACTGTCCCCCACGCCCCATTGCGTGTCAATGGATGAGACTTCGGGTCTCGGGATCCGGACCTGTGGTCTCAGTCACCGGCCGGGCCCTCCGCCGAGATCAGGAGCAGACGGCGCCACCCGAGGCGCTGCCGACGAGCCTGCGGTACTTCGCCAGCACGCCGCGCGTGTACTTCGGCTCGGGGTGGGTGACCCCCTCCGACCGGCGACGCTGCATCTCGGCGTCGTCGACCAGCAGGTCGAGCGTGCCGTTCGCGACGTCGAGGCGGATCGGGTCACCGTCGCGCACGAAGGCGATCGGCCCCTCGTCGACCGCCTCCGGTGCCACGTGGCCGACGCACAGGCCGGTGGTCCCGCCGGAGAAGCGGCCGTCGGTGAGGAGCAGGACGTCCTTGCCCAGGCCCGCGCCCTTGATCGCGCCCGTGACCGCGAGCATCTCGCGCATGCCGGGACCGCCCTTGGGTCCCTCGTAGCGGATGACCACGACGTCCTTCGGCTTCAGCGAGCCGTCCTCGACGGCATCCATGGCGGCGCGCTCACCGTTGAACACGCGGGCGGTGCCCTCGAACACCTCCTCGTCGAAGCCGGCCGACTTCACGACCGCGCCCTCGGGGGCCAGCGACCCGGCGAGGATGGTCAGCCCGCCGGTGCGGTGGATCGGCTGCGACATCTCGCGGATGACGCGGCCGTCGATGTGCGGTGGCTTGAGCTCGTCGAGGTTCTCCGCCACGGTCTTGCCGGTCACGGTGAGGCAGTCGCCGTGGAGCAGGTCGGCGTCGAGCAGCGTCTTCATGACGACCGGGATGCCGCCGATGTGGTCGATGTCCTTCATGACGAAGCGACCGAACGGCTTCACGTCGGCGAGGTGCGGCACCTTGCTGCCGATCCGCTTGAAGTCGCCCAGCGTGAGGTCCACCTCGGCCTCGTTCGCGATCGCCAGCAGGTGCAGCACGGCGTTCGTCGAGCCACCGAAGGCCATGACCACGGCGATGGCGTTCTCGAAGGCTTCCTTGGTCATGATGTCGCGGGCCGTGATCCCACGGCGCAGCAGGTTGACGACGGCCTCGCCCGACCTGCGGGCGTAGGCGTCGCGGCGGCGGTCGGTCGCCGGCGGTGCCGCCGAGCCCGGCACCGACATCCCCATCGCCTCGGCCACGGTCGCCATGGTGTTCGCGGTGAACATGCCGCCGCAGGCCCCCTCGCCCGGGCAGATCGCGCGCTCGATGGCGTCGACGTCCTCGCGTGACATCTTGCCTGCCGTGCACGCCCCGACCGCCTCGAAGGCGTCGATGATCGTGACCTCCTTCTCGGTGCCGTCCGAGAGCTTGGCGATCCCCGGCAGGATGGTGCCGGCATACAGGAACACCGACGCGAGGTCGAGGCGGGCAGCGGCCATGAGCATGCCCGGCAGCGACTTGTCGCAGCCGGCGAGCAGCACGGAGCCGTCGAGGCGCTCGGCGCTCATCACGGTCTCGACCGAGTCGGCGATGATCTCGCGGCTGACGAGCGAGAAGTGCATGCCCTCGTGGCCCATCGAGATGCCGTCGGAGACGGAGATGGTGCCGAACTCGAGCGGGTAGCCGCCACCGGCGTGCACGCCGTCCTTGACCGCCTTGGCGAGGCGGTCGAGGGAGAGGTTGCAGGGGGTGATCTCGTTCCACGAGCTGGCCACGCCGATCTGCGGCTTGGCGAAGTCCTCGTCGCCGAGCCCGACCGCCCGCAGCATCCCTCGCGCCGCGGTCTTCTCGAGGCCGTCGGTGACGTCGCGGCTGCGGGGCTTGATGTCGACGCCGTCGAAGGTGCGGGGATCCGTGGTCGTCATGGGCGCAGTCTAGGCCGGGCGTCCACGACGTGGGACAGCGGTCTCGCTTTGTGAGCGACCCAGCGCACGCGGCGCTGCCCGCCCCGCGGGGGCAGGGTGACGGTATGCCGCGGGGTCGCCCCCGCCTTCACCCCCTGTTGACGTGGCACCTCAGGAGTGACGCGCCGCCGAAGGCGAGGCTGTCCCACTTCCCCGAGTAGCCCAGCACGGCGACCGAGGAGGTGGGGAAGCCTGCGGCCAGGCACTCGTGGGCAGCGGTGGAGCCGTCTCCCTCGGAGAGACCGCTCGCCAGGGCGGCCAACGTGGGGTTGTGTCCCACGACGAGCACCACCTGGGCCTCGCCGGACTCGCGCACCGCCTCGAGCGTCCCGTCGACCCCGCCGGAGTAGAGCCGCCGGTCGTAGTCGACCTCCTCGCCGCAGGCCCCTCCGTCGGCAGCCGCCTCCCACGTCTGGCGGGTGCGCAGGGCCGGCGAGCACAGCACGAGCTCGGGGCCGAACCCGTTGTCGTGCAGCCAGCGACCCGCGGCGGCGGCGTCACGGCGGCCACGACCGGTGAGCTCCCTGTCATGGTCGGGCTTGCCGGGCGCCTGCTCGGCCTTGGCGTGGCGGAAGAGGATGAGCACCTTGTCATCGCCGGCGAGGGTCATGCCCCGAGCATGGCCCAGCCGGCGGGGACACGCCAGAGCTCGCCTACGTCATCGGTGGGAGACGTGCGGCGCGGCGCTCAGCCCCCGGAGACGGCGTTGATGACGTGGACGGTCGACGCGGGCCCGACCGGCGTGCGGACCCCTTGGGCGCGCTTGGCGTCCGCGCCGTCGACGAACACGTTGACGTGCCGGCGGATCTCGCCCCGCTCGTCGCGGATCCGCGAGTTGAGGATGGGCCAGGGCTCGAAGGCGCCGTCGAGCACCTCGGCGAGCGGGGCGGGCTCGGCCAGGTCGACCGTGAGCTCGTGCGCGCCGCCGGCGAGGTCGCGGAGCACTCCGGGGATGACGACGCGGGCGGTCATGCCGGTCATGCCACGGTCAGGGCGCGGACGCAGTAGACGTCGGGCAGCTGCGTCGCCAGCAGCGAGAACGACTCTCCCCCATCGGTGCTCGCGTAGACCTCGCCGTTGCGGGTGCCGACGTAGAGCCCCGGCTGGTCGGGGTCGCCGTCCGTGCAGGCGGCGTCGCGCAGCACGTTGGTCCACGTGTGCGGCAGACCTGTGGTCTGGGTGCGCCACGTGCGGCCGGCGTCGTCGGAGCGCTGGGTCTGCAGCTGGGCGCCGGGCGGGACGTGCTGGTAGTCGGACGTGATGGGCACCAGCCAGAGGGTGTCACCGCGGTTCGGGTGGGAGACCACCGTCATGCCGAAGTTGGTGGGCAGGCCCTCCTCGATGGACTGCCACGTGACGCCGTCGTCCTCCGAGCGGTAGACGCCTCGGTGGTTCTGGCAGTAGAGCCGGGTGGGCGTCACCGGGTCGCGGGCCACCTTGTGGACGCACTGGCCGAACTCGGGCCACTCGTCGTGAGGCATGAAGTAGGCGTGGATGCCGGTGTTGCCCGGCGCCCACGACGCGCCGCCGTCACGGCTGTTGTAGACGCCGCCGGTGCTCATGGCGACGAGCATCGACTGCGGGTCGGTCGGGCTCGGCAGCACCGTGTGGATGGCACCGCCGCCGGCGCCCTCCCCCCACTCGGGCCGGTGCGGGTGGTCCCACAGCCCGCGGTTGAGCGTGAAGGTCTCGCCTGCGTCCTCGCTGCGCCACAGCCCCTGCGGCTCGGTGCCTGCCCAGACCACGTCGTCGTCGTGCGGGTCGGCCACCAGCTGCCAGGTCGCCTTCAGCGCCGTGTCGGTGTCCTCCGGGAAGCGGATCGAGCCCTCCGGGTGCTCCACCCACGTGCGGCCCAGGTCGTCACTGTGCTGCAGCGAGGGCCCCCAGTGCGAGGAGCGGAACCCCACGAGCAGCCGGTTCCGGCCGGCCCGGGTGTCGAAGAGGAGCGAGAGCACCTCGCTCATCAGGAAGTGGGGCCCCTCGATCTGCCAGCTGGCACGGTCGGTGCTGCGCGCGAGCCAGAGGCCCTTGCGGGTACCGATGCCGACGATGGTCTCGGTCATCCCGCCAGCATGGCACCGCGCGAGTCACCGGACACCCGCTTTTCCGCGCGCGTGTCGACCCCCGTCTGGACCCTCCACGCCCGGTCCTCCTGCATCTGGTGCGCCCCGCAGCCGGGGAGCACACTGCACGCATGGACCAGCCGCCGTCGGCGCTCGACGCGCTCGGCCACGCGCACCAGCACGCGCTGGCGTGGCTGTCGTCGCTCGACAGCCGCCCGGTGCCGCCCCAGGCGACGATCGAGGAGGTCGTCGAGGCGCTCGGCCCGGAGCTGCCCGAGCAGGGCTCCGACCCGGCCGCCGTCGTGGACCTCCTCGCCAAGGCCTGCGACGCGGGCCTGACCGGTATGCCGTCGGGCCGCTTCTTCGGGTTCGTCATCGGCGGCACCCACCCGGCCGCCCTGGCAGCCGACTGGCTGGTGAGCGCCTGGGACCAGAACTCCGGCCTGCGCCGGGTGACGCCGGCCCACAGCGCCGTGGAGGACGTCACGAGTGCGTGGCTGGTCGACCTGCTCGGCCTGCCGGCCGGGAGCGCGGTCGGGTTCGTCACCGGCGCGACGATGGCGAACTTCACCTGCCTGGCCGCCGGTCGCGACACCGTGCTGCGCCGAGCCGGGTGGGACGTCGCGCAGCGTGGCCTCAACGGCGGGCCGCGGGTGCGCGTGCTGGTCGGCGCGGAGCGGCACGACACCGTCGACCTCGCGCTGCGCTACCTCGGGCTGGGTGCGCCGGAGCCGGTGGCCGTCGACGCGCAGGGGCGCCTGCGGGCCGACGCCCTGCACGAGGCCCTGGCGCGTGGGCCGTCCGGGCCGACGGTCGTGGTGCTCCAGGCCGGCAACGTCCACTCGGGCGCGTTCGACCCCTTCCCCGACGCCCTTGCCGCCGCGCGGGAGCACGGCGCCTGGGTGCACGTCGACGGCGCCTTCGGCCTCTGGGCCGGCGCGGCCCCGTCGCGCAGGCACCTCGTCGCGGGCGTCGACGGCGCCGACTCCTGGGCGACCGACGCCCACAAGACGCTGAACGTCCCCTACGACAGCGGCCTGGCCATCGTCCGCGACCCCGCCGCCGTCCGGGCCTCGATGGGCATGCACGGGGCCTATCTCGTGCACGACGAGGCGGGCGAGCCGTTCGACAAGGTGCCCGAGATCTCCCGGCGCGGACGAGCCTTCCCCGTCTGGGCGGTGCTGCGGTCGCTGGGGCGCGCGGGCGTCGCCGAGCTCGTCGACCGGCTGTGCCGCCACGCCTCGGCGTTCGCCATGGGCCTGCGCGAGATCCCCGGAGCCGAGGTGCTCAACGACGTCGTCTTCACGCAGGTGTGCGCGGCGTTCGGCAGCGACGAGCGCACCCAGGAGGTGGGCCGCCGCCTGCTCGCCGACGGCACCGCCTGGATGACCGGGTCGAGCTGGCACGGCCGCAGCGTGCTGCGCATCTCGGTGAGCAACTGGTCGACCACGACGAGCGACGTCGAGCGCAGCCTGACCGCGGTCCACCGGGCCGTCGAGGGGCTCTGAGACCCCCGTTCCGATGACCCGAGGTCCCAGACTTCGGGCGTCCGAGGCGCGGGAGACCCGAGGTCTGGGACTTCGGGTCACCACACGAGAGCCGTCAGCCCTCGTGGACGATGTTGCGCAGCGGCTCCCCCGCGGCATACGCGCGCAGCTGGTCACGCAGCAGGCGCACGGCGCGTGGCCGGAAGGCCGACGTGGCGCCGCCGACGTGCGGCGAGATGAGCACGCCAGGGGACGTCCACAGCGGGTGGTCCGGCGGCAGCGGCTCGGGGTCGGTGACGTCGAGCGCCGCCAGCAGGCGCCCCGAGGAGGTCTCGGCCACCAGCGCGTCGGTGTCGACGACGGGGCCGCGGGCGACGTTGACGAGCAGGGCGCCGTCGGGCATCGCCGCGAGGAACTCCGCGTCGACGAGCCCGCGCGTGGCCTCCGAGAGCGGCACGATGACGACGACCACGTCGTGGTGCGGCAGCAGGTGCGGCAGCTCGTCGACGCCGTGCACCGTGGCCACCAGCTCGTCACCGTCGCGCTGGCGGCTGGCGACCGCGGTGACCTCCACCTCGAAGGGCAGCAGCCGCTGCACGACCGCCCGGCCGATCGAGCCGTAGCCGAGCACCAGCACCCGCTTGTCGGCCAGGGCGGGCAGCATGCCCGGCGACACCCACCGGCCTTCGCGTTGCGCCACAACGAAATCCGGCACCCCACGCAGGGAGGCCAGGGCCAGGGCGACGGCCAGCTCGGCGGTCGACGCGTCGTGCACTCCGGCCGCGTTGGCCAGCACCACGCCGGAGGGCAGCTGCGCGAGCACGTCGTCGTAGCCGGCACTCAGCAGCTGCACGACCTCGACACCCGGCGTGTGGGCGAGGGCGCCCACCCGCTTCCCAGCCCCCATGTAGGGCGGCACGACGAAGTGGATCTCGTCGGCGCGATCGGGCGGGCCGTCCATCGACCACGGCACGAGCTCGAGCCCGGGCACGGGCCCCACCTCGTCGATCCAGTCCTGGCCGGGCAGCGACACCACCGTCATGTCCCGAGACGCTATCCCGACCGGGATCCGGCGGGGAGCGCGGGCGGCTCACAGGCGTGGCTCAGCAGGTCGGGCCCACAATGGGGCATGCGCACCCGACGCGTCGCCCTGGCCGCGCTCCTCGCGCCTGCCCTGGTGGCGGGCGCGTGCTCGGTCGGCACTGGAGGCGACGAGGGCGTGGTGGCACCCTCGCTCGTCACGCCCTCGAGTTCCGGGTCGACGTCCGCCGGCACCCCTGCGGACCCGAGCTCCGGGCCGAGCCAGAGCCCCTCGACCAGCGGCACGCAGTCGTCGATCGCCACCGCAGCGGCCAGCGTGCGTCGCACGGTCGCCAGGAACCTCGATGTGCCGTGGTCGCTGGCGTTCCTGCCCGACGGTTCGGCGCTGGTGACCACGCGCGACCGGGCCCAGCTCCTGCACGTGAGGGAGGGTGGTCGCACGGTGAACCTCGGCCGGGTGCCGGGCGTGGACCCCGGCGGCGAAGGCGGGCTGCTCGGGGTGGCGGTCTCCCCCGCCTTCGCCAAGGACCGCTCGATCTTCCTGTACCTCACCGCAAGCAGCGACAACCGCGTGGTGCGCATGAGGTTCGCGAACGGGAAGGCGAGCCGCCCCACACCGGTGCTGACCGGCATACCGAAGGCGGGCAACCACAACGGTGGCCGCCTGAAGTTCGGGCCGGACGGCTACCTCTACGTCACGACCGGCGACGCCGGCAACCGCCCCGCGTCGCAGGACCGTGGCTCGCTCGGCGGCAAGATCCTGCGGATCACCAAGGACGGCAAGGCCGCTCCGGGCAACCCGTTCGGCGGCTCACCGGTCTGGTCCTACGGCCACCGCAACGTGCAGGGCATTGCGTGGGACCGGCAGGGGCGGATGTTCGCCAGCGAGTTCGGCCAGAACACCTGGGACGAGCTCAACCTCATCAAACCCGGGGCCAACTACGGGTGGCCGGTCGTCGAGGGCCGCGCCGGTCGCAGCGGCTTCGTCGACCCGCTGCGCCAGTGGCGCACGGATGAGGCCTCTCCCAGCGGCATCGCCGTCACCGCCGACGGCACCGTCTGGATGGCTGCCCTGCGCGGTGAGTCGCTCTGGCGCGTACCGACCCGAAACGGCGCCGCCGGGCAGCCGAGACGGCTGCTGCGCGGCGAGTACGGCCGGCTGCGCGACGTCGTCGTCGGCCCGGACGGCCGCCTCTGGGTGCTGACGAACAACACCGCCCGCGGCAACCCCGCACAGGACGACGACAAGCTGCTCGTCATCCCCGTGTCCACGCTGTCCTGAACCGTCAGAGAGGAAAACCCATGTCCGCAGTCGAGGAGATCATGGCCGCCATACCCGTGGACGAGCTCGCGCAGCGGGTCGGGGCCGATCCGGACGAGGTCGAGCGCGCTGCCCGCACGGCCCTGCCCGCCCTGCTGGGCGGCTTGCAGGCCAACGCCGCCGACCCGGCCGGCGCCTCCTCGATCACGGACGCCCTCGGCCAGCACGACGGCGCCCTCGTCGAGGGCGGCGTCAACCTCGACGACGTCGACGAGGCCGACGGCCAGAAGATCGCCCACCACATCTTCGGCGACAACGAGGAGCAGGTGGCCAGCCGGCTGAGCGGTGTGGGAGGCGTCAGCAGCGGCCTCGTCGCCAAGCTCATCCCCCTGCTCGCCCCGATCGTGCTGTCGTGGCTGACCCAGCAGGTGCTCGGCGGGGGGCGCGCCCAGCAGGGATCCGGTGGCGGTGCGCTGCAGGACGTCCTCGGCCAGGTGCTCGGCGGCGCCGTCGGCGGTCAGCAGGGCGGTGGGAGCAGCGGCAACATCATCACCGACGTGCTCGGCGGACTCCTCGGCGGCGGCCGCCGCTGACGAGCTCCCAAGCCCCGGGTATGCCGGTGGGCCGGCACCCGGGGTGAGGTCACCACGAGTGCCGGCCCACGCGGCATACCGAGTCGTCGGCCGGGAGGTCAGCCGGCGCCGAGGCGCTCCAGGATGATCTGGCGGGCCTTGCCGGCGTCGGCCTGGCCCTTCATCTCCTTCATGACCTGGCCGATCAGCGCACCGGCGGCCTGCACCTTGCCGCCGCGGACCTTCTCCGCCACATCGGGGTTCGCCTCGATGACCTTGTCGACCGCGGCCTCGAGGGCGCCGTCGTCCTGCACGAGCTCGAGCCCGCGGGCATCGGCGACCTCGACCGGCGACCCCTCGCCGGCGATGACGCCGTCGAGCACCTGGCGGGCCATGGAGTCGTTGAGGCGGCCGTCCTTGACCATCGTGTCGAGCTCGGCGACGTGCTCGGGCGTGACGCCGAACTCGTCGACCGCCCTGGCCCTCGGCGTTGGCGCGGCGAGCCAGCTCACCGGTCCACCACTTGCGCGCGCCCGCGGGGGTGGCGCCAGCCTCGACCGAGAGCTCGATGAGCTCGACGGCGCCGGCGTTGACGACGTCGCGCATCTCGAGGTCGGAGAAGCCCCAGTCGGCCTGGAGCCGCTTGCGCCGCTGGGCGGGCGGCTCGGGCAGGGTCTGCTGCAGGGCCTCGACGGTCTGGCGGGTCGGCGCGACCGGCACCAGGTCGGGCTCGGGGAAGTAGCGGTAGTCCTCCGCGTCGGACTTCTCACGTCCGCTGGTCGTGACACCGGTGTCCTCGTGCCAGTGCCGCGTCTCCTGGGTGATGGAGCCACCCGCCTCGAGGATCGCCGCGTGACGGCAGATCTCGTAGCGCACCGCCCGCTCCACGGAGCGCAGCGAGTTGACGTTCTTGGTCTCGGTGCGGATGCCGAGCGGCACCTCGTCCTGCGACTGGCCCTCCGCGGCACGGGGACGCAGCGAGACGTTGGCGTCACAGCGCAGCGACCCCTGCTCCATGCGGACGTCCGAGACGTGCAGGGCGCGCAGGAGGTCACGCAGGGCCGCGACGTAGGCCTTGGCGACCTCGGGGGCGCGCTCGCCCGCACCGGTCATCGGCTTGGTGACGATCTCGATGAGGGGGATGCCGGCGCGGTTGTAGTCGACGAGCGAGTACTCGGCGCCGTGGATGCGGCCCGTGGCGCCACCGACGTGCAGGCTCTTGCCGGTGTCCTCCTCCATGTGGGCGCGCTCGATCTCGACGCGGTAGGTCGTGCCGTCCTCGAGCTCGACGTCGAGGTGGCCGTTGAAGGCGATCGGCTCGTCGTACTGCGAGGTCTGGAAGTTCTTCGGCATGTCCGGGTAGAAGTAGTTCTTCCGGGCGAACCGGCACCACTCCGCGATCTCGCAGTTCAGCGCCAGGCCGATGCGGATCGCCGACTCGACGGCCTTCTCGTTGACCACCGGCAGGGCGCCGGGCAGGCCGAGGCAGACCGGGCAGACCTGGGTGTTCGGCTCGGCGCCGAAACCGGTGGCGCACCCGCAGAACATCTTGGTGTGGGTGTTCAGCTCGACGTGGACCTCGAGGCCCATCACGGGGTCGAACTTCGCCAGCGCCTCGTCGTAGGACAGGACGGGCTCGGTGGTGGCGGTGCTCATGCCGCTCACGCTCCCTTCGCGGTCAGCTGGGGTGCCTTCGCCAGCAGGGGGCCGCCCCACTGCTCGACGAGCAGCTTCTCGAGCACGGCGCCGACCCGGTAGAGGCGGGCGTCCTCGGTGGCCGGGGCCAGGATCTGGATGCCGGTGGGCAGGCCGTCCTCGTCGGCGACACCGCTCGGCAGCGACATGCCCGGCACCCCGGCGAGGTTGGCCGGGATGGTGGCGATGTCGTTGAGGTACATGGCCATCGGGTCGTCGAGCTTCTCGCCGAGCCGGAACGCCGTCGTCGGCGCGGTGGGGCTGACGAGCACGTCGACCTTGTCGAACGCCGCGGCGAAGTCGCGCGAGATGAGCGTGCGCACCTTCTGGGCCTGGCCGTAGTAGGCGTCGTAGTAGCCGGAGCTCAGCGCGTAGGTGCCGAGGATGATGCGGCGCTTGACCTCGTCGCCGAAGCCGGCGTCGCGGGTCGCGGCCATGACCTGCTCGGCGCTCGGGTCGTCGACCCCCTCGGGCAGCACGCGCAGGCCGTAGCGCATGGCGTCGAACTTGGCGAGGTTCGACGACGCCTCGCTCGGGAGGATGAGGTAGTAGGCCGCCAGCGCGAAGTCGAAGCTCGGGCAGGAGACCTCGACGACCTCGGCCCCGGCGTCGACCAGCAGCTGCACCGACTCGTCGAAGCGGGCGCGCACGCCGGGCTGGTAGCCCTCGCCGCCGAGCTCCTTGACGACGCCGATCCGCATGCCCTTGACGTCGCCGCGACGGGCCGCCTCGACGACCGGCGGGGCAGGCGCGTCGATGGAGGTGGAGTCGAGCGGGTCGTGGCCACCGATGACCGAGTGCAGCAGCGCGGCGTCGAGCACGGTGCGCGAGCACGGGCCGGCCTGGTCGAGGCTGGAGGCCAGGGCGACGAGGCCGTAGCGGGAGACGCCGCCGTAGGTCGGCTTGGTGCCGACCGTGCCGGTCACGGCCGCGGGCTGGCGGATCGAGCCGCCGGTGTCGGTGCCGATCGCCAGCGGCGCCTCGAACGCGGCCACGGCGGCGGAGGAGCCACCGCCCGAGCCGCCGGGGATGCGGTCGAGGTCCCACGGGTTGCGGGTGGGGCCGTAGGCCGAGTGCTCGGTGGAGGAGCCCATCGCGAACTCGTCCATGTTGGTCTTGCCGAGGATCGGCATGCCGGCGGCACGCAGGCGCGCGACGAGCGTGGCGTCGTAGGGCGGGATCCAGCCCTCGAGGATCTTGGAGCCGCAGGTGGTCGGCAGGCCCTTGGTGGCCATGACGTCCTTGACGGCGATCGGCACGCCGGCCATGACGTGCAGCTCCTCGCCGGCGGCGCGGCGGTCGTCGACCTCGCGGGCCGCGGCGAGCGCGCCCTCGGCGTCGACGTGGAGGAAGGCGTGCACGTCGCCGTCGACGGCGGCGATCCGGTCGAGGTGGGCCGAGGTGACCTCGACGGAGCTGACCTCGCGGCGGGCGAGCGCGTCAGCGATCTCGGCCGCGCTGGAGCGGGTGATGTCGGTGCTCACGGGTGGGAACGTCCTGTCAGTCTTCGGCGCGGATCAGTCTTCGGCGAGGATGCGGGGCACGGAGAAGCGCTGCAGCTCCGAGGCGGGTGCCATCGCGAGCGCTGCGTCGGCCGCGAGGGAGGGGCGGACCTCGTCGGGACGCGTCACGTTGGTCAGCGGCATGGGGTGCGACATCGGCGGCACGTCCTCGGCGCCGGCCTGCTGCACCTTGGCGACGGACTCGAGGATCACCGACAGCTCGCCGACCATCTTGTCGAGCTCGGCGTCGGAGAGGTCAATGCGGGCGAGGCCGGCGAGGTGCGCGACGTCGTCCCTGGACAGTGAAGACATGGGGGCCAGTCTATGGGCTGCCTCACAGCTCCACGGTCGTGGTCCCGGCCGCCTCTAGGCTGCGCGCATGAGTGCCGTCCCGACCCCGCTGTTCACCGCCATCGACCACGTCGGCGTCGCCGTGGCCGACCTCGACGAGGCCATCGCGTTCTACCGCGACACCTACGGCATGACGCTGGCCCACGAGGAGGTCAACGAGGAGCAGGGCGTCCGCGAGGCCATGATGGCCGTGGGCGACTCCGGCTCCTGCATCCAGCTCCTGGCGCCGCTCTCCCCCGAGTCGACGATCGCGAAGTTCCTCGACCGCTCGGGCCCCGGGATCCAGCAGATGGCCTACCGCGTCGAGGACGTCGACGCCGTCAGCGCGGTGCTGCGCGAGCGAGGTGTCCGCCTGCTCTACCCGGAGGCCAAGCGGGGCACGTCGAGCTCGCGGATCAACTTCATCCACCCCAAGGACGCCGGCGGCATCCTCGTCGAGCTGGTCGAGCCGGCCAAGGACGCGGCGCACTAGGGCCCCAGCGAGGAGCCAGGTCGAGGAGCCCGGACGACGAGGGCCGGCCTCAGGTGGCGGGTGGCGCGTCGTCGAGCTCGGCGAGCGACAGCACCACCAGCGCCGCCGTCCACGCCAGCGGTCCCGGTCCGGCGGGCCTGCCGCTGGCCGTCACCTTCTCCGGCAGGCTCCCCCAGGCCGTGCGGTGCTCGTCCAGCCAGTCGAGCCAGTATGCCGCCGAGCCCCGCCTCCCCGACGCGGCGGCGGTGTAGGCGACCAGCGCCGTCTCCGGCGTCCAGGAGACGCCGTCCTGCTTCCACGACGTGCCGGGGGCGAGCCCGCCGGCGTTGCGCAGCGCGTCCACCTGGTAGCGGTCCCACGCCGCGACGACGCCGTGGCGCTCCGCCGTGAACGGCGGCATGAGCATCGCCACCGCCGCGTCGAGCCCGCCGCTGCCGCCGTACCGCTCGTACTCCGACCCGAAGTGCCGGTGCACCTCCCGCCCCAGGCGCACCGCGGCCGCCCGCACCCGGTCGGCGCGCCCCGGGAGGCCGCGCACGGCATACAGCTCGGCGCTGTGGGTGAGGCCGGCGAGCACCGGCGCCGCCGTGCCGAGGGTGGTGCGCCACTCGCCCACCTCCCAGTAGTCGGGCGAGGCGGGCGGCAGCCGGTCGCCGCGGTCGGTGACCGCGAGCAGGTGGTCGGTGCAGCGGTCCTGCATCCCCGCGAAGGACTCCGCGACGGTGCCCTCCACCCGGTGCACCCGCTCGAGCGCCCACAGCACCCACCCGCACCCGTCGAGCTGCCGCTCGCGGTCGTCCGGCGGGCCGGAGCCGTCGAGGTGGTAGCGCGCCTCCAAGCCCTTCTCGGGGTCGAGCCGCAGCCGGTCGAGGAAGCCGAGGACCCGGGTGGCCTCCTCGGGGTGACCGGTCTCGGCGAGCGCGACCGCGACGAAGGCGCTGTCGCGCGGCCAGACGTACTCCCAGCGGTCGGCGGCCCCGGCCAGCACCGCGCCGTTGGGGCGCACCAGCTCGCGCAGGTCGGCGAGCGCGGTCCGCGACATGTCCTCCCAGCGGGTGCCTGCCCCCGGCACCCGGCCCGCCGCGAGCCACTCGTCGGTGGCGGCCGCCCTCGCGGCGCCGGCGCGGGTGCCGGTGTCGGCCTGCCAGCTCGAGGGAGTGATGAGCACCGGGTCGACCGCGAGCTCGGCGGGGCCGAAGGCGAGCGAGCCGGTGCCGAGCACCGCGGCAGCGGCCACCACGGCTCCTGCCGCCCTGACTGCTCGCCGCACCGGAAACTCCCGCTCTCGATTCCTCGGACACGTCAACCCCGAGGCCCCGATTATGGGTGGGTAAGCCGCCTCCCGTGTCCCGCATGGCCGAAAGAGAGGACGCCGCGTGCCGACAGCGCCGTTACGGGCGGTGGCGTCGTCACGTGAGACAGGTCACCGGGTGACCGCCGTCTCACTCGCCGTCCCGCCGCGCAGGGGCCGCACTAGGTTCGGCCCAGCTCAAGTGTCCCGCTCCATCAACGCCGAGGAGTTCCCCGTGATGCAGGAGATCCGCGACGCCATCCTCTCGGGCGACCGCACCGAAGAGACGTATGCCGGTCTGGCCGTTCCCGAGACCTATCGCGCCGTCACCGTCCACAAGGACGAGGTGGACATGTTCGAGGGCCTCGCCAGCCGCGACAAGGACCCCCGCAAGTCGCTGCACGTCGACGAGGTGCCGCTGCCCGAGCTGGCGCCCGGCGAGGCGCTCGTCGCCGTGATGGCCAGCGCCATCAACTACAACACCGTCTGGACCTCGATCTTCGAGCCGGTCTCGACGTTCGGCTTCCTCGAGCGCTACGGCCGCACCTCCGAGTACGCCAAGCGCCACGACCTGCCGTACCACATCGTCGGTTCCGACCTCGCCGGCGTCGTGCTGCGGACCGGGCCCGGGGTGCACAAGTGGAAGCCGGGCCAGGAGGTCGTCGCCCACTGCCTCTCCGTCGAGCTCGAGAGCGCCGACGGCCACAACGACACGATGCTCGACCCGGAGCAGCGGATCTGGGGTTTCGAGACCAACTTCGGCGGCCTCGCCGAGCTGGCCATCGTCAAGACCAACCAGCTGATGCCCAAGCCCGACCACCTGACCTGGGAGGAGGCCGCCTCCCCCGGCCTGGTGAACAGCACGGCATACCGCCAGCTCGTCTCGCGCAACGGCGCGGGCATGAAGCTCGGCGACACGGTGCTCATCTGGGGCGCCTCGGGCGGCCTCGGCTCCTACGCCACCCAGATGGCGCTCGCCGGCGGTGCGACCCCGGTCTGCGTGGTCTCCTCCCCCGACAAGGCGGAGATCTGCCGGAAGATGGGCGCCGAGCTGGTCATCGACCGCAACGCCGAGGGCTACAAGTTCTGGAAGGACGAGACCACCCAGGACCCCAAGGAGTGGAAGCGCCTCGGCGCCCGCATCCGCGAGCTCACCGGTGGCAAGGACGTCGACATCGTCTTCGAGCACCCGGGCCGCGAGACCTTCGGCGCCTCGGTCTACGTCGCGCGCAAGGGCGGCACCATCGTCACCTGCGCCTCGACCAGCGGCTACATGCACGAGTACGACAACCGCTACCTCTGGATGAGCCTCAAGCGCATCATCGGCTCGCACTTCGCCAACTACCGCGAGGCCTGGGAGGCGAACGACCTCATCAGCCGCGGGCTGATCCACCCGACGCTGTCGAAGACCTACTCCATGGAGGAGGTCGGCCAGGCCTCCTACGACGTCCACCGGAACCTGCACCAGGGCAAGGTCGGCGTGCTGACGCTCTCCCCCGAGCCGGGGCTCGGCGTCACCAACGAGGCCAAGCGGCAGACCCACCTGAGCGCGATCAACAGGTTCCGCAACGCCTGAGCGGACCCGCGGGTCCCACCCGTGACGGACCTCCCGTGGCACTAGGCTCGCCGCGGGAGGTCCGTCATATGTGGGATCGGTGGAGGGAGTTCCGGCGCAGGCAGCGCGAGGCACTCCGGGAGAGCAACCGGCCGTGGGGCGAGGTGCCCGGGCAGGTCGGCGAGGAGGACGTGCGGCTCCAGCGCGACCTGCTCTCCACCGTGCTGCCCCCCGTCGAGGGCGCCACGACGCCGGTCGGCGCACCCGCCCCGGGCGCTGCGACCGCGGCTGCCGCCGGAGCGACGTCCAGAGCGTCGGCTGGGGCACCGGCTGGGGCACCGGCTGGTGGCGCCGCTCCTGGGGAGGCTCGCGGTGAGGCCGCGGGTGCAGCCGCGGGCGAGGCTCGCGGCGAGGCCGCTGGCGAGGCTCCGGGCGAGGCCGCGGGCCAGCGGTTCGGCCGGGCCGGGCGACCGCTGAACCGCCAGTCCCCCTTCTACGTCGGCTTCGTCGGCGCCTTCGGCGTCATCATCGCGCTCGGGCTCTGGCACCTCATCGGCCGCCTCAGCACCGTCATCACGCTGGTCGTCGTCTCCTTCTTCCTCACGCTCGCCCTCGACCCGATCGTGTCGTTCCTGACCCGTCGCGAGATCAAGCGGCCGGCGGCGGTGGCGATCGTGTTCGCCGGGGTGCTGGTGGTCTTCACCCTGCTGGGCCTGCTGGTGGTGCCCCCGGTCGTCGACCAGGGCACCCAGCTGGTGCAGGAGGCCCCGACCTATGTGAACAACGTCCTCGACAGCCGCGTCGTGCGCCAGGTCGACCGCGACTACCAGGTGGTCGACAAGATCTCGGAGGAGTTCAACAAGCGCATCACCGACAGCGCGTTCCTCAGCCAGGTCTTCGGCGGCGTGCTCGGCGCCGGGCGTGCGGTGGTCACCGGTGTCTTCCAGTTCTTCACCGTGATGATCCTGACGCTGTTCTTCCTCGCCAACCTGCCGAAGGTCAAGCACGCCGCGTTCTCGATGGTGCCCGCGACCCGCCGGCCCCGCGTGGTCTCCCTCTCGGAGGAGATCATGCGGCGCACGGGCTCCTACGCGATCGGGCAGGTCGCCGTGGCGACCATCAACGCCTGCTTCAGCTGGCTCATGATGACCATCGTCGGCATCCCGTATGCCGCCGTGCTGGCCGTGCTCGTCGGCGTCCTCGGGCTGGTGCCCATGGTGGGCGCCACCCTGGGCGCCGGCCTCGTGTGCACCGTCGCCCTCTTCGACGAGCCGCGCAAGGCGATCATCGCCCTCATCTACTACATCGTGTACCAGCAGGTCGAGAACTACGTGGTGGTGCCGCGCATCATGCAGCGCACCGTCTCGGTGCCCGGCGCGGTCACGGTGGTCGCGGCGCTGGCGGGCGGCACGCTGCTCGGCATCCTCGGCGCGCTGCTCGCCATCCCGATCGCCGCCGGCCTGCTGCTGCTCTACGAAGAGGTTCTGCTCCCCCGCCAGCGCCGCCACTGACCCGCTGTGGAGGTCAGTGACCGGAGGGGCGCAACAGCTCACGCCACCCCACCCGGTGCCCGGTGATCACGAGGGCACGCCGGTAGACCGCCGACCCGGCATACACGAGGAGCACCGCGGTGGCCGCGGTGAGCGCCATGGCTGTCACCAGCTGCCAGACCGGCACCTCTCCGCCGGACCAGCGGATCGGCATCGCCAGCGGAGCGCTGAGCGGGAACATCGAGATGGCGGTGCCCCACGCGCTGGACGGGTCGCCCATCACGACGATCACGCTCAGGAGGTAGCCGAGGACGAGCACGGTCGTGACCGGGGCGACCGCAGCGCTGGCGTCGGTGACCTTGTCGACCAACGCTGCCGACGCGGCGAACAGGAAGGCGTAGAGCGCGAACCCGAGGGCGAACCACACCACGCCCAGGGCGAGGTCACTGCTGGCCACGCTCGGCAGGCCGACTTCGCCGAGGCGCACCGCGACCGCCAGGGGCGCCCCCAGCACCAGCAGCTGCCCGAGGATGGCCGTGCCGACCGCTGCCACGGTGCCGACGAGGATCTGGCTGGGGTGCAGCACCGCGAGCAGCACCTCCGAGACCCGGGTGGACTTCTCCACCGCGACGGCGGTCGCGATGGCGCTGCCGGCGAAGGTCAGCGCGAGGTAGAGGGCGATCCCGACGCCGAAGCCGACGGCGGCACGCTCCTCGCTGTCGACGCGGCCGACGGTCACCTGCCGTGGGGGCTGCACCGCAGCGATCTGCGCGATCTCCTCCGCGGTCAGCCCGGCCGCCCGCAGCCGCGCCACCGTCTCGATCGTGACGACCGTCTGGCCCACGAGCACGGGGAACGTGTGGTCGACCTCGGGCCCGGTCCAGAGGGTGTCTCCGGCGAGGCCGGCCGTGGCCTCTCCCTCACGCACCGCCTCGCGCACGGCCGTCGCATCGCCCCGGGGGGCGTACTCGACGGTGAAGTCCCCACGGGTGGCGGCGGACTGCAGCGCCGCGCGGAGCTCCGGCGGAGCCTCGCCGACCGTGGCCAGCGTGTAGGTCGTGGGCTGGTCGAGCACCAGCTGCGGCACGATGACCGCCGCCGCCGACGCGACCAGCAGCAGGGCGGTGACGATGCGGAACGTCCGCGAGCGCACCGTCTCCAGTAGGCTGCGCTGGGCGACCAGCGCCGTGCCGCGCCACCAGCTCATGGGCCGACCTCCTCGCTCATGGGCCGACCTCCTCGAGCGCCGGCTCGGAGGCCACTGCCGTCAGGAACAGCTCGGAGAGGGTCGGCAGCTCGAGGCCGAAGTCGAGCACCCGGCCAGCCGATCGAGCCGCGTCGAGGACGACCAGCGGGTCGGTGCCGCGCGGCACCGTCAGCCGGAGGTCGTCGGCGTGGTCGCTGATGACCCGCACGCCGTCGAGGCCGGCCAGCCAACCCCGGCTCGGCTTCTCGACGTGGAGCCGGAGCCGTCGCTGTCCGGAGGCGGCTCGCAGCTCGGACACCGCCCCCGCCAGCACCGTCCGGCCGTGGTCGACCATCACGATGTCCTCGCAGAGGTCCTGCACGAGGTCGAGCTGGTGGCTCGAGAACAGCACCAGGCACCCGTCGGCGGCCCGCTGCCGCAGCATGACCGACAGGCTCTCCACAGCCACCGGGTCGAGGCCGGCGAAGGGCTCGTCGAGCACGACGACCTCGGGGGCGTGCACCAGCGCCGCGGCCAGCTGCAGCCGCTGCTGCATGCCCCCCGACAGCCGGTCGGTGCGCTCGGCCCACCGCTCGCCGAGGTCGAGCTCCTCGAGCAGGTCACGCGCCCGCCTGGTGGCCTCGGCCCGTGACAGCCCGTGCAGCCGGCCGAAGTGCACCACCTGGGGCCCGGCAGCCATCGCCGGGTAGAGGCCGCGTTCCTGGGGCATGTAGCCCCACGTCCGCCGGTCGTGCACGTCCTGCAGGCGCTCCCCGTCGAGCCACACCTCCCCGCCGTCGGGGGTCAGCACACCGAGCAGGATGCGCATCAGCGTCGTCTTGCCCGCCCCGTTGGGACCCAGCAGCCCGGTCAGGCGCCCCGGCGGGACCGCGCAAGAGACACCGTCGAGGGCCACCCGCTCCCCGAAGGCATGCACGACGCGGTCGACCCGCAGACCCGCGGCCACTCCGCCACCATCACCCCTGCAGCCAGCCGCTGACAGGGCCGAAGGTCTCACTGGGTGTTGCTGCTCCAACCCCCGGACTTTCCGACATCGTGTACCGGACCATGGTCAACGACGCAGCCCGACACATGGCGACAGGCCCGGGAGGGCAACGGGGCAACGACCCTGACTCCAGCGCGGCCGGCTCACAACCCCACACCGACTCTTCGGACAAGCCATGAGGGGACGTCTCTGGTGCTTGCCCCAACTCGTTGCGCCAGCGCTGCGGGCGGAATCAGGCATAGGGTCCCGTCCATGGACATGCTGAGGGGCGAACAGATCGCCGAGGCCAACCTGACGGACTGGCGCAAGCTGGCCCAGGGACTGCATGCCCGCTACCTGGTCGACGACTTCGGCACCGGCGCACGGTTCGTCGCGGCGGTGGGCGAGGCGGGCGACGCGCTCGGCCACCACCCGCGCGTGTCGATCGGCAGCGGGTACGTCGACCTCAAGCTGGTCAGCGACCACGCCATCTTCCGCGACGACGAGGGCACCGAGCATGTCGTCGAATGGGTGACCCAGCAGGACGTGGACCTCGCGCGCCGGATCACCGAGATCGCCGCCGACCACAGGCTCGGCGCCGACCCTGCCTCGGTCAGCGACATCGAGCTCGGCCTCGACACGGCGCGCTCCGCGACCATCGCCCCTGTGTGGGCCGCCCTGCTGACCGGGAGCTCCGAGTCCCAGGGACGCGGGACCCCGAGCGACGAAATCCGGGATGCCACGGGACGCGTACCGAACCTGTGGTTCGGGGACGCCGACGAGCACGAGGCCCCGGGTCAGCGGTTCCACGTCGAGGTCTACGTGGCGCCCGAGGTGGCCGAGCAACGGATCGCCGCCGCTCTCGCCGCGGGCGGGACGGTCGTCGATGACAGCAACGCGCCCTCGCTCACCGTGATCGCCGACCAGGACGGCAACAAGGGAATCGTCTGCGTCGACGTGTCCGCTGCGAAGAAGGATTGAAGCGCCAACTCGGTTGACCGGAGGCGCGCGGCCGCAGCGGGATAAGGTGCCGCATGGCTAGCGAGTCGTCGTACACCATCGCGCCTCTCAGTCCCGATACCTGGTCCGCCTTCGATGCGCTGGTGCAGCGGCACAACGGCATCTTCGGGGGCTGCTGGTGCATCTGGTTCCACCCCGACGGGCCCGAGCGCGGCCAGGGCGCGGAGGCCAACCGAGCTCTGAAGAAGGCCTACGTCGAGCAGGGCAAGGCGCACGCCGCGCTGGTGATGGACGGCGACGAGGCCATCGCGTGGGCTGAGTACGGCACCCCGGTCGAGTTGCCCACCCTCCACCACCGCAAAGAGTACGACGCCACCAAGACCGCGGATCCCGACTACCGGATCACCTGCGTCTTCGTCGACAAGCGCCATCGGCGACGGGGCGTGACGGAGCTGGCGATCACCGGTGCGCTGGACCTGATTGCGCAGGCCGGCGGCGGGAGGGTCGAGAGCTATCCCCACGATCTGACCAACCAGACCAAGAAGATGTCGTCGTCGTTTCTCTACAACGGCACCCGTCGACTCTACGAGCGGCTCGGCTTCACCTACGACCGGCCCAAAGGGCTGAAGAACTGCGTCATGGTGAAGACGGTCGATCCCGCCTGAGACCGAGCGCATCTCGGCAGTTTCGCGCTCT